>CALRKB020000035.1:0-53210 GCA_943367755.1 Rhizobium sp. Q54 | reverse complement strand
TTGTCATTTTCTTTCTATGACGAGGTTATTTGGCTTCTTGGCTTACAGACTATTTAAGTTTCTTGGTCCCGTTGCGTTTTTCGCGCTTAGCCACTATAACAATACTTTCCCTCTACTGTCAACATATTTCTTTTGTACGCCTCCTTGTTCCTTTGCTAAAGGGCTTCTAATCTAGTTTTTGTTATCGTTCCTGTGGCTGAAGGCAGAAGTCTTTCTATGTTTTTGACGCTACTGAGGGTTATTAAAGCCAGTAAAGAGCCAATCAGGCTTTAGTTATTCCTCAACCCAAGTTGGTACGTAAGACCATGCTGTTCTAAGTTCTTGGTCTAGTTGTTTGTAATTTGTCTCGTATTGGCCCACCAATTTCCAAAATTTGGGTGAGTGGTTGAGATGCACTGTATGACAAAGTTCGTGAGTGAAGACATACTCAACTAGTGGGCTTGGCAGGAAGAGAAGTTTGTAGTTAAGGCTAATGGCATGATGCTGTGAACAACTCGCCCACAGAGTTTTTTGGCCTCTCACGGAAGCTTTTTGAAATGGTAATTGGTGATGTCGACTAACGGCATGCAGCCATGGAACTAAATATTGATGAGCAACACGTGCTAGCCATAGACGAAGAGCTTTCTGGCATAGCTTAATATTTTTGGTATTGCCTTGTAAGAGGATGCAGTTATTGCCGCGATCGCGCCAGCTAAGTTGGAGTGTTTGAGTTGGTTGGCACTCAATTTGCCATGTCTTACCAATTGCTAAGAGGGAAACCTGCTCTGGGCAACTAGATAAGGCGGCTGGATTAGGTAACGATCTTACACGCGCAACTTTTTCGAGTGCTGATTTGAGCCAACCCTGTTTGCGGGAAATCAGATCTGGTATTTTGCTGTGATCGAAGCCCACTGGGACAACAACTTCGATCGCTCCTAGTGTGGATACGTGCAGGCTCACTTTTTGCGCTCTGCTACTGATCCGAATTGTGTAATTTGGTAGAGACATCGCGCAATAAATGCCACATTTTTAGATTTGAAATTCGGTTGGGGTTTCTGCCACAGCCATTTGGTACATGACTTTGGCAAGTTCGGCGGCAACCTCAGGACGAGAGAATTCAGGTGGTGGGCATTCACCTCGGCGTAGCATTTCTCGGACTTTGGTACCTGATAGGTGGATGCGCTCTTCTGGAAGACTAGGACTGGTTTTGCTAGTAGCCATGCCTTTAGTGCGCGTGCAGTAGAAAGCATGTTCGAACATGAGCGGGATAATGCCTAATTCACTAGGCTCAAACTCATCAAAAATGTACTGAGCATCATAGGTACCGTAGTAATCACCTACACCAGCATGATCGCGGCCAACAATGAAATGCGTACAACCATAATTTTTGCGGAGAATGGCGTGAAATATGGCTTCTCGGGGGCCAGCATAGCGCATGGCAGCGGGATTAATCGCTAAAATCACTCGATCTTGGGGGTAGTAGTGTTCGAGCATGATCTCATAACACCTCATTCTCACATCAGCGGGAACATCATCGCTCTTGGTAGCACCGACCAGAGGGTGCAGAAATAGTCCATCGACAATTTCAAGCGCACATTTTTGAATGTATTCGTGGGCGCGATGAATGGGGTTGCGGGTCTGGAAACCAACTATTGTGCGCCAACCTTTCTCGGCAAATAATTCACGGGATTCGGCGGGATCGATTTGGTAGGTGGGGAATTGGGGATGGCGACGCCGTTCGAGTAGCCAGATATCGCCTGCTAAGTAGGTATTTCCTTGTTCGTAAACTACTTTGACACCTGGGTGGCGGTCTTCGTTGGTGCGGTAAACATGTATTGCTTCTTTGACTTTGTCATAGGTATATTTTTGACTAAGTTCTAAGATGCCGATGAACATACCATTGGGATCGTCGAGTCTAACTAAGCTACCAACTTCCAGTAGCTCAGCGATCGCTTCACTGACGGGTAAAGTAATTGGAATAGCCCAGGGCAGTCCATTTGCTAAGCGCATATTTATAACTACTGACTCGTAGTCTGCCTGATGCATGAAGCCTGTGAGGGGACTAAAGCCACCGATAGCAATTAGTTCTAGATCCGATAGCGATCGCTCGGTTAGCTGCACCCGAGGCAAGAAATCTGCTTTGCTGAGGAATTCTTGACGCTGTTGCTCTGATACCAAGCGGTTAATCAGTTGTCCGCCATGGGGAGCAATTGCTTTAAGAGTCCGAACCATAAATTTTTAATACTAACTACCATCTAGTATTTTAGTGCGTTGTTGGTAGAGCTGAAGAGGTTAGTTGGCTGCAGACTCTAATGCAGCTTCTACAATTTCAACAACATTTTGACTGGTTATGTCGGGGCGTTGCAAAATCTGCCGGAGTTCAGCTAGAGCTTCTTCATGTTCTTGCTCAAACTTTTTTAGGGGCAGGGGTGGCATCATGCGTTTAGGCGATCGCCCTACCTTGAGAATTGCCTGGCGTACTTGAACTGTAATTTCTTTAGTGAGTTCGGATTGAGCGCGCTGCCTGGATAATCTATAGCCGCGATCGCTAGTAACATACATAGGCGGCAGGCGGTTGAGTGCAAAGGCAACAATCTCTGACATATCAATTTGACTGCTGATTGCTGGCGGTACATCACGCATCAAATGTTGAGCTACTAGAACCACCAATTTTTCTAAAACATTGCTATAGCCAAGCCGAGCCCTTAAAACATAAGAGCCTAATTCCTCGTCCTCAATTAACAAGCCATCTGCGGCTTTAACAGTGTCTGACCAGCTTAACTTATGGATGTTTAATTTCTCACTGCGCTGTTTAGAGCGGTGTAAGTAACCCTTGACACCCATCACAGCATTCCGCTTTCCCACACTGAGGTGCTTGATATTCTCTTGCAACAGAGTTTCGTCATAAATGATCGGCTCCTCCTGTTTTTCTTTATGCGTAGCAGCAAAAACGGCACTGGGTATATCCCGCCAACGCAAGCTTTCTTTCTCTAATAGTTTACTCAACATAACAAGAGATCTTGCCCTACTACTCAGTTCATCTTCTGGCAGTGGCGTATGGTCGTGCAGTGGATCGCCAATTTGTAAGGTCTGAATCGCACGCCGAACGTGGTTAGAAATATTCAGACTCAGTTCGTCGAGCGCGCGATTGTGCTGATGCACCCAGCCGTATTGAGTGGTGACATATAGGGGAGGTAGGCGATTAAGTGCGTAGGCGGCAACCTCGCTGAGGTTGATTTGCTGCTTGAGATCGGCACGCAAGAAATTTATTTGATCTTGCGCGATCTTCACAACTATGTCTTCTATGACATTTTTAAACCCAGACATTTACTGATAAACCTCCGCTGGTACCACGTAACTTCAGCCCACGATCTTGGCATTGATATGCGGTCAAACAAGTTAACAAAAAACAGGCAACTTTAGTGGGCAAACATTTATTGCCGTGGAGCAAATGGATTGCTGAGATTAGCTCGAAATGGTGTCGCTCCTAAATTAGAGGGTGCAATTCTCCATGTGCCCGATTCTTCTAAATATTCAGCTAGAGTTCTTTGCCTGCGATCTTGTAGCACAATGCCGTAGTCATGCTCAAAAGCAACATTACCCAATCTTTGCAGGAAAGAATAGCGTTTTACATAATCAGCTAGATCCCAAACATTGGGATTGACAACAATTTTTACGACTCGATTATTAACATCGATGGAGAGGCTTTCAACTAAGCCTTCGTCAACTCGTTCGCTAACCCACCAGAGGCTTGGCTGAACTGGCTCTAGGGGAATGGTAAGTGATGTAACCTGTGCCTCGACACTAGCATTAGAAGTAAATACAGGCAAAATCAGTAGGCATGCTATTAGTACCAAGCGATCGCTCCATTTCTTGGCTAATTGCCGATCGCTGATTACTCCTAACTTTTGCTGCATTTGCCAACTTATTCCCATAGTCGTTTGCCTTCTTGGGTATATAAACGTTTATGTGTATCGCGCAACAGCGTGGGAATATCTAATTTCTCAGGACAACGGGGCAAACAATCGCCACAATCATTACATTTATTAGCTTTGCTACCTGGAAACCAATCCCCCGCGTTTTCAAACATTTTATAGCGGTATTTGCCAAACTCTTGCATATCAAAGGCTATCGTCATATTACGCAGCCTTAATACCTCAGGAATATTAATATTTTCAGGACAAGGTAAGCACTTAAAGCATTGGGAACAGCGATCGCTACCTAATTCCTCATATTGTCGATCCAGCTTGGCTAGTAGGGCTACCTCCAGATCTGATAGTGGCCCATCACGATCCCAAGCTAAGCGATGGCTCTCAAATTCCTGAGGATTGGCCGCACCAAGACTAAGCGTATGTACGCGAGGGTCGGCAAGCAAAAAGCGATCGTTTAGCTGCACAGGGGTGTAGGGATCGCACAATTGCTGCAACTTGTCCGAGGGGGTGTACAGCATACCGCCTTTATCGGATGGCGAAATAATAAACACGCCCATATCTTTTTCGTGCGCTAATTGCACCGCTGGCTGATTGTGCTGGTTGAAGTAGTAGTAGTGCAGGTTAATCGACTCAAACAAGTCGGTATTAATCGCCGCCAGGATTACATCCAGAGGAGCATGGGTGGAGAAGCCCACATGGCGAATTATTTTACGATCTAGCGCTTCTTGCACGGCCTGCATACAACCGTTGGGTCGCCGCACCATCTCCAGATGCTCCCAAGTATTGATGCCATGCAGATCGAAGTTATCGATGTAGTCTAAATTCATTTTCTGGAGGGACTGCTCGATATATTGCCGCATTGTGTCGGCATCCTGAGTAGGGGAGATTTTTGTGGTGACATAGATGCGATCGCGCTGCTTGTGCAACCCGGCACGGAAAGCTGCACCGATAAATTGCTCGCTCTTGCCGTACCCCTTGGCAGTTTCGATATGGTTAATGCCAAGTTCTATAGCTTTGAAGGTAGTAGCAACAGCATTTGCCTCGGATTGCAAATAACGCATGGTGCCGAAGGAAAACACCGACAACATCATCTCTGTTTTACCAAAACGGCGATAGCGCATAGTTTAATTAGTACCGAGCAGTTATTAGTTATCAGTTTTCCTACTCAATTATTACTCATACCTATATGGCCATTCGACACAGTTATTTTTCTGTGGTGGCGATCGCCACCGTCATGACCGTCATGGTTATTCCAGTGGCGCATGTTGCTTGGGGGCAGCCAGATCGTCGAATTACATCACAGGTCAATTGTACTAAGGCTATCACTCAGGCTGATTTGAATGTGTGCGCTTCACAGGCTGCGAAATCTGCGGATCGCAACCTCAACCAGGTCTATCAAACCTTGATCGCCAGACTAGATCAAAAAGGTAAGGTGAAGCTAGTTGATGCACAACTGGCATGGATTCAGTTTAGAGATCGATCCTGCGAGTTTGAAAGAAGTCGTTATGAAGGTGGCTCGATCGCTCCACTAATTTACTCTAGTTGCATCAAAAATTTGACCGAACGGCGTACCAAAGACATTGAGGGCTATCTGAAACATTCTGAGTTGTAAAGGTTCGTAATCATGGAAAACACAATGCGGAACTAAGGCTCCTGTGCATATTTGCTAGAAAGCTTGCTGCTCGACTAATTCTAATTCCTGCTTTGCCGCTACCTGTTTGCCAAAGGCATCAGCGATTAAAGGGCTGGCCAGACAGGTGACGATAATGTAAACGATGATGGCGTTAAAAATACCATCATTAATTAGCTCCACATTTTTGCCATATAGGGCTATTACCAAAACTAAGGCGGCTCTGGACATGGTGAGGCTAAACATCACCATAATCTCAGGGAATGAGTAGTTAAAAGCCTTGCCAGCAATTCCGGCAGCTAGGAACTTGGCCCCCACAGCACCAGCGATTACAGCCAGGGCAATGCCGAGGTTCTCTGGGCGGGTGAAGAAAATACTGGGATTGCACAGCACACCAACTGCAATCATAAAAGCGGGGATGAATAGGCTATTGCCAACAAATTCAATCTGCCTCATTAAGGGGCTGGTAAACGGGATCAAGCGATTTAGAGCCAAGCCCGCAATAAATGCGCCAACAATGGAATCGATATTCAACAAAAGCGTGCCGGAAGCGATAATAAACAAACAACTGAGCACAAAGATAAATTGGCCGCTGAGGTTGGTTTCATCTTTAGGATCGAGGATAAGACTCGCAATTTTAGGCAGTCCCCAGAAGCATATAAAAACTAGTAGGGGAAATAGCAGCAGCAGATTTATCCATAAAGTTGCCCCAACATTGCCACTTTTAACGGCTTGCACGATCGACAGACCAACTAGGGTGAGAATAGATGTGATCACTGAACCACCAACGGCAACCCCAACAGCTTCTCTCTGGACGATGCCATACCTTGCCATGATTGGATATGACACCAGGGTATGCGGCGAATAAAGAATGCCCAATAAGACAGCGGCTAAACCTCCAGCAGTGAGCCACTGACCAGAGATAACACCAATGCTAAAGGGGACACCAAAAGTAAGGAGGCCAAAAACAAGCGATCGCACACCAAGGCGTTGAAGATTCTGCAAGTTCATCTGCAAGCCTGCCAACAGCATGATGTAGAGGAGTCCAATCTTTTCTAATCCCTGTAGTAGTGACTGCTGATTCAGGGTTTTGAGCAGGGCTGACTTGGCGGCAACGGGGAGTTGTCCTGTATCCACTAAAGTCGATACGATGTTAGAAGTGCCGACCACATCTCGATCTAGCACACCTAAAACGTTCTTGCCGAGAATGGTGCCGAGAATAATTAGCACCACCAAAGGGGGCATTTTAAGGCGGTTGGCAAGTGGTGGCGCGATCGCAATGATCAGCAATACTACACAAAAAATATAAACGGGGTCAGATAGCGGTAGTACTCCGGGGGTAAGGGCAGCTATTTGCAACATGCTTTGCTCTCTCTAGATTTAGGAATTAACAGTATTGTTAGGGGTCTTGAGTACACAATCCAAATTGGCAAAAACATTTTATTTCTCCGCAGCAAATGTCAGCAGCCAAATAATAAATACACGATCCTGCTGGCAGTGGTTGTGTAGATAGTTAACAATTGCTAGGTTTAATCTTAGATTGTATTTCGATCGTGCCTTGCGATCGAAATCACCTTCTAGAAATTCATAACTATGTCTGCTATTGAAATTAACCTTAGCCAACCATTTACAGCCATAAAAGACATTTCAAATATCTATAATCTTGGTGATTATAAGTATTGTGAATGGATACTTAATCAACTGTTAATGCGGCATCCAGATTTTCCACCGGCGCTGTGTTTGCTAGGCATGTGTTTGCATCACCTTGGGCAGCCAACAACTGCTAAAGAATTCCTACGTAAAGCTCTTTACTTGAACCCCGAGTTGATATATGGCTACTTAGAATTAGGGCAAATTCTAAACGCAGAAAGAGACTATATGGCTGCCCAACAAAGTTATGAAGATATGTTTGGGATCTTTGAATTGCCCATTGCAGTTGCTCATCATAATATGGGTAACATGCTGCTACAAAGGCAGGAATGGGACAAGGCGATCGCGCATCTCGAAAAAGCCGTTGTCCTGAACCCACTTGCACGCTCTTACAGTTTGCTGGCTGAAGCATACCGTTACAAAAACGAATTAGCTACGGCTTTCGACATCTCCCAAAGGGGCTTAAAACTCGACCCCAATCATATAAATTTGCAAGCGGGTCTTGCTTATATCTCTCAACGACTTTGCAAGTGGGATACCCAGGCACAGTTTTTTGCAAAGGTCTGTAAAAATAGTCTGACATCAATCAAAGCTGGCCAAACCCCAGCTCTAAGACCATTTATTGCGGTGGTTTCTTCTCCAGATGCACAATTAAATCTGGCGATCGCCCGCGCCCATGCCCGCGAAAGACAGCAGTCAGTCCAACAGTTGCAATTAGTATTTGAACACAATCGGCACCAGGAAGACGCTAAGCTTAATATTGGCTATGTTTCCACAGGGTTTCAAGATCACCCAACCGGACGGATGATCGCCAGCTTTTTTAAATTTCACGATCGCGATCGCTTTAAGATTCATGCCTATGCCCTCAGTCCGAGCGATCGAAGCATGTACCGCAAGCAAATCAAGGAGACAGTAGATGTTTTCTACGATGTTTCTGCTCTTATAGCGTTTTTCAAATGACTACAGTATAGGCAAAACCTTTTAGTGGCGAGCTGTATCACCACATTGCCTGCTTGTTCTAAAGTGAAAACCGCTATAGCACCAAGGATATCGCGCAACGGATTCATCAAGATAAGATCGACATTCTGGTTGACTTTGATGGATATCTAGCTGGGAATCGCATGGATGTGTTTGCCCTAAGACCAGCTCCTCTCCAAATCACATATTTGGGATTTCCTGGAACAACGGGTGCAGACTTTTTTGATTATCTAATTGCCGATCAAATAGTCATCCCTGCCGATCAGCAAAAGTATTACAGTGAGAAAATCATCTATATGCCCATGTGTTACCAGGTCAACAATATTGAGCAAAAAGGTTCTCACAAGCGTTTAACTCGCAAACAGTTTGGCTTGCCAGACAATGCCTTTGTCTATTGCTGCTTTAATGTTTCTTACAAAATCGATCAACAGACTTTTAGCTCTTGGATGAAGATTCTCAAGCGGGTACCCGATGCCGTTCTCTGGTTGCTCGACTATAACCCATCCACAACCGATAATTTAAGGAGTGCAGCCTCTGGGTTTGGTATTGCACCGGAAAGGTTGATGTTTACACCACCCTTACCAAAATGCGAACATCTCAGTCGACATCAACTATGTGATGTATTTCTTGATACTTTTATTTGCAATGCCCATTCAACTGCATCGGATGCCCTATGGGCACATGTCCCACTGGTAACCCTTCAAGGTACACATTTTGCTTCCCGCGTGGCATCTAGTCTATTAACCCATCTTGGCTTAGAAAAACTGGTAGCCCATTCTCCACAAGAATTCGAGGATATTGCGGTTAATCTAGCCAGCGATCGCCAACTTCTTGCAGAGGCAAAAGACTGCCTTTCACAACGAGTCAAGGAGCGTTTATATAACACATCCTTTTTTGTGGAACAAATCGAAAAAGCGTACCTTAAGGTTTGGGAACGCTACCTTGAGGGTAACGCCCCAGCAGTCACATGGGTCTAACAGCATGGAGCTAACAGCAATTGAGTACTACTTCTTGGCAGATTCGGCAGATTGTGATTTAGGAGGCTCGGGTTTAGATGGTTCGGGTTTAGATGGTTCAGGCGATTGCAATGCCCGATCCAGGATTTCCCTAGCCTGATGCGCCTGAGATTTAGCCTCTTGATAGCGCAGGTTGAATAATGCAAAGTTTTTCAGTACTTTGAACCCTTCCCGCAAGCTGGATATCTCCTCTTCGCTAACTGGTTCGTCTGTAAATAGAATATCTACCTGGGCGCGCACTTTCATCGCCTCAGACCGTAGTTCCTGCACCTTTACCTTTAGGGTTGCTAGATTATTCAATACCTGTACAGCCTGGGTAATTGCATCCTCTCCTTCACTAACAGCAGGCATTGCTAGTTCTTTTACTTCGACAAACTGCTGTGGACTAAACCCATCCTCCAACTCCGCTGACAATTGGCCGGCATCCATCAGCTCAACTAGCTGAGCCATGGCTTTTTCGCGTGCTTTGGGCGAATCTTTACCCGGCACTGTAAGCACGACTTCTGGACTTTGAGCAAGCGTATACTGAACCATATTTGTTGTGTTGATGTGAACGCGATTAGAAGCTCCTCATATTTTATCGCGGTTTTCACTTGTAGATGGAATGCTTTTAGATCCTATATATCTACCCTGTCCACTTGACTATATCTGTATAATCTAATTTTTCTGGTAGCATACTCACACGAATTTCTGGAACTAGAAATCATGGCCAAGCATTGGGGACAATTGGGGTTAATGTTCGCGTCGGCGATCGCTTTAGGTTGCTCTGCCAGCGCAAAGGAAGTCGACGCTGCACCAGCGATCGCGCCACAATTAAATCTAAATCAACAAAATCCAGCTATAACCGACAAACCTTTACTAATCGCGCAGCAAAGCGAGACCATTATTTTTGTCGCACCGAATGGTACGGATATTACGGGGGCAGGCACACAGGCACAACCATTCCGGACAATTACAGCAGTATTAAGCACTAATCCTCAGCCAGGCACCATAATTCAATTGGCACCTGGCACCTATGATGCGGAAAATGGCGAAGTATTTCCGATTAAGTTATTGCCAGGCATTGTGCTACGAGGCAACAGCAATACCAGAGGGGAAGGCGTGACAATCTCTGGAGGGGGAAAATTCATCAGCCCAACTTTTGCGAGTCAAACTATTGCCATGCTGGCAGAGAATGACTCCACAATTGATGGTATTACGCTCACGAATAGCAACCCTAGAGGCTATGCCCTCTGGGTAGAGTCAAAGCGCAATGTAGTGATCTCCAACAATACCTTCAGCAACACCACCCATGATGGTATTTTTCTGACTGGAGATGCCAATGTGTCGATCGCGAATAGTCTCTTTACCAAAAACAGAGGTAGCGGCATCTCAGCGGTCGGCACTAGCTCAGGTGAGATTCGTGGTAACACGTTTGATAATACGGGTTTTGGTTTATCAATTGGGCAAAAATCTCAGGTCTCACTCGTTAACAATCGCATCCAAAACAATGTGGATGGGATCATCATTTCCAATGTAGCCACCCCAATTCTGCGCAGCAATACCATTACTAACAATAACCGTAATGGTATTGCGATCCTCAAAGATCGCAACGGCCAACCTGCTCCAGACCTTGGTACTGCGGCTGACCCTGGCCGTAATAGCATTCGCGATAATAAGGTTAAAGATATTCAGAATATTTCTGGTATGGCATTTGCCGCCGCTGGCAATGATTTAAATCGCAGTAAAATTGTCGGCCCCATTGATACAATCGCCACAAGCTTTGTCTCAAGATCGCCTAGCGTGGCTAGTTCAACAGTACCACTTAAACCTAAAGTAATTGCTCCAGCTTATTCCACCAGTCTCCCACCGCGTACCACCAATCTCCCACTGCGCACCACCAGACCTGCGATCGCTACACCCTCTGTAGTTAGGCCATCTCCTGTATCCAATTCTCCCGTATCTAATTCTCCTGTGTCCAATGAGGATATTCCAACCACCATTTTAATTGAGCGTGATTTACCCCCCGTGTCCACAAGCCGTCCTAGAGGCAAGATCGTAGAACGACAAATTAACACAGTAGTGAGTCCACCGATTACAACAGTAACTGCTCTCCCTCCGGTTAATTCGGGCACTCCCGTCACTAATCAAGATAATCGAGCTTCTCTACGCTACCGTGTGATCGTTCCCGTCACATCTACAGCGGTCAAGGATGCCGTGCGCCGTATTGTACCGAATGCTTTTACATCAAGATACAACGGTCGCTCTGTGATTCAAACTGGAGCCTATAGCGATCGCGCTGCTGCCGATGAGCAAGCAAAGATGCTACTTCAGTCTGGTTTCCAGGCGATCGTTACTTCTATGAATAGTTGAACGATCTGCTCGCTAACCTCAGGTTAACTAGGCGGCAGGCACTATTTTCAAGCCAAGATCGCGCATAGCCCACCACCCCGGTACAACGCTGTGTTATATCGCAAGTGGGCTACGGTTATAGATTGAAGGAATTAATAGCCCACAGCGCATACTCCTCGTCGGACATCCGAGCACGTTCGGCAAGCATCACCTCAGCATCCTTGCCAGCAAGGTATCGCAATCGATTTGTACCATCTGTCGCTGCAGTGTAAATCACATCAGCAATATCAGATGCTTCAGAGTATGCACTGGCGCGATCGGCAGAACTAAAGACAGCCATTACACTTTGCATAGATGCATCGTAAGCGTGGAGTCCAGCCTTTTGCATTAACTCAAGCGATCGTCCTGCAAAATCAGTCTTGACACCACCAGGCTCTATGATTTTTACTCGGATACCGTGGGGCGCAAGTTCAAGTGCTAAGGACTCCGAAATTCCTTCGATCGCGAACTTCGTTCCGTGGTATAGCGAATTGAATGGCAAGGCAAGACGACCACCAATAGATGACACGTTGATCGCCAAACCGGAACCCTGTGCGCGGAAATGGGGAAGACAGGCTTGAATTGTGTAAACCGGGCCGTATACATTTGTTGCGAATTGGCGTTCGAGTTGGGCTGCATCTACCGCTTCGAGTGGCCCAGCCAATCCGTACCCAGCGTTGTTGAGCAGAACATCGAGTCCTCCAAATTTGTCGAGCGTTGACGCAACGGCTGCATTGATACTTGCCTGGTTAGTAACATCAAGCGGGAATACAGCAACATTACTAAGCTTTTGCAACTCTATTTCTTTTTCTGGATTTCGCATCGTAGCGGCAACATTACCAGCCTTCGGCTTGAAATCGCATTACAGTTGCACGGCCAATACCAGAAGACGCGCCAGTGATTAATATCGTTTTCATCTATGAGCTCCATTTTTTAATAGCGGTTGATTCAACAAAAGAATGTCTGAACAACATAGCGTTCCCGATCGCCCACCACTAGCAACCTTTGCCTCATTATCAATCGTAATCGATCAATTTTCGGGAGTTGGGATGAGTTATGCTCTCGCCGATTGTGATAGAGGCAAGCTCTTAGAGCAACAAATTAACACAGTCGTGAGTCCGCCAAATTACTACGGTGACTGCTCTCCTCTTTGCCCCTCCCGTCATTTATCAAGCTCTAAGCGATCGCGCGTTCATTCCCGATACATTTAATTGCTCTCCTGCAAGATGTAGCACGGACTTCTATTGCGCTGTTGACTAGCAACCTGTCAAAATACTTTGAACGGTTGCCTATCATTTAGTGCAGCCCTAAGAGGTTTTAGAGGGAACACCACGATCAACACAATACAATGGATACATATTTACTATCTATAGCGACCAAATTTAAAAGATGAAGCAGATAACCACTTAATTGAATTAGCCGTAGCTGGGAATGCTCAAATCATTGCCACTAATAACGTCAAAGATTTCCAGAATGCAGAATTACTATTCCCAAATCTATCTATTCTAAAACCAGAGCAAAGCGATCGCCAGCTACTCAATTACAATTACTCTATGGGCTTTTCGTAATTCACTTCCACTACGGTATGCACGTTGCCACGCGGATTGAAGTCTCCCTCGATCTTGACGCGCAGAGGATTGGCAGCCGCAATAAAGTCATCCAGGATTTGATTCACTGATTCCTCATGGGAAATGTAGCGATCGCGGTAGCTATTGATATACAGCTTGATTGCCTTCAACTCCACCAACACCTCATTCGGTACGTAGCTAATGCGGATGGTGCCAAAGTCTGGATAGCCTGAAAAAGGACACTTGCAGGTAAATTCCGGTAAAGTAATGCGTACGTCGTAGTTACGCCCAGGACGGGGGTTAGGAAATGTCGTGAGGTTTACTGAAGCGATCGCCTCTTCGCCGTATTTTGTAGTCATACTTAAATTTATAGAATGTATGAGTCTTGCTTTTTCAATTATTAGCTAAAGTCATTCAGTTACGAACTTTGTCGATCTGGCAACAATATTTCTACTATGCGCACCAAGCGGTCAATATTGTCAGTCTGCCGCTCAGTGTTAGCTTCGATCCGGTCTAATCTGACATTTGTGACTTCAAGGCTAGCTCTATATTCAGCCATGCCTTCCTTTAACTCGGTCATGCCTTCCTTTAACTCGGTCATGCCCTCCTTTAACTCGGTCATGCCTTCCTTTAGCTCGGTCATACCTTCCTTTAACTCGGTCATGCCGTCTTTGAACTCAGTCATGCCGTCTTTGAACTCTGCTATATCCCTTCTGAATTCAATCCTGGATCTTTCTTCACGTTGAGCAGATTCAAGCGCAAATCTAGCCAGATCGGAAAGTTGGTCGTCAATGCGATTTAGTCTTACTTCTATGCGATTTTGTTCTGAAGATGCGGTCATAGTTAGGTTTGCAATGTACTGGTTTCACGCGGTAGTACTACCGTTGGCACTAGGATTTGGTCTTTAAGTTCGGCAATACCGAGAAAAGTATTGGTATTGTCACATACGCGCAAATAATTTTGCTGACCCGATAATTCCGTATTGTTTACCGTATCATTCATTGTAATCTTTTGCCCGTTACACCATCGCTTAGCGATCTCTAGGTCAAGACTTGCCTCTGGCAGATGGGCTAAGGCAATCTCAGGTGAGACTAGAACCAAGCTAGATTGTTGGAGTTGCTCCGCGATCGCCTCGAAAGTAAGACTGTTGGCAAGATCGAAACCATTACTGTAAGTGCGCTCTAGATGTGCTAATGTCGCACCGCAACCGAGTTTGTCGCCCAAATCGCGGGCGATCGCCCTGATATATGTACCTGTACCGCAGGCAATCTTTAAGTCCAGTTCCGGGAATTCCCCAGGCCGCCAATCTAGCACGGCAATCTCTTTTACTTCTACGGTGCGAATCGGTACTTCTACCGCTTTACCCGCACGGGCTAGCTCGTAGAGGCGCACTCCCTGCACCTGAATCGCGCTATAAGCTGGCGGTATCTGCTGAATTGTCCCCAAAAACAGAGGCAGTAAGGCTTCAATCTCGGCGATCGCTAGATGCACGCAGGGCTGAGCTGCAATAATTTCACCATCCAGGTCATCAGTTGTAGTTCTGAGCCCAAATCTTACCGTCGCTTGGTATGTCTTCCCCCTAGATAGAAAGCGGATTAACCGAGTAGCGTGCCCCAACGCAATTGGCAGTACACCCACGGCGGCTGGATCGAGCGTACCACTATGTCCTACACGCTTTTGACCCAAAAGCTTACGCGTACGACTAACGCAGTCATGAGCAGTAATTCCAGGCGGTTTATTAAGATTGAGAAAACCATTCCGCATAAAGTAAGTAATACCGACTCGGTTAAATTTGTAGAACGATCAAGCGCTCTTTTCCTAGCATATTTTGCCTACAGTTAGGGAAATTGGAGTTATGCCGGATACAATGGTGATAAGAACGTAAAAAATGGGTATAAATAAATAACCATTAGTTTCGTAAGTGTTCTGTATCTCTAAAATTTCCAATATTAAAATTGGGGTTGGGTATCCTTGAGGCGATTTGTAATTGGTGACGTACACGGTCAGTTTAAGGCATTAATGATGCTGATAGATCGGCTTAAGCTAAAAGAGGCCGATCAACTATTTTTCTTGGGCGACCTTATCGATCGCGGCCCCCAAAGCGCTCAGGTTGTTGACTGGGTAATGCGTAGTGGTCATATTTGCCTATGTGGCAACCACGAACAAATGTGCCTGGAGGCTTTCACAACAATTGATGCGCCGCTTGCTTGGCAGGGATGGCTTACCAATGGTGGTTCTAAAACATTAGAAAGCTATGGAGGGGAACTGATTCCAGACGAGCATTTAGACTGGATGAGTCAGTTACCTCTATACGCTGACCTTGGTGATGTCTGGCTTGTCCACGCTGGTGTAAACCCCAGTTTGCCAATCGACAAGCAGGGAGAGATGGAATTTTGTTGGATTCGCGAGCCTTTCCATCGCATCACCGAGCCCTACTTTAACGAAAAGGTGATCATTACCGGTCACACAATTACATTCGTCTTTCCTGGTGTTCAGCCTGGTCAATTAGTGCAAGGTATAGGTTGGCTAGATATAGATACAGGTGCATATCACCCTAAGAGTGGCTGGTTAACAGCACTGGAGCTAAATTCTTCAACTGTCTATCAGGTAAATAGCTATACCCAAGCGGTGCGATCGATGCCTTTAGAGCAAATTACAGTTTTAGTAAAGCCAACAGCCAGCCGGCGGTTAAGTAGCCGTAAGTAAGCTGTGCTTACATTTCTCCATCAGACGTGGTGAGGACATCGTATAACTCGGGGCGGCGATCGCGGAAAAAACCAAATGCAGCACGATTGCGGCGAATGGCAGCTAGATCGAAGCTAGCCAGGATCGCGCCCTCTTGGTGATCGTCCAACTCGGCTACGATATCGCCGCGATGGTTAGCAATGAATGAGTGCCCATAAAAAGTCTGATCGCCTTCTACCCCAATGCGATTAGCAGCAGCTACAGGTACAACATTACTGACGGCATGGCCAATCATGGCACGTTGCCAGGGATCTTTGGTGAATAGCTCTGGCTCTAGTGGCTCTGTCCCAATTGCTGTGGGATACATCAGGATATCTGCACCCATAAGCATCATGGCTCTGGCGCATTCAGGAAACCACTGATCCCAACAAATTCCTACACCAAGCTTACCAAAGGCAGTTGACCACACCTTGAAACCCGTATTTCCAGGTCGGAAGTAGAATTTCTCTTCATAGCCAGGGCCATCAGGAATATGGCTCTTACGATATACACCCAGCAATGCGCCCCCCGCGTCCACCATTGCCAAGCTGTTATAGTACGCCTGCCCAGCCCGTTCAAAAAATGATACGGGGATTGCAACATTGAGTTTCTGAGCCAGCGATTGGAAGTGCGTAATTGTCGGATGATTTGCGATCGGTTGCGCCCACTCAAAAAAGGTATCTCTTTCCTCGCGACAAAAGTATGGCCCTTCAAAGAGTTCCGGCGGCAGAATCACTTGCGCTCCCTGCTGGGCGGCTTTAATTACCAAATCAGTAATTTTGGCGACGTTGGTTGCCACATCAGCACTAAGAGCAGCTTGAATTACTGCGATCGCGACCTGCTGTTGAGCTTGAGACATATCTACCGCAGCATCATTTGTTGAATGTTTCGTCTTCTAATATAGCAAGTCAGCTCCCCCTGGATGGAATTATCGCGGGTTGCATATCAACTTCACGACTACCAGGAGTAGGCAGGCTAGTTACTGGTGCTAGTGGATTGATTTAGGGCATCTTGACGCGCTTTTTCCGTTGTTTCCAATGCCTTATTGATCTGACTTTTAACTTCCGCAGGCCGATCTAGTAAATTTTTGTCTGATGCACTGTTTTGGCTCTGTTTACCGATTGCAGATGTAACCAGGTACAAAACTGCTGCCATACTGACAACTAAGCCTAATAATCTCATTTACTTTACCAAAACTATAATTAAAATCCACAATCGGATTTGATCGGAGTATACCCAAACAAAAACAAAAACTAAGCACTACCCAAAACAAGTTCACCTGATACGTTAAGAGAACACTTGCCTTAATTAGTTAGGATGAATAGATTCAGTATAGTGCTAGCTTGCTTATGCCACGAATTCTTATCCTGTACGTTCCCTTGGGTGACGGACACAGCAGTGCGGCAAAAGCGTTAGGCGAAGCCTTTGCCCATTACCCAGATGTCGAAGTCCAAATCGAAGATGCGTTCGACTACGCCAGCCCGATTCTGCGAGAAACCATCACCCGTCTTTACAAACAGCTCAGTGAGAAGAGTCCCCAACTCTATCGCATGATTTATGAGGGCAGTGATGTTGAAGATCCAGAGGACTCCCTCAGTAGCAATCTGCTATTTGCCCAAATTGAGCGTCCATTCTTCCGCAAGCTGGAACAGATGGTCAAGGAAACGAACCCCGATGCGATCATTTGCGTCCAGCAAATTCCCAGTCGTTTTTTGCAATTATTGGAACGAGAAGGCAAGTTATCCAAGCCACACTATGTGGTGATTACCGATGTCATTGCCCACAGCACCTGGATCAACCCCGGCATCACCCGTTATTTTGTACCGACAGAGCTTTCAGCAAATGTCTTGATTCAACGGGGGGTGGAACCCTTACGCATACAAGTTACCGGAATTCCAGTCAAA
Source organism: Rhizobium sp. Q54 (assembly GCA_943367755.1). Lineage (GTDB taxonomy): Bacteria > Cyanobacteriota > Cyanobacteriia > Pseudanabaenales > Pseudanabaenaceae > PCC-6802. The sequence continues at coordinate 35,459 of CALRKB020000035.1, read as the reverse complement.
TTGGAGATCTCTGAACTCAAGTCGATGCAGGAGATGCGTTTGCGGCACGACCTGCCGACGGATACCCCCTTGGTGACTTTATTTGGCGGTGGATTGCATCCGCAACGGGTGCATGTGATGGTGACTAATCTGCTGGAGCGATCGCAACCCGGCACGCTAGTCGTTGTGGCAGGACGTAACGAATCCTTAATCGAGGCACTGGCAGATCTGACGGATGGCTCCCAGATAAAACTGCGGAAGTTGGGGATGATCGATTTTGTCGACGATCTGGTGGCAGCAAGTGACTTGGTGATTTCAAAAGCAGGCGGACTGCTTGTTAGTGAGGTGATGGCAAGGGGGACACCGATGGTGATTATCGATCCCTTCCCGGGTCAAGAAGAATGGAATGCAGATATGGTGGCAGCGTCCGGTGCTGGAATTCAACTCCGGTTACCGGAAGCTGTGTCATCGGCGGTAGACACTCTCCTCAGTCAACCCGAGCAACTGACATTCATGCGCGATCGCGCCCGCATTGTCGGTCAACCCCGTGCAGCGCTAGAGATTGCCGAGCGGATCTTGGCGGATTTGCAAGGATGAGGGAAATCAACCCTCGCCTTTCCCAAAACTTTGGGATGGCAATGTGCCGTCAACAGGGTAGCCGAGACGATCGCGTGATTCCTTAATCAACCGAGCATAGGTTTCTGAGGGGCGATCGCCCAAGTGATCTTCTGCCAGGCGATCGCTACCAACAGCAAAATCAACCGAGAATAGTCCGAAGCGGGGGGTATAGGTGCCCCACTCGTAATTATCCATCAGCGACCAATGCAGATAGCCCGCCATGGGTACGCCTTCTTCCAGCAACCGATTCACTTGCCCGACGTGCGCTTCTAGAAACTCACTGCGGCGGATTTGGTCGGGGCGAGATTTGGCATGACTGTTGTCGATCTTGCGGCGCAGCGCCATACCATTTTCGGCAATCAGGATCGGACGGTTACCCAACTCTTGGGCATAGAACTTGCAGAAAAAGTGCAGTCCTTCTGGTAAAGACCGCCAGTCCCACCATTTGCTGGTGATGCCACTCATCAACCAAGCCCGCAGTCCCTTTGTGGCAAATTCAAAATCGGAGAAAGCAGGCAGACGAAAAATGTGTGCCAGAAAGGGATCGTAGTAGTCAATGGCGACATAATCAAAGACTTTGGCACGGGGTGAAGCTGCCAGTTCGCGCAGGAAGAAGTCGAAGTGCTGTGCGTCAAAATTGCGATGCCCCAGCCAATTGGCGATCGCATGCACTATTCGTCCGAATTGATACGGCAAATTCCGCTGAAAAGGGAGATTTACCGCCAGCAGATGCGCTTCCAGTTGCTGCGCTTTGTTGTAAATATAGTCGCACAGTTCCGAGGGCTTGACTTGATGTTCGCGTAAGCCCAGCAGATCCCAAATCACCTTTTCCGCCCAGTAGAGATCGCTGCAATAGGTATTGAGCGAAACCTGGGGCGTTGACCAACCCTCTGCTAGATAGATATCGTGGATGCAATTGTACGCGCGAATGTGGGCAGCCAGTAGGTGATTGTATGCTGGTAAGATTGCCCCTAACCCAGCCATAGATCCAGCCGGAAATTGCCGACTGAGATAGGTGTTAGAGACCAGAATATTGGGTTCGTTGATCGTGATATACCAGCGAATCGGGGACATCTGGTGATGCTCTGTCAGACGACGATTGATGTGAGTGACAGTAGTGCGCACGTATTCGACAAAGAGATCGACCGTAGCATCTTGCAACCAGGCATCGACACCTAGCCAGGCGGGATGGGTGAAATGGTGCAGGGTCACGACGGGTTCTAACCCATGACTACGGCAGGCGGCGAGGCGATCGCTATAGGCATCCAGCGCTTCTAAATCAAACGCTGGGGCATCTCCTGGCTGAGTCTGGGTGGAGGGTTGAATGCGCGCCCATTCCAAGCCCAAGCGAAAGGCATTTAAACCCATCTGTTGACAGGCCTGAAAGTCTTCGTCGTAGCGCGTCCAAAACTCCGAGGTCTTGCCCGTCTGCATCACCCTGCCCTGGGTTTCGCATAACGCCCAGTTGTTTTGGGGTTGTCCCGGCGCATTGTAACCGCCTTCACTCTGGTATCCGGAGGTGGCTACACCCCACAAAAATTCATTCCGGGTGGAAGAGAAGGCTGCGGCATTGGTTTCAACTGGCATAGCTTCGAGTTAAAGAACATCAGGGCACTAATACCTTATCTTACCCATAGTCATTCTAGATGCCAACAGAGTAGCGATCGCAGTGGCAATTCTCATAACGACTGCAGAAAGTCCCGATCAAGAAGCATGGCTACCCCGCCGACGTTTACGGAGTCGAGCTTTGCGGAGTTCTTCTGCACCCAGTAGAATTGGTGGACAGAGGAGCAACAATAACCATTGCCAAGGTGTTAGTGGTGAGGTAGAGAAAACCTGCCGCAGGGGAGCAATTTCAATGATGGATATAATCAATATCCATTCTGTAGCAATTCCCAGCCAGATGAAAGGATTGGAAAAGAATCCTAAGCGAAAGATAGAAGTCCGTTCCGAGCGACAAGCAAAAACATTCCCATCCTGACAGGCAACGATAATCGCCAAAGTCATTGTGGTGGCTTGAGCGTAGATGAAGGTTATGGTTGGATCGGCGGTGCGAGAGAGAATTGATGGCGCGATCGCCTGCAATGCGGCAAAGTCGTAACCATAGCTGTGCCAAACCAGGAAGAAGCCGATCATCCCCAAGGTGGCCTCAATCAAGCCTAAGAAACAGTAAGCACGTAGAAGCAAAGAGCGATCGAGAAGTGGTTTCGATTTGGCACGCGGTGGCAACTGCATCGTACCTGCTTCGGCACGCTCGGCTCCCAGTGCGAGTGCGGGCAAAATATCGGTTCCCAAATCCACGATCAGAATTTGCATCACGATCAGTGCCGGGGGGATTTTGAGCGCAACCATGGCGAGGAATGGCACGAGTTCGGCAACATTGGATGCCAAAATATAGGTCATAAACTTGCGAATATTCTGATACACCGATCGCCCTTGCTCGATCGCCACCACAATCGTGGCAAAGTTGTCATCGGTCAGAACAATATCTGCCGCTTCTCGCGCCACATCTGTGCCGTTCTGTCCCATGGCAATGCCGATATTCGCCGCTCGTAATGCGGGCGCGTCGTTCACACCATCGCCCGTGACTGCGACGATTTCACCGATGTCTTTGTAAGCTTGCACCAATCGCAGTTTGTGCTCGGGTGACATGCGGGCAAACACCAGGCCAAAGCGATATTTCACAATCTGTCGTAGTTGCGCGTCGGAGAGATGTCCCATGCCTTCACCCGTAACCACGCGCACCCGTTCGCTGACGAGACCGATATTCCGCGCGATCGCTTCAGCCGTGAGTCCATAATCGCCGGTTACCATGGTGACTTTGATCCCAGCTTCATGACATTTAGCGATCGCATCTCTCACCTCAGGGCGGGGCGGATCGAACATCGCTATCAGACCAATAAAAATTAGATTTTGCTCCAGATCCTGTGCCTTGAGATCGAGCAACTCCTGGCTACCCCTGCGCGCCGCCAATCCCAAGACGCGAAATCCCTGTCTTGCCAAATCGTCATTCGCCTGTACGGCATCATCCCAATCAGCATGGGTTAACTCCTGCACGGCACCATCGCGCAGAATCCTATGGCAGTGCTTCAATACTTCTAAGGGGGCACCTTTAGTGAAGGCTAGATTGGGTAATTCATCTGGCCATACCTCCGCAGCCTGCCAATTCAGCACCACCGTCATCATGCGGCGGCGGGAGTCAAACGGAATTTCGCGCTTGCGCGGCAACTGATGCTGGAGGTGTTCCAAATTGAGTCCCACTTTGGCGGCGGCTACGAGCAATGCGGCTTCCGTCGGATCGCCGATTTCTTGCCAACGACTAGGAGCCGTGAGGTGAACCAATCGGGCGTTAGAACAAAGGGCAGACCCGATCAGTAATAGATTCGCTTTCCATGCTAAGGCGGCATCTGACGGCAAATTCACCTTGCCCACCGTGGGATCGTAGCCTGCCCCCGTAACCTCGATCGGTATGTTTGGAACAGAAGCATCGGATGGACGTTCCTGGGGTAACCAGAGATAGCGCACCGTCATTTCATTTTTCGTTAATGTGCCAGTCTTATCCGTGCAAATCACGGTGGTAGCGCTCAGGGTTTCCACGGATGAGAGCCGTCGCACCAGAGCATTCCGCCGTGCCATCCGTCTCACTCCGATCGCTAAAGTCAAGGTTACAGTCGGTAATAATCCTTCTGGCACCAGTGCCACGATAATCCCGATCGCAAAAATGAAGCTTTCTTTTACTTCTATGCCCACCAGGAAATAGGCCAGCAAAAAGACAATAATTCCCATGCTAACGGCGATCGCAGTGATCAACCGCACGATGCGGGCAACCTGGACTTCCAACGTGCTAGGTTCGCGCTTCACCACTGTGGTCAAATGGGCGACCTGCCCGAACTCGGTCTGGGCACCCGTAGCATAAACTACGGCAACGGCACGTCCCGCCGCTACGGTCGATCCTGCTAACACCAGATTGGCAATTTCCGACGGATTCACCTTTTCTTGCAAGGGCTGCTCTCCTGGTCGCAGCAAGGTTTGACCACCCCGAATTGGCACGGCCTCACGCAGACGCACCGGGTAAGCACTCCGCGCCACGGGCAGAGATTCGCCCGTCATCACCGACACATCAAGATACAGACTCTCGGCGGACACCAGACGCGCGTCGGCGGAAATGCGATCGCCTTCTTCCAGTTGCATGACATCGCCACGTACCAACTCCCGTGCGGGGATCTGCTTGAGTTCGCGATCGCGATACACTTTCACCTGCATCGGCAAGACTTTTTTTAATGCAGATAAAGCTTTTTCCGCTTGAAACTCTTGCCAAAAGCTAAAGATGGCGTTAATCCAGATCACCGCCCAGATCGCCCAGCCGAGTTCGGGCGTGCGCGAAATAAACGCTAAAATGCCTGCCACCCATAGCAGCAAAGCCATGAAATGGGTGAGTTGGTCGGCAAAACGCAGCCATAGAGCGCGATGAACGGGTTCGGGCAGCTCGTTTGCCCCGAATTGGGCAAATCTTTCTTGGGCTTCATCAGCTGATAAGCCATCGGCAGCGCTGCCGAGTGACTCGTAGACCTCTTCAATGGGTAATGCCCAGATTGGTTGATGAGACGATGCCATGATCTTTTCCAAAGCTTTTGGGTTTAGACGATCATGCCATACACTATCCACGCAACGATTGCTATCCCCACTACCTAAAGCAAGGCTAAATCCTCACGGATTGGCGAGGTATGATAGTTTTGTTACCTAGACGACTTCAGAGGTTATGGGTATGACTTCAGTATCCAACAAGCATTCATCCATTATTCGTACAGAGCGTGGACTAACAATTGCTGGTACGCGCATTACTCTCTATGATGTGATGGACTATGTAAAGGCACAGTACCCCCCGAAGTTTATCCGCTCCCTATTTGATTTAACCGAGGATCAGATGACCGCTGCTTTATCCTTCATTGAGATAAATCGCGCTGAAGTTGAGGCAGAGTATCAATTTGTGCTGAAGCAGGCTGAGGAAAATCGACAGTATTGGGAAGAGCAGAATCGAGAACACTTTGACCATGTTGCGGCGATGACACCCAAACCCGGTCAAGAGGCTCTGTGGGCAAAGCTCCAAGCGCAGAAAGCTAGACACGAACTAGAAGCATGAATTTTCTCATCGATCGCAACTTGGGGGAACATGCAGAGATTTTATCGGACAATATTGTTAAGTTGAGAACCCCCTTTTCTTCTTTTTTCCCTTCCCGGGAGGACGCCCTTGCAGCTTGTCGAATAGAGCTATGCGTATAGTGCGTTTTTTCTGATATTCCCGTATTTTAGGAGCTAGAGGATGCTTGGAGTCAACTTGCAGGTGCGTAATCGAAATTACTACCTGATTGGGTTTGTCATCAGCATCTTTTTTCTCAACAGATAGCGCGCAGAGAATACCACCCACATCCCCCATATAGAAAATTTTCTCGATCTGAACTATGCGATCGGCATCTACATCGTCATGCCCCTGTGCTTTCAAGCTTTCCGCTCCTCGTGCAGTGATGCGGGCGGCAATCGGCAAGCTCGACTCCATTTCCTGCAAGAGCATCCGAGTTGCTGTTGGGTCGTCAATCGTTGATGTTGCCAGCATTTTCTCGGTCATTTCCCGCATTTTAGTATCATCGTTCATTTGCCTTTGCCTCTTAGACTGTTGCAAGTCAGTTTGTAAAATTGTTACCGCGCGCGCGCTCATTCAAGACGGAACCAAACAGGGCAAACTCGATGACTTGCCAGCGATCGCCCAATTTTGCGATCGCTTCCATCGGTAAATCTATAGCAGTGATAGTCATGTTAAGTTAGGAGCGATCGCTATATTACACTTAGCAATTCTGGGTTGGTTATAACAACACCAAGCTGCTTCCGTTTACCAAATTATGCAGATAGGTCTGGGCAATTGGGAGCGACTGAATCCGCCTCGCAAGCTAACACAGACTTTCAGTATCTTTCCAGCCGGAAAGATTAAGCACAGTTACCCATAAAAAATCTGTAAAACTTCCTAAAATAGGGGTATTACCCAAAAAGTTTCTGTATAATTACCCCAATATGGTGAGTTACCCAAAAAGTTTCTGTATAAACACTAGTTCTGCCTCAAAACTTGTACTCCTAGAAATCCTATGGAAAGTCAGAAGATCGTAGCGCTCCAAAATATCTTCAGTTCTAGGCTAGATACATTGAGCCATCTCTTAAAGGTAGCGGAGAGTCATTTCGCAGACGATGTGGAGTCTCTATTGCAGTGCCGCATAGCACCCGATATGTTGCCTTTTGGCACACAAATTGTATTTACTTGCATCAGCCTCGCAACTTCGCATTGTGGTGCTTAGGACAGTCGGAGAACAACCTGAATCCTGACGTAGCATCTTTAGCTGAGGCTCGTGGTCATATTTCATCCACTCAGGAACTGCTGACAACTATCAATGTTCCTGATGCTAAGCTTTCAGAGATCAAGCGAATCGATCTTGGGCAAGGGTTATACGCAGAATTATCTGGATTCTCATACGTAGATGATTTTTTGATGCCAAATTTTTATTTCCATATGACGACGGCTTACAACATCCTGCGTATGGCAGAAGCGCCAATAGGAAAGCGCGATTTTATGATGCATTTGGTACCTTTTGTAAAACACCAAGGTGATTCATAATACTGAAGTGAAGCGAACAAAATAACGCTCTAGTTGTAAGTTCAAGGCGACTAATTCCGATCATTTTAATCGCTATTCGTAGTTACCCAATACTTTTCTATGTCGCTCCAACTAATAGGTAGAAAATGTCATCCTCCAATCCAATTAGCATTCGTCAGCTTTCCGCCAACGACCTGACACTTATGGAGGGGATGTTGGCTACCTTCGGTGAGGCTTTCGACGAAGTTGATACTTATAGCTCTTCTCGCCCAAGCACTGCTTATCTCAAGCGTTTGCTAAGCAGTGATTATTTCATCGCGCTTGCAGCGTTAAAAAATGGATCAGTAGTCGGAGGAATCGCCGCTTACGAACTTCAAAAGTTTGAGCAGGAGCGAAGTGAAATCTATATTTACGATCTGGCTGTAGCAGCAGCGCATCGACGCGAAGGCATTGCCACTGCATTAATCCAAGAATTAAGGAAGATCGCTGTAGCGCGAGCAGCCTATGTTATTTTCGTACAGGCAGACATCGGGGATGACCCTGCGATCGCACTCTACACGAAGTTTGGGGCACGCGAAGATGTGCTTCATTTCGATATTGATGTTGTGGTTAGCGATGACGATGCATAACAACCTCAATGCACCGGAACTTTGGAGTATAGTAGCTAGTGGCCGAAGTGGTCTGAGTCCGGCGATCGCGACCGTTAATCCGCAACAACTACTTACTCTACTACCCATCGAGAGAAAGCAGAAAGTCGCTAAGACATGCTGTGGAATTTATTACTAATGTACGATTCGCTTTGACGCAGACTTAGTCAAGCGCGATCGCCGATCTTTCTTGTCGGTTAGAGCGATCGCAAGACTCAACGCAAGCTTTCAAGAGCAGAATTGCTGTCTGAGGAGAACCAAAACGTACCTTATTTTTGTTTGTATTGACACTGACTTGAACACAGTGACCTTACCTCAAAGTTAGTAGACACCAATTTCAGATCTACCTGTAATGTGATTGTATTGCTAAACAAGCGATCGCAGCATGGTTAAATAGCTGTAGTCTTTGGTTGCCTCTATGTCCCCATCGAAATTATTGGCTCAAATCGAGGCTCATCGCCACATCCTAAATCTGCCTCATCTGCATCTCTCCTATTTGGAGTGGAATCAGGGGCAGGAGCCACTACTTTTACTGCACGGTCTGGCTGATAGTGGTGCCGTGTGGCTGAGTTTGGCAGAATTTCTGAACGTAGACGCGCTAGGGGCTTCTCGAAGAGATCGCTACCACATTCTTGCCCCAGATTTGCGCGGGCATGGAGACAGTAGCAAACCCGATCGCGGCTATTGTTGCGGTGATATCATTGCCGATCTGGAAGCTTTGATGGATAGCGTTGGATGGCGATCAGCTCATATAGTCGCTCATTCCTGGTCGGCTAAAGTGGCGACGGTATGGGCGCGACAAAGTCCGCAGCGCTTGCGCAGTATGACATTAGTCGATCCATTTTTCATCGATCGCATGCCTGATTGGATGGGGTTGACTCTACCGATCGCCTATCGCACGCTACCATTTCTCAAAACGATGGGGCCATTTGCTAATTACGATCTAGCAGAACAACAGGCTCGCCAACTCAAACAGTATCGAGGTTGGAGCGACCTCCAGCAGGCAGTATTCCAGGTGGGAATGGAGCAGAAACCAGATGGACGGTGGGGCAGTAAATTTGTCGTACAAGCTAGAGATCAGATCTTTGCAGACACAATGCAGGTAGCTGGCCTGAGCGAACCACTGGAAATTCCCACTCTCTTCCTCCAACCAGAAGGGGGATTGAATCGCATGGAGTGGCAACTAAAATCCTATCGCACTTATCTCAAAAATCTTAAAATTCAAAAAATTCCCGGCAATCACTGGGCTTTTTTGGTAGAACCAATTGCATTTAACCAAGTCATAGCTGCTTTTTTAGAAGAAAGAAGGAACGATGAGCAAGCTGGCGATCTCCCAATCATCGATCATCCATAAACTCTCAACGTGATCGCCTAAGCAAGCATCATCCGCTGATTTTTGAGCCTAGATGTTTTGGTAGTGATCTAGAAGTAGTAGTGAAGCCAAATGCTTGATTGACATACATTACACAGAATATTTGCTAATATTTAATACTTGCAAAACAACGTTTAAATTTACACCTGTTTATGGCTTTGTTGCATGATTAGAAAAACGGTCAGATTCGCCTTGAGGTCGTCGTGGTATTAAGCTTCAACCTCGTAGCTATCGGGTTTAGCGATCTGAATCATCCGGTTGAGCGCAGCACATTTGATGAACAATTCCACAGCTTGATTGTCAAATTTACGCGCACTGAGATTGCCCCCAAAGATGCTCTTAAAGCGAAACATAGTGGTTTCGGCAATCGAGCGACGATGATAGCCAGAATCACGCTTCCAGCGTTTGCGTCCATGTTTGCGGATGGAGCGCAGATTCTCATCTCTCGGATGCGGTCTGCCCTTACGATTACCGTGCTGCCAAATTTTGGCATCCTTGCGCGGTGGAATCACTGCTTTGGCTCCTTTGGCATCAATCTCGTCGTAGCAATGGCGATGGTCGTAGGCACCATCGGTTGAAACCTGCTCAATCTCATCCTCAATCTGCTCCAGGATGTCTTCGAGCACTTCGCCATCCGCCATATCATTGGTCGTCACTACCATTGCCACAATCTCGCCCGTGGCTTCATCGACACCCAGGTGCAATTTGCGCCAAGTTCGACGTTTGCTAATGCCGTGTTGACGGGTTTTCCATTCCCCTTCGCCATACACTTTCACCCCAGTCGAATCAACCACTACATGACGAGCACCCTGTTTCGGCACAATCGGTAAGTGGATGGAAAGTTTCCCAACTCGCCGGGACAGTGTGCTGTGGTCTGGGACCGGTAAGTCAATCCCCATCAACTTAAAGATCGATTCGAGAAATCCTTGGCACTGCCGTCCGGCCAGACGATAGACTGCTTTGACTGTCGCCATCGTTTGAATGGCAAGGTCACTGTAGAGGATAGACGCGCCCGGTTTACCGCTCAAATCTTCGATTACCCACTGCTCTAGAACGGATTCCTCGATCCAGAAGGTGAGGCTTCCCCTCTGCTTCAATCCAGCGTTATACTCAGACCAGTTGCGGATGCGGTATTGAGGTTTCATGGCAGGTTTTTGTGTGGTAACTGAAATTTACCATAGCTCTCCCGCCCGCAACCCCTCTTTCATGCAACAAAGCCCCTGTTTATGCATATTCTTTTGATGGCTATCTTTCTTTTTATATCTGAATTTGCCCAAGATCAAAAGCCAATTCCTGACCAGTTTACGGATACCACAGAGAATAAATTGCCTTGTCCTAGTTGTGGCTCTTTTCACACGATCAAGAATGGTTCTACTCATAATGGTAAACCAAAGTCTCAATGTAAAGATTGTGGTCGTCAGTTTGTTGTTAACCCTAGTAACAAGAGTATTTATTTGGATACTAAATTATTGATTGATAAGCTCTTACTTGAGCGAATTTCTCTACGTGGTATTGTTAGATCTACGGGGGTAAGTCTCCTCCTAATGATATTTGCACTATTGTCATTGCTATAGATAATTCAAATATGCAAAACGGAGCTATTGAGTTTTTCAAAGGTTGCCATGATAAGTCTTTGCTTTCACAAGAAACTAAACACACTCTATCTAGTAAGGAACTGGAAAATATTGACTCAGAGCTAGTAGAACTAAAAGGTGGAGATGTTATAGTTTTCCATAGTTTAACTCCACACAGTAGTTCACGCAATATGTCTAATAGAAGCAGAAAACACTTTTATTGTAGTTATAGTACATCAAAAATTCAAAATGTTTATGACATACAGATAACCCAAAAACATGAGTATCTCAGTCGTAATATGGACAGTAATGAATTTGATAAAATGTTCTTTAAATAAGAGAGCTTAATCAACATACTTCACTTTCTGTACACTTGCCACCAAAATTCCTAATACAATCGTATTTTTTTATATGAGATCGAGAAGTTTACAGTCAAGCTCACCACTACAAATTGGTTCAGGAAAAGAAAAATAGCTTAAAATTTTAGGATGTATTTCGCCGAAATGTCCTACCTTAATCCCATTAACAACTACATACGCAGAGCGACTAGGGATATATCGTTTTTCATCACATTCAATAAGCTTATAATCTATTCCTAGAGCTTTCAGTATTGTCTGTATAGAAGACTTCGCTGCTGTAAAAGATGCTTGAGAATCTAAACTTGCAAAACCCCACGAAATAGTCTCATATACATTGCCATCTTCTTTAATATAAAGAACTTCACCAATTTCATAGATGTTAACAGGCTTAGGTGCAGTGATATTTTGGGAGAGAATTTCAATCATCCCAGGCTGCAATGAGGTTCTTGCCGAACTAAATGTTCGACTTTTGGCATTACCAGTTTGTACATAATTATCAGCAAACAAACTAATTTGATCTGGGTCTATCAAAATTAAACTTTTGACTTCAACTAGTCCCATACGTTGGGCTAAATCTCCCATTTTAAATGTCAAATCTTTGACAAGGTTAGATTGCCCTTCCTGTTTTTGTATAGCACTTAAGTTAGGCTCAAGATTATCCAGTCCTATAGCGATCAGGAGATCGCCAGCAATATCTACTTCTCCAATCATATCCGTTCGATAAGAAGGAATAAGAACAGTACTTGACTCTTTGATACATAAATCCATTTTCCCTAAATGCTTACTCAATTCCTCCTCAGAAACATTTACACCAATAATTCTATTAAGATTATCAAGTGAATAAGTCATCTTAATCGCTTCTAAGTTAGGAGTAACGATACAATCTTCAGGATATTTAATCGTGACTGTTTTAACTTGAGCGTCAATATCTAAAAAGTTATGAGCAATGATGCTTAACATTTCCTTAACTGCCCGCTCAGATGTTCCCGTAACATCCACAAAAAGACGTGACGCTTCTGGAGTGACATTACCAACCCCATGAGCATTAATAATAGGGGGCATAGACAGTATTTGACCAGAATCATCACACAACACGGGTACATATTTTCCATCGGGAAGTGCGTCAGCATACTTTATTCCTGTTGGATGCTGCGTAAGAATTTGTTGTCCTGTTAATTTCTCCGTACCATTTAACGGAATAAAAGAAATTATTTCTTTATCCTCAGCAGTGTACTCAATATTACCTTTGATTTTTGATAGTTCATAAACACCAATAGCTATTTTTTTTCTTTGGCGACCAAAAGTTTGACAAACTTTATCTTGAAACTGAATCAGTGCTTCTAAACACACTGAACTAAGTTTGACATTTTCAGCTACTAATGCACCAATATAAGGACGTATATTTTGCACTTTTTTATTTACAGTAATTACCAATCCTGAATCTTCTAATTGATTCGGAACAGTTCTAGCTTCACCTGCTATAAAAGTATTAATTGCCCGTGTAAAACCCTCCGCAGCAAGTAAATCTGGTCGCTCTGCGGTTACTTCCAAATCAAGTTTATCACCAGTAATTTCTGCTTCTAGTCCATAGTCAAATGCTAATCTTTCTAGCTGTTCTGGTGTCGAATCAGTTAACTGTTTAAGGTATTCTAAAGAAAATGAAACAATCGGCATTTTAAAACTCCTATTTTTGAGGTGGATTTAAGCTAATTCCAGAACCAACTAACTCTGATAATTTATCAACTCCATAAAGTAACATGGCAATTCTTTCTAGCCCTAACCCCCATGCTACTGTTGATTTTCCTTCATACCCTAAAGACTTAAGCATTTCTGGTCTAAAGACACCAGAATTAGCAACTTCAATAAAGCTATCACTAGGAGGATGATAAGCATATACTTCTAAAGAAGGCTCAGTATAAGGATTATATGTCGGCTTAAATTTAAACTTTGTAAAGCCTAACTTTTTGTAAAAATATGAAAGATATCCTATTAAATCCCGCACACTCAAATCAGGAGTAACAACAACCCCTTCTACCTGATAGAATTCAGCTAAATGGGTTTTATCTATGCTTTCATTTCTAAAAACTTTGTCAATCGAAAAATATTTAATATCCTGACCTTTCAATTTATATAAATTTCTTGCAGTTGAAGCCGTCGTGTGAGTTCTGAGTATAGCTCTACTTGCTTCTTCTTCGGTCCAATCACTACCATAACTTTTCTCATGTATAGTTTTTACACTATGGACAAAATTATAATCGTTAGGCAAAGGAAGGCTTCGAGGTTTAGCTAGGTAAAAAGTATCTTGAATTTCTCTTGCTGGATGATCTTGTGCAGTGAAAAGAACATCAAAATTCCAAAAAGAAGATTCTACAATCTGTCCTGACATCTCATCAAAACCCATATCAAGAAATATTTCTCGTACTTTTTGAATACACTGAGTCAGTATGCTTGATCGTCCGTAAGGAAGGTCTGGAACTTCATCATCAATATTATATGGCTTCAGTTCTATATCCTGCCACTGATCAGAGATGAGCAAGTCTTTAGTTAGAACTGTAACAAGTTTTTTGACCTCAATATTTTGAAGCTCAGGATTTACAGTAATAGAATAATCATCAATTATTTTTTTTTCTATTAGCTTTTCCTGAACTAACCATTCTAGTTCTGTCTTATTATCTGATGTTGTTTTAAATTTTTCTGCCATAATTGTAGAAAAAATTTCTTGCCGTTTGATAAATTCGTCAATAATATTCTCATTAGTGACATAAATTTTTTGCTGATTTTTATTAGCATTTTCTTCTTCTTTTATTGCAACAGCTTTTTCCTTTTTCAAAGCACCAAAATTGATCCCATAATCTTGACCCAACTCTTCCTGTAATTGAGAAACATCCAATAAACTTTCTTGATTATTTTGAGTAATTTTTTGGGCTAAAGAATAACCTGGAATGTATTTACCAGTTTTTTGACCTTTTTTTGTCAAAACAAAAGAGTCTTTCGATAAATCCTTAATTTCTATATAGGATTTAAGAATATCAGTCAAGATAAAACCTTTCGCAAAATTAAAATCAAGTTCATGTATTTCACAAAAAGAGCGCAAACTTGAAACTTTGGGATTTGCCTGCAATAGTCGTATGACTTGTCTTTGCTTTTCTGTTAATCGAGTGGTGTCAATCATTTAACTAAATATTAAAATTATGGTAAATCTAATTATAAACTTACGGGAATCCAGATTACTCTAGATCAAATACCCCAATCTTTATCCTTGGCAAACTATACTTTAAATATAGCCCTGCGTTTCGTCAACGTATTTCTCGACTAGTGCGACAGAGCCTATCCTTCTCTAAAAAGTTGGGCAATCACATTGGAGCCATTTGTACTTCATTCATGACTACAATGCTCGTCTTGCAACGCTTTGACATGTTTCACTACTTCTGGCTCACTACCAAATTCCTCTGCTTAGCCCTCAGTCAGTTGCTTGAGAGGAGAGACAATCCCGATAATACATTTGGAGCAAGTCCGATTGCGGATCGAAATTGCGTGTGTCAATCTACCAGATTTGGAGATACTGGAATTAGGCTAAAATTCTAATGTTAGGTTGTTAATTTCAAATTGCCATTGTGTGACTCAGTTTAGCCAAAAAACTTCTCAGTCAAAGTTAAATTTATTCCTTGTCTGCGGACTTGGAAGTCTTGGTCAGCAGTGCGTAGATGCTTTGGGTAGGTTTGGTGTAAATGTTAATGCGATTGAACTTACACAACCAACAAGTTGGGAAATACCCAATCTAGATGGATTATTAGCTTCGCTGGTGATTGGAGATTGCCGTCAGCCCCAAATCCTAGAACAGGCTGGCATCAAAGATTGCCGTACAGTACTGCTTGTGACGAGCAACGAACGAATTAACATCGAAACTGCCTTTGCCTGTCGGTTAATTAATCCATCAGTGCGACTAGTAGTGCGATCTGCCAAGCAAAATCTCAACGAGTTGCTGGAGAATCACCTGGGGAATTTTGTAGCATTTGAACCAACTCAATTATCTGCCTCTACCTTTGCCTTGGCAGGACTGGGCGAGGAGGTGCTAGGTTTTTTCAACTTAGATCGGCAGCAAATTAGAGTAATCCGTCAACAAATTTTGCCCGAGCATAATTCCTACCATCGTCAACTATACGAACTTAATAGTCGAACTCGTCGCGTCTTAGCTCGCGGAACCGCTGATGATTCTTCTACCGCTAATCTTTCTCAATCCTTTCAATCCTTTTACAATTGGGAACCTGACGATAGGTTAAATGCTGGGGATGCATTGACTTGTATTGAGATTGTTGATGCTGCCACCCTACTTTTCGAACAAACAGCACAAACAGCGCAACTCTCAGCTAACAAAAAGACCTGGAAAGAGAATGTCCAGATCTTCCTGGGTCAAAACATCAAGCAGAACTTGGTCAAAGCTTGGCAATGGCTGGGGGAAAACCAATCGCGGCGAGTAGCAGCAATCTGCGGCGCGATCGCAACTACCCTTGTATTGTTATCGGTGTCTCTATTTTGGTTGAACTATCCTGGCATTAACCCATTAGATGCTTTCTTCACTACAGCAATTTTATTACTTGGTGGATACGGCGACCTATTTAATCAGGTACCTTTTAGTACTCCCATCCCTTGGTGGCTGAGAATTTTTGCCTTGGGAGTGACTTTAACGGGCATTGCACTGGTTGGGGTACTCTATGGATTACTGAACGAGCGCATCTTGAGTGCCCGCTTTCAGTTTCTATCCCGCCGTCCGCCCGTTCCCCTCAAAGATCACATCGTATTAATCGGTTTAGGTAGGGTTGGACACAAGGTAGCCACTTACTTACAAGAGTTAAAGCAGCCTTTAGTGGGGATTAGTAGTAGCGATCTCGATCCTGGTGTATTGCCCCAGATGCCTCTGGTAGTTGGGAATATCAACCATTCTTTGAGCAAGGTCAATATATCTACTGCCCGAAGTATAATCGCGGTTACCGATGATGAGATGGTTAATCTTGAAGCTGGATTGATGTCTCATGCGGTCAATTCCGATTGCGGTCTGGTGATTCGCACCTTTGAACAAAGATTTAGCGATAACTTAGCACAATTATTACCATATGCTGATGTGCTGTGCGCCCATGCTATCTCAGCGGAAGCATTTGCAGCGGCGGCTTTCGGTGAGAATGTGCTGAGCTTGTTCCGCCTCGATCGCCAAATAATTTTGGTAACCGAGTATCAAATTGAAGAAGGCGATACCCTTAACGGACGCATTCTGGCGGAAGTAGCCTATGGTTATGGGGTAGTGCCAATTCTGCTCCAGGAACCGCAAAACCAAGCAAGATTAATGCCTTCAGATCATCTACGCTTGCATGTAGGCGATCGCTTAGTAGTACTGGCCACATCTGATGGCTTGCGGCGGATCGAGTCTGGCGCGATCGCTTCACGCTCCTGGCGAGTGCGGATCGAAAAGTCACTAAATAAAGAGGCAGCTTTTGAAGGGGCAAACGCGATCGCGCGTATTTCTGGATGCAGCATCATTAAAGCTAGAGAGACGCTGGCTGACCTACCCGTAACGTTAAGCATTTCCCTCTATAAACATCAGGCTAAGCGACTGGTACGCGAACTTGGCAAATTGCAAGTTTCAGCTTCGATGATTGCTAACGACGTATAAGAAACTACAAAACACTAGCCTTTCTGCAACTGATTGTAGGGTTCTAGCTCAATATCGTGTTGGATTAATAAAGTAGGTATAATCAATTGCTCCGAAACTAGCGAAACTACTGATATCTATAGATTTTCACTCAGTTTACCATGAGTGTAATGCTCGTAATTGCGGTGTTTTTTTCGATTGATGGGCTTCCATGCGAGTGAGGACATCATCTAAAATGGTAATTGCTTCGGCTATGAAAGGTCCTTTATTGAGCATGACGCACTCAGCCCGTTCGGCCATTGCAGCATCGGTCATTTCACCACGGGAAGGCGCTCCGTCTTTTACTATGCTTTCTAATACTTGAGTTGCCCAAATCACCGGAACATGAGCTGCTTCGCAAATCCAAAGGATTTCTTCCTGAATCTCAGTTAAACGCTGGTATCCAATTTCAACGGCTAAGTCACCTCTGGCGATCATAACCCCAAAAGACTGTTTCCCTGAGGCGCGAACGATCAATTCTGGCAGGTTAGAGACAGCGATCGCTGTTTCAATCTTGGCTACAATTGCAGGTTGGCTAACACGTCCCGTAGAGCGTTTCTCCAATTCCTGTTGGAGTAGCTCGATATCCTCAGATCGTTGAACAAAAGAGTAGCCAATAATATCGGCATGGATAGCGACAAAATCTAAGTCACATAAATCTTTTTCCGTCAGAGGGCTGAGCGGCAAAACTGTATTCGGAAAGTTTAACCCCTTTTCAGGTTTGAGTTTGACACCTTTGGGACTGGCGTGGGTAACTTCCAGTAAAATACCCGTTTGCCCTGCGGATAATGGATATTGAGTATCGATCGCACGAGTTCGAATCTTGCCATCATCGATATAGACCGTTGTGCCAATTGTTAGCAGATCGAGAATTTCAGGAACGGTACAGCAGGTTTGAAAATGCTCGACTGGCGAGGGGATTGCCTCATCTGAGATGGAATCGTTTCCGATCGCAGGCTCACAACGCGAAAGAACGATACGATCCCCTCGGAATACCCGTTTTTTATCAAAAGGTGCAAGCACAGAACCAGTGCGGATTTTGGGTCCACCTAAGTCCATCATAACTTTACAACTTTTGCCTGTTTCCTGTTCGGCTCGCCGAACGAGATCGATCGTGCTCTGCCATATTTCTGGTGTATCGTGGGCGCAATTAATTCGGACGCAGTTTGCCCCTCGTTGGATAACTTTTCGCACCAAATCGTAGTCAGTGGCGGCTTCAGTGGGTAGGGTAACCATGATTCTGACCCGACGATTGGAATAGGTTTGCCCAAATAATTCTTCCGTATGCTGTCGTAGCAAACGATTGCCTTCAAAAAAAGCTTCAATGGGTAGGCGGTTTAGGTGCTGGACAGATTCTGAGCCGCAAATAAGTTCCAACGTGGCGATGACAGCATCGAGATTGGGCATGACTCTAGCTTCAATTCGTCCTAATGAAGACAAGCCCCAAGGCATGAGCGCTGCTTGGAGCGATCGCAGGTCGTGCCGTCGTAAAGCTAAATATTGCGCCAGATTCAGAGCGCTAGAAAGAAATTCAGGGCGTTGAATGAGCGATCGCCATTGGTTAAGGGTAGTTTCTCCTTCACTTTCAACACTCTGGCGAAGGTCTTGAAGTGTCGATAGCAAGACTTGAGGACTGGAAAGATCTAACGAGCTGGAGGTAATTTCCGAACTTGAGGTAACCATATAAAACCTAAGAAATCAATACGCTTGTGTCGTATAAGCTGTTTGAACTTAACGATCTGCACGCTTAACATACCTATCCAGATATGCAGATATATAGATGCATAGGTATATACCTGCATTGTCTCACTTCATATGAGGAGCGAGTCAAGCTATTTGATAAAAGTTATTATCAATGGGCAACTTAATTGTACTTGCTCAGTTATACCCATACTTTCTGACAAACCAAGTTTTCACCAGTTGTGTAAGTACGCAATAACTGGACAGAATTAACGCTAGCCAGAGGAAGTATTTAGCAGGTAGAGGCACGAATCCTAATACGGATGCGATCGGCGAGAACGGCAGATAGATGGCAACTGCCATGATCGTCAGCGTCACAAGTAGCATGGGTAGAGACGGACGACTTTGCAAAAACGGAATTTTGGGAGTACGAATGATGTAAACAATCAATGTCTGGGTCATCAAGCTTTCTACAAACCAGCCTGTTTGAAATAAGGCTTGTTGCTCGACCGTATTTGCTCCAAACACAAACCACATCAAAGCATAGGTGGCATAGTCAAAAATTGAACTCATCGGTCCAATGTAGAGCATAAATTTTTGAATATCACCAACCTGCCATTTTCGAGGTTTTGTTAGATATTCCTTATCTACATGGTCAAACGGAATTCCGGTTTGGGAGAAATCGTAAAGCAGATTATTGACCAAGATCTGCACGGGCTGCATGGGCAAGAACGGCAGCAAGGCGCTAGCACCTAAAACGCTAAACATATTGCCAAAGTTAGAACTCGTACCCATTTTGATGTACTTAACAATATTGCCAAAAGTTCTACGACCTTCGAGAATGCCTTCTTCTAGCACCATCAAGCTTTTTTCTAGCAAAATGATGTCAGCGGATTCTTTGGCAATATCAACGGCTGTATCTACGGAAATACCTACGTCAGCTTCTCTCAGTGCGGCGGCATCGTTGATGCCATCCCCCATAAATCCCACAATATGACCTTTACGGCGAAGAACTTGGATAATTCGCGATTTTTGAAGAGGCGACAACTTCGCAAAAATAGTGGTAGTTTCGGCAAGATTCGTTAGCTCTTCATCAGATAAAGCTTCAATCTCGTTGCCTAGCAGGGTATGGTGAACATACAAACCTACATCCTTACAGGTTTTGCGGGTAACGATGGAGTTGTCACCAGTTAACACTTTTACCTGTACACCACTGTTGTTGAGAGCGGCGATCGCTTGGGATGCTGATTCTTTAGGCGGATCGAGAAACGCAATCAAACCTATCAAAATTAAATCCTGTTCGTCGGCAACGGAGTAGCTGCGCTGGTCGAGGGGTAATTCCTTATAGGCAACAGCGATTACCCTCAGCCCATCTTCGTTGAGTTCCTGATTTAACTGAGTCACTTTTTCGCGAAACGGTTCATCAAGAGGCAAAATCAGATCGTTTGCTTTGACCTGCGTACAGGCTTGGAGAATTTCTTCAACCGCACCTTTGCAAATTAGCTCGTGGTGGTGATTTTCTTCTTCAACCACAACGGACATCCGCCGTCGGATAAAGTCGAAAGGAATTTCATCAATTTTGCTAAACCTATTTTCGACATTTAAGGATTCGTGGAGTTCAAAGTGTTCGAGAACTGCCACATCCAGCAAATTCTTCAATCCCGTTTGGTGAAAGCTATTCAGATAGGCAAATTCCAAAACCTCTTCACATTCTTCTCCATAAACGTCTAGGTGCATTTCTAGAATGATTTTGTCTTGTGTGAGCGTCCCCGTTTTATCGGTACAGAGAATATCCATTGCGCCAAAATTTTGAATGGCATCAATATTCTTGACGATCACCTTTTTCTCAGACATGGCGATCGCCCCCCTCGCAAGGTTTGCGGTTACGATCATCGGTAACATCTCTGGCGTTAAGCCGACCGCCACTGAGAGGGCAAAAAAGAATGCCTCCGTCCAATTTCCTTTGAGCAAACCATTGATTAGAAATACGACTGGAGCCATCACCAGCATAAAACGCAGCAGCAGCAAACTAACATCATTCACACCCTTATCGAAACTGGTTACAGTCTTATGCCCCACCACAGTTTTCGCCAGAGATCCGAGATAAGTATTACTGCCAGTTTCGATAACGACAGCAGTTCCCGTGCCACTAATCACGTTTGTCCCCAAGAAACAAAGATTTGCCATCTCCAACGGATTTTGGGACTGCAATCCATTGCTAGGTAAATTGGGCTGCTTCTCAACGGGCAAAGATTCCCCGGTCAAAGTACCTTGGCTCACAAACAAATCTTTAGCCGTAATTAAGCGCACATCCGCTGGGATCATGTCTCCAGCTGCCAAGAAAACCACATCACCCGGCACCAAAAATTTAATGGGGATTTCTTGTCGGTCTGGAACATCAAGATTGAGGGTCAAGCCCATATCCTGTGCCAAACTGGGAGAAATATCTTTCCGGGGATCTTTACGGCTCACGGTGGCAGTAGTATGCACCATTTCTCGTAATTTTTCCGCCGCCTGACTAGAGCGAAATTCCTGAGAAAAGCGAAGGATTACGCTGAAAATTACCATGCTGATAATAATCACGGCGGCTCTGATATCCCCTGTTAACAGAGCGATTGCTGCCAAAACAACCAATAGGATCGCCAGTGGATTTTGAAACGTTTTCAAAAGCTGGACGTACCACTTCGGCGGCTTCTCATGGGCGATTTCATTCAGCCCAATTTTGTCTAGCCGCAGATTAGATTGCAGTTCGCTTAACCCTTCAGGAGAGGTATTGAGCGTTTTTAATACCTCTTCTACGGTTCCTTGAGCAATCCTAGTCAGTTTTGTAGGTAACGAAGGTGGAACGGAGGGAGCAGTCTGATTTAGACTACTGAATTTTCCTTTCCATCCCCACATTTGCCTAAATATCGTTTTGTTCTCAGTGCTAGGTTTCATAGCGATCGCAGGTCAAATGTATAGTAGATAGCTAAGATTATGTCAGATTGTTTGACTTTAACCTTGTAACTGTCCGTTCGCTGATTTTAAGAAACGCCAACGTTATGAAAACTGGCTCCCATGGCCTCAGTTTTAACTATGAAATCGTTAAAATTTAAGAAGCCCTCACCCTCGTAAGTAATAGCCAACAACTTACAGAACTTGACTAAATTTAACCCAAAATTAAACCTTAGTTCGCACGTTTTTAACCTTTAGCTTTAACGAATCATGATTGAATGGTTTTGAGCGTGCTTCCTGAATACCTGTAACGTCACTTTTCTGACAAACTACCATGCGGACATTTCAGTAACTGCAGCTATCCCCTATACAGTCTAACTGGAAATGTGAAAAGTTGGCTTTTTTATGACTTTAAGCCTTAGTAGATAGATCGAAGGTAAATGAATATCATGTCTTTTCTCATTCTAAATGTCTTTAAGAAAAGGCACTTTTATCACCGTATTGATCGCCGAAATTAGATCGAATTCCGGTGAAGGCGATCACTGTACATCAAGAGCAAGAGAGTAATGTTGAGAAATAAAAAGTGGCTTGGCTTCATTTCTAATTTGTTATTGTCTTTTACGTTGGTTTTAATAGTGGCAGCCTGTTCTGACTCGAATCAGAAGCCAGTCGCACAAAATGACAAGGCTGCAACGATTGTCGTTTACACGGCGCTAGAAGACGACCAGATTTCAGAGTATCTCGCTTCTTTTAAACAAAAGTATCCGGAAATTAAAGTTAACCCAGTACGCGATTCTACAGGTATTATCACCGCTAAATTACTCGCTGAGAAGGATAACCCGCAGGCGGACGTAATTTGGGGATTGGCAGCTTCTAGCTTACTGGTAGCGGACCAGAAAGGAATGCTAGAGCCTTATGCTCCCAAAGGTTTAGATAAAGTTCAAGCCCAGCTCCGCGACGATCGCAATCCGCCTCACTGGGTGGGTATTGATGCCTGGATGTCAGCGTTTTGTGCCAACACGGTGGAGTTAAAGAAGAAGAATCTACCAATACCTCAGTCTTGGGAAGATCTGACGAAACCGATCTACAAAGGTCAGATTGTCATGCCCAATCCAGCTTCTTCCGGAACGGGATTTCTTTCCGTAGCAGCTATTCTACAGTTGAAGGGTGAAAAGGAAGGATGGAACTATCTTGATGCCCTCGATAAAAACGTCGCTCAGTACGTGCACTCTGGTTCTAAGCCTTGCAAAGTGGCTGGATCTGGAGAATATCCGATTGGCATTTCGTTTGACTACCGCGCCGTAAAGCAGAAAAATGCGGGCGAACCGATCGAACCTGTTTTCCCAAAAGAAGGTTCGGGATGGGATATAGAGGCGAATGCACTCGTCAAGAAGTCTGAAACTAAACCTGCTGCGAAGACTTTCCTGGATTGGGCAATTAGTCAGGATGCCTCCAAACAATATGCCAAGAATTTCGCAATTACATCGGTAAAAACAGACGTTCCAATTCCTGCAGGCTATCTCTCTAATCCTCTAAAGCAACTGATTAAAAATGATTTTAACTGGGCTGCTGCCAATCGCGACAAGATTCTTGAAGAGTGGACAAATCGTTATAGTGCCAAGTCAGAGAAGAAGAAATAAGTTTTCTCTCTACGCTTAATTCACGCAAAGACCCAATCGCCATGTTCTAGTGGAGCAAATATGACAATTTCCCCAGATGAAAATGAGGTTGCTTCTACACAGACCGATCTCCAGTTGCTTAAACCCTCCCAACAGGAACGAGATCGGCGATCGCCTCCTTTAAGAGCGGATGCTGGAAGAGATCTGGGACAACCCTATCTCAGCGTTGACAATGTTTTTAAAAACTTTGGGAAATTTGTTGCCCTCCGCGACATTTACCTGGATGTGTATCCCGGTGAATTCGTGTGTTTGCTAGGACCCAGTGGCTGTGGCAAGACAACTCTGCTCAGAATTATTGCAGGCTTGGAAGAACAAACAAGCGGGCGAGTCATTCAAGGAGGCAAAGATGTCTCGCGCCTGCCTCCTTCAAAGCGAGACTTTGGTATTGTGTTCCAATCCTACGCCTTGTTCCCCAATCTGACCGCAGCCCAAAATATTGCCTACGGCTTGCAAAATGCCAAGGAATCGAAGCAAAGAATTAGATCGAGAGTTCAGGAGCTACTGGCTTTAGTAGGCTTGGAAGAAATCGGGACTAAGTATCCGTCACAGATCTCTGGCGGCCAACAGCAAAGAATTGCCCTTGCCAGAGCCCTAGCGCTATCACCAGGACTATTGCTACTGGACGAGCCTCTCTCGGCATTAGACGCTCAAGTTAGGGTCAAACTTCGCAGTGAAATCGTCCGATTGCAAAAGCAGCTAGGAGTCACTACGGTGATGGTCACGCACGACCAGGCTGAAGCTTTAGCCATGGCGGATCGAATCGTAGTCATGGATAAGGGCTACATCGCTCAGGTGGGAATTCCCCGCTCTGTGTACCAGCGGCCCAGTACTCCCTTTGTGGCTAACTTTATCGGCGTGATGAATTTTTTACATGGCATTGTCGCCTCTGAGCGAAAAGTGCGTTGCGGCAACCTCTTGCTTATCGCAACGCAAAACACGCTTCCATCAGGCAACCCAGCGATCGTCGCCATTCGGCCGGAAGATATTCGAGTGCTGAATTATAGCGAACTGCAAAGCGCTAACTCAGTCAACGTGTTGAAAGCCGAGGTTGAGGGAGTTGAGTTTTTAGGATCGGGCTATCGCGTTACCCTTCGCCCTGATGGGGATGCAAAGGAAGTGCTGACTGTGGATTTTTCAACTCATGAAGCTCGCGAATTAGATCTCAGTCCGAATACTTGCCTGCACGTCCAAATCCCCCCGGATTCGATTCAGATTTTCGCCGCTTGATTCGCTCCCCTATTTTCCATAAAACTCGGTGCTATCGGCAAAAAATCGGTAGCGATCGCAATTCTAAATGGCATTATGACACCATCAGCTCCAAAAGCATCTACTCGGCAAACCCTGGCTCCGCTCTTCCCCAAAAAAGTTCAACGCATTGTCACGCCTGAAGACTGGGTAATGAGAGGACTTCTCGTTCTGGGGACTCTCTGGTTGCTGGTTGGGGTAGTTTTACCCCTTTTCCCAATGGCTGCTCGCAGTTTCCAGAACACTGACGGTGTCTGGGTCGGCTTTGATAACTACATCAAGTACTTTAGCACCCCAGCCCTCGCAGCTTCCTTTCTGAACAGTTTCTATATTGCGATCGCCAGCACCCTCGTCTCTGTTGTGCTTGGTTTTCTTTATGCTTATGCGCTCACCCGAACGGCAATGGTGGGAAAGAGTATTTTCCGAATCTTGGGCATGTTACCCCTTTATATTCCTCCCCTCGCCCATGCCATCGGTTTAATTTACCTGTTCGGGAATCGAGGAATTGTGACGCTAGGATTCTTTGGCCTATTCCCTGGCTGGGACATCAATCTTTACGGGCCAAATGGCATCATCATTGGGGAAGTGCTCTACTGTTTCCCTCAAGCAGTTGTAATATTAATGACGGCTTTGAGCTTGACGGATGCTCGTTTGTACGAGGCAGCACAGGCACTTCGCGCTTCTCCCCTCCGTACGTTTTTCACCGTGACGCTACCCAGTGTCAAATTCGGCTTAGTCAGTGCTGTCTTTGTTTGTTTTACACTCGCGTTTACAGACTTCGGCGTGCCGAAGGTGGTAGGTGGCGATTTCAACGTCCTGGCTACGGATATCTACAAGCAGGTGGTCGGACAGCAAAACTTTTCTATGGGAGCGACGATTAGCGTCTTCTTACTGGTTCCCACTATTCTTGCCTTTATTGCAAACAGAATCGTGCAGCGGCGACAAGTCGCTTTAGTCAGTGCCAAGGCAGTACCGCTCCAGCCCAAGCCCAATGCCATTCTGGACTGGCCAATGTTTGTTTTTTGTGCGCTCGTAGCTTCTGCGGCGATCGCCGTCTTCGCCACCATTATTTTTGCTTCCTTAATCCAGGTCTGGCCCTACAACTTTACGCTTACCCTTAAGAATTTCAACTTTAATGCCGTAGGCGGCGGCGGCTATGATGCTTACTGGAACAGCATTTGGATGTCCCTTTATACAGCAGTGTTCGGTACGATCGCCGTCTTTATCGGAGCCTACCTTGTAGAGAAAGGTAAAGGTTTACCCTGGTTGCGCTCCGTCAACTATTTTCTGTCTACAATGCCCTTAGCATTGCCCGGTCTGGTGTTGGGGCTATCCTACGTTTTCTTCTTCAACAATCCAGTCTGGACGATTCCTTCGATCGGTATTGCGATTCCCAATCCCTTCCACGGTCTCTACGGTACGATGGCTATCCTGGTCATTTGCAATATTATCCACTTTTATACAGTATGCTTCTTGACCGCAACTACTGCTCTCAAACAGTTAGATCCCGAATTTGAAGCTGTCTCTGCCTCCATGTCCGTTCCGTTCTATAAAACTTTCTGGCGCATTACTGTGCCGCTTTCTTTGCCAACAATTTTGGAAATTGGCATGTATTACTTTGTGAATGCAATGGTTACCATTTCTGCCATTGTGTTTATCTATCCCCCTACCTTACCGATCGCAGCAGTAGCGATCGTGAATATGGACGATGCTGGGGATGTTGCTGCTGCCGCTGCCATGTCAACTGCGATCGTCTGCACCAGCATTGCGGTAAGGATTCTTTACTGGTTGCTAACGAAAGGAATGCAAAAACGTTCCCAAGCATGGCTAAAGCGATAACCTTAGTAGGGTTCAAATAAAAAATCAGCGGAGATTTACATCCAAATGTCAAAAATCGAACTAGTTGTCTTTGATATGGCCGGTACGACCGTTAAAGATCGCAAAGCTGTCGAGCGTTGTTTTCTCATAGCGGCTGAAAGTACGGGACTAAACGCAGAAACAGATCGGGTGGTATCGATGATGGGTCTGCCAAAAAAACAAGTATTCCAAAAGCTTTGGCAAGAACAAATAGGTCAAGACTATCCCGACTTCGCCCAAAAGATTGCAGCTTCCTTTGGAAAATTTAGAGAGATTTTAGAGGAACACTATCGCACGCAACCCGTCGAGCCGACGGAAGGATGTTTGGAGCTATTTGACTGGCTGAGGTCGCAGAAGATCGCAATTGCTTTGACCACTGGCTTTTATCGAGAAGTGACCGATATTATCCTGAATCGCTTGGGTTGGGACAAAGGTTTGAATGGCGATCACGTCGGTTCCGAAGACTCAGTCATCCAAGCTTCGGTGACACCCTCAGAAATTTTTCGCGAAGAAGGTCGTCCCGCCCCCTATATGATTCAAAAGGCTATGTACGAGCTGGGTATAAAGGACTCCAAGAAAGTCATTGCGATCGGCGATACTCCTGCCGATCTTCAGGCTGGAATCAATGCCAACTGCCTCTTTTCCTTTGGGGTTACAAATGGAACCCACACTAGCGAGCAGTTATCAAACTATCCAAATGATGGTTTGTTTGGTTCCTTACGCGAATTCAAAGAAAAATTAGCAAGTTTGTAACTATTAATCGCCATGAGTCAAGCAAACTACGCAGATGTGGCAATTGTCGGGGCAGGTATTGTCGGCTTAGCCCACGCTCTGGCTGCTGCCAAACAAGGCTTAAAAGTAGTGGTTTTTGAGAGAAATCCTCGTGCTGTGGGCGCATCCATTCGGAATTTCGGCACGATCTGGCCCATCGGTCAACCTATCGGTTCGCTTTACGATCGCGCGTTAAGATCCAGAGACATCTGGTTGGAAGTTGCACCCAAAGCAGGTTTTTATCTGGATCGGTGCGGTTCGCTGCACTTGGCTTACCGACAGGATGAAATGGATGTATTGCAGGAGTTTGCCGATTCTGTCCGCGATACGAATTACGCAGCAACCATCTTGACTCCCCATCGAGTTACGGAAAAAAGTGCTGCGGTTGTGACGGCAGGTTTGCTCGGTGCGCTCTGGAGTTCCACTGAAATAACCGTCGATCCCCGCCAAGCGATCGAGAAATTACCCGACTTCTTGCGTGCAGAATATAACGTGAATTTTCTGTTCGGTAAAGTTGTAACGGAAATCTCCCACCCAAAATTTATGGCGGGAGGAGAGAAGTGGACGTGCGATCGCATGTTTGTCTGTAGCGGTGCCGATTTTGAGACCCTCTATCCATCTGTCTACGCTGCCGCGAACATTACCAAAGCCAAGCTGCAAATGATGCGAACTGCACCCCAGCCTGGAAATTGGAAATTAGGCCCCGCACTTTGTGCGGGTTTGACGCTGACGCACTATGCCTCCTTCGCTCAATGCCGATCGCTTGCTGCATTAAAAGCCAGAATTGAGTCGGAAACTCCCTATTTCCCGAAGTGGGGCATTCACGTCATGACTTCTCAAACCGCATTGGGAGAGTTGACAATTGGCGATTCTCACGAATACGGCTTAAATCCCGAACCCTTCGACAAAACTGAAATAAACGAATACATCCTCGATTATTTAAAAACCTTCGCTAAAGCGCCATCCTTTGCGATCGCAGAGACTTGGCACGGGGTATATGCTAAACTTCCTGGTAAGACTGAATTTATCGCTCATCCCGAACCAGGAGTAACCATTGTCAACGCGCTTAGTGGCGCAGGCATGACTTTATCCTTTGGTTTAGCTGAGGAGTTGCTGGGGCAGTAGTAATTTATGGGTAAAGATATCAAACTGAGAGTTAGTGTGGTGGGTTTGTTTGTTGAGAATGGCGAAGTACTGCTGATTCATCAAATCACGCCACCAGAACCGAATTGTTGGGATTTGCCAGGTGGCGGCCTAGAGCCTGGTGAGGATTTGCTTTCAGGACTGACACGAGAAGTTCGAGAAGAAACGGGGTTGGAGAACTTCCAGGTAGAAGGCCTCTTGACAATTGCCGAAAGCTTCTATTGCAAAGAAGGGGGAGGACGATTACAGACGTTAAATATTATCTACAAATGCTCTGTCCAAACAAAACCTCTTACCTTCAGTAGTAACGATCCCGAAATTGGCCCCAAAGGAATTCAGTGGCTCCCAATTACAGCGTTAAACTCGTCGATCTGTTCGACACGCACCTGGAAAGCCTTACAAGCAGCGGGCTGTATCGACACCTGAAACCTCATCATCTTATGCGCTTAACAATTCCAAAAATCTGCGAACTATTTTGGCAAAAGGGTCACAATTCCTATGACGGCGAAGCGGTGAGTCAACTGGAACACGCCTTACAATGCGCTACCCTAGCGGAGTCAGAAAATAGCAGCTCTGAAACGATCGCAGCTTGTTTGCTCCATGATTTAGGGCATTTAATGCATGACTTCGGCAAAGATGCAGCAGAAAGAGGAATTGACGATCGCCACGAATACCGAGCTATCCCTTATTTACGCCATCTATTTAGCCCAGCTGTAACAGAGCCAATTCGCCTGCACGTTCAAGCTAAGCGTTATCTCTGTTGTGTTGATTCGCACTATTGGGAAGCACTATCTGAGGCTTCAAAACTAAGCCTAGAGCTTCAAGGAGGCCAGTTCTCTACACAAGAAGCAGAAGCTTTTATTGCCCAACCTTATGCCCAAGAAGCTGTTCGATTAAGACTATGGGATGACGAGTCTAAAGTAGTTGGGAAGCCAACCGCTAGTTTCATACATTTTGTCCATAGCATGGAGGTAGCGCAAAAAGACAACGTTTTGAACAACCCTTCTCACGGAACCAGTGCCGGTGAATAGATACGAATTTTAAATGGGGCCAAACATATAGTTTCCGGTTGCATTTGGGTCATCGCTATAGTAAAACTCTCGAATCATAGACAAAACTTCTTCTTTATTTAATACTCCATCTCCATCGAGATCGATGCGGGCAAAAGTTTCTTCAACGTATATGACTGGAATGTTGTAGGCTCGGAACAGTGCTGTCCATTCATCTTTATCTAAATGACCGCTCTCATCGAGATCTATGACGTTAAACACTGCTTCTGCCAAGGCAAGCAATTCTTTCTCGTGGCTTCGATTGTTTAGGACAATATCGTAGTAGGTCAACCATTCGTCCAAATTCACCCGACCATCATTTCGGACATTTAATGTTTCCTTAATCTCTGACCGTATTCGGTTCCAGCGAAATAGATACTGACTGGTAATTCTTTCATAGTCGGCTGAGCCAGGCTTCCAGCCTCGCAATTCTGCTAATTGTTGAGCTAACCGCTCAAAGTCAGCTATTTTTAGGACACCTAGATTACAGGTATCATACATGCAAAATAGCTTCATCAACTTACGCTTTTGCAGTTCTGTCAACATCTTCAACTCCTGATATCTGAATCAATAAATCCGAACCAACGAGTAGTACCTCTAATACAAGTCCATTTGGGCTGTTTTGTCTACCCCAGTGAAATAAACGGTAACAAACCCGGGCGATCGCACCAATGAATCTCCTGTCGCAATGTCTCGATCGACGGGGCTGCTTTCATTACTTAATCTAGCCAACGTTACGAAAACTGGCTCCCATGACCTCAGTTTTAACTATTCCTTAACTCTAGCTGAGTAGACTATTTTGAGACTGTTAAGCGTACTCATTTCCATACTTGCTAGTGATGTCGGAAACTAAGAAGGCTGCTAAAACTATTGATTTGAATGACCCACGGTATTATTTCAACCGCGAACTTAGTTGGTTGGAGTTCAATTGTCGGGTGTTGCATGAAGCGATCGACCCTCGCACCCCCTTACTTGAGCGGCTAAAATTTGCGGCCATCTTTAGTGCTAACCTTGACGAGTTTTTCATGGTACGAATTGCCAGCCTGCAACGACAGGTAGAAGCACAGGTGGCAACTTTGACTCCTGACGGACTGTCGCCACAGCAACAATTGGATCGGATCGGCCAGCGCCTTCATCCAATGGTAGCTCAGTTGCAGGAGTTGTTTGATACTGAATTGATTCCTCAACTGGCGGCTGAGGGCGTTCATGTGTTGAAATTCGCCGAGCTTAATCAAGCGCAGCGCCACTACCTGAAGCAATATTTCGATCGAATATTTCCCATTCTGACCCCTCTGGCAGTCGATCCCTCACATCCCTTTCCGGTTATGTCAAATCTGAGCCTAAATCTAGCCATTGTGCTCAAGGATCCAGAAACAGAAGAAGCAGGGTTTGCCAGAGTTAAAGTGCCAGATAGCCTTCCCCGTTTTGTAGCATTGCCACCTGAGTTTCATCCCCACAGCGATCGCCCCATTATTTGGGCAGGTGTTTCATTGGAGCAGGTAATTGCGGACAATCTGGATGCTCTCTTTCCAGGCATGATCGTTCAGGAACACCACCTTTTTCGGGTCACTCGCGACGCGGATTTGGCAGTACAAGAGGAAGAAGCGGAGGATTTGGCTCAGGCGATCGAACAGGAACTCATTAAACGCCGCTTTGGTGGCTCGGTTGTGCGATTTCAATTTAGTCCAACCATGTCAGAGTTTGTCAAGCAAACCTTGATTAAGGGGATGGACGTAGACCCCAACGACCTCTACATGACACAAGGTTGGATGGGAATGCGAGATTTGATGTCATTCATGTCATTGCCTCTACCCCATCTAAAAGACAAACCCTGGACTCCGGTTACACCCAAACGATTGCAGCACCTAAGCGAAAAACTGGCAATCGGTGAGGATACAGGAGAAGACATTTTCTATGCGATCCGCCAGGGCGATCTTCTAGTGCATCATCCTTATGAGTCGTTCACCGCATCAGTTGAACATTTCATTACCCATGCCGCGCAAGATTCAGACGTGCAAGCGATTAAAATGACGCTCTACCGGACTTCTAGCGACTCTCCCATCATCAAAGCGCTAATCGATGCTGCCCAAAATGGCAAGCAGGTTGTTGCCCTGGTGGAAATCAAAGCCCGATTTGATGAAGCCAGTAATATTAACTGGGCACGAGCATTAGAAGAAGCAGGGGTACATGTTGTCTACGGCGTAATGGGGCTAAAGACACACACTAAAGTGTTGTTAGTCGTCAGGCAGGAGGGAGATGACATTCGCAGCTATGTGCATATTGGCACGGGCAATTACAACGCCAAAACTGCCAGAATTTATACCGACTTGGGATTGCTCAGTTGTCGGGAAGAACTGGGGGCTGACCTGACGGATTTATTAAATTACCTGACAGGCTTCTCCAAACAAAAATCCTTCCGCAAGTTGCTGGTAGCTCCAGTCACCTTGCGCGATCGCATGGTGTCCTTGATTCGGCGCGAAATCGAACATTGCAAAGACGGCAAACCCGGTCGCATCATTGCCAAAATGAATGCCCTAACTGACCCTGGCATGATCGAAAATCTTTATGAAGCATCCCAGGCAGGTGTTGAAATAGATTTGATCGTTCGAGGAATGTGTTGCCTGCTTCCTGGAATTCCAGGGGTTAGCGATCGCATTCGAGTCATCAGCATTGTGGGGCGTTACCTGGAACACTCCCGCATTTTTCATTTCCACAACAATGGACGGGAAGAAGTGTTTATTGGTAGTGCTGACTGGATGGAGCGTAACCTCAATCGACGGGTAGAAGCGGTTACACCCGTTGAAGATCCAGCTTGCGCCAAAGAGTTGAAGGAAGTTCTTGACATCTTTTTACGGGATAACCGTCAGGCATGGGATCTTCAATCGGATGGTTCCTACATCAAGCGCCGCCCAGGACAAGATGAGCCAGAATACAGCGCCCAAAACATTCTAATGGAACGGAGCTTGAAGTAAGGGTACGGGTTGTTACCCAAAATTCAGTCGAAGTGTTCGATCCACTGGGTGAAGATACAATTTTTAGTGTCCTCTAAACCTTCTCCACTTGGGGGGACGGACGCTTTAAGAAAGTTGCCATTGTTTATTACTCTCCAGGTGAGATCGTGTGAATTTTGAGGAAGTTCGTACTTCCCGCTTTGCCAAACGGAATGCCACCCATGACCAACACTTTGTCCCCGGTTGTGGCAAAGTTTCGTCGGATTAAATCTGCCTCTACCTCAACTAGAACACCCATCAAATCTTCTTTGGCCTCTGGCAATAGGACTGGCCTGACTCCCCAGTTCAAGTTGAGACGACGATAGACTTTAGGATCGGGGGTGTAGGCGACAATCGAAGCCTTCGGACGCTCTGCCGAGGCAAGTTTGGCGGTGTAACCAGTTTCAGTAAAGGCGACAATGCACTGGAGATCGATCGCGTCATCGATCGCATGGAGTGCTTCACTAATCGCGTCCGCATCGTCAGAGCAGTTGGGCGGATAGTTGACAAACTGGATGGACGGCTCCACTTCGGTGGCAATGCGCGCCAGCATTTTGACGGCCTCTACCGGATAATCGCCTACAGCCGATTCACCAGAGAGCATCACCGCATCCGTACCATCCATAATCGCGTTGGCAACGTCGCTAGCTTCTGCACGGGTAGGACGGGGATTGTGGATCATGCTATCCAGCATCTGGGTGGCGGTGATTACAGGAATACCCTTTTGATTGCACAGTTGGATAATCCGCTTTTGAATCAACGGCACCTTTTCGGGACTCATTTCCACGCCCAGATCGCCTCGCGCCACCATGATCGCGTCGCACTCATCGACGATCGCTTCCAGGTTGGCGATCGCCTGGGGCTTTTCTAGCTTTGCCAGCACGGGAATGTCGGCTCCTTTCTCCTTTAGCAATGCTTTCAGAGTTTGAATGTCTTCCGGTTTGCGGACAAAGCTGAGGGAGATGATGTCTACCCCTTGCTCGATGCCAAAGTCGAGATCGCGCTTGTCCTTCTCGGTCATGGAGGGCAGGCGCAGATTCAGCGTCGGGAAGTTGACCCCTTTGTGACTTTTGAGCAAGCCACCTTCGACGACTTTGCACCGAACCGTATTGCCATCAACGTTCTCAACGCGCAGTTCCAGCAAACCGTCATCTAGAAGAACTTGGGTACCTAATTCGGCTTCTTCCGCCACGTAGGGATAGTCGATACCAACCGTATTTGGTTGCTCCGTATAGTCGGCGATCGGTACAAGACTCAGAAATTCCCCTTCATTCAGCATCATCCCTTCGGCGGGCAGATCGCCCACCCGAATCTTGGGTCCCTGCAAGTCTTGCAGTAGCGTCAGCGGTAAGTCCAATTCCTCTGAGGCTGACCGCAATCGCTCGATCCGTTTTGCATGATCCTCATAATTACCGTGGGAAAAGTTGAGCCGCGCCACGTTCATTCCTGCCAGCATCATCTTGCGAATCATGTCAGGGGAATCGCTTGCCGGCCCAATCGTCGCCACAATCTTTGTGCGGTGGATCAGTGGTTTCATTGTTCGGTCTCCAATAGCTAGAACTCAAGCTTTATATTGCCGTTAGATTGGCTGTATTCTGGGACTTCCACCTGAACGGGAGGTGTTTTCCAGATATTCTGAAGATAATCCCGAATGGAGCGATCGCTGGAAAATTTACCCATCCGCGCCACATTCAAGATCGACATGCGAGTCCAGCTATCCCGATCGCGGTATGCCTGACTTACTCGATCCTGGCATTCGACGTAGGATTGATAGTCTGCCAACAGCAGGTACTCGTCGCGATAAAGCAGGGAGTCTAACAGCGGCTTGAACAAATTTGGGTCGCCATGGGAGAAGAAGCCGGAAGCGATGCGATCGATCGCTAGCTTCAGTTCTGGGTTGCTGTTGTAATAATCCCAGGGATTGTATCCAGCCGCGGGGGGCTTTTTCCAAGTAGGTCTGAGAGGTATGCAGCCAGCGATTGAGCAGGCGATCACGCACCGTGTACGCTAGCGCCATGTAGTAGTCGTTCTTGGTCGCGATCTTGGGAAACTTGGCCTGAATGTATAGCAAATTGTCCAGAAACGCCCGTTTCAGGGTCTCGACATTAATCCCAGTGCGATCGTGTTCGATCTGAATTTTGTTGGGAACGATGCTGACCATAATTGTGAATGCTCCTGCGAACGATCGGTTGATAAAGAACGGACGATCGTGCCTAGATATTCATCGCGATCGACTTGTTTCATCAGGGTTCTAATTAGTTCGGGGTAAAGGGGCAAGACCAGGTGATCGGCAATGTTAATCGCTTTCTCAAGGGAAAGAAGTCCATTGCGATCGAGATAGAGTTCGCGGAACTTTTTTAGAATGTTGAAGGTGGGTTCAGTAGCAACAACATACTCTTCAAACTCGATGAACCCATCCTTATCGGTATCCAGAGTCTCAAACATCTTGAGCAAACGAGTTTTCTTTTCTGCTAAGGAGAAATCGAGGAATTCACTAATCCCGATTTTGCCGTCCTGGTTCGAGTCAAGGTGAAGGCCGATTTTACTCCTTCTGAACGATCTGTGACTTAGTAAGGCCACCTCCAATTCACCACATCTGGGCGATCGATGCCGTGTTCGTAGGCGTAGTTGGTGCAAGAAATTTGCTCGTCTTTGAGCATTTCCTTAATGTGAGCACCTGCAGCCTTGAGTTGGGGAACTCGGTCAATTACATCGATCGCAATGCTAAAGCGATCAATCTGGTTCTGGATTGCCAGGTCTAACGGGGTATTGATATTACCTGCTTCCTTGTAGCCGCGCACATGGATATTTTGGTGGTTGGTGCGGCGGTAAGTAAGACGGTGGATCAACCAGGGGTAGCCATGGAAGTTGAAGATGACTGGTTTATCGGTGGTGAAGAGACTATCAAAGTCGCGATCGCTTAAGCCATGTGAATGCTCTGATTGGTGCTGTAACTTGAATAAATCGATTACGTTGACAAAACGAATCTTCAGATCGGGGAAATGCTCCCGTAACATACACGATGCCGCCAGCGATTCCTGCGTGGGAATGTCACCTGCGGTCACCAGTACGACATCCGGTTCTACTCCCCGATCGTTGCTGGCCCACTCCCAGATATCGATCCCCTTTGTGCAGTTCATAATCGCTGCATCCATGTCGTGATACTGCAAGTGCAATTGCTTATCACAGACAATCACATTGATGTAATTTTTACTGCGCAGGCAGTGATCTGCCACCGACAG
>CALRKB020000034.1:0-53805 GCA_943367755.1 Rhizobium sp. Q54 | reverse complement strand
AATCTCTTGAGCCAGGAGAAATCAGTTAAAGTTGGGCTTAAAGCAAAGCGTCTTCGGGCCGGTTGGGATGATGGTTATCTTCTTAAGGTGCTATCTCAGGCAGCAGGCTGTACCTCGAAATTGTAAAGAAACGTGTGCGTAAGCCCTGGTGAAATAGGTAAAAAGCTTGCTTTTTAGAAAAGCATAGGTTATATTGACTCTTGTGTGAGGAGCTTAAATGAAATAAACAAAAAGAGATCGACGCGAAACACGGTCAGCTAGCGGTCTCTTTTTGTTTTTTGTTTTTAATAAGGGATCTCCTCTAAATCAAGCCTTAAAACTAGATTAAGCAAACTTCACGTCAACTTCAACTGATAATCTTCACCCCGATTCAGTTACTTGCCGCCATAAATGCAGTGATAGAAACGGTCTTCAGCTTTTGCAAAGAGAGGAAAATCATTCATAAAGTACAAACACATAATGATGCTTATTAAGAAGCATCACCCAAATGGGTGATGCTAAGTTCAGTCAGCAGAACGAATTGCTCCCAAATCCCCGAAGGCTAATATGAGATTACAGGTTAGGGGGAATAAGACAATGATCGTTACTACTAAAGAAGATAAAGGAGCTCCACTGGAGCAAAACCCATATGAGGCATTTGCCACATTGCTGGCAGAACTTGAGGCCGAAGGTTTTTTTGACCAGAATGATACCGCTATGCTAGGCAATAACCGATGCCAACCGTGGCTGCAATGTCATTTTATTGTCTAGTTTTTTTTCAGCAAGTGCTAGCCATTTTACTAGGTAGGTAGCTCCCCATTTCCCTGATGTGGCAAGGTTGCTCTCGTGGCATCATGCTTTTAAGTTTCAGGAGAAGTGTTATGTCGGAGTCAAACTCAGGTAGTGGTTTTCTGTGGGAGATATCGAATAATCTAGCGGAAACAGTTTCTAGGGCAGGCAATGCGGTTGTATCAGTGAATGGGCGATCGCGTCTCGCCTCCAGTGGTGTGCATTGGCATTCTGGCATTATTGTGACAACCGATCAGGCTCTGAAGCGGGAAGAGAACATTACTATTACCGTGGCAGATGGTAGCACGGTGCCCGTAACAATTGTAGGACGCGACCCCAGCACTGATATCGCCGTACTGAGATTTAATGATGGCGATCTCCCTGCGGCAGCACATGTGGCAACGATTGGCGATACGGCCTCCTTGCGCGTAGGGCATATGGTATTGGGCGTAGGCAGAGATAAAGAGGGTAGTCTCAGCGCTAGTATGGGCGTGGTCAGCGCCCTGGGTGGAGCTTGGCGTAGTTGGTGTGGTGGACTGATCGACCAGTTTGTGCGGCTCGATCTGCGGTTATACCCCAGCTTAGATGGTGGAGCGCTAGTTGATACCACTGGGCATATTGTGGGTATCAATACGTCTGGGGCGCGCGGCATGGTACTGGCTATTCCTGTGTCGACCGTAAATGCGGTGGTAGCGCAGTTATTAACCAAGGGTAGAATTGAACGCGGTTATCTGGGATTAGGGATGCAGCCCGTGCTCATTCCCAATAGTTTATGCCGTGCATTGGCACTGATAGAAACAAGTGGTGTACTGGTAATTAATGTTGAACCGGATGGCCCAGCCGATCTGGCGGGAATTCTGCTCGGTGATGTGCTGGTGGCAATTGGCGATCGCCCTATTACAGATACAGGTGATGTGCAAGCATTACTGGGGGCAGAGCAGATTGGTCAGGCTGTTAAGGTGCGCGTTATTCGCGGCGGGACGTTGGTTGATGTGGCTGTAACGATCGGCGATCGCCCCAGGAGGAATACATGATTGCCCAAAATCCTACACAATTCCCTCGCTTGACCATATTTGATGTGAGGTAGGCATGATTCGTGTCTTGATTGCTGCTGATAACCTGGTGATGCGAACGGGTTTAGAAGCATTACTTATATCTAATCCTGAACTGGAAGTAGTTGGTAGTGCCGTCAGTATAAATACGCATACTAATTTCTTAGCAACACGTATCCAGGAGTTGCAACCAGATGTGGTGCTATTTGAGTGGAATGGAGAAGATGATGCGTTGCCAATGACCATCATCGATCGCTTTCCCATCGAGTCAAACCATCAGCAGCCGGGGAATCCAGCATTTATTCTGCTGACCGATAGCTTAGCGCAGGATGCGATCCTCGAAGCGTTGCGGGTGGGCGTACATGCAGTCTTACCGCGCTCGGCAACAACCGATGAGATTGTGGCGGCGATCGTAGCAGCGGCGGCTGGCTTAGTCGTATTAAATAGTGATGTATTGGAATTTTTGCTAAGTTCGGCTCCTACCCATAACCGTCAACTTTCTCCTGCTCCCATCCAAACACTGACAGTGAGGGAGATTGAAGTACTCGATCTTTTAGCAGAAGGTCAGGGAAACAAAGCGATCGCGAAGCGTTTAGGGATTTCTGAGCATACCGTCAAGTTCCACATCTCATCTATTTTTACTAAGCTGAATGCTCAGAGTCGCACAGAGGCTGTCACGCTTGGAGCAAGATTGGGATTGATATTTCTGTGACCGTTATTCATCGCCACACGATAATTGTCTGATCGGCACTGCCACTAATCAAAGTAAGATCCTTGGCACTAAAAGCCACCGATAGCACAGGTTCAGAATGTCCAGCTAAAATTTGCGAGGCTCCGGTTTTGACATCCCACAGTCGGATATTTTTATCGAAGCTCCCACTTGCTAGGACATTACCATCAGATCTAAAAGCCACGGAAGTAACTTTTTGGGTATGCCCGCTGAGAGTACGCACTTGTTTGCCTGTGGCGATATCCCATAGCTTGATAGTTTTATCGGCACTACCACTCGCTAAAGTTTTACCGTCTGGGCTAAAAGCAAGGGATTGTACTGTGTCTTGATGTCCACGTAAAGTGCGAATTTTGTTCCCTCTAGCCATATCCCACAGGATAATTGTGCGATCCTCACTCCCGCTAGCAATTAGCTTGCCGTCAGGGCTAACGGCTACTGCTGTGACGGCATTTGTATGTGTCGATAAAGTCAGAATCGCTTTCCTAATCGATAAATCCCACAGCTTTACAGTATGGTCGCTACTACCACTAACTAAGTACTGGCCGCTAGAATCGAATGCGACAGCTAAAACTCCATCGGTATGACCTAGCAATAAACGTTTTGATTTTCCGCTTCTAAAATCCCAGAGTTGAATGGAATTATCGAGGCCACCACTAGCAAATGTATGTCCGTCAGGACTGGTGGCAATTGATGTCACACTGGATGTGTAACCAGAACGGTTGGCCATCACTGTCAATGTGCGACGAGCACTCGTATCCCATAGTCTTACTGTCTTGTCTGCGCTACCGCTAGCAAAACTATGACCGTTTGTGAAAAAACTAACAGCTTGAACTGAACCTTCATGGCCTAAAAGGGTATATCTGGGCTTGAGTGCGGGTAAGGCAACTGCTGGCTGAGAAGGTACTGGCTGTGCTGAAGCGAGTGATCGCATCGGGGTGGCAACTGCACGATTTATACCATCTATTACGGCAGCAGTTGTCGGAGTAGGTTTAGGTTTAGGCTCACTCACAAAAGGTTCTAGCTTAGAAGCGCTACCCTTGGTACTGGCAGATAATCGCGCCGTTGGCTGACTAGTTTTTTTGTGCTCTTTAACTGGTGTAGGTTTGCGATCGGGGATAGGCTTAGGGGTAGGCTTAGGTGCCGTCCCAATGGCAGTAACGACGTTTTGAGCAGACTGTTCCGACGAGAGCCGAGAGACATATTTCCCTAAGTTAAAGAAGGCTACACTAGCGACTACGGCAGCTAATAAACTAACGATTGTGACGAGAGGTAACTGCTTAGCACGTCCCAGGAAAGATAGGGCAATTTGCTTGACGCCCGAGGCTTGTAAGCCTTGCAGATCGGTTAATACCTCTGCCGCAGATTGATAGCGCTCTTCGGGATCGAGGCAAACCATGCGCTCCAGAATATCTGTTAGATTGCTACTAATCTCGATCTCAGGAGGCAAGGCGATCGCCCCAGTTTCAGTATCGAACTCTATTTGACTGGGATGCAACCCAGTTAATGCTTGGATTGTAGTAAGACCAAGCGCATACAGATCGCAGCTTGGCTTCTGATCGCCCTGTGACTGCTCGGCTGGCATATAGCTAGGCGTACCTAGCAAAGGTACCTCCTGTGTGGGTAGCAGCGGATTGCAAATTTTGCGCAGCCCTGCAAAGTTGACCAGGACGATTTCAGGACGATCTGTGGAATGCTCCCTGGTGCAACCAATTAGATTGGTGGGGGTGATATCGCCGTGGATTAGTTGTTCCTCGTGGGCAACATGGAGTGTGGCCAGTACGTCCGTGAGCATGTCAATCGCCTGATCCTCACTCAAAAGCCTACCCACGGCTAGCTCTTCGCCAAGCGATCGCCCCTCGATTGCTTCTTCAACTAAATAAAAATCCTTGTTGTACTCAAACGCAGATTGTACCTGAGGTATGCGATCGCAGTAACTACTGAGCTGATATAGTTTTTGCGCCTCGCTCCGAAAAATTTCTCGCGCTGCCTCTAAACTCCCGTAGTCAGTACTAACTGGTCGGAAACACGAGATCTTGCATTGTGGGTCACCAGGTTGAGTTACATCCTTGGCAATGTAAATCTGGACATACCTACTGGCTTCTACAGTTTGAATCACTTGATAGCGATCATCAAGCAATTGCCCCAGCATGAGTAATTGTGTATGCATGTGTGAGTAGAGGAGGAACTCCTCAGGCGTCTAAACCGCTTGCGATTATAGCACTGGTCTTCAAATTTGGTTCAAACCCTTGCAAACTTAGCTAAATCGCTAGGAATTATGTTCCTCCAGCCAAGAACTTAAGTTCTTGGCCCAAAGAAGAAAGTCAGAAGAAATCAGACTGAAGTCTAGGCAAGTACAAGCGATTTGCGCTCATGAATGCTATGCGTCCACTGATAGACATCTACAGCCATGCGATCGCCGATCCTGAGCAGTTGCTGCAACTCCTGCGGTGACATGGAATCCGAGGGCAGAAGTGCCAAAATATTGTGCTCGCTGGTAGTGTAAACAGGATCTGACAGCCAGCAACGAGGGGCGATTTCTCCAGAAAGGAAGCTGAGATAGAGTTCCTGTGCCTTATCAAGATTTAGTGATAGATGTAACTTTTCAGATACATCCAAAGCCAAGTCGAGCTGATTGAGATGCTCAGGTACAGCTTCATCGCTATAAACGAGCTGCCAAATATGAGCCAAAATCAGTCGCTCTAAAATAGCTGCTGCTGCTACTCGATTCAGCTTGCAACCTAGACGATCAGCTTCTATTGCTACGGCATCTAGTTCCGCTAGGGGTAAGCGATCGCCGCTCTCTAGCCGCTTCAACTCAGATAACATTCTTTGATTGAGCGTAATCTCGGCTGCCACCTGCAATTCAGGCGGTACTTCCAGGCCATCCTGACGAAATGCTGCCAAAATCCCGCAGTTATCGCGATACACCTGAGCATAGAGTTGATCGAGTCTGGTAAGGGTTTCGCGCGCGAGCAAGTGCAAGATACGATGGCGGTCCTCGGCAAAGAGATGTTGCAGGCTGAAATATGATTCGCCAAAAATCCGAGACATGCTCAGAACTACTTTTGCGGCACTGGCACTTTGTAAAGCAGTAATTAGTTCTGCTTTCGTTTGCTCATAAACTCTTCTACCCGTAAACGCTTCAATACAGCAATGGAAATCATAGCCACCCAGATGCAGTACGGCGAAGGTATATTCCATCGATTCTTGAGTTATGCCCGACGTAATCTGAATCTGACCGATCGCCACAGTCATCGAACCCATGCGCTGGATCTGATAGTCGTGCTGTTCAATGGAATAGCAATAGAGCTGCTGCGAATCACGCATGCGCGCTAGCGAAGCGTCTCGCACATAGTTCGTAAATATTGAACTAATGGCATAGTGGGCAGCTACCTGTTCGAGGCTAATTCTTGATGTGACAACGAGTTGGCGATAAACCTCTGCTCCATCACCAAATTGCTCGACGTTGCTGGGGCAATGCTCTAGAAGCTGGATAAATTCTGGTTCGAGTAGTGCACCGGAAACATCGGCAGCCAGTTCGATCGCTCTGGCAGCATAGCGTAGAATCTGCACGCCTTCAGGCCGCGAAATTTCCTCAAAAAACCAGCCGCAACTGGTAAACATCAGCAAAGCATGGCGCTGCATCTCTAGCAGCCGCAGGGCATCAACGCGCCATTGTGTGGTTTGAGTTGTATCGCTACGACCATAGCGCAGGAAAAATTCATCGATTCTATCTTGGCAATCGATCGTGGTATAGCGCAGTGAGTTGCGCAGTACGTGGATATACGCATCTCTAGCTACCCAGGGATCGTTAAAGTATTTGTTGCCTACTTCTGCATAAATTTGCACCAGGCGATCGCGCAACCAATTGAGGGCGTGACGCAGTGGTCTACGCCATTTTTGATGCCAACCACCTTCGCCAGCGCAGCCACAGTCATCTTCCCAACGCCCAACGCCATGGGCACAACTCCAGGCGGTAATGGGTTTAAGTTCCACTTCCCAGGTTGGTGGGTTAAGGCTGAGGTAGTGGGCGTAGTTAGTCACGCCCCAGTCGCGACGGGGAAATTCATCTGTAAAGGCGTAGGCCAAGGCTTTCTCGGTGAAGTGCTTGTGGTGACCAAATGTTTCGCCATCAGTAGCAACAGAAATCAACTGGGAATCTTTATGGTCGCTGCGTACTGCTTGACCCAAGCGATCGGCAAAGCTCTGCGAACTACTGAGGAGATCGCCAAACCCCATATCACGAGAGATCGGGCCATCATAGAAGAAGATATCAATGTATGGCGTTTCCAGCATAGAACGCTCCCCTGCGCCTTCTCCTAGATGGCGCATACCGCGCAGGTAGCAGCGATAGGGGCGTGTGGGATCGATCTGACTTTCGCCCACTTCCAGCCAATGGGGATCGCTCTGCATGTCTCGACAGCGCAGCGCTTGCGATGGTGCGAGCACAATAAATTTAATCCCTTCCTGTACCAGCGCTTCCAGGGTTTCATAATCGACGGCGGTTTCCGCCAGCCACATCCCCTCAGCATCGCGACCAAATCGCGACTTAAAGTCCGCCATACCCCAACGAATCTGGGTGAGCTTATCGCGCCAATTGGCTAGGGGCAAGATGATGTGGTTATAGACCTGAGCGATCGCATTGCCATGACCATTGAGGCGCACGGCGCTAATCTTATCGGCATCAATAATGCGCTGATAAACTTCGGGATCGTATTGCTCTAGCCACGAGAGCAGGGTCGAGCCGATATTAAAGCTAAGGTACTCAAAATTGTTGACAATCCTGATTAATTTGCCTTCATTACTGACAATGCGGGCAAAAGCATTGGGGCGATAGCATTCGGAGTGAATCCGTTGATTCCAGTCATGGAAAGGTGCCGCACTATCTTGGCACTCGATCGCATTAAGATAAGGGTTTTCACGGGGCGGTTGGTAAAAATGCCCATGGACGGTAATGTAAATGCCGGAATCAACTTGCGATCGCGCACTGGAATTAACAGAGGATAAAGCTACACTCACAATATTTCTATACCTTTAAGTGAATTCTGAAATTACATAGCAAGGAAGTTGGCTAGGGGATAGCCACCTACTTTTTAGTGATGACTTGCTTCTGGGGGGCAATTTAGTAAGTCGAATGAAGCCTAGCTATGTTGCAAAGTCTAGTGTCTAATCTATCTAATCCACAGAATACAAGGTTTATTTTAAGAACCTGACTTTTCTTAAAGAAAAGTTTCAATGTCATGAAAACCTAAACGAACGTAAAGTTAGCTCAAAGTTTGACGACTAGAAATCGCAGATACTCTAAAGTATATAAAAACATAGAATTCGCTTGGAAGTCACTTTATGGAACCTGTAACCACGCTAGCGGCTGGTGCAATTGCCAAGATTGCCTTTGATGAGTTTGTGAAATCTGGGGCAGGAGAAGTTGCCAAGAAAACTATCGGTGAGGCGATCGACCTGGTGAAAAACCTGCGCGATCGGATTCGTGCAAAATTTCAAGGAAACGAACGGGCAGAAAAGGCGCTGGCTGAGGTAGAGCAGGAAGGCACACCAGCGGCATTGGAGAAAGTTTCAAAGTATCTCGATCTTGAACTTGAAGAGGATGGGACGTTTGCCACGGAAGTACGGCAACTTGCCCAACAAATTATCAATATCCATAATCAGAGCATCTCAAGTCGGGAATACAACAACTACGGACGCGACCAGATCAATATCGAGAACATCCAGGGTAATCCTAAAATCGGTGGTTCGTAATCATGACTCGGCAGTATGACAACTGGGGACGGGACCAAATTAATATCGAATCGGTGCAAGGAAATGTACTGATCCACCCACCACCTGACCGATCTCGCAACGAGCAGTTGCTTTTGCAGGAAATAGAGAGAGAAGTCGATTCGCGATTAGCGCAATCTCTGCACAATCACGCGTTTATTACCATAGATAAAGAGGCGCAACCGCAGCAAGTGAAGCGGCTCTGGGATGCAGAAGTCAAAATTGGTGCTAAACCTGCCGAACCTATCCCTTCTGAGACGAGCATTTTGGAAGTCTTCGAGCAACCTGCGATTGCAGGGCGGTTGTTGATTTTGGGCGCTCCGGGAGCAGGTAAGACAACGACGATGCTCGACTTGGCACGAGCACTAATCGACAAAGCGACGGAGGAACCTGACGAGGCAATTCCAGTGCTGTTTAACCTGTCAGCTTGGAAAGACACGCGCCAATCGATGCCCGACTGGTTGGGAGACGAACTGAAATCGAATTATGGAGTGCGAAAAGATATTGGCAAGAAATGGCTAGAAGAGAAACGACTTTTGCCCATGCTGGATGGGTTGGATGAAGTCAAGTCAGAGCATCAAGAATCTTGCGTGGTAGCCATTAACCAATGGTTGCAGGGAGACTTGCGTCCGATGTCTATCGTGGTGTGCTGTCGCAGGGAGGAGTATGGCAACTATCAAACTCAACTCGGTTTGAATGGAGCAATACTCCTGCAAGCACTGATGGAAGAGCAAATTCGAGCCTATCTATCTGCGGTGAAGAGAACCGAATTATGGCAACTCCTGCAACAAGATACAGAAATGCTGGAATTGGTAAAAACACCGCTATTCCTGAGCATCACAGTTTTGTCCTACGAAGAACTCTCTTTACAAAGATGGTACGAGCTAACTTCAACACGGCAACGCATAAAACTGCTGCTGGATGCCTACGTACAAACGATGTTCGATCGGGAATTCAAGAGTGGA
Source organism: Rhizobium sp. Q54 (assembly GCA_943367755.1). Classification (GTDB taxonomy): domain Bacteria; phylum Cyanobacteriota; class Cyanobacteriia; order Pseudanabaenales; family Pseudanabaenaceae; genus PCC-6802. The sequence continues at coordinate 44,518 of CALRKB020000034.1, read as the reverse complement.
GTGTATGGGAACCTTAAGTTTCCGAGAAAGTGGCAGACGCAACAATGGTTGAGTTTTCTAGGGAAGCAGTTGCAACGAGAGTCGCGGACAGAGTTTTTAATTGAAAAAATGCAACCTACTTGGTTGTTAATACGGAGACAGAAAAGGGCATACAGACTGATTGTAGGACTGTTTTTTGGACTAATTGGTGGGCTGAGCGGGCTGATTGGTGGGCAGAGTGAAGAGACGATGATGAATTACCTGATCCTTGGGCTGACTATTGGGCTGGATTTTGGACGAGGAGAAGAAATCAAACTGGTTGAGATATTCAACTGGTCTTTCGAAAAAGCTACATATATATCGCCGAGGGTTTGGCTGATAAGTAGTCTGCTTGTTTGGCTGATGCTTTTGTCGAGGAGTTGGCTGGTTATTGTTTTATTGCTGATTTATGTGCCGATTTTTTTGCTGATTAATGGGCTGATTAGCTTAGAAGTGAATGTTAAGAGAAGCCCCAATCAAGGTATCTGGAGATCAGCCATCAATGCCTTTACTATTTCATTGATTTTTTGGCTGACTTTTTGGCTGACTTTTTGGCTGGCTTTTTGGCTGATTTATGGGGAGATGGGTGGGCTGAGGTTAGGGCTGATAATTGGGCTGATGAGTGGGCTGTGGTTTGGTGGAATCACTTGCATTCAACACTTTGTTTTACGCCTTATCCTTTCCCTCAATGGCTCTATCCCTTGGAACTACGCCCGCTTCCTCAACTACTGCACCGAACGCCTTTTCCTCCAGCGCGTAGGAGGGCGCTATCGCTTTATCCACAAGCTGCTGCAAGACTACTTCGCCGAACTAGCAACTGAGCCAATCCCAAAGAGAGAATAGGCAACCACCGCATTGGGCGATATTTGGTATGCGATCGCATCAGTGCAAGTTAAAAGGAAATTGGATAGATAGTTGATATACCTTTTTAATGATGCGATAATTATCATGACAAATCATGGTCGCTCATCTTGTCGGTAGCTTTCGATGTTATCGAGCACGTTAGCAAACATTTCACTCTCCTGATACATTCCTGCAAATTTTCCCCAAGGATGTTTGGGTGAGATATGCAGGGAGATAATTTCACTGTTAGATAGCGAATTTTCTAGTAGTTGTTCGAGCTGTTCTATTGCTATGTTTCTTTCGGAAGCTACAACGCGGTACTCTGGCAAGCCGATCGCCGTGGCACTTACACTCCCATCAGGTTCATTTTTGACAAGGATATTAATCGCCAGATTCATAGAATTAATCATTCTTTTAACCTTTTTGGCTTTACCTGTAATAGTTATTTACGTTACTAATTCCGTAGCGTGGGATAAAACTGTGCCCCCTCATGATAAGCATTATACCGAATTACCTCGCAAATGGCTGTCATCCTTGTATATCAAGTGTTTAGAGCTAAGCCACCCTTGCATATGTCATGATATTGGTACAGCTATGCAATTTTCAAGTCATGGGTACAGACTCAAAAAAAGGCACCAAAATTAGAAAAAGCGCTCAGTTAGAGGCTCGTGTTACGGAAGAGCAAAAACAACTGTTGGAAAGAGCTGCATTTTTGCGCGGGCAGAATTTGACTGAATTCATAGTCGCAGTCATGGCTGAAGCTTCTATGCAGATTTTTAAAGATCGTGAAATTCTTGAATTAACCGATCCCGATCACCAGGTATTTGCAAATGCTTTGTTAAATCCTTCTGCTCCTAGCGATCGGGCTTATGCTGATGCCCAGTGGTACGCGCAGATGATGTAATTGGCGTGACCTTACCATGAAAAACAATGATCGACATGTAAAGCTTTTAAGAAAAGCCCCAATTGGTTTAGGGTAGGCACAGAAGCACTGCCCTTACTATTATCGGTACATTTTTTCGTGGAAATCACCTTAAGGTTTTGCTTGCTGGGAAAGCTTACGCAAATTAACGACACTGCAGAGTATCTTTTTGGAGTTGAGATTTTGCAAACAACCGGACTTGCCATCTCGATCTGCAACTGAGAACCAACCGGGATCGCGATCTAAATCCGCCGATGAGATATTTGTTCTTGTGGTTAGTTTGGTTGCAACTGGTGGTAAGCCATTCTCGCTATTGGCAACAACCTCGTAGACCGCATTACTACCTGCTTGGGAAATTGATAACATTGCAACCCCTAGTACAAGAGCCGCAATACTTGCCTTGATACTAAGAACGTTATCCATCTTCTTAATCCTCTCCCAAAGTCTCGCTCTAAACCAATACAATAACCAGCCGGATTAACCCACCGCTTCGCCTATATGGCTCATCCAAACGGGTTACTCTCCCAGACTGATATACGCGGATTTCCCGCCTAACTCCTACCTAGAAAGACGAAAACCGATCGCAAAAAGTTTCATCTTTGAGAAACTGCCCAGGTATAGAGCATAGCTGACAATTCTTCTAAGGCGACCGGTTTACTTAAATAGTCGTTCATGCCAGCGGCTAAACATTTTTCACGATCGCCCTTCATGGCGTTGGCAGTCAAACCAATCACGATGGTTTTGTGGCGCGAGCCGATTTCAAGCTGCCGAATCGCATGGGTTGTCTCATAACCGTCTAGTACTGGCATTTGGCAATCCATCAGTACGATATCGTAATTTTGCTGTTTGAGGCGATCGAGTGCTTCTTGACCATTGGCTGTACAAGTAATCGACGTACAACCCAGGCTTTTTAGTTGGCGCAGTGCCACTTTTTGATTGACTATGTTATCTTCAGCCACCAGAATTCTCAGATGCGCTAATAGATCTACATGTTGAGTAATATGCTTGTTGTTTAAGGTCGTGACTAAGGCGGTTTCACCGCTCGATAGCTCCGTATTTAAAACACTAGTCAAGCACTCTAATAGCCGCGATGCTCGAATTGGTTTGATCAAATAGGCATAGGCAAAGTCTTGCTCTACCAGGCTAGTAGCTTGCTCGCGACTGGAGCTAGAAGTACAAATAATGCAGTAAGTTCGCTGGTTGCCTGGTGATTTACCCAGTTTCTCTAATAGCTCCCTGCAATCACCTAAGCCATCTAAGTTGGCGATCGCCACATCGTAATACTGTCCCATGGCGATCGCGCGATCTAAAGAAGCTAGACCTACACTAATGCTATCTGACTCTGTGACTGACATGCCCCAAGCCAACGCATAACTAGAGAGAATGTGCCGACTGGTAGGATGTGGATCGACAATCAGTAAACGTTTGTGTTGTAGTTGTGGCTGAATCTGGAAAATGGAAGTGCTGGTTGACTGCCACTGAGACTTCTCAAATACAGCATTGAAAGAAAACACTGAGCCTCGACCTGGCTCGCTTTTGACCTCTATATTCCCATCCATCATTTCGACCAATTGCTTGCAGATAGCCAGTCCCAACCCTGTGCCACCATACTTGCGGGTAGTGGAGGCATCTACTTGAGTAAAAGGTTGAAATAAGATTTTCTGATTCTCCGGTGCAATCCCAATGCCGGTATCTCGAATTGCAATTGCGATCGTGGCTGTAGTATCAGTTTCGTCATATAAAGATGCCTGCAACTGTACTTCTCCCCGCTCGGTAAATTTGATCGCGTTACCAACCAGGTTCATAATTACTTGCCGCAACCGTGTGGGATCTCCCCGCAAGACCACTGGCAAATTTGTATCCAAAAGGGTAAATACCTCAATTCCTTTGGCATTAGCCTGTGGAGCAAGTAGATCGGCGACGGCTTCCACACTACTCACCGGATCGAAGTCCAGTTTCTCCAGATGCATCTCACGCGCTTCTAGCTTTGACAAATCTAGAATGTCATCAATGATCAGTAATAAATTTTCTCCCGACACCCTCAATGTTTGCAAGTAGTCCTGCTGCTCAGAACTAAGGGGTGTGTTTTGGAGTAATTCAGTCATGCTCATCACACCATTCATTGGCGTGCGGATTTCATGGCTCATATTTGCCAAAAAACGCGACTTGTACTTGGAGGCTTCGATCGCCTTCTCTCTGGTTTCGACCAGTTCGGTAATGTCATGAAAGTACCAAACTATGCCATAGAACTGGCCACTAGGCGAAATAATGCGTCCTGAATAGAAGTCGAGTACTCTGCCGTCATCGAGCTGGATCTCCCCGCGATCGAATCGATCGGCACGATCGTAGGCACTCTCAATTACGTCAATTAACTTGCGAGGAATTTCTGGCAGGGCCGATAGATAACCGATTAAAGGAACATCACACCCTTTTAATAACTTTGAAGGGATACCCCAGATCTGGCAAAAGCGAAAATTGAAACTGACAATACGACCCTGTTCATCAACAGCTAAGATGCCATCAATAGCAGTCTCATACTGGGCAATAATCAGAGAGTTGATGCGTTGCAATACATCATCGGACTGTTTGCGTTTGGTAATGTTGCTGACAGTACCCTCATAGTAAAGTAATTGACCCTGGCGATCGCGTACAGCATGGGCTGTTTCTGATATCCAGATAATATTACCTGTGCGATGGCGAATTTGAGATTCAAAGTTGGTGACAATGCCTTCGCGCTCGATCGCGGTGACAAATTCCTGACGGCGATTGGGATTAACGTAGAGTTGTCTATCCAAATCAACTAAATCTGCGATCATCTCCTCAGGTGTGCCATAGCCATACATATGGGCGAGAGCAGGATTAACACTGAGATAACTTCCAGAGGGGGAAGTTTGGAAGATCCCATCCACCGCATTTTCAAAGATACCGCGGTACTTTTCCTCAGTCTCTCGCAGCAGCGCCTCGGTAGTAATGCGATCGCTAATTTCCTGCTGCAAGCGCCTGTTTTGCTCCTGCAGTTGCTTCTGCATATTTTTGAGATTCAGGTGATTTTTGACGCGTGCTAGCACTTCCTCAAAGTGGAATGGTTTGGTAATGTAGTCCACACCTCCCGACTGAAATGCCTTAACTTTGTCCTTGGCCTCACTAAAGGCGCTAATAAAAATTACGGGGATCTCAAAGGTTTTAGCATTAGCTTTGAGTAGCTTGCAAACTTCATAGCCCGACATGTCGGGCATGTTAATGTCTAGCAAAATCAGGTCAGGTAGTGCTGCATCGACAGTAATTAATGCCAGTCTGCCGTTGGTAACGCTGCGTACGGCATACCCTTCCTGTGTCAGGATTTTAGACAAAAGGCGTAGGTTGTCCAAGTTGTCATCGACTACTAAGATGTTGGCTCCACTCGCACCTAATTGCTGCATAACCTATAGTTTTCCTTTGCACAAAGGCCAGTAGTGGGTCATTTCACCTTAACTTGAAACGAGTAATATCAATAACTGATAGTGATCATGCACATGTCGATATTTTACCTGCTATGGTGGGGAAGTTTACAAGAGCGCGGGACTAAAGTATTAGGATTAAAAGAAAGTACTGTGTTTGTTCATGACTAGTCCGACGATCGATCCCACCGAAGCAGCCAATGCCGTAACCACTGCCGCAACAATGAATGACGAGCAATCCTTAGTTCGATCTGAGCCAATAGCTGTCGATCTTGACTCCGTAGACGATGACTTAGATAACTTAGATGATGGTCTAGACATTGCTATAGACGACGTGGAAATGTCTTTGTTCGATCATCTGGAAGAATTGAGAACCAGGATTTTTTATGCGATCGCCGCCGTACTGGTAGCCATAATCGTTTGCTTTCTATTCGTCAATAAGATTGTTTACCTGCTTGAAATCCCAGCCCATGGCGTTAAATTTTTGCAGCTATCGCCGGGCGAATACTTTTTTGTCTCGATCAAGGTCACGGGTTACAGCGGCTTATTGCTTGCTAGTCCGGTAATTCTGTACCAGATTGTGAGATTTGTCTTACCTGGGCTTACCCTAAAAGAAAAACGGTTTGTTGCACCGATTGTGTTTGGCTCCAGCATTCTCTTCCTAGGTGGCATTCTGTTTGCCTACTATGCCTTGATTCCGGCAGCACTTAACTTTTTTATTAGCTATGGCGGCGATGTAGTCGAGCAGTTGTGGTCGATCGATCGGTACTTTGAGTTTGTCTTATTACTATTATTCAGCACTGGTCTAGCCTTCCAGATCCCTGTAGTGCAGGCATTGCTTGCTTTAACTGGTATTGTGACGTCGCAAAGGATGCTATCGGGTTGGCGCTATGTGGTGCTGGGTGCTGCCATAATTGGTGCCGTGTTGACCCCATCCACCGATCCCATGACCCAAAGTCTGCTAGGTGGTGCGATCGGTGGACTCTATTTCGGTGGTATTGGTCTAGTCAAGCTCTTGGGACGTTAGCCGCTAAAATCTGAATTTCTGAATTGATGACGCAATCACACGACACCTCCAAGCGATTTGGTATTAGTAAAAAATATCTACAGCTTCGGTATGAGTTACTAACGGGCATCGTGATATTTATGCTTGTGATGCTGATCGGCACGCTGGGCTATCAGCTAATTGAGGGGTGGAACTGGCTAGATGCGCTATATATGACCACTATTACCTTGGGGACAGTGGGCTATGGCGAAACCCACCCACTGGATGAGAAAGGGCGTATTTTCACGATTGTTCTGATCTTCATGGGTTTGATCAGTATTGGCTTTATCGTAAATCGGTTTACAGAAGCTGTAATTCAGGGCTATTTTCAAGAAGTAATTCGTTTGCGGCAGCAAAAGCAACTGATGGAAGTTTTGGATCGACACTACATCATCTGTGGGTTTGGGCGGACAGGGCGGCAGGTTACTGCTGAGTTTGCCTCGGAAGACATTACTTTTGTGGTGTTAGATAAGGATATAGAACAGGTACAGCAGGCAGAGCAGTTGGGTTATAGGGCTGTGCAAGGTGATGCTTCTCTTGATGAAACTCTGCAACGCGTTGCCATAGAGCGGGCTGTCTGTATTGTCTGTACGCTACCCTCGGACGCGGAAAATCTGTATACGGTGCTTTCGGCCAAGACACTCAGTCCTGAAATTAGGGCGATCGCTAGAGCTAGCAGTGAAGAAGCGATGAAAAAGCTGAGGCGGGGTGGGGCAGATGAAGTGATTTCTCCTTACATTACAGGTGGCAAGCGCATGGCAGCGGCGGCGTTGCGTCCACAGGTGATGGATTTTGTCGATGGGATTATTTCTGGTGCCAATCGTTCCTACTATATTGAGGAGTTTTTGATTGATGCTGCCATCTGTCCGCAGGTGGGGCATACACTGAATGAAGCCCGCCTGCGATCGAGCTCAGGTGCACTAGTCCTGGCAATTCGTCGGGCTGATGGTACGCTTCTTGGGGGCCCCAACGCTAATACAGTTTTGCTAGATGGTGATGTATTGATCTGCATGGGCACCTCCGATCAACTGCGGCAACTCAATAAGATGCTTAGTCCAATTACAGATCGACAGGCTGCGCCACGGGAACCCAAAGCACAACCGCCCAAGGATAAGGATAATCCCCAAAATGCAACTGACGATCGCTAGTCCCAGCGGAACAGGGCAGACACAGCTAAAAGCATTCCATCGATCTGTAAAATGGACTAAAGTGAAGATTCAGTTCGTTTGTTGTTCCCCATTGCCACTGTGACCATGACCAATAACTACCCAACACTCGATCTCCAACTTGCAACCAAATTTGCGCAACTACGCCAAATATTTACAGAAGCTCAAAGGGTTCTTGTTGCTTACTCAGGTGGGATTGATAGCACTTTGGTCGCCAAAATCGCATTCGATCTACTGCAGGATAATGCTTTAGCGGTTACTGCTAATTCTCCTTCTCTTTTGCCTGCCGATCTTGAAGCTGCCAAAATGCAGGCGAGTGCGATCGGGATCGCGCATCAAATTGTGTCCACAGCCGAAATGGACAATCCCAACTACACATCTAATCCTGTGAATCGCTGTTATTTCTGCAAAAGCGAACTGCACGATACGCTCAAACCACTGGCAAGATCGCTTGGCTATGAATATGTGGTAGATGGCTTGAATACTGACGATCTGAACGACTACCGCCCTGGAATTATGGCTGCTAAAGAACGTGGGGCGCGATCGCCACTAGCAGAAGTTGGGATAACGAAACTAGAAGTGCGCCAGCTAGCTCAGTATCTGGGGCTATCCTGTTGGAACAAACCCGCACAACCCTGTCTTAGCTCAAGATTTCCCTATGGAGAGAATATCACAGTTGGGAAATTGCAGCGGGTGGGTAGGGCTGAGCAATATCTTAGAGAACTAATGCAAGATATGGGCTGGCAGTGGGATATAAGAGTGCGCTCAGTGGAAGATACCGCCAGAATTGAAATACCAGGCGAGCAGATTCCTAACTTTGTGCATAATATCGATTTGAACAAGCTCACTGCTGTTTTTAGAGAGTTTGGTTTTACCACAATCACCTTAGATCTAGAAGGGTTTCGCAGTGGTAAATTAAATGATTTCCTACACCTAAAAGAGATATCCATTTCTGCCAATTAGTTGCAATTTACGCATTCACTGTAAGGGTAGATATCTGCCCTATACCGTACTAAAGTGAAACCTACTATTAATTGATTGTGAAAAAATTCTATAGATTACCAGAAACACAATGGTTCTAAGACTATGATCTTGTTTATGAACCTTTGAATTTCTAGAGGACAACAGACATGAGTGAAGATGATAAGAATATTGCGCAAGATTTGTTGGGCAAAGCTGGCGATATGTTAGGTGGCCTCAAAGACAAAGCTGGCGACGCAGTCGAAGGTTTGGTTGATAAGGTTGAGGATATAGTCGGAGAAGACAACGTCAAAAAGGTTACGGATGTCCTTAATACTGACGTGATGGATATTGCTGAAGGAGCCAAGGAGAAAGCAGGTGATGTCATGGAAGATGTCATGGCTGGTGCTGGGGTTGCTAAAGACAAAGCGGGTGATGTGTTGGGCGGTCTGAAAGACAAAGCAGGTGATGTGTTGGGCGGTCTGAAGGACAAGGCTGGTGATGTAGCGGAAAGTGTAGAAGATAAAATTGACGATGTAGTTGGTGGAGAGAACGTCGATAAGGTCAAAAATATTCTCAATAAAGATGTTAAGGACATTTTTAATGATTTATTTAAAAAGCCAGGTAGCTAATCTAATAGGCTCCTAGTGAAAATAGTCGCTAGTCTTTTGCAAGTACAAGTGCTTTCTGTCTGATTTTTAATGAACTAATAAGTAGCTCTATATATTCAATTTTACGTCCCCTACAGCTTGCATGTTCATAATGCAAGTTTTTTTTGCCAATAATGCCAACTCACCACTGCAAGGCGACACCTTGAGAGATTAGATGCTGCTGTAACCTGGGCAACATTCCCCTAGAGATTACCTCTTGAGGTGTGAGGCTTGGATCGCCTTGCTGCAAAATCCAAGCGGCAGTAGCCCCCGCCGCCGCACCTGAAGCCCATTCACCCACATGGATTCTGGTAGAAGCCCCAACTATATGGGTAACAGCTATTCCCTTACTACCAATCAATAAGTTATCAATTCTTTGAGGAATGAGACTCTCAAGTGGGATAAAAATAGGGCGAATATTTTCTTCGCTTGCTGGAGCTGAACTGGACGATCTAGAAGGCTCCCAGTTGCGGTAGCGACAACCATGCATATCAATAGCATAGTGGGTGATCCCGATCGCCGATCGGTGAAAATCTCGCCAACCGGGGATGTCTTTGCGAATATCCTGTTCCCTCATGAAAAACTGCTCCTGACCGTAGGCAGGTCTGCCCAAAATACGCCTACCTTCACGAATATAGGGATATATGCTTAATCCCGATATTGTGGGCACTGGCATCCCTTTGCCAGACAAGTGGGTGAGGGGGAAGCTTGGCGTAGCGTACTTCTCAATCAGCCATTCCGAAAATAATAAAGCATGGTTTTCCCCTTCCTTGAGAGCATCAAGGTTGAGCCCCCCCAACCAATCCTGGCGTTGTCCCGATGCCTGAATTTCTTGCTCGTTCATAATTAAAGGCGGATTCATCAGCCCCCAATCGTTACCCTTGTTCCAATTTACGATTGTCATATCCCCAGGAGAAGGATTATCTTTGAACGGATCGTTGCGTACCATGCTAAAAATGCGCCGATAATTAAATAGACTACTAGGGCCAAACATGGGATATCGCCCCAAACTATAGTCCTCTCGATGTTCCGCCTTAGACAAACCTGGCTGAACTTGTTTCAGTACCTTTAGCGATTGGCCTTTGTCATCTCTAATTGCTAGTACAAACGGGAATGTGAATGCCTGTGTGCAGTCGGAGTTATTTGCCACCGCATGCAATTCACCTGTGGTGGCAAAACCCTCAGTACCAAGGCGATGTGGAATATTAGCCCAGCCTACGATCTCACCTGTATCCGTGGCATCGATCACAATCATATCCTTGCCAGGAGGTGGTTGCAACTTGATTGGAGTTTTGGTAAATACTGGATCGCTTTCCCAACGATACCAGGAGGGGAGTTCGCGCGAAAGGTGACCCAGGGGTATGTAGTTGGGATCGCGAGCCTTACGCCTGACTGCGTGAATGGCAATGATGCGATCGCCCTTGCGGTTAAAGTCAACGCCTTTAAAAGCAATTTCTGTACCCCAACGACTACCTGGGGCAAAAATAGCAGCTTCCTTGAGAATGAAGTCTGATGCTGCCGCACCTGCAGTAGGAGAAAAGCAAAGAGTGCCAACCCAACAGCTATTAGTGTGAGCGACTAATGCGCCTGGTTTTAGATTAGATAGGGTGGGGGGCAGTGCTATCTGCTCTGCAATCGTATTTTTAAAGTGGGTCCAACTAGTGGAGAAGACCTGGTGGTTGCGCATCAAGAGCGATTCATCGATCGCACTAACAGCTTGAGAGCTGACCTGTCCGCCTAGCATAGGCGTAAGCTCAATTAAGCAGGTACGCGTACCTGTTTGCATCGAATGATAGGCTGCCGCCACGCCACCAAGCGAGCCGCCCACGATCACTACTTCACACTCCCAAACCTCTGGATTGGATGCCCTAGTTTGAACTATGGGCCAACCATTCTCATCCTGGTAACGATTTGTCTGGCTAGGTAAAGCTCTAGCTCTGTCACTGGAGTCGGATAAGCGTGCCCAAATAGCTGAAACACTACCACTAACAATTAGGCCGACGAATACCATTAAAAAAAATGTAGAATAGCGTAGTTTCAGGCTGGACTTGGTCATAAAGTCGGTATGGTCGAGATAGTTGGTGGCAATATGAGCGTAATGTTTTAAATATAACGATTGATTACTTTGGTACTACTATGCCCAGATAATCAGTCTAAATAGTCAAAGGCTATCAGATTTTTCATCCCTATTACTTAATTGTAGTTGTATAGAAAAGCCATTCCAGTTTTGTTGTGCAGTCCAGATTGCTTGTAGCTCTTTGGCTCAAGAGCGATCGCGTCATATTGGTCAATCCCAGTCATGGTTAAACAGATTCTCGTAGTTGACGATCAAGAAACAGTGTTGGGTGGAACGGTCGGGCCACTCCAGCAACAATACGCAGATGCAGAAATTTTGACCGCCCAGAATGCGCGTCATGCCCTAGAACAAGTAGACAAGTATCAGCCCGAGTTAGTAGTCATGGACTTGTCGATGCCACAGGAACCAGGTGGGGAGGCACTTAGTGATGTGGGCATTCAATTACTGCGCAATCTAATGACTAAGTATAAGCAGCTCAATATAGTGGTACATAGCATCGATCCGATGCCCTTAGTCCGCCTGCGTCCCGTAATTGATTCCCACGAAGGGGGATTTACCGTGGTAAGTAAATCCATGTCAATTTCAGAAATGTTAACTAGAGTGGACTGGGCAGTGCAGGGGCTCAACTACACTCCCCGCGAGATTCGCACGGGTGTAGAGGTGCGGCCAGAGTGGCTGGAAGTGCTGCATTTAGCATTCAAAGAAGCACTAACCGATAAAGCGATCGCAGATTATATGAACGTTTCAGAGCGCACCGTACGCAATTACTGGAGTAAAATGCAGGATGCTTTGGCCGTGTACCCCGAACCTGGCAAAAATATTCGCGTGCAAACCGGCAAAAGAGCTAGAGAAGAAGGGTTAATTGACTAAAATATTGGTTGCTTCTAGAGGTGACATTTATGACTGAAACCGCATTACTTGAGCTAGACAATGCACCAGATCTTAAACTCCCGCCTACGCAAGATCAGTTGCCCTGTGATGATGGTATACCGATGGAAACTGCACGACATAAATGGCAAATGGAGTTGTTGGTTAATCCTTTAACTACCTGGTTAGCTAATCGAGATGCCTATGTGGGCGGCAATATGTTTGTTTACTTCAGCCCCAATCAAGTAAAAAATCATGACTTTCGCGGCCCTGATGTGTTTGTAGTCCTGGATGTCCCCAAAGGAGAACGTAAAAGTTGGGTAGTTTGGGAGGAAGGTAAGGGACCTGATGTTGTGATTGAGTTACTCTCTGAAAGCACAGCAGCAGCGGATAAACAACAAAAAAAGGAGATTTATCAAAGACGCTTAAGGGTACCAGAATATTTTTGGTTCGATCCATTTAATCCTGAAGATTTTGCGGGTTTTGCAATTCGAGATAATGTTTACGAGCAAATCATGCCTAACTCTGAAGGCAAGATACTCAGTCAGCAGTTGGGTTTAGTATTAGTGCCTTGGGCAGGCCAGTATGGTGAAACCAACACCGTATGGTTGCGCTGGGCAACATTAGAAGGGGAGTTACTGCCTACAGACCAGGAAATTGCCGAGCAAGAGCGGCAAAGGGCTGTGCAAGCAGAGCTACTTCTGGAGCAAGAACGTCAGCGATCGCGGGAATTAGCAGAAAAGCTAAAAGCACTGAGCACCAACTTTGATGTTTAACAAAATGAACCCGGTACAATCATTTAGTACAGTTAAATTAGATCGAATTCTAGTCGATCAGAATTTACAAATAGAAAAAGAGCGTCAATGTTTACTAAGTAAAACCTTAAATTGGTTAGATAAATATGGCTCTCAATATGGCATCCAAAAAGCATATATTTTTGGTTCTTTAACTCAACCTCAAAAATTCAATCAGCAATCTGACATTGATATTGCCATTGAACAAGTTAATCCCGACGACCTTTTTTCCGTTATTAGCTTTATCTCTGAAGCAACAGGCAGAGATGTTGATGTAATTGAGATTAATAAATGTCATTTTGCCAACCAAATCCGTCAAGCAGGGATTTTATGGACGACAACAAGTTAATTCTTCTAAAAGTCGATCTCAATGCTCAAATGTCAGAAATTAGAGCTATTTACCAAAAAATAATTGACAGATCCAAAAAACTACAATCTGAGGATCAGATAATACTAGAAAGTATTGCTTATCAAATTCATAACCTTTATTGTGCAACAGAAGATCTGCTTAAAATAGTTGCTAGATATTTTGAAAATAATATTAGTGACTCAAGTCAATGGCATAGTTTATTACTTCAAAGAATGGCAGCAGACATTCCTAACATTCGTCCCGCCTTTTTGACTTCAAAAACATACTTGCTTTTGAATAGTTTACGAGGCTTTCGCCATTTTTTTCGTCATGCCTATGGTGCGGCAATAGAATACGATCAGTTAAAAAGTAATCTAGATAAGTCATTAAACTTACTTGCAAACCTTGAGTCCGATCTAAACCAATTTATTGCTAAGTTTTCCAATCAGGAACCCGATCATGGAAACAATTAGAAAGATCCTCTATTTGTTCGGTGATCGCGAAAAATTGCAGATTGGGATAATATTTCTGCTAATGCTAGTTGGCGCAGGATTAGAAACATTTGGACTGGGGTTAATTCCAACTTTTGTGGCTTTATTGGGAAATCCTGAAATTATTCAGAAACAGCAAATCTTAAATTGGCTTTACATTACATTGCAAGCAAATTCTAGCCAAACATTTCTGTTATGGATGAGCGTTATAATTCTAGCCATTTATTTATTTAAGAATGCTTACCTTGCGGCGCTGACCTACTTGCAATATTACTTTTTGTACGAAAAGCAGGTTTCACTCTCCAGTCGCTTATTGCGGGCATATCTATATAGTCCATATACGTTTCACCTCCAGCGCAACTCGGCGGAATTAGTTCGGAATGTTACCTCCGAAGTACCACAGATGTTTGTGGGAGTGCTCGTGCCGACATTGATCTTAGTTGCCGAAATTATGGTGATGAGTTGTATAACTCTTTTATTAATATTAGTGGAACCAGTTGGATCGGCGATCGCGGCTGTATTTTTAGGAGTATCTATATTTGGGCTAAATAGAACTATTCGCAACCAGATGAGCGGACAAGGGTTAATCCGCCAAGAGGAAGGTGGACAGATGATTCAATGGGTGAATCAAAGTTTGGGTGGAGTTAAAGAAACCAAAGTATTGGGTAGAGAAACATTTTTCCTGGATGCCTTTGTTAGAAGTGCGAAAGCATTTGGCAAAGCAAATTTATTTGTCGGACTTGCTACCCAATTGCCTAACCTATTTATCGATACGGTGTTAATTGCTGCTGTTCTGCTGATCGTAATTTTTAGCTTAATTCAAGGTAGGGCCATTCAGTCTATTTTGCCGATGTTGTCCCTATTTGCGATCGCCGCTCTGCGGCTCATGCCCTCTGCAAAACGCATTGTATCTACAATAACTACCATTCGTTACTTCAAGCATGCTGTCGATCTGATCTATCAAGATCTTGTCTCCTTAGAAACGGCCTCAATTTTGCAACCAAGTATAGATCGCGCTGCCTCACCAACAAATCAGCTTAAACAGCTAATTGAACTGCGAAACATTCACTACCAGTATCCTAATGCTACAAAGCCCTCACTTTTAGGCATCTCTTTAGCAATTAAGAAAGGCGAATTGATCGCATTTATAGGCTCATCAGGAGCAGGCAAGACGACAATTGTTGATGTAATTTTGGGGTTACTACAACCAACTGAGGGAGAAATTCTCGTGGATGGTAAAAATATTTTTACCGATCTTGCTAGTTGGCAACGGCAAATTGGGTATATTCCTCAAAGCATCTATCTTTCAGATGACACAATTCGGAGCAATATTGCCTTTGGTTTAGCAACCGATCGAATTAATGAGGAACAAGTATGGTCGGCAGTCAAAGCAGCTCAGTTAGAAGAGCTAGTTTATAGCCTGCCAGATCGACTAGATACCCTCGTAGGTGAGCGAGGTATTCGCCTATCAGGGGGACAACGTCAACGGATAGGTATTGCCAGGGCGCTATATCATAACCCGGAGGTAATTGTGATGGACGAAGCTACCGCAGCTTTGGATAATACAACTGAGCGAGAGTTTATGCAGGCATTAGAATCTATGAGCGGACATAAAACTATGATTACGATCGCGCATCGCTTGAGTACGGTGAAAAATTGCGATCGCCTCTATTTTATGCAAAATGGTGTAGTGATAGACTATGGCACTTATGACTATCTATTCTCGAAAAATAAAGAATTTCAGATAATGGCTCAATAAGGCTTAATAATTGATGACAAGATTAGTAAAGAAAAACTCTATTTTTCTGCAAAGTAAATATTCCATTTACAAATTCTAGTAATTTAATGTTGGTTAATTTAAAACAGTTTGCTAAAAGATCTAAGTCTCAGATTAGTTTTTGGTTAAATCTACTAATCAAAGGATCTTTTAAAGTGTATGGTTGCTTTTTCCTCCCTTTGCCGGGAGACCACGTTTATGATGAAATGATTCAAGAAAACGGTTTTGAAAATAGGGAAGTAAGTTTCGTTCAAAGTTTCCTAAAAAATGGACAAACTTTTTGGGATATCGGAGCTAATTTCGGTTTATACACTTTATTAGCGGCCTACAAAGTTGGCGAAACAGGTTCAGTTTTAGCGATAGAACCAGAGCCTAAGAATTATTTCTATTTGCGAATTAATCTATTGCTTAATAGTAAACATAATGTACAAACATTACGTCTAGCTTTAGGAGATATTATTCAAAAAAGAGTAGAGTTTTTATCATGCACCCAAGGAGCATACAGTGGCTTAAAGGTTGCAAAAGTTCCTGGCTATTTAAATAAGATTCAAGTAGAGCAGACTACACTAGATATGATCTCCGATAAATATAATTGGATGCCTGTAGATTTTCTCAAAATGGATGTGGAAGGTGCTGAGATGCTCGTGTTAAGAGGAGGTGAGAATTTCTTTAAAAGCACACAAAGACCCATTGTGATGTGTGAGTTTTCTGATCGTCGTACTATTGCTTTTAACTATAAAGCTCAAGAAGTATATAATTGGTTAGTTGAGCGGGAGTATCAATGGTTTGCAATAACAAAAGATATCAAACTTATACCTCAGCCTCCAAAAGGTCTATACGACTACGATAATTTAATTGGGTGTCCTATTGAGAAACTAGGGAGTTTAGAACCTTGGATAGTAAAAATAGAATAAATTGTTTAGTGAATCTCATTAAATCAAAGATGTTCCTTAATAGTAATGATAGAGATGCAAACTTATACTAACAATAATTTATCTTAAATATCTCTATATAAATGTCCTAGATACAAATAAGTTGAATTTATTTTGGCTAGCTAAAAATAAATTAATCGATAATGAAGACTAATAGGTGCTTAATATGCGAATCACAAGAACTTAGTGATTATCTATCCATTTATGATGATCGCTACGGTTATTCAGGCACTTTTACCATTGTGAAATGTTTATCTTGTGGACACAAGCAAATCCAGGAGGTATTTCCACTATCAACTTTAACTAAAATCTATACTGAGTATTACCCTCGTGCAACTTTTGACTTAGATCAATATCAACCTCATCAAGAAAGTAAAGGCTTTTGGGCATGGTTCAATGGCAGCTATGCTTCTGCTTTTCGCTGGATTCCCAAAGATGTTCGCGTCTTGGATATAGGTTGTGGCTTTGGACAGTCTCTTGGCTATCATGAAGCACGAGGTTGTGATGTCTATGGAGTTGATGCAGATGCTAATGTTTTGCGTGTTGCCGACAAGTATGGATATAAGATACATGTCGGTCTTTTTGATGTCAATTTATATGAATCGGAATATTTTGATTTTGTAACAGCAGATCAAGTTATTGAACATGTTACTAATCCAATACAAACTTTAAGTGATATTGCTAGTATTCTAAAACCAAGTGGGAAACTAATTCTCAGTACACCGAATTCAAATGGTTGGGGAGCCAAAGTTTTCAGTCAGCGTTGGATTAATTGGCATTCTCCCTATCATCTGCAACATTTCTCTAAGCAATCGCTACAATTGGCTGCTGAAAAAGCAGGGCTAGTTTTAGAAAAGAGTATAACAATCACTAATTCTGAATGGTTGTATTATCAGTGGATACATCTATTTTTCTTCCCAAAAATGGATGAGTCATCTACTTTTTGGGTTCCTCATAAAGATCGTACTTTTATTGAAAAAGTAATTCTTAAGACTTTGAGATTTGTTCACCTAAGTAAAATTAATCACTTAATTTCGAGATTTTTTGATAGCCTAGGACTAGGTGATAACTACATATTTATTCTTAGTAAGTGTTAGAGCGGTGAATGCGATGGAGAAAATTTATATTCTTTTACCTGTACACAACCGCAGAAAGGTAACTCTATGCTTTATTACTTGCTTGAAAGCACAAACATTTCAAAACTATCATCTAGTATTAATTGATGATGGATCTACAGATGGAACAGAAAATATGGTGAGGGCCGAGATCCTTGCGCTAACAGTTATTAAAGGTAATGGGAACTGGTGGTGGGCTGGCAGTTTACAACATGGCTATCTATGGCTAAAATCTCAAAATGTTCGTAATTCCGACATAGTTATGATCATTAATGATGATACTGAATTTGAGCCACACTTTCTAGAAACTGCTGCTAACATACTTAAACGTTATACTCATACATTGTTGCTAGCACAGGCATACAGTCAGCAGACAAAGCAACTAATCGATCCAGGCACAAAAATCGATTGGCGGCGAATGGAGTTTCAACCTGCATTAAGTCAGGCGGAAATAAATTGTCTTTCCACTCGAGGGCTTTTTTTGAGGTATTCAGATTTTATTGAAATCAATGGGTTTTACCCCAGATTGCTGCCGCACTATACCTCTGACTATGAATTTAGTATTCGTGCTTCCCATAAAGGGTTTCAACTAATTACGAATCCTACTCTTTACTTATGGGTAAATGAAGATTCTACAGGTGAGCATTCTTTGAGTTTAGGAAATCCTTTCAATATCTTTTCCAGGAAATCTGCATTGAATCCTATTTATTTATCAATATTTATCTTGCTTGCTTGTCCTTGGCATTGGAAGTTATACAATCTTCTTAGAGTATGGAAAAGAACCATTACTCATCTAGTACTCTCAACTATGCCTAATACTGGAGAGTCAATATAATGCGACTGTTGAAAATAACAACTTTATATAAATCATACTGGGAAAGATTCTATTTGCAGGATTCACTGTTAGCAAATAAGTCTTACCAGGTTCAAAAGGAAGCACTTGACTATGATGCCTTTGGATGGGCTGATTTCTGGTCATCGGCTCTCACCTCATTGGGTTATGAAGTAATGGAAGTGTCTGCAAATGTGGAACCACTTCAAAAACAGTGGTCTTTAGAGAATAATGTAGACTTTAACTCCTCTAAGTGGCTATGGAATACAACTTTTGAGCAGGTCAAGAAATTCCAGCCAACTATTGTATTTATGGATGATTATTCTACATTTACATCTCAGTGGATTAATGAACTAAGGCAGGCATGTCCTGCTATTTGCCTTGTGATATGCTGGTGCGGTGCTCCATTTGATGATTCGAACATCTTTGCGGCTCACGATATGGTCATTTCTTGTATTCCAGAATTAGTTCGGCAATTTCGGGAGATGGGGCACAGGAGTGAACATATGAACCATGCTTTCGATCCGCGCCTTCTTTCACGATTGGATACACTTACTAAACCCGATCTTGATTGCACTTTTATTGGGCAGATCGTGAGAGCGAATCAGTATCATCTCAGGAGAGAGCAAATTCTAGAAGAATTAGTGTCGCTAGTTCCTTTACAAGTATACTCACCAAGTGCCGAGTTCATTTTAACTTGGAAAGATCTACTGAAGTTAGCAGCTAGATCAAGCCTGTATGATATTGGGCAAGCCTTGATGTCGATAGGTATTCCGCGATCACAATTAGCTAAATTACCAAAACTGGGTAAGATAGTATCATTACAATCTCGACCAGTAAATCCAGTAAATAAGAGGTTGCAACCTTTTATGAAACCTGCTGTATTTGGTTTAGAGATGTTCCAAACTTTGCGAAACTCTAAGCTAACACTAAATTGTCACATAGACATTTCGCCGCACTCAGCCTCTAATATGCGACTTTTTGAAGCTACAGGTACAGGAACTTGTCTAGTTACCGATTGGAAAGAAAATATACAGGAACTATTTGAACCCGATCGCGAAGTAGTGACGTATAAAACTGCTGAAGAATGTGCGGAGAAAGTTAAATGGTTGTTAGAACATCCGCAAGAAAGGGAAGCGATCGCCAAAGCTGGACAAGCCCGAACACTTAGAGATCACACTTTTACTCAACGAGCTATTCAGCTAGATGAAATTATCAAGCGGGAATTAGCGATGAAATCCTAGAGTCGATCCCACTCAAATTCTATGTTGCAAAGAGTAAAGCTACTTATCAAACAACTACTCCCACCCATACTTTTTAATGCTATCAAGACTCTTAGTAATAGAGAAAGAAAGTATGGTTTTTTTGGCGATTACAAATCTTGGGATGATGCCTCTGGAGATTCTACTGGCTATGATTCTGAAGTGATTTTGAATAAAGTTAGAGATGCTTTATTAAAGGTCAAGAATGGCGAAGCCGTCTACGAGAGAGATTCAGTTTTATTTGATCGCATTCAATATTCATTTCCTCTACTAGCAGGTTTGTTGCTTGCTGCTTCTGCCAACCAAAACAAACTCAGCATTCTTGATTTTGGCGGGTCACTTGGCAGTCACTACTTTCAATATAGATACATTCTGTCAGGATTAGACGTTCTATCATGGAATATTGTTGAGCAAGAAACATTTGTGAGATGCGGGCAACACTTCTTTCAAGATGAACAATTGAAGTTTTACCTTGATGTTGATACCTGCATGCAGCTAGCTAGACCAGACATTCTACTCATATCATGCGTGGCTGCCTATGTTCGCGATCCTTATACTTTAATCAGTAGTTTGATCTGCAATAAGTTTAAGTACATCATAATTGATAGAACTGCATTTACCAGCAACGATAGCGATCGTTTGACAGTCCAGGTGGTTCCCCCCTCAATATATCAAGCAAGCTACCCCGCATGGTTTTTAAGTAAAAGTAAGTTTCTCGATCTATTTCAGGAAAAATACAAACTTTTAGTTGAATTTGACAGCTTTGACGAAGTAAATATTCAGTCGGAGTTTAAAGGGTTTATATTTCAGAAATTAGATACATACTAGTGAGATAATATTAAAAATAGTTCATCTGTTCAATGTTTAAGTTGCTGCGAGAAGCTATTAATAAGGAACAATTCTCACCCTCTTTTCTGGGAATACTTGTAAACCCCTTTTACTTTGCTAGAAAAGGTTTGTTTAATAATATTTCAGAACTTGCCCAACATATACACGGGAAGGTTTTGGATGTTGGCTGTGGTCAAAAGCCATATGAAAAGCTATTTAAGGTGACTAACTATATTGGTCTTGAAATAGATACGGATGAGAATAGAAAGAATAAAAAGGCCGATTTTTTCTATGATGGGAGCCTTTTCCCTTTCCCAGATTTTGATTTTGATTGTGTAATTGTTAATCAAGTATTTGAGCACATTTTCAATCCCGATCATTTTTTAAATGAAATTAATAGGGTGCTAAAATCACAAGGAATACTACTTTTAACTGTTCCTTTTGTATGGGATGAACATGAATTGCCGTTTGACTATGCCAGATACTCATCTTTTGGACTGAAGCACATATTAAAAGAGCATGGATTTGAAGTTATGGAGCAGAGAAAGAGCATCGGCGATATTAGAGTTATATTTCAACTGATTAATGCCTACATCTACAAAGTAACAGTTACTCCTAATAACTACATCAATCTTCTTTTAACAGTTATTCTCATGGCACCTTTCAATATTCTTGGAGAGCTTTGTTCGCTTGTTTTGCCAAAGAATGAAGATTTATATCTTGATAATATTATTCTTGCAAAAAAGGAATAATTACACAAAAAAGATCGCAAAAACTGATTATGAACGACTTCTCTGAATTTGCTAATGCTAATGTGCTAATTACTGGTGGCTTGGGATTCATTGGCTCTTCCCTGGCGAGGCGGTTAGTGAAATTAAATGCCAAAGTTACTCTAGTTGACAGCTTAATCCCAGAGTATGGAGGCAATTTTTTCAATATCTGCGACATTAAGGATCTCGTCAGAGTCAACATCACCGATGTTCGCGATCCCTATGCCATGGCTTATCTAATTCAAGGCCAAGATTTTCTTTTCAATTTAGCAGGTCAGACCAGTCACGTCGATTCTATGACTGATCCACAGACTGACCTGGCAATTAATGCATCTGCCCAACTCTCGATTCTAGAGTCTTGCCGTAAGCATAATCCTGCGATCAAAATCGTTTTTGCCAGCACGCGTCAGCTATATGGTCGTCCGCAGTATTTGCCTGTAGATGAAAAGCATCCCACGCATCCTGTTGATGTTAACGGTATCAACAAACTGGCTGGTGAGTGGTATCACCTGCTTTATAGCGATGTGCATAAAATCCGAGCTTGTGCTTTACGACTAACAAACACCTATGGACCTGGAATGCGAGTTAAAGATGCGCGCCAAACCTTTTTGGGAATTTGGGTTCGCAACTTGATCGATGGTAAACCAATTCTAGTTTTTGGCGATGGGTTACAGTTGCGGGATTTTAATTATGTTGATGATGTGGTAGAAGCTCTGCTAATCTCAGCAATTCGTCCTGAGGCTGATAGAGAAATCTTTAACCTAGGTAGTACTGAGTATATTAATCTCAAAGATTTAGCTGCTATGTTAGTGGAAATATATCAGGATGGTCAATATGAGATTGTGCCATTTCCTCCAGAGCGTAAAGCCATAGATATTGGTGATTACTACAGTGACTATACTAAGATAAAGCAGACTCTAGGCTGGGAACCACGCACTCTATTAAGGCAGGGATTAACCCAGACTCTAAACTATTATGCCCAACAAGGTAACTATTACTGGGAGCATTAGTTACTTATGATTTTGATGAACGATTTTAAAGCAGAACCTGAGGAACTACTGCAACAACAGATGGCTGCAATGGAGAGGGTTTTGCGTTCTGGCTGGTATGTTCTGGGCAACGAGGTAAAGCAGTTTGAGCAAAAATGGGCGGAAAGCTGTGGTGTGGCTCATGCGGTAGGGGTTGGTAATGGCATGGATGCGATTGAGATTGGATTACGATCTCTTGATATTAGTTGTGGTGATGAAGTAATTACTACACCAATGACTGCTTTTGCCACTGTGCTAGCAATAATTCGTGCGGGGGCTACTCCTGTGTTAGCAGACATCGATCCTGCTACCGGGTTGTTAGATCCAGATAGTGTGGAACGTTGTCTATCATCACGAACAAAAGCCTTGCTGCTCGTCCATCTTTATGGGCAGGTGGGAAATATGGATCGATGGGTTGAGTTATGCGATTGCCACCAAATTTATCTGCTTGAAGATTGCGCTCAATCTCATTTAGCAGTTTGGGATGGTAAATTTACAGGTAGCTTTGGGGCATGGGGGGCTTATAGCTTTTATCCAACCAAAAACCTAGGTGCAATTGGCGACGGTGGGGCACTCGTTACAAGTTCAGAAGCGATCTCTACTCAGTCACAAATTTTAAGGAACTATGGACAGAGTATACGCTATCACCATCCTGAATTGGGCTTAAACAGTCGATTGGATGAGCTACAGGCAGCTCTGCTATCAGTGCGACTTAAGTGGCTAGAAAGTTTTACAGCGAGACGTAGAGTAATTGCTCAGGAATATTTTGCGGGCATCACTAATCCAAAGATTAAACTACTCAATCAGCCCTTTGCTCTAGAAAATCATGTTTATCATCTGTTTGTTATTTTGTGTCAAGAGCGAGACAAACTGATTAAGTTTCTCAAAGAACGGGGAGTCAGTACATTAATTCACTATCCCATTCCCGTTCACCATCAAGAGCCTTGTCAAGCTATTAAAAGAGATGCACTTGGATTATCACACGCTGAATTTCACGCTACAAATTGCCTGTCAATTCCTTGCCATCCGCAAATGAGCGATCGCGATGTAGAAAATGTAATTGAGGTGTTGAATGATTTCTAATAAATCAGAAGATCGGCTTGAGCATTTTTGCACTTTATTTGATAGTAAATTTCTGCCAATGGGCATGTCGCTGCACTCATCCCTAATGCAGCATGCTCAGCCTTTCTATCTATGGATTCTTTGCATGGATGAAATAGTTGAGCAACAATTACACAAGCTAGCCCTACCAAATGTTATGCTCATACCGTTGCACCAGGTTGAGACACAATCACTGCTAGCAGTGAAACCAGAGCGTAGTCGCGGAGAATATTGCTGGACACTTACACCTTTTACCTTTCAAGCCGTGTTTGCACGCGATGCACAAATAAAGAGAGTGACATATTTAGATGCCGATCTATTTTTCTTTGATAACCCCAGAATTCTGCTAAATGAATTAGATGGAAGTGAGAAAGAGGTTTTAATTACAGATCATGCTTACGCACCTGAATACGATGCAATGGTAACCAGTGGACGATTCTGTGTGCAGTTTCTCACATTTAACAATACTCCCCAGGCTCAGGAAGTAATGCATTGGTGGCAAGATCGATGTTTAGAATGGTGTTTTGCCAGATTAGAGGATGACAAATTTGGCGATCAGAAGTATTTAGATAAATGGCCCGAAATTTTCCCCGATCGCATTCATATAGTCAAACAATTCGACAAAACTCTTGCCCCTTGGAATGTTAGATTCATGGCTCGCAAATTTTCGGGTGAGCTGAAACCTGTCTTCTATCATTTTCATGGACTAAGAATCATCAATCCAAAAACAGTACGGCTATACTTTAAATATAGAGTTGGCAAACTGGGGCTGAAATTATATAAAAACTATACCTTAGATTTATTGAAGAGTTTGGCAATCATAAAATCATGCAATATTGAGGTCCCTTTCATTCCATTAGAAAAAGAAAACTTTTCTTCATTGCGTTATTTCAAACGATTAATCTTCAGGGAAATTCAGTTTGCTAAGATAGCTTAAAAATCAAATAGATGATTTCTCCAACAGAGCAGTTCGTTTATATAATTATTCCAATTCATAACCGCAATCAGATTACGATCGCCTGTCTACAAAACCTTAATACCAGTGGCGATCTGCAAAAGTATCATGTGCTTGTAATTGATGATGGTTCTACAGATGGTACTGCTGAGGCAATTCGATCGCGTTATCCAATGGTAGAAATTCTCACAGGCGATGGTAATTTGTGGTGGACGGGGGCGATCGCACTAGGAATGAAATATGCCTACGAACGAGACGCAGAATTCTTGATTTGGCTTAACGATGATTGCCAGCTTAGCAGCGGTACCATTGATAATTTAGTTAGCTTTGCGCGCGAACATCAGGGTGCGATCGTCGGCTGTCAGGGAGTCGAGCCTGAGAATCCTGAAAAGATCGTGTTTGGCGGGAAAATCAAGACCTGGCAAGGATACCGATTCATTCATCCTGCAGCAAATATGGTTGTACCTTGCGATTTGCTGAGTGGCAATATAGTCTGTCTGCCTCGCACGGTTGTCGATCGCATTGGTTATCCCAATCCTAAATTAGTGCCCCATTATGGTGGTGACTCACTATATTTGATCCTGGCGCAAAAAGAGGGATTTCAAATATACGTAGATACTAGAAGTATTGTGTATAGCGTACCTGGGGAATCAAAACTATATCCCAAGCAATGGTTATTGGGAGAGGGAGCGCCTCTAGATATTCTAAAATTAGCGTTCGTACCGCAATCTGGCCTCAGTTGGCGGGTATGGTTAAAACTTAATTGGGAAGCATATTCGCTATGGGGAATTGTGATGTTTCTCAAAAAATATGCTTCGCTTGGACTGATTACTTGCTTGAGATTTCTACCATTTGAGATCAGGTATAAATTGTTTGGCCATGGAAATCGCAAAAGCTAGGATTAGTGACATTCTCAAGAAATAGCGATAAACGATCTACTCATAGGCAATACCGAGCGATCGCATTTTCTCTTGTAATTCTTGTAACTTGGCTTCGGCTCTCTCAGCACGATTTAATTGTTGCTCGGCATTTAGATGTTCTTGCTCAGCTTTCAGACGTTCTTGCTCGGCATTTAGACGTTCTTGCTCAGCGTTCTGCATCTCATTTTGCGCAACTTCTTGGGGAGTAGGTAATAAAGCCCCTTCTAGCGAAAAATAGCGCAGTTGGCGCTCATGAATACCTAAAAACAAGCCAAGTATTTCGCTCCACATCCAGCCTTGAGCATTAGGCGTAATCGGCTTATATTGGTTAATATCTAACCGAAATCCAGTAAATTCTAAAGTTTCTGGTGAAAAATAAAAATACTCAGGTGTGTGAAACCTTTCAGCGTACAAATCTCGCTTTAACGTGCGATCGACATTGGCAGTAGAGTCAGATAGAAGCTCAATAATTAGATCGGGATATTGACCATCCTCTTCCCAGACAACCCATGAGTTACGTGGCGATTTAGTAGTATTTTTGACTAAGAAGAAGTCAGGCCCGCGAAAGTCATGCTTTTTTAGTTGCTGACGGCTGAAATAGATTGTCAGATTTGCTCCAATAAAAAAGTCGTTGCGCTCTTGCCAAGCCCATTCTAAGCAAGTTACAAGTAACAACAATTGCATATAATGCAAAGAACTTTCCATTTCAGGTTCATCACTCAAGAGTTTACTAGCATCGGGCATTTGCATCTCTAGTTCACGAGCGGTAATTGCTGCCATATATCTATCCTCCTGATGCAGACTTCTATAGTAATTATGACTTAGGATCTCAGATTAAATATCGGGTTCAACTCCTAATGCCCTTAACTGGGCTTTCAGCATTTCTACCTTCTGTTGTGCTTGCTCGGCACGTTCCTCTTGAGTTAATAGCCATACACCATTGGAATCATACCAACGTAGCCAGTCCGCTTCTATACCTTGATATAGTCCATGCCATATCCCTAGACCTAGTTGCAATTCCTCAACCCAAAACCTAATAGCTTCTCTACTTTCTGCATATTTGCTATTCTGCAATCTAAACTTCCGAAACTCGCTATTGCGCTCATCAAAAGTGATGTAGTACGGCACTTGCAAAATCTGCTCGTATACTTCCCATTTAGTGGGTGGGCTACCGAGTTTGCGGACATTTCTCCCCAAATCTTCCGCTTCTGTCCCTTCAGATATTAACTCCACAACTAGCAGAGGACTCTTGCCTTCATCCCATAGAACATAACTTTGACGCAACTCTCTATTCTGATAAAGGCGCGTGCCATCTACCACCACAAACCAATCAGGGCGTTTGTACCAATTCAGATGTTCGAGGTCATAGTAAAGATTGAGATCGCTGGCAATAAAAACGCGATCGCTTTCATAAATAGGTGGCTTACAAGTTTGGCTAAGCACTTGTGATTGGTAGAGATGAAACTCGTCAGGCAATCCTGAATCATCTGGATAATCACTGGGCAGATCGTACATTGTCGGTAGTGCTTTGCCTACCTCTGGAGTTATTGGTTGATACATCGTTGCCCTCTCCAAAAAGCACCAAGTTAAGCTTATGATAAATCGAGTTAGAGTAACCTACGGTCTAATGAATATAGTAGCCATCTTATTACCTACGCAGAAATCTTGCCATAAATTCTAGGCAAAAGCTCAAACCCTTGAAATAGGTATTTTGAGGTATTCTTTAGTCATCTAAAGATGACTTTAGCTTTGCGCCAAGAACTCAAGTTCTTGGGTGTAAGTCCTATTTTGATGCAAGATTGTGAGGTCAGTACAAAAACAGGTACATTTAAACTCTTAAATGAAAGCATTAATCGATCTTGATACAACGCAAACGCACCAACGCCTTACCATCGATACCAGTGGTTCGGTCAAATCAGGACTGAGGGGTAATGTGTCGATACCAGGGGACAAGTCGATCTCTCATCGTGCCTTAATGCTTGGTTCTCTGGCGGAAGGTGAAACGGTAATTCGCGGCCTCCTCTTAGGTGAAGACCCTCACAGTACCGCCGCTTGTTTCCGTGCTTTAGGTGCAACTATACCTGAGCTAAATTCCGATTTGGTGCGCGTGCAGGGGATTGGGTTAGGTAACTTAACCGAACCCCAGGACATCCTTGATGCTGGAAATTCGGGCACAACGATGCGGCTGATGTTGGGGGTATTGGCTAGTCATGCCGGGCGTTTTTTTGTGGTCACAGGCGATCGCTCCTTGCGATCGCGCCCCATGTCTCGCGTGGTTAATCCCCTCCGCCAGATGGGAGCCAGTATTTGGGGTAGAGAGCAGGGCGCAAAGGCACCTCTGGCGATTGCAGGACAAAACCTGTTACCTATGCATTACAACTCTCCCGTCGCTTCTGCGCAAGTAAAATCCTGTCTGTTGCTCGCAGGCCTAATGACGAATGGTGAAACAATTGTGACAGAGCCAGAGCGATCGCGCGATCATAGCGAACGCATGCTGGCCGCCTTTGGTGCCGATCTAACCGTCGATATCAGTACAAATACAGTAGCTTTAAAAGGCCCTGCCCGCCTGGTCGGACAGGAGATTACCGTACCGGGGGATATTAGTTCTGCTGCTTTTTGGTTGGTAGCAGGCTCAATTGTGCCGGACTCAGATTTGTTGGTTTTGAATGTTGGAATTAATCCCACGCGCACAGGCATCCTGGAGGCGTTGGAGTCCATGGGAGCCGATATTACATTAGAAAATGCGCGGGAAGTGACAGGCGAACCCGTCGCCGATTTACGGGTGCGATCGGCAAAGCTCAAAGCTTGCAAAATTGGCGGTTCATTGATTCCTCGCTTAATTGATGAGATTCCGATCTTGGCGGTGGCGGCGGCATTTGCCGAAGGGACAACCACGATTGAGGATGCGGCTGAACTGCGCGTCAAAGAGAGCGATCGCATTGCGGCAATGGCCAAAGAACTGACAAAGTTAGGCGTAAATATCAGCGAGCGACCCGATGGTTTGGAGATTAAAGGTGGGAAGTCCTTGGTGGGTAATATAGTGGATACCTATGACGATCACCGCGTCGCCATGAGCCTGGCGATCGCGGCTCTGATGGCAGATGGTAAAACTGCGATCGACCGTGCCGAATGTGCGGCGATATCCTATCCTTCCTTTATTCCCACATTGCAACAGCTCTGTAGTTAGTCTCTATCTTGCTGCGACTGCTTTTTTTGGTTGAGGATGCGGATGGCAAAGAAAGCTACCACAGCTATGATGATGACGATCAAAACAATCTTGGAAACAGGGCTAAGGTATTCGTCTACTAAGGTGTAATTTTTGCCTAGCAGATAGCCCGCACTGGTTAAGAAACTCGTCCATAAAATCGTACCAATTGTAGAGTAAATCAAAAAAGGCACTAGGGACATACGCGCAATACCAGCCGGGATCGAAATCAACGTCCGTATTACAGGTACGAGTCGACCTAGTAATACGGCCTTGTTACCGTATTTATCAAACCAATGCTTAGAACTAATGATGTCCTTGCTGGAGACGGTGATCCACTTGCCATAGCGATCGGCCAGCCTTTCTAGGCGTTCCGCGCCGAGTATAGAACCAGCAAAATACCAGGGCAATGCCCCCAGTACCGTCCCGATTACACCTGCTGCGATCGATGGCACTAACTGGAGTTTCCCATCAGGCAGAGATGCAGTGTACCCTGCCAATGGCATGATCAGTTCTGACGGAATGGGTG
The DNA here is from genome assembly GCA_943367755.1 of Rhizobium sp. Q54. Taxonomy (GTDB): domain Bacteria; phylum Cyanobacteriota; class Cyanobacteriia; order Pseudanabaenales; family Pseudanabaenaceae; genus PCC-6802. The sequence continues at coordinate 15,645 of CALRKB020000034.1, read as the reverse complement.
GAAAGAGATTTTCCAGGAACATGAGTATGCCGATTCCCAGGTAGCCCAGGGAATTCATGGTATTAACGATCCATTCGGTCATCAGGCGAGATCCCTACACTAAAAATTTAGCTATCAGCTATGTTATCGCCATTCTACCTTTAGCGAGTCAGGAGCCCACGAAATTTCGTAGAGTTAGTTTTTACCATTTCTCACGAAACATTGCCAACTCTTCGCTAAAACCCTACTAGCCGAACCTACCGCTAATATACTCTTCTGTTGCAGTTTTAGTGGGGTTACCAAAGATCGTAGCGGTGCGATCGAATTCCTCCAGCTTACCTGTGCGCATACCACGCTCGTTTAGTTCGGTATTAAAGAAGGCGGTCATATCAGATACGCGGGACGCCTGCTGCATGTTGTGGGTGACAATCACAATTGTATAGCGCTGCTTTAGCTCCTGCATTAATTCCTCAACCCGCAGTGTAGAAATGGGGTCCAGTGCCGAGCAGGGTTCATCCATTAAAATTACTTGAGGCTGAACGGCGATCGCCCGCGCAATACATAACCGTTGTTGTTGACCGCCGGATAAAGCCAGACCGCTTTCTTTGAGCTTATCTTTGACTTCGTCCCAAATCGCGGCCTGTTTGAGCGATCGCTCCACTAGCTCATCCATATTGCCCTTGTAGCCATTGATGCGAGGGCCAAAAGCAATATTCTCGTAAATCGACTTAGGAAAAGGATTGGGACGCTGAAACACCATCCCAATATGGCGACGCACCATCACGGGATCGATATTAGGAGCGTAGAGTTCTTGTTCGCCAAATGTAATTTTGCCCGTGACCCTTGCTCCAACAATCAAGTCATTCAAGCGATTGAAACACCGCAAGACAGTACTCTTACCACAGCCAGATGGCCCAATGAATGACGTAATTTGGTTCGCGAAAATATCGATATTGACATCAGTAACTGCGGCAAATTTCGATCCTCCGTAAAATACAGAGACATCTTTAGCAACTAGAATTGAAGGAGCTTTATTAGCGGAGTCCATATTGCATTTAGAATCGTAGTTTAATTTACTTAATTACTATTTGATTATATTATGCATTGTTTATGTTTGGATCTAGCTAGAACGGCTGCGCAAGAAAATCGCGATCGCATTCATACCTAAAACTAATAGCATCAACAAAACAATGCCGGCGGAGGCCAATGTCTGAAAGTCAGCCTTCGGGTCGCCTACCCACTCGTAGATCTGATAGGGCAACACGGAAAAAAAGTTATCGCTAGACCAAACAGTGTCTTTAAACAACTCAGAGAATCCGCCACTAAACAGCGCCCCAAAATTTATCGGTGCAGCTTTGGGAGTGAACAGAACCGTCCCAGCACCCAGCACGACGAGGGGCGCTGTTTCGCCGATACCCCGAGAGGTAGAGATAATCACACCTGTCAATATACCTGGCATTGCCACCGGCAATACGTGGTGGCGGATGGTCTGCCACTTGGTCGCTCCCACACCATAGGATGCCTGGCGGATCGATTGCGGCACGGCGCGAATTGCTTCCCGCGCTACGACGATAATTGGCGGCAGGATCAATAACGAAATCGTCAAAATCCCCGTTACCAGAACAGCCCTACCGCTGTAGAGTCCGCGTACAAATAAGCCCAACCCTAAGATGCCATAAACAATCGAGGGTACGCCAGCCAGGTTGTAGATGTTGAGTTCGATAAAACCGGTCAGCCAGTTTTTGGGCGCATATTCTTCCAAGTAAATAGCCGAACCTACACCAATTGGTACTGACAGTAATAGCACGTACACTAGCATCCACACTGAGCCCCACAGGGCAGCCTTATACCCCGACTCAGCGGCCTTGCGCGAAGGAAACTGGGTAAGCAAGTTGGAATCCAGACGGGGTGCACCGTCTTTTACCACATCGACAATCAAAGCCGCCAGGATAACTAGCCCAACTAATGTAGACAGCAAACAGGCGATCGCAAATATCTTGCCGATTAACTGCCTGGCTTCTACCTTTGGCTCAAAATTTGATGAGCCAGCAGAACTTATCAGATCGGTGCTACTACTCATAGGTTTCCTGGAAACGCTTACTAATTTGCTTACTAATAATATTCAGAGCCATGGTCATCAGAAATAGCACCATGCCTACGGCAAACAGTGCCTGATACTCCACACTACCGACACGCGCGTCGCCCTTGGTCACCTGAGCGATGTAAGCCGTCATCGTGCCAATGGTTTGACGCGGATCTAAGGTGAGTGTGGGTTTCTGTCCTGCGGCGATCGCCACAATCATGGTTTCCCCAACCGCACGGGAGATGCCCAGAATAATTGCAGCAAGAATGCCAGATAAGGCAGCAGGAAAAACCACCTTCGTTGTTACTTCCTGCTTTGTTGCACCCAAACCGTAGGCAGCTTCACGCATAGCGCTAGGTACAGCCCTCATAGAGTCAGCACTGATAGAAGCAATGGTGGGGATAATCATCACGCCCATCACCACGCCAGCGCTGAGGGCGTTAAATCCCTCTAATCCAGGAATTACGGCCTTCAGCAAAGGGGTGACAAACAGCAGGGCAAAATAGCCATACACTACCGTAGGAACCCCTGCCAGCAGTTCAATCAGCGGACGGAGGTACTTGGCAACTTTAGGCGATGCATACTCAGACAGATAGGCTGCTGTTGCTAGTCCCAGAGGTGTGGCGACAATCATGGCGATCGCTGCTACCAGGAGCGTACCGTTGACTACCGGCCAGACGCAAAAGCCTTTATCGGCAAACTGTGGTGTCCAGCTACAACTATATGCACCATCCTTAGTCGCGCCAAACAGAAATTCAAATATGCTGACTTTGCCAAAGAAGCCAATGGTCTCGCCTGACAGTACGTAAACAATGCCAATTGTGGTCAAAACCGAGACAAAAGCACATGCAAATAGCAAAATACCTATTACTGTTTCTTGCAGGTTGCGACTAGCGCGCTTGTTCAGGTCATACCCATGTTGATCGGGTGGAACCATTAAATTTGCCATATATCTCTACTATATCTTGCCCTCTCTGAAACCAGCACCTTTAGGTTGGTGCTGGTTCGTTAGGAGTGTTATTTTAAGTCTTTAGCCAAAAGATCCGATATTGAAACGCCCGCAGGTGCATCGATGAAAGTTGAACCAGCTTTCAAAGATTTCAGGCGCTCAGCTACTTTGGGTGCAGCGTCAGCAGGCAAGGGAACGTAGCCAACTTCCTTAATCAGTTTCTCTTCCTGTGCGAGATAAAAGTCTGCAAAAGCTTTGACTTCAGGTCGCTCTAGGGCTTTCTTGCTAATGTAGATGAAGAGCGGGCGAGATAGAGGCGCGTACTTCCCTGTCTTAATATTCTCAATTGTTGGTGCAACGCAGCCTTTGCCGCCATCAACTTCTACGGCGTTAATCTTGGCAGCATTTTCTTCAAAATAGGCTACGCCAAAAAAGCCCATCGCTCCTTTGCTACCAATCACCCCTTGGACGATGATGTTGTCATCTTCGCTAGGCTGGAAGTCCTTGCGGACAACCTTTGATTTGCCGTTAATGGCTTCAGTGAAATAGTCAAACGTACCAGAGTCAGCACCAGGGCCGAACAAGGCGATAGTTTGGTCGGGGAAATCGGGGCGAATCTGATTCCATTTCGTCACCTTGCCCTCAGCAGAAGGTTCCCAAATCTTTTTAAGCTCTGCTGTAGTCAAACACTTTGCCCAGGTATTTTCTTTGTTGACCACTACAGACAAGCCATCAACAGCAATGGGTAGTTCGATAAATTCGACTTTATTTTTGGCACATTCTTCCGCTTCTTTGGCTTTAATTGGTCGAGAAGCGTTAGAAATATCGGTATCGCCTGCGCAGAATTTTTTGAAGCCGCCGCCAGTACCGCTGGTACCGACAGGAACCTTTACGCCAGGATTAGCCTTAGCAAATTCTTCAGCTACAGCTTTACTGACTGGGGCAACTGTGCTAGATCCGTCAATCGTGATGTTGCCGCTCAGACTAGAGCTAGAGGTAGTTGCGGTGGTTGAAGGGCTAGCATCAGGCTTAGCAGTCGTAGTAGTGCTGACATTTGAAGTAGTGCCGCCATCACATGCAACTAAAGCCAAAGCCACTACTGTGGCGGCTATAAAGCTAGAACGAGAACTGAATGTTTTAAAAGCCATGGGGAAATCGGTTATTTTTTGGCAAAAGCACAGGTTGTCAGTTCTGATACTAAACTGCCTGAATTAATTAGAGGTTAATAAGAGGTTAAGCTTGAATCAGGCATAAGCATTTATACAGGCTAAACATCAATTTGCTTGCCATTAGCAAAGTGATATACAAAAAATACGAGAATATATCCAGCAACTTCTTGGTAGCGCGATCGCACTCACCCAGGTATTAGACCTAGCTAGCCAACCAAGGCTAGGATGGTAAGCAGATATAGTTATTATTGGGCAGTATTAAAGAGGTTGATTCATCAATGGGTAAGATCGTTGGCATTGACTTAGGCACAACCAACTCAGTCGTCGCCGTCATGGAAGCAGGTAAACCTGTAGTAATTGCCAACTCCGAGGGTAGTAGAACTACGCCATCTGTAGTCAGCTTTAGCAAAGATGGCGAGCGCCTCGTGGGGCAAATGGCACGACGGCAGGCCGTACTCAATCCTGACAATACTTTTTACTCTGTCAAGCGCTTTATCGGGCGCAAGCATAGTGAGTTGACAACAGAGTCTAAACGCGTCCCCTATACGGTGCGCCGAGATGAGACTGGCAATATCAAGCTAAAATGTCCGCGCCTGGATAAAGACTTTGCCCCCGAAGAAATGTCGGCGATGGTAATCCGCAAACTGGTAGATGAGGCAGCTCGCTACCTGGGTGATGCTGTGACTGGAGCAGTGATTACCGTACCAGCCTACTTTAACGACTCCCAAAGACAGGCGACTAAAGATGCCGGTCGGATTGCCGGTATTGATGTCAAACGGATTATTAACGAGCCTACAGCGGCGGCCCTAGCCTATGGGTTAGACAAAAAAGATAGCGAACGAATTCTGGTCTTCGATCTTGGTGGTGGCACCTTTGACGTATCGATCTTGGAGGTTGGTGATGGCCTGTTTGAGGTAAAAGCCACAACCGGCGATACCCAGTTAGGTGGCGATGACTTCGATCGCGCGATCATGAACTGGCTAGCCGATCAGTTTCTCCAGGATGAGGGGGTGGATCTGCGGAAAGAGCGCCAAGCCCTGCAAAGATTAACCGAGGCAGCTGAAAAAGCCAAAATCGAGTTGTCAACGGTGGGCGTGACAAATATTAATTTGCCTTTCATTACCGCTACTGCGGATGGGCCATTGCATATGGATACTGACCTGAAGCGATCGCAGTTTGAGCGCCTATGTGAAGATCTATTCGTGCGCTTAAACGAGCCACTAGAGCGGGTGCTGCGCGATGCAAAAGTGAGCCCGCGACAGATTGATGAAGTGGTCTTAGTGGGAGGTTCTACTCGCATCCCTGCCGTGCAGAAATTAGTCGAAGACCTAATTGGGAAGAAACCGAACCAGGGTGTCAACCCAGATGAAGTCGTAGCCGTCGGCGCTGCCGTGCAAGCAGGAATTCTCTCTGGTGAGGTTAAGGATGTTTTGTTACTTGATGTCACACCACTCTCGTTGGGAGTGGAAACCTTTGGTGGCATCGTGAATAAACTGATTCCTCGCAATACCACCATTCCTACACGCAAAACCGATCTGTTCACCACGGCGGAGGATAATCAGACCTCTGTAGAAATTCATATCGTACAGGGCGAACGCGACTTAGCCGAAAACAACAAATCTCTGGGCAGGTTTAAGTTAAGTGGTTTATCACCTCAACCTCGTGGCATGGCACAGGTAGATGTGGTGTTTGACCTGAATGCCGATGGTATGCTGGCGGTCACGGCGACTGATCGGCGGACTGGGGTGGAACGACGCATCACGATCAAAGGTGCTTCGACGCTGAATGAAAAAGAAGTAGAGCGCATGATTAACGAGGCTGAGCAATATGGTGAGCGCGATCGCACCCGCCGCGAACGCATCGAAAAGATCAATCGCGCTGATAACCTGGCGATCGCCGCCGAGCGCCAACTCAAAGAATTAGCCTTAAACTTTGGCTATCAACTTGGCTACGAACGGCGTAAAGAAATTGAATCCCTTATTCGTAGTCTAAAAGAAGCGATCGCTAAAGAAGATGACTATCGTATCGATCGGACTCAGACCGAACTACAGGAAGCCCTCTATGCCCTAAATAGCGAGCTATATGATAACCCCGAAAACGATGATGGTGAGGAAGATGAAGACTTATTTGGTGGTCTACTAGACAGCATTGGCAGTTTTGCCAATAAAAATAGCCGCCGTCCCAGAGATTCATCACCCCGTCGTCCTAATACTAGCGTTACCTACGATGATGACTCGGATGAATGGATATAGGTAAAAAGGCATAAAAAAGACCCAGCAAGGTTTTTGCTGGGTGCAGTCAGTTTAAGGCTTCAATGACTCCAGACTACATGTAGTAGATTAGTAGTACCATCACCCAATTGGGTTAACCGATTGGTTGAAATTGATTAGGTAAGCCCCGTACCCTTTAAGTTCGCACCGATCAATACCGTTCCCGTCAAATTTGCTCCCAGTAAACTTGCTGTCTCCAAATCGGCTCTTGTAAGGTTGGCGTGACTGAGATCGGCATTTTGCAGATTAACACCGTACATATAGGCACCATAGAGGTTAGCACCCTGTAAATTTGCACTCGACAGATTGGCATTAAATAAATCGGCACCTTCTAGATTGGCATTCTGTAGATTTGCGCCCATCAAATTCACCTCATGCAAGTCCAACCAGGACAGATTAAGCCCCACTAGCTCTTGTTCTGCACTGCACATTTCGATCAACTGTTCTCTTGTAATCTCTGCCATTAGGTACTAGATCTAACTGAATTTATTAGGATAACTCATACCCAAAAAATATTTCCTAGGGGGTATTTATACTCAAAAAAAGGGGTTTTAGCGATCCCCGTGTTTAAAACCATGGTAGGGTAGGTCAAGTCAAACCCAGACGTTCTACTGAGTGAGTTTAAAGACTCTATGTCTAATCGAACTCTTTACTCATGCAGTTTATTGAAAGATTGACTTAATTATTATGATTAAGAAAAATTGGGGCTGTTTAATCCCAGCTCTTATTTCGACTCTACCTCTTGTTTTTGCTTATTCTCAAGCTCCAGTTCAAGCAGAATCAGAGGTTTTAGCCCAAACTGAGGCCGTTAGCACCGATACCTCTGTACTTAAAGTAGGTGAAACGCGCTCCCAGTCGATGGTTCGTTCGCAGGATGTCATGACCCGCATCCATCCACACACACTAAACGGGCGCAATGCCGCTACTGTATACGTTCGTAATATTCCAGTTCTGACATTTTTAGCGCAGGGGAACCCCTCTGGCAATCCAAAGTCTAAATCTGGTAATTTGGTCAAATTACCATCATCTACGGAAAATTCGCTTGCAAATTCCTTGGCATCAGCCGATCCTGTGGAAAGAGCTACGGCGGTTGCTGCACTAATTAATCAGTTCAACCATGATGGTCTTGATGCTAAGGAGATAGTGCCGGCTTTTGAATCAGGGAGCTATGTTATTAAGCTAGGTAAACAGGCCACACTTAAGTTCGACCGTGGTCTTGTCTACTCTGATACTGCCAGGAATCAAGAAGGTGATGTATTGCAAGCAGCGAATCTTTTGCGCCGCTTGGTCGGTAATGCCTCACCGGTAAGCGCGATCGCCACTGCTTCATCTCCATCAAGTTCGAGGTCTCGGGTAGCTGCTCGGGTAGCCTCTAGACCAGCTACAGAATTTGCTTCTGGCTTTGCTTCTTGGTATGGCCCAGGTTTTAACGGTGCGATGAGTGCTAGTGGCGAAACGTTCAATGCTAATGCTTTGACCGCTGCCCATCGCAATTTGCCATTTGGCACCCAAGTAAAGGTTACCAATATGGACAACGGTCGTTCAGTAGTCGTGCGTATTAACGATCGCGGCCCTTATGCTCATAATCGAGTGCTTGACATCTCTGAAGGTGCAGCACGGGTAATTGGCTTAATTAACTCTGGTGTAGCACCAATCAGAATGGAGGTTATGTCCGGCAACTAATTCTGAGAGGTTATGCCTCACACTTGATTAGCCTCTTAGTAGAACTTATATAGCAATCCTTAATGCGATCGCTATAGTTGGGAAAACACTTTGGATAGGAAGCAGTTAAAATTTAGCTGCTTCTTATTGCTTTTTTATGGGTCAATTATTCAGGACGATCGCATCTCTCAGGCAGTATCTAGAGTTGCAGACCTCAATTGGTCTTGTGCCTACGATGGGAGCTTTGCATCGTGGGCATCTCAGCTTGATCGCTAGGGCAAAGCCAGAAAATAGGTGTGTAGTTGTCAGTATTTTTGTCAACCCTTTACAGTTTGGTGCGGGCGAAGATTTTGATCGCTATCCCCGTCCCCTAGAAGCTGATTTGCAACTTTGTCAGAATGCAGGCGTAGATGCGGTATTTGCCCCGCTTGCTTCCGAAACGATCGAAGCTGAGCCCCACCAGTTAACCGAGGTGGTGCCACCAACCTCCATGAGCGATATATTGTGCGGGCGATCCCGCCCTGGTCACTTTACTGGTGTTGCCACGATTGTTACCAAGTTATTACATATTGTGCAGCCACAGCGGGTTTACTTCGGCCAAAAAGATGGTCAGCAGCTAGCGATTCTGCGCCGGATCATCCGCGATTTAAATTTCCCCGTGCAGGTTGTGGGTTGCCCCACTGTCCGCGAAGCTAGTGGTTTAGCGCTTAGTTCCCGCAATCAATACCTCGATTCCACACAATTAGCTGCCGCTGCCACGATCTATCGCAGCTTAGAGCAAGCTGCCCATGACTTTATGATTGGTACCAGAGATCGGCAATCTCTGCTAGAGAAAGTACATGCCTGCCTAGCGCAAGAACCCCTGATTGAGGTAGAGTATGTCGAGTTGGTAAATGCTCAAAGCCTACAGCCCATAACACATATAGAGCCCAATCTCAATTCAGGAGCAATGCTGGCGATCGCTGCTCGTATCGGGAAAACAAGACTAATCGACAATATGCTACTGCCAAGTCACAAACCTATCATTGCTATTGACGGCCCAGCCGGGGCGGGGAAATCTACAGTTGCCAGGATGGTTGCCAAGCAACTGGGACTGCTATACCTGGATACAGGGGCGATGTATCGCGCCATCACTCTGGCGGTGTTGCAAGCGGGCATCGATATTACCGATGAAGCTAGCATTGCAATTGTCGCAAATCGGGCGCAGATAAAAATCGTGCCATCGCCGTTTGCTGATATTCCGCCCAAGATCTACCTGGACGACCATGATGTCACCTGGGACATACGCAGTGTTACTGTTACCAGTCAAGTGTCCGCGATCGCCGCTCAGCCAGAAGTACGTAGGGCCCTAGTAAAGCAACAGCAAGAACTAGGGCAATGTGGCGGATGCGTCATGGAAGGGCGAGATATCGGTACCAAAGTCTTTCCCCAAGCTGAAGTTAAGATTTTTCTGACTGCTTCTGTCCAGGAACGTGCCCATCGTCGCCAACTGGATCTAATTAACCAGGGAGAAACCATAACCGATCTAACGTCCATAGAAATGGCGATCCAGCAGAGAGATCGTACAGATAGCAACCGTGTCGAATCTCCCCTCAAAAAAGCCGACGATGCCTTTGAGATTAATACTGATGGGTTAAGCGTCGAAGCTGTAGTTGGGCTTATTGTAGATCTATATCATTCGCGGCAACCACTCGTCGCCAAAACATAGAAGCTGGTAGTAAACGAAACATGAATGTGCCCCAGTCAAATCCTCAGATTATTCTCCTGCTTTTGCCCTTAATGCTCTTTGGTAGCATGCCAGCTCCTGCCAGCAGCCAAAATTCAGGTCAGAATACTGCACTAACTATCCGCGCTGATATCCAGGAGGCTAATTCTAAGACTGGAATTGTAACAGCACGGGGCAATGTGCGGATGAAATATCCGGCGCGTCAGATTAATGCTACCTCCGCTCAGGCGCGATATTTTTCTAAGGAGAGGCGTATTATTCTCTCCGGTAATGTGATCGTTACGCAGCAGGGTAATAGTATTAAAGCGGAGACGATTACCTATCTAATTGACGAGGGCAAATTTGAAGCCTTACCCCCCGACCAACAACAGGTTGAATCAGTCTACATTGTGCCCGATGAAGGCGATACTGCTAATCCCAACTCTAAGACCACACCTGTGGCGCAAATTAAGCCTGCTTTTAAGCCCCCCTCAAAAGGACTGGTTAGCCCAGTTATTGTACCGACTCCTAAAAAGGAAGAAAATAATGAACCTGGCAAACTAGATGCAGGTAAACCGGATGCAGATCGGCCAAGGCAGGAGGTAGAAAATAGCCCTCAGCCCCAACAAAAATGAAAATAACCCTAGAAAACGTCAGTAAGCTATACGATCGCCGTCAGGTAGCGCATCAGGTCAGCCTTGTGGTGAATCAGGGTGAGATCGTAGGACTGCTAGGACCTAATGGGGCGGGAAAAACTACGACCTTTTATATCGCCACCGGCTTAGTACAACCCGATGAGGGACGCGTTTTTCTTGATGACCAAAATATTACCGACTTACCGATTCACAAGCGGGCGCACCTGGGAATGGCTTATCTTGCCCAGGAACCAACCATTTTTCGGCAACTGACCATATCCGATAACTTATTGCTTGTCATGGAGCAAACTGGTGTGCCTCGACATCAATGGCAATCCAAATTACAGGATTTACTAGAAGATTTTCGTCTGACTCATGTCGCTAAAACCAAAGGGATTCAGGTTTCTGGTGGCGAAAGGCGGCGGACAGAAATTGCCAGAGCCTTAGCGATCGGTCAAGGAGGCCCCAAGTTTCTGCTGCTGGACGAACCCTTTGCCGGGATCGATCCGATCGCTGTGGCAGAAATTCAGGAAATCATGGCAGATCTGCGCGATCGCAATATCGGCATTCTGATTACAGATCACAACGTGCGCGAAACTCTAGCAATTATCGATCGAGCTTATATCATGCGTGATGGAGAAATACTAGCATTTGGCAATAGCGAAGAGCTGGCTGCAAATCCTGAGGTTCGCAAGTATTATTTAGGTGAGAATTTTCAGTTTTGAATACCCTGTAAATAGCCTGACTAAAAAAATTAAGGAATGGGCATCCTTGTTAAGGCTTTTCTGTTCCACACTTCAACGAACGTCGATCGCAAAAAGATGTAATCTCAATTTAAGTACATGGCAACCATACCCAAGTTGAAAAATACTAGAAAAGTTAGACGGCGAAGAGCCGCAGAATTTCGACCATTTGGTGGGTTGCCTCGGATTTCCATTATGGATCGCTATCTCAGTAATGAGATGATATCGCCATTTTTATTTGGGGTGGGATCGTTTTCATCAATTGCCCTGGCGATCGGCTCGCTGTTTGAACTGATCCGCCTGATCACAGATGCAGGGCTAAATGTATTTACAGCGATGCAAATATTTGCCCTGCAATTGCCTGGTTTCATGGTGTACTCGTTTCCCATGTCCGTATTGCTAGCGACCCTGATTACCTACAGTCGCCTGTCTGCGGATGGTGAAATTACAGCTCTACGCAGTTGTGGTATTAGTGTGTCACGACTGATTGCGCCAGCATTAGTACTAAGCCTGATGGTCTCAGGTTTAACATTTATGTTTAATGAAGTGATTGTACCGTCGGCCAATCTGCAAGCCAAAAATACACTCAAAGCGGCGCTAAACCAAGAAAATCCTCAATTTAAGAGCAAGGATATTTTCTACCAGCAATACGGAAAAATCACCCAACCAGATGGCAAAACAGAAGATGGTTTGGTGCGTAGTTTTTATGCCCGCCGCTTTGACGGCCAAAAAATGATCGATCTCACAGTCCTAGACTTTTCACAAGGTAAGGTACAGCAAGTGTTGTCATCTGAGTCAGCGACTTGGCAGCCTAGCCAGAATGTGTGGGAGTTTAATAACGGTACAACTTACATTATCAATGCCGATGGTTCTTATCACAGCATTCTCAAATTTGACCAGCAAAAGCTGAGGTTGCCCAGGGCACCACTAGATTTTGCTCAAGAGTTGCGCAATCCTGAGGAGATGAATATCAAAGAGTTGCGGCACTATATCGATCTAGTACATCAGTCAGGTAACTTTAAAGAGGAGCGCAAACTAGATGTGCGCCTTCAGCAAAAATATGCCTTACCATTTATCTGCGTTGTATTTGCCCTAGTAGGCTCCCCGTTGGGTATACGACCACAGCGTACCAGTGCAGCTAAAGGTTTTGGTGTAAGTGTCTTAATTATCTTTGGCTATTATTTACTATTATTTATCTGCCAAGCCTTAGGTCAGGTAGAAATCCTCTCGCCCTTTCTGGCCGGTTGGATGCCAAATCTAATTTGCTTGGGAGCCGGGCTGGTTTTACTAAGTCGCGTTTCGTGATGCTTAGATATAACCGCGTAAAATAATCAATAGTCAATCCCTACTGCTAAACACCTGCAAGTATGAATCCACAAGCTAATTTACCGATTAATTTGGAACACCTGCATCAACTTTCGGATGGAGATACTGACTTTGAGTTGGAATTACTACAAGTGTTTGTAGAAGATACACAATCTCACTTGGATGCGGCGCGAAGTGCGATCGCAACCAATGATTATCGAACCCTAGAACGAGAAGTGCATCAGATTAAAGGCGCAAGTGGTAATGTTGGCGCTCAGTCTATGCAGGAATTGGCACTGGCATTAGAAAGGCAAGCCCAAAAACAAGAACTAATTAACCCTGCTGAGATCTTTAGTCAGCTCGAACAACAACTAAGCCAAGTAAAGACCTTTATGGCTAAATATTAGGAGAGCAATTGCCCTTACATACCGAGGCGCATTTAGAGTCAATTCTGGAATAAGCTCAACCAATATGGTTTCCCTATCTTCCTTTAATGACATCAAATTGAGGTCGCAACCTTCCTTAAGAACTTATTTATTGTCCCAGCACGCTAGTCCAAAACTACCCACTTTAGTGGGAGGCTTTAGCTGCTACACACTTCTATTCAGAATGTACGGGATGACAGATCGATATGTTTGCCATAAACCGACTCTTGGGATTTTTAGTCCCTTTCCAACCTCTGGACTTTCAGTCCAGAGTGGTTGAGTTTAACCAATGACATCGTGTGATTTGACCGCGATCGCTAATTCGACTTACCAGCAAAAGTCCGATCAACGCGCTAATTATCGCGCCATTGATTTGAAAACAATCCCTGCGGATCGCCGAGGCGATCGCGATCCCAAACTCGCTGTAATCAAAGCATTTGGTAAAAGAGAATCAGCTCAGCCTGAAGGACTGATATCCGAATCGATAGAGGTTAAGTATGCAGGTGCTGGTAAAGCCAACGCAAGCATGGTTTTAGATGGTCTTGCGGATGGCTCAGTGCGCGCTAAAAAATACTGGATCGAGATGCAGCTAACGGGAGACAAGTGGAAGATAGTCTGGGCAGGAACCCAGGTTAAATGCCAGAGCGATCGCGGTCATAGCGATTGGTCGAGCAAACCCTGTTCTTAGATATGCCATGTAGAAGCTGGGTAGACAACTAAAAGCAATCTTCTCTAACCTAAGCCCTCAACGGGATTTGAACCCGTGACCTTCTCCTTACCAAGGAGACTCATCTTTGCGCTCCAACAAAACTTCAAGCCCTACAGCCCAATTATTAGCTAGTTTTTAGTCAACATTAGATAAGTTTAGCTATAAAACTGTGCGATAAGTGTGCGATGGCAAAAGGTGATGTACGGGTTCACAATAACAAAGGTTGGCTTAGATTAGTCTGGTCTTGTTATGGCAAGCGTCACTGGCTGTCGCTTGGCTTGCCCGATAGTAGGACAAATCGAAAAGTAGCTGAGTTAAAAGCGGCTGAAATTCAGAAGGACATTTTGTACGAACGGTTTGACAGTACCCTGACCAAATATCGTCCTGGTCATCAACCCGAACGACCTGCTACTGAGAGTCCTGCGATCGCAGACTTATTCGAGAAATTTACAACCCACAAAGCTAAAGAGATCGATCCGCGCACTTTGCGTCGTTACCACACGATCTCCAGGCAACTTAAGGAATTTTTTCGCGATCACACGGTAACTGAACTCGATACAGCAAGTGCTGAGGAGTTTCAACAGTTCCTGATAGCTGATAGCAATGCTGAAACGGTGCGGCGCAAAGTTCAATTGCTCAAAGCCTGCTGGCAATGGCACGAGTTAGATACTGCGATCTGGGAAAACCTACCCAAACTTCGCATGTCACCTCAGGAAGCACCTAAACCATTTACTAAGGAGGGCGTGAGTTCGACGGGGCAAAGAAATAGTCAAAAGGAAAGCTGAGTCGTATTTTAAAGAGTAGTACACTCATGCGTCTCAGCTATGGAAACAATCGTATCGCATCTAGACATAACCCAGATTTTTTGTGAGGTAGACGATTTTTGCCAGGGATTTGAACATCTGATGCAATCTCAGTTGCAACTGCCAGCCAGGACAGGGGAAAAACTAAGTCAATCTGGCTTGCAGCGCTCCGAAATCATGACGATTGTCATAGCCTTTCATGGCTCTGGATACCGTACCTTCAAGGAGTTCTATACACTGCAAGTTTTACCCGATTGGCGGCGAGACTTTCCTCGATTAGTCAGCTATAACCGCTTTGTAGAGTTGATGCCCTGGAGTTTGATGCTGTTGTGCTGTTATCTATCCAGACGCTTAGGGGATATTACCGGGATCAACTTCATTGATTCGACCAAACTGGCAGTCTGCCATCCTCGTCGTGCCCATGCCCATCGCACTTTCAAGGGTGAGGTTGGCTGGGGAAAAAGCTCAGTAGGGTGGTACTACGGTTTCAAATTGCACTTGATTGTCAATGAGCATGGAGAATTACTCGCTTTTCAGTTGACCCCTGGCAATGTGGATGACCGTGCTCCAGTACCGGAATTGACTAAAGGCATATTTGGTAAGCTGTTTGGCGACAGAGGTTATATCTCGCAAGCGTTGTTTGAGTCCCTCTTTACGCGAGGTTTGCAGTTAATCACTAAGCTCAAAAAGAAAATGAAAAACCGCTTGATGCCAATGCTTGACAAGATCTTGCTGCGCAAACGTGCCGTAATTGAATCGGTAAACGATTACCTCAAAAATGTCTGTCAGATTGAGCATTCCCGCCATCGCAGTCCTCTCAACTTTTTAGTCAACTTGGTCTCGGGGTTGGTAGCCTACACCTATCAACCCCATAAACCCTCCCTTGACCTTGTGCCTAAGGGATTACCTGCCTTGCCCGAACCTGCTATCTTTTAACTCCGTCGAACTCCTAAGAAACATCTGAAACTGGGATCTGGTTGACCAACTCAAATCCCAGTGAAGCTGCCTGTTTTTTCAGATGCTTGAGCTTACGCTGCTGATACTGTTGATCGTAGTACTCTGCTCCAGCATCTTGGTAACTCTGATGAGTAGTCCACAACTGGTAGAAAATGCGAGCTAGTTTGTGAGCGGTAGCAGTAATTGCCTTGGGGCTACCAAGGCGAGACTTTAAACGTCGAAAAAAAGCTCCAATGGCAGAGTCGGACTTA
>CALRKB020000033.1:0-54026 GCA_943367755.1 Rhizobium sp. Q54 | reverse complement strand
TTGTCATTTTCTTTCTATGACGAGGTTATTTGGCTTCTTGGCTTACAGACTATTTAAGTTTCTTGGTCCCGTTGCGTTTTTCGCGCTTAGCCACTATAACAATACTTTCCCTCTACTGTCAACATATTTCTTTTGTACGCCTCCTTGTTACCCTGGAATCCTACCAGTGCAGCCTTTGCATGAGGTTACTTAGGTCACTAGGCCATGTTGAAGGGCATATCTTACTAACTCTGTACGGCTGCTAGCACCTGTTTTGCTGAAGAGTCGGCTCACGTATTTTTCAACATTGCGGATTGTCGTTCCCTGGCGTCGGGCAATCTCTTTATTCATTAGTCCTTCTACTACTAGCTCGAGGACGCTTTGTTCGCGGGGGGTAAATTCTATCTTGATCGGGGGTGGGGTAGTAGCTATAGGTGATAGCTGATTTTCGGGTGGCTTTTGCTTTAGTAGGGCTTTAATTTCTGCTAGCTGTCCTGCCAGGTCGTTGATCTCTGGGGTTGCATTGCTAGACATTGCCATCTGGACACTACGACGGTTAAGTAGGTTGCCAATAATGGCAACTAGTTCGTCTGGATCGAACGGTTTGGGTAAATATGCGTCGCATCCTGCTTTGTAGCCAGTAATGCGATCGCTAGTCATGCCGCGAGCGGTAAGGAATATTACTGGTAAGTTGACAAATCTTTCATCTGAGCGCATTTGCTTTAAGAACTCATAACCATTCACTTGAGGCATCATGATGTCTGAGATCACTAGATCGGGAGAAGCTTGTTCGAGTAGATTCCAAGCTTCACGAGCGTTGCTGGCGACTTGAACCGTAAAACCACTATCTTCTAGAAAGGCTTGGACTGCTTCTCTAAGTCGGGGTTCATCATCAACTAGTAGTAGGTTTTCTGGCATAGCATTTGCTAATTTTTGATTGCTATTAGTTAGCTGTTATGTGTTATGGAGCTATTGATAGTTCAACTTTAACCTAGATTTTGGCAATGGAAATCGATAGGAAGGAGGGTATAGTTTTTAACTAGCTAACATTACAAGTTAATCTAATCCTCTGACTTGCTGTGCAACACCAAAGTACTAATCGTGTTCTCTACCGAATTTTAGATGCTAACCTCGATCGCGCCCGTGAAGGGTTGCGTGTGATTGAGGAGTGGTGTCGTTTTGGCATGGAGAATGCGGCACTGACTGAAGAATGTAAGAGATCGCGTCAGGAATTAGCCGCTTGGCACACCGAAGAGCTTAGAGCAGCTAGAGATACGTTCAACGATCCTGGTACGCATCTCAGCCACCAAGGTGAAGAAACGAGATCTAATATAGATGCTCTGTTGAGAGCTAACCTGAGTCGCGTCCAAGAGGCTTTGCGCGTGCTAGAGGAGTATGGCAAAATTTATGCTTCTGAAATGGCGATCGCGATTAAGCAGATCCGCTATCGAGTTTATATATTGGAGAGTAAGGTTATGACTCAGGATCGGCTCCAAAAATTGCTCCACGCTCGTTTGTATCTGGTGACGATGCCAACTGACAATTTATTGGAAACGGTAGAATCAGCATTACAAGGAGGATTAACCTTAGTACAGTATCGGGATAAAGATTGTGAAGATCGTGATCGCTTACAGATCGCAGCAAACCTATGCAACCTATGCCACAAATACAATGCATTATTTTTGGTTAATGATCGCCCGGATATTGCACTAGCAGTAGGAGCAGATGGCGTGCATTTGGGTCAGCATGACATGCCAGTTAAGGCAGCCAGAGAAATTTTGGGTAGGGATTATATTATTGGTCAATCGACAACTAATCCAGAAGAACTGCAATTAGCGCTTGATGCGGATGCCGACTATATTGGGGTCGGCCCCGTATATGCCACGCCGACTAAACCTGGTAAGGCTGCGGCGGGTTTAGAATATGTAGGTTATGTGGCACAGAAAGCCTCAATTCCCTGGTTTGCGATCGGTGGTATCGATGAGGAAAATTTACCAGAAGTAATCCAGGCTGGGGCAAGTAGGGTAGCGGTTGTGCGATCGCTTATGCAAGCCCAGCAACCTAAATTGGTTGTCCAGCATATGTTGTCACTACTAGAAGCACCGAAAAATTCCTAGGATATATTTTTCTCTAATGAGTCACTCTGAGCTTGAAGTTATAGAAGCAGGATTTAACAAATTAGCCGATTATTTGGTTGGTTGCTTGCACCGAGATGAACATCTCAATCTCTCGCTTAATTGCGAACGCAGTCAGTTCACGCGCTTTAACCATGCCAAGGTAAGGCAGACTGGTCTAGTTGCAGATGGTACAGCCTCGCTCAACCTAATTTGCGATCAGCGCGAAGCAAATGCAGCATTTCCCTTTACGGGAGATTGGACTGTGGATAGTACTAGAGCACTGGATAATTTGGATTATCTGCGTCAGGAGGTGACACAGTTACCAGAGAACCCTTACATAGTTCTGCCAGAAAATCGGGGTTCTAGTCGCGAGGTTTATACTGGCAATCTTTTATCGGCAGAGCAAGTTGTTGATGCGATTTTGCAGCCTGCGCAGGGGGTAGATTTTATTGGCTTCTATGCTGGTGGTGCGATCGCACGGGCTAATGCTAATTCCGCTGGTCAAAAACATTGGTTTTCAACCGAAACGTTCTCGATTGATTACTCGATGTTCACTGCGGTAGAGATAGAAGGCGATCATAGCGCGGATCGAGCCGTGAAGGGAGGATATGCGGGCAGACATTGGGATCAATCTGCATATACAGCACAGATCGAGCAATCCAAGCAGCAATTACAAGCTTTAACCCTGCCTGCTAAGTCGATTCAACGCGGACAGTATTGTACCTATTTTGCCCCTGACGCATCGGCTGAATTATTGGGCATGTTGCGTGGGGCAGGCGAGGCATCATTGCAGCAGGGGAGTAGCGCCTTACTCAAACTGCGTAATGGCGAAAAACAACTTTCACCACAGTTACATGTTAAGGAAAATTTTTGTGGCGGCACTGTACCCCGCTTTAATGAGTTAGGGGAAATGTCTCCTGAGGAACTCTCTGTAATCAAGGCAGGTGAGCTGGTTAATCCGTTGGTTAGTACACGCACCGCTAAGGAATACGGCAAGACCGCGAATGGTGCAGGTAGTGGGGAATACATGCGTGCCCCAGAAGTTGGAGTCGGAGATCTACCGCTGGCAGAAATTTTGACCAGATTAGGTACGGGCTTGTATCTATCTAATTTGCATTATTTAAACTGGAGCGATCGCCCTGGTGGTCGGATTACGGGTATGACACGCTATGCTTGTTTTTGGGTAGAAAACGGCGAAATCGTCGCACCGATTGAAAACCTGCGCTTCGATGACAGCATTTATGACTTTTTAAACACCAATCTGGAAGCTTTGACTGACTTTCAGGAATTTATTCCTGCGACAGATACCTATGGCAGTCGATCGCTAGGTGGTATCACCGTACCAGGTATGCTAGTAAGTAGTTTTACTTTTACTCTGTAGTTCAGTTCATCTATACAACCATCGGGTAACATCATGCCTAGATCTCAACGCAACGATAATTTTGTCGATCAGACGTTTACAGTAATTGCGGACACCATTCTCAAGATATTTCCCGCTAGCAAAAGAGAGAAGGAAGCATTCGCCTATTACCGCGACGGCATGTCCGCCCAGGGTGATGGCGAGTATGCTGAAGCGCTCGATAATTATAAAGAAGCTTTGACGCTGGAAGACAATGACTACGATCGCAGCTATATTCTCTACAACATGGGTCTCATCCATGCTAGTAATGGCGATCACGATCTGGCGCTAGAGTATTACCAACAGGCGATCGATCTGAATCCCCGCATGCCTCAGGGTTTAAATAATATCGCTGTAATTTATCACTACAAAGGCGACCAAACCGACGATGCGGAAGAGAAGGAAGAATTTTTCACGCAAGCAACAGAATATTGGGTCAGAGCGATTCGCCTTGCTCCCAACAACTATATTGAGGCGCAAAACTGGCTGAAGACCACTGGTCGGGCAGATATTAATGTATTTTTCTAGGGGCAAACGGCCGTTCGCCCCTACGGTCGGTATGCTATTAACTTGTAACTCCATAACTGAACCATGATCGATCGCAAACAAGTTCGTCACGTTGCCAACCTTGGTCGCCTACAACTGAGTGAGGCTGAAGAAGTGGCTTTTACCACGCAGCTAGGCGGAATTCTGGAATATTTTGAACAACTGAGCGAACTAGATCCACTCCTTGTTGATGTGGAACCAACTACAAGGGCGATCGCCACGCTAAACGTAACTCGTACAGATACCCCAAAACCTTGGGAAGACAAGGAAGTACTTCTTGATGGTGCACCAGAGCGCGAAGATGACTACTTCCGCGTACCGCAAATTATGGGCTGATTTAATGAAGATAGTGGGTATGTCCTAGTTCTGAAGATTGATGAGGCGATCGCCATGACCCTGGCCAAAAGCCAACTAACAATAAATGAGTTCCTCACTCTAGAGGAATACCTGGCGCTAGAAGAGTTGGCAGAGTTTAGAAGCGCATATATCAACGGACAAATAATACCTATGACAGGTGGCTCCACCAATCACAATCAGATTGCTGGCAATTTCTATGCCGCGCTTAACTTTGCACTCAAGCGCCAGAAATATAGAGTATTCATGGAGAATGTGCGGCTTTGGATACCCAAGAAACGGATTTGTACTTATCCTGATGTCATGGCGATCGCGGGAGAACCAGAATATCTTGGCGATCGCGACGATACGATTACAAATCCTTTAACGATTATCGAGGTGCTCTCAAAATCTACAAGTGCATACGATAAAGATAAAAAATTTAGCTTTTATAGTACTATCCCAACTTTTCAAGAATACATTCTGATTGACCAATATGCGATCCATATTCAGCAGTTCTCCAAAACAGCGAATAAGCGGTGGACATTAGTTGAATATGACGAAGAAGACATCACACTCTCTCTAACTTCTTTCCAATTTCAAATCCCTTTGCTGGATATTTATGACAAGGTGATCCTGGAGCCTGTTGAGGCAGTAGATGATTCATTAGAGCATGAGACAAAATATAGTGGATAGATCCTAATTTTAAAGATTGATGAGGCGATCGCCATGACCCTAGTCAAAAGCCAACTAACAATAAATGAATTCCTCGATCTCCCTCTAGGTGAGGGGGATATTACCTATGAACTTATAGACGGTCAGGCAGTACCGAAAATGTCTCCAAAAAAATTTCACTCTAGACTTACCCGCACGCTGCTTAAATTGCTAGAACTTTGGTGCCATGGCAAAGGGGAGGTCTGCCCAGAATTAGCGATCGCACTAACACGTAAAGGTAAAGCTTGGGCACCAGTACCTGAGCTACTGTATCTTTCTGCCAATCGTTTTCCCGCAGACTGGCAAGAAGAAGGAATATGTTCAGTACCACCTGACTTAGTTATTGAGATTATTTCACCAGGGCAAACCTTTGGGCAGCTAGCAGGAAAAGCTAGAGACTATTTAGATGCCGGAGTGTTGCGAGTTTGGGTCGTGGATAGTCAAGCTAGAAGCATTACGGTGTTTTATCCAGATGCCCCACCTAAGACGTACATGGGAGATGAGGCAATTATCGATTCGCTATTTGAGGGACTAGAAATCAATCCTGAAATGGTATTTCAGCAAGCAGGTATACTTTCATAAAAAAACAGGAGAAAATTTCTTCTTCTTAGGCACCGTCTGACTTGCGCCACTTTACAAAATCCCCAGAGTGGATTCGTCTTAGTCCTTCGAGCGATCGGTTCAAAACGTATGTCCACGCATCCATTTGGCATCCATCATTGAGTATGACAGGAACCAACTCTTGGCGGTACTCGTGTGACAAAGGATCTTCCTGACCGATGCCCTCGTAATCGTCGAGAAGATCTAGCGTGTCCTCCAACGCATCTGTGCCGATCTCATACAACTCGCCCTTTACTAAGTCCACCGTGTCTTGACAAGGGACGATCCCCGGGTACTCGCCGAGGCTGTAGAGATTTCCGCGAACAGCGGCTACGCCCACAAACGAGGCGTGGCTGGCCAGGAAGTGATACATCTCATGCCCTGCATCCTTGCGAAGAGTTCCATAGACGAACAGATACTGATTCTTCATGGTCAGGTCTAGCTATTGGGAGGTTGACAGAGCGATCGCGGCTGTAGTGTTTGCAGCTATGCAAAGTCTCACCCCAACCCTAGATGCTGTTTCAAAGCCTCTGGCAAATCTCGCGCTACTTCCAGACCCCGCACATCCTCCCAATTTGTCTCCCTTCCCTGAATATTGTCCTTCCCAAAAATAATATTTTCGAGGTTTGCGCCACGGAGGTTTGCGCCACGGAGGTCTGCGCCACGGAGGTTTGCGCCACTGAAGAACTCTCCAACTGTATTGACAAATCCTGCTACGCCAATACACTGGCTATAGCCTATAACCCCTAGTAGTAGAGACTTATCGAAGTCTTTACTATCCGAGCGACCGCATGGATAAAAGGCAACCTTACCTTTTAGATCGCCCCGATCCTTGTTGGCATAGCGATTCAGCTCTAGTAGCAAGATCGCTGCGTTTAAACCTGCATAAACATCTACCTGCCGAACTCCCAGTTGCACATCCCGATCTTTCAGTTGGTCTTTGAGCAAGCGCATTTTCTTCTGCGGCAAGTTCTCCGGCGTTGCGTCGATAAACTCCCCGCTGCACCAGCGCCGATAGAAATGTTCCAGTCGATCGAACAGGCGGACAAATTTTTCGACTTTTTCGGGATCTTGAACTTCTATGTTTTTCTCTAGCAGTCCCATCAGGTATTCCGCGATCTCCTGCGTCAGTCCGCCATAGCCAAACAGGTCGTAGATCTCCCAGTCCATTTCATCATTGGAGAGATAATACTTCTTACGCCTATCTCCAGGTTTAGACCAGTCTTCTAAACTCTCTTTCAGGCGTTCCGCACATAAAAACTCGCCAAAGCTTTTGTGGGCAAATTCCACGGAACCACCTTTCTCCTTATCCCTTGCAGGTTGCAAGTAAAATGCCGCCAGCGCATTTTTGAGCGGATTTTCGCCTAACCTCTCTCTTGCTTGTTCTAGTAGGGCGTTAGCATTGTTATCGCTACCCAGTCGCGCCTCGATCGTTTTAAGAGCAGCACATTCTCCACCTGTTTGCACGACGCACAACCCTGCCTCTGGCAGAATGCGGCGCAAGCCTTCGATTTCCAGTTCCGTTAAATCTCGATTTAGCCATTCGGGGCGCTGTTTTGTCAGCACCCAATCTAAGGACTTTTCGTAAATTAGAATTTTTGCACTTACTCCCCTAGCATTCTCGAAATCCTCGATTTTTATTTCGCGATCTCGATGCATAGCTGCTAGTAGATACAGCAATAATGGCTCCTGTGCCAGTCCCATCTCATCTTCCGAACCACGTATGCGTTTCGGGCAGCGCAAGTCTTGTAAAAACTCTTGAAATGCCTGTGCTTTCTCAGGCTCTGTTACCTTCCTCCAATTCGCAAACCATTGCGTCTGCAAATCTTCATCCATCGGCAAAATTTCCACCCGTTCCAGGTTAGGAGGTAAGCGGCGATCTATGCGTTCTAGCGACAGTGTTCTACCCGTAATCACTACTCGATGTCCCTTTTCAGGATTACTCTTGCAACTTTCCTGGAATTTCCCTACCTGGGACAAAAAGTCCTCTAGGCCGCCACTAGTTCTACCTTCCATTAGCAACTCATCAAATCCGTCTAGGAAGAATAGATAGCGTGTATTGCGATCTGTCAGCCAACCTGAGTCATCTTTGACAAAATCTCGATCTACCGCCAGCCGCAGCGTCTCCTCAAAATTCTTCTCAATCGTTCGGATATCACGCAAGCGAATCAAAATTGGTGTCCAGATCGGATGTAAATTTGCCCGCACCCAGTCAGCAAACATGCGACAAAATACGCTTTTGCCGCGCCCAGGCCCACCCTGCACAAACATCACCCGATCTTGCTTATCCCCATCCCTCAGTAATCTTTCCGCCCATGTTTCCAGGATCTCCGATGGTTTCTCCTTATCCGGTTCACCATTCGCATTCAGCGGTTTTGCCCTCAGCCGCACGTAGATATCTTTGAATGTAAATTTTTCCGCAAAGACCGTTTCCAATGGCTTTGCTTGAATTGCCTCCAGGTACTTGTCAATGCTCTGATACTTTGCCAGTTCCTTTTGCCACTCTGTAAACGACGGCTGACCTAAATATTTAAGTGCATCTCCCGACACCGCCCATGCTTCGCCCATATAACGGTGCACGTTCCAGGCTACCCGTTCAGCAAAGGTTTTAGCAGCATCCTCATACAACCCTGCTTGCTGTAACCTTGCTGCCAGCACCAGGTTAAATGCCTCTGCCAATTTAGACTCGTGAAAGCACGCCACCACATTTCTAGCTTCCTGTCCGCTAAGTTCCAACTTTGCTAATGCTTTAATTTGCTGTCGCACTGCATCAGAAACGGGTGCTTCCAGAATTGTTTTCAGCCCTTCACTGTTTTCTGGCAAGTTGGCAAGCACGCGAAAGCTATCCAGATAGGCAGCCTGGCTGACAAACAGCACGCATTCCTCTAAAGTCGGCTCCTGTTTTGTCTTTTCGATATAAAACTTGACTGCGCCCACTGCCAGATTTACAAACGGTACGCTAGAGGCAAGTACTTGCGCCAGAGGTGAGTTTAGGGCGGCTAGTAAAAAGCCTGCCTGCTCTTGCTCGAATAGTGTCTTTAACCAGTCCAGCTTCGATTTATTTTCTTCGATCACCTTGGCTAGCTCGGCTTCAGACTTATAAAGCTCTAACCCCGCTTTTGTCTCTTCTGTCCAGTCAAAAGCAAACAAATCCCTTACGTCAGTTTGCAAAAATTCCAAAAACTTTGCTGCCATCACTCAACCTTAGCTTGCTAACACCAATGCTAGCGCCAAATTCTGAATATACAAAATCCCCCCTCTCAGATGTCAGCTCTTTCCCGGAAAGCAGAATTTTCCAACATCCTCCTTTAAATACTTAGTCTGCCATCTTTAATTACCAATAAAATTTACTCGATAAACAAAAAAATGAGGGAGTAATTCCTCCACCCTCATTCATAAACTTATAAAAAATTTCTTAAAAGAAATATCTAGGCAACAGCGACAGCATATACGCTGATTTTCTTGCGAGTTTTGCCAAGACGCTCAAATGTAACTACACCATCAATGGTTGCAAACAATGTATCATCACAACCGCGACCGACGTTATTGCCAGGATGAAACTTGGTGCCGCGTTGGCGAACTAAAATGCTGCCTGCGGTCACAACTTGACCACCAAAACGCTTGACACCTAAACGCTTAGCATTAGAGTCGCGTCCGTTACGAGTACTACCTGAGCCTTTCTTATGTGCCATGAGTAAATCTTCTCCAAATTTGTACGATTTGCCTTATTTATCAATCTATCCTGCTGGATAAAACTATGCGACTGCTTTCGCTTTTGCCTTCGTTTTTGCTTTGGGGCTTTCTTCTGTAGCTTTAGGGCTTTCTTCTGCACCTTCAAGCTTAATAGCATCTACCATAATGCGGGTCAGGGGTTGACGATGACCGTTCTTCTTACGGGTCTTTTTCTTGGGCTGCATCTTATAGACAATTACCTTCTTAGCCTTGAGATGCTGCATGACGGTAGCTTCTACCTGCGCACCTGTAACTAGAGGTTGACCAACGGTAATGCTGCCATCCATGTTGACTAGCAGTACCTGATCGATTTCGAGCTTGGAATCTGGCTCAGCATCAAGTAACTCAACATCATAAAATCTGCCGACTTCGACTCGATATTGCTTTCCGCCTGTCTGAATAATTGCGTAACTCATGGTTATTTATATGTGGGTGCCGTACAGGTATCGGGTATCCGATTTCGGTGCATTCACCTGATCCGAGCAAGAATATTTGCACAGTCTTTGATAATAGCATCAATATTGTCCTATTTGCGATCACTTTTTGCCTAAAAACCCCAATCGGGCGTTACAAAAACTGCAACTGAGCGCTCATCTAGTTAGGGGAATGTCATTCTAGGGCTAACAGTCCCAGATCGACCTGGAGAGATCCCCTATGAAGCTCGTTCATCTATTATCTACAGCCCTATTGCTTACGGGTGCGGCGGCAGCCCACTATTCCTTTGCACAAGCAGGCAAGAAATTACCACAGAGAATTCCCACTAGCCCAACCGTAATTCAACCCAGGGCCGAGTTAGTATCTGATCGCAGATCTGAGCAAATAGATCTGCAATCTAAACCACGTCCTACGGGTGGACTATACGTACGGGATAAAGATGGGCAGAAACAAGTATTTCCACTTAAACATACTGATGTTAAGGCTAAGGTCGCGGGCAATGTCTCGCGAGTGGAGGTAACGCAAACATTCCAAAATCCGTTCGATCGCCCTCTAGAGGCAATCTACGTGTTTCCCTTGCCCGATGAAGCCGCGATCGATGATATGGAAATTAAGATCGGCGATCGCATAATTAAGGGCGATATCAAAAAACGCGACGAAGCTAAAGCCATCTACGAAGAGGCGCAACGACAGGGACGTACCGCCGGATTGCTAGAGCAGGAGCGCGATAATATCTTCACGCAATCGCTAGCTAATATCAAACCTGGCGAGCAAATCAATGTCACTATTCGCTATACCGATAGCCTTAAATTTGAGAAAGGCGATTACGAATTTGTCTTTCCCATGGTGGTTGGGCCGCGATACATTCCAGGTACTCCCATTAATAGCGGCGAGGATCGACCCAAGGAGCAATCAGAAAAGCAACCTGCTAATTTGAGTGTTACTACCCCATCACCCGACACCGATCGCGTTCCCGATGCTTCTCGCATTACCCCGCCCGTACTCAAGCCTGGCGTGCGCTCTGGCCATGACATCAACGTTAGCGTAGAGATTGATGCGGGATCTAGTATTACGGATGTGCGTTCGATATCCCATCAGATCATCGCACAATCAGATCCAACATCCAAAGTAACCGTGAAATTGGCAGAGGGAGATACAATCCCCAATAAAGATCTGATTTTGCGCTATCGCGTCGCAGGGGAAGAGCTTCAGTCAACAGTGCTGACTACTAGTAGCGATCGCGGCGGCCACTTTGCCACATACCTGATTCCTGCTTTAGACTATCGCGCTGACGAAATCGTACCCAAGGATGTGGTGTTTCTGATGGATACTTCCGGCTCCCAATCTGGCGATCCATTAGTGAAATCGCAGGAATTGATGCGCCGCTTTATTAATGGTCTCAATCCTGACGATACCTTTACAATCATCGACTTTGCTAACTCCACGCGCCAACTCTCCTCTACACCTTTACGCAATACCGCCAGCAATCGGCAAAAAGCGATCGACTATATCAATCAGCTCCAGGCCAACGGCGGTACGGAGTTGTTGAATGGCATTGATACGGTGATGAATTTTCCCAGCCCGAGTGAAGGGCGTATCCGCAGTATTGTCTTACTCACCGATGGCTATATTGGCAACGATAATGAGGTAATCGCTGAGGTGCAGAAGCGCATCAAACCAGGTAATCGTCTCTATGCCTTTGGGGTAGGTAGTTCTGTGAATAGATTTCTGCTTAATCGTCTGGCAGAAGTGGGGCGCGGCA
The DNA here is from genome assembly GCA_943367755.1 of Rhizobium sp. Q54. Lineage (GTDB taxonomy): Bacteria > Cyanobacteriota > Cyanobacteriia > Pseudanabaenales > Pseudanabaenaceae > PCC-6802. The sequence goes on along the minus strand of CALRKB020000033.1, from coordinate 42,409 downwards.
CTGCTCAAGTAGTGCGCCAGGATGAACCAACCGCCAACGTTGCAGAAAAATTCTTCCGTCAGATTAATAATCCCGTCCTCACAAATATTCAGGTGCAGTGGGAGGGTGAAGGTAATGCACCGCAAATTTATCCCCAGGCAGCACCGGATTTATTTGCTAACCAACCATTAGTGCTGTTTGGCCGCAAGCAGGATAAACAAAAAGGCGCCCTGAAAATTACAGGTACTGCGGCGGGTGGCAGGCGCTACGAAAAAATCCTGAATGTAGATTTTGAACGCACAGCGGAAAATTCTGGTATTTCGCAACTATGGGGACGCTCCCGCATCAAGGATCTGATGAATCAAATGTTTGCGGGCGAAACTAAGTCATTGGTTGAAGCAGTCACTGACACAGCTCTAGCCTATCGACTGTTGTCGCAATATACAGCCTTTGTCGCAGTCAGCGAAGAGATACGCGTGCAGCCCAATGGCCGTAGCGAGCGCGTGCAGGTGCCCGTAGAACTGCCCCAGGGCGTTAACTTTGAGGGAACTTTTGGCAAGGACGAACAAAATGTCGCAAATTCTGGAACTAGTTATATCGCCAAAAATCGCCCCTCCGCTCCCCCTGCTCCCTCGCCAGTATTGAATCAAACTACGCGTCCTCAGGCTGAGGCTATATCTCCCCGCCGCGCTACTTCACCCAGTCCAACAAGTCAAACCACTGGTAAAGATAGTCTCTCAACCAGACTTTCGGCCGATACAGACAATAAAGCTCAGTCTCCAGTTAGCGTTGCACCGCGATCGCGCATTCAGGTAATTGGATTTACAGGCGTAACTGTTACTGAAAATACCGGAATTACGGGCAACATGTCGCCGCAGCAACAGGTACAAATTTACCTGATCGAACCGCTGACACAACATCTGCAGAAACTCAGTTTGCCAGCAAACATTAGTGGCGATCTGGTGCTAGAGTTCTCAGTTAAAAACGGTCGGATTAACCGCATTGTGTTAGATGACAAGACTTCAACACTTCAGGATAAAGCTGTAGTTGCTCAGGTAAAGCAATTTCTATTGGGCTGGGCTCCACCGCGTTCGGCACAGGGCAATGCTCGCCTGACACTGCGGGTGTCACCTTAAATAGACTGCAATGGCTTAAATCCCTAGAGGGTGATAAGAGGGCGATCGCGCAGGTCGCCCTCTAGAATATTGGCTGAATATTGGCTAAAAGATTCCTGGTCTTCAAAAATTGTGAATACCCGATCCATCTTGGTAATTTCACACAGAAGACGAACGGACTCCTGCAGCGAGCAAAGAAATAACTTACCGTTATGAGCCGATGCGATCTTAAGCGCACTCAGTAAAGCCCCCAGACCTTTACTATCAAGAAAAGCTACATTTTGCAGATCTACTAGCACGGTAACATCTTGCTCGCGATTCATCAGTTGGTTGGCCGAGAAATAACTCTCAACTCTTTGCAGTAATTGATCTGCCACTTCAAGATCTAATCTTGCAGCATCAGGCCTAAGTACCAAGGCTGTACCGCTTTTAAAAGCAGTCAGAGATATCGTTGGTGCTGTTGCGGTGAATGTAGTCATAGTAGATCTTAAAATTTGTTAAGTATTATGCCCACCTGACACCCAGATTAATGCATTTAAAAATACATAGTTAGTGCGCTCAAATTACCTAAGTACCGTATAATCTCGCTGCACAACCTTTTAATCTAGTTATGTAGGTAATGCTAGGGCGAGATAGTAAAAAAGTAGAGAAGGTTCTGCGATTTATGCTAAATGGGCTAAGTTAGTCTCGGGATGTCCCCTAACACAATAGTTTCAGGATTTAAGTAAAACAACCTACTCTAGATGCTATCTATAGCGCCCAAGTTGTGTAATTTGGTAATTAATCCAAAAGTAAAAGTATTTACCAAATTTAGAAATGTTTGGAAATGCTGCCCATGCTCTGCTATGATAAATTGCTCAGAAATCCTAGTGATTTTGGAGAGGTGGCCGAGTGGTTGAAGGCGCAGCACTGGAAATGCTGTTTAGGGGTAACTTTAACGAGGGTTCGAATCCCTCCCTCTCCGTTTAGAATCCTTAAAGATTCATACTCGATCGCGATTCAGAGCTACAATCTGGCGAATATTCTGTGAAGAACTTTCGCCAAATGTAGTGTTGATGGGGGGCGAGCGCAAAAATGAAATATACACCGTAGGATGTATTTGTTAGGTGATCGCCGTAACGTATTCAGCCTTCACTTTTCTTTGAGTAGTTTTTGCACACCTGGATGATAGTCCAGCTTGGCAAAAGTCTTGCTTTTGGCATCATTCACGGAAAATAGTTTCCAGAAAGAATTCTTAGCTTTGAGGGCGGGTGCTTTGCCATAAGCGGCTTTGGCCAGTTTGTAAACTTTCTCCTGAGCAAGCGACTTATTCACGTAGAGGAAAGAGAAAGTAGACATCGCACTTACCTCTTGCTTTTGCCAGGGGTAAGTATTAGCAGGAATCTTTTCAGGGGAAAATAGTTCCGGGTTATCTCCTAAAAATCCTTTGCTATCGATCAAAGAACGCGGATCGATGGATATTAACTTTAGATTTGCTCCCTGCTGTGCAGAAATATTTTTCAATAACGGCGCACCAATTCCGGCTGTATAAAAAGCAGCATCAAGCTTGCCAGTTTTTACTTGCTCGATCGCATCTTTCACCTCCATAGTGACCAAATTTTCACTAGTGACATCGAGATTATTGAGTTGATAAAGTAAAATCGCACTAACATAGGTTCCTGAGTTGGATGGGCCGACTCCAACTGTCTTCTCAGACAAATCAGATAGGCTTTTGATTCCAGAGGAGGTGTTGGCGATGATATGTACGACTTCCTTATTGACTGGAGCAAAGACCTTGATGTTGTCAGCTAACTTGGCAATATTCGGATCGCCAGCATTACGCAACAGGGCAAATGCATCTTGCTGGGCAAATGCGAGATCGGCACGACCTTTACCAAGTTCTGTCAGGTTGTTAAATGAACCTGGAGATTCCTGAATATCAAAGGCAAATCCAGAATCTTTGAGCGTGTCGGCCAACTCTTTACCGGCCTTGAAATAAAGACTTTCTTTACGGGCGGTTAGGACTTTCAGCGTATCCTGAGCGATCGCAGGTTCGCTATAAAATGGCTTCCACAGGACTATAGCAAACGTTGTCAATAGTGCTAGAAGCAGCAGAAATAGTTTTCTTCTCATACTGAATGGTGACTACAATGTAGGGAGATTAACGGGACAAAATTTAGGCTTCATCATGCCCTAGTTAACAATTCGCGTCAACGTTGTTGGGAAGATTAGCAAAGTTGCCGAATCAGGAGTAGGGTTTATTCATTGTTTGACGATCGCTTACCATCATTGTTAGATTCAATCCAATTCGTTAGCAATTACCTTGGAAATCGCATTCCTGGCACTGCTTTGAAATTCCTGCACATCTACCCTTCTCAATAACAACACCGCCAAAATCATGCCAATCGTCTGCGTGCCAAACACTAGCCCGTAGGAAAAGTATGGAGTTGTAAAGAGCGATCGCCCAATATCCAGAATGGCACCACCTGTAACAGTGGCAATGCCTCTGGCTAGAGCCTGCGACAACCCCCACGCCCCGATAAAAGTCCCCGCTGTGGAAACAGCAGTTAGATCGAGCATGAGACTGATCGCACCAGTTGTAGTTGTACCCGATGCTAGTCCAAATGCTAATAAGCAGGCTTGCAAGACAACGGGATTGGCTGTCGTTCCTGCCAGAATTAGCAGCAAAAAGCATAACGCACAGGCAAGACAACCATATTTAGCAGTATTTTGTTTGCCAATCCGAGGAACGAGTAAAAATCCACTAGCACTAATGCCGATCAGTGTCCCGATCCCAAAGAAAGCATTGAGTCGGGTTGTTTCACAAATACTCATACCAAAGCCATCTTTACCGTAGGATTCGAGGACGGCATCTTGCATGAATAGGCTAATCGTCATCACCAATAAAAATATGAAGAATATGCCCGTTTGGCGATTGGCAGTCAGAATGCGGAGAGCCCGCCCAAGAGTGATTTGATCCTCCCGCACCACTTGATGGGTTTGCTGGATGCGCAGACTTAAGCGCGAGAATTTCTTTTCGATGCCTGCGGTAGCAAAAACTGATAGGCCCAGCACGATCGCTGGGAACAACGAGCAGACTAAATTAATTGATGATTGCAAAGACGCTAATTTTTCTGGGCGGGCGTAAAGGGATACTGCTTTTACTAGAGGCTCATCAGTCGTACATGGTAGTAGTTTGGACATCGTAATTGCGCCAATCACAATACCCACCATCAACATCGACCAGACTATACCAATCAGTTTCGATCTTTCGGCATCATCGGTGATATCTAATAGTAGAGCGGCAAACGGCGTGGAACTGGCACTAATCGCAATACCATAGATGGCAAATATCAGCCCTAACAATCCAGCCCAAGCATAGGTTAATGATGTCCACCCACTGCTGTGCAGACTGAATCCAAATTGCCACATCACCTGTACAGCTAGAAACAGAGAGATAGAAAATAAGGCTGCACCGAACCAAACATATCCAGTACGGTGATAGCCCCAAATCGGCTTAGCATCAGACATTTGCCCAAACCAAATCCTGACTGGTGACACCAATAAAGGTACAGCGACCATACCAGCTGCGATCGCGGCTGGTATGGTTAGCTCATTAATCATGATGCGATTGAGCAATCCCAGAGTCAGCAGCGACATAATGCCTAAACCCATTTGAAATAAGCCCAACCGAAACATAGTGAGGACACTAAGCTTAGGTGGAAGATTAAAGGGTGTTTCCTGCGGATCGGGATTGAGGTTTGTAGGTCGATCGATAGTCATAATTTACATGCCAAGGGCTTGCAGGGACTAATACCATTTCCCAAAAAAGCTACGACGCAGCTTTTTGAAATACCGCGATCTCGATCTGTCGCTTATTCAATTGGAATTGGTATAACAATTACATTAGTTGATGACATGAGTTTTTAAAACAAATTCCCTTGCCATCTATTGAGAAAGCAAGGGAAAGGCTGTTTGGATTTACGGAGAGCGATCGCTCTCCGTAATCGCTCTAATTTGGCTCCACAGGAAATCCCGAGCGAATATCTTCTACTACACCATCGCGCAACACTACCTCAACCTGCATCATGGCAATCAGGTTGTCTCCTTTGCTAGCAACAAAGAAGCTATCCAACTGTCCCTGGTTGACTTCTTGCTCTAGCTCTAGTACTTGCACCTGGTTTAGTTGCTGCAAAAGTTGATTCTTCTGCTCTAGCAATTCCGACTTGCGGCTGGATACTTCTAGACGAATTGACTCAATTTCCCGTGCAACATCGGGGCCGGGTGGCTTAATACTTTGTCTTTCGATTTCTGCGATCGCCCGTTGGCCTTGCGAATCTAGTTGCTGTATTTGCCCATCAGCCTGAGAAATCTGGAGCTGGAGTTGTTGCTGCATTTCTTCCTTCCAGCGTGGTGTCACGATTACTTTGACATTAACTGCCCGCTTAAGGAGAAGCTGATTAGCAAAATCTATAGAATCCATATTGTCTAGAGGATTTTTAGGTAAACATCTTGTCAATAATATCTCGGTAGCGATCGGTTACCACATTACGGCGAATTTTAAAGGTTTGCGTCATTAAACCATTCTCCATACTGATAGGTTCCGGCAAGAAGGCAAATGGCCCGATGCGATCGTTGGCGCTATAGCCAGGACGGCTTTTCACTTCGCGATTTAGCTCTTCGCGATAGAGTGCCTGAATTTTTTCGCTTTTGAGATCCTCAAGCACATCTTTGAGCTGGGCATCTGGGGGAATGAGGTTTGCCGCCTCTAGGGGAGCAAGATTCGGCACAATCAATGCACCTAGCTGTTTTCGATCCTGCCCCACCAGCACCATTTGATCGATGTAAGGGCTGCGCGTGCAGGCATCCTCGATTGACTGGGGTTCAATGTTTTCCCCATTGGTCAACACAATTGTGTCCTTAGCTCGCCCAGTCAGCACTAGATCGTTGGTAGCTGTCAGCCAGCCCAAATCGCCGGTATCAAACCAGCCGTCGGGATCGATCGCTTTGGCTGTGGCTTCGGGATTTTTGTAATAGCCCTGCATGATTTGCGGCCCCCGCGCCATCACCAGGCCGATTTTGCCAGGTGGTAAAGTTTGGCGGCTATCAGGATCGACAATGCGAATTTCGGTATTCTGTAGAGGTTTGCCTGCCGTACCACGCAAATTACGCTCTGGTCTACGTGCGGCTAGCATCGGTGATGTCTCGGTAAGACCATAGCCATTAATAATTTCTAAACCTACCATTTCATAAAACAGATCGATATGGGGCTGTAGGGAACCGCCACCACTGGTAAAGTACTTAATCCGCCCCCCAATACCATCGCGAATCTTTTTAAATACAATTTTGTCCGCCAACCAATACACTGGCGACAGGGCGATCGCAGTTAAGCTGGCTTGCACCCGAGAACCCTTAACCAAGCTCATATTCTGCACTATGCGACGGGCTTTGATATAGGTTTGACTGGCTGACAGTAAAAAATTAATCAGCTTTTGCTTCAACGGCGATTCAGCAGCAAATTTTTTGGTAATGCCTTCATAGACGCTCTCCCACAGGCGTGGCACTGCAACCATAAAGTGAGGTTTATATTTAGCCAAATCGGTTTTGACATGGCGCAGGTTGGTATAGATCTGCGTCATACCCTGCGATAGCAAATAGTATTCCCCTGCCCGTTCGTAGGAGTGCCAAGTTGGTAATATTGCCAGAGCGATCTCACCAGGGAAAGGCTGCACCATATCTTTGCCACCCCAGACTTGGGTGAGCAGATTACCGTGACTGAGCATTACGCCTTTGGGTTTACCAGTTGTACCAGAGGTATAGATCAGGGTTGCTAAGGTATCGCGGTTAATGGGAGGGTTACCGAGATCGAGATCGCTGCCACGTTCGAGAATTTGCTTAAAGTTGTAAACTCCCTCTGGTGGTGTCTGATCGGAGAGGAGTACAATCGTTTTGATAGGCAGGCTTTGAAGTTCGGGTTGCAGTTTTTTGAGTGTGGCAATATCCTCAACGACAAGCGCGACACTATCACTATGCTCAATAATATAGAGTAGCTCGGTACGCTCTGCCTGCGAACTACGAGTCGCATTAGCGGCCCCAATCGCCAGGATGCCCTGATCGGCAATAAACCAGCGCGGCGAATTATCTGCGATCAACGCCACCTTATCGCCAAACCTCAGACCCAGCGATCGCAAACCCGCCCCGAACGCTGCTATTTGATCCATACTCTCTTGATAGGTCAACTTTACTTCAGGCGTAACGTGGGGATCGTGCAGCATCAAAGTATTGGGATATGTCTGAGCAGTTTTTTGCCATACTTGCCACAGACTGACGGCGTTGGAGTGGTCTAAAAGATTGGAGTTGAATTTATTGCTTGACATAGCAGTGTTTCGAGTAGAGGGTCGCAATATTTCTGGGAGCAGAACTTAATATCAGTATTATTACGGCAGCACATCTTAGTAGTATTAAATACTGTGCCACTTAATTGACCGTACTAAAACCGATCCAGAATAATTGGTTTAGACCCTGCCCCACCAACCAACTCCTGTGTTAGCCCCCTAAGGCTGTAATTGTGACCAGACCACCTTCAACTTCACACCTTTATTTTAGCGGAGGCGATCGCCAGTCCGCTGCAAGTGTGAAACGGGCTTGTTATGGCCTACTTCGTAAATACACCATGTAAGAACCCTGAGCTTGCTGATTTTGCCGTCACAGCCAAAACGCTAACACTGGGTAAAGCTGCAAGCACAACCATAGCTCCAATCAGTGCAAAAATTTTATTGGCGTTCAAAGTGGATTCCATCTATTTAAATGGAGAGCATCACTAGTTTTTAAGAGAATCTACCGATGATAGTAGCGGCTTTCAATCCAACTAAGCATTTCAGTTTCCGAACCAAGGCAAACGGAATCACCTGTCCATGGATCGTAGGCATGCCAGAGAGTATTCCCGTGGCGATCGCGCTTTTGCCATACCTTTAATTCTGGTTCTTTAGTAAGCGCTGCGATCGCGCTCTGCCATAGGTTCTCTACTAAAGCTAGCATCACCTTAACTTTACTAATAGAGCGATCGCTATTTTCAGTTGGAATTAATTCTAAGTCACAATAATCCTGCCACTTGTCCAGTTTCTTGGCATCTAATTTTTGGAGATTCGAATCTGTGGCAGCCGATATTTGAGAAGAGCGCGTAAAGAGATCCATGTAAACACACCTCGTGCTTAAAAATATTTAATTATTAGGAAGCCTTTCTAGGTTCTTAGCTCTGTTCGCTAAGCTATATTCTGTTAACACCTAGCACTTAACTTTTGTCACTTATGCAGAAGCTTCAATCTCTAGCATGAGGTAACTGGGTGCGTCTCGCATCATGCTGTTGATTCACCTCTTAGGGTTATATTTGGGCATTCTGCATGCTCTGGATGCTAGTAAATGTACATACCTTTTCCTCTCCAATCAAACTAATGATTGCATTGCTTCCATGAATAAAATTCATCCATATGGTGATGCCAGATCCTGAGACTAATGGGAGAATGCCAATACATTGCATAAGTAACTTGCATGAATACCAGCGTTCTTAACCAAGTTAAGCTATCTCAGCTACGTGCTTTTGTCGCAGTAGCTGATACTGGCAACTTTGGTGAAGCGGCATTGCATCTGGAGATATCGCAGTCAGCCGTCAGTCATGCGATCGCCGCCTTAGAAGAAGAACTGGGCGTGAGCTTACTCTCTCGCGGTCGTCATGGCGCGCATCTCACCCCTGTAGGCGAACGGGTAGTCGGTCACGCACGCCAGATTTTGCAACAGCTAGATCATCTGGTCAAAGAGGCCAATTTATCTAAGGGCTTAGATGGTGGTCAAGTACGCATTGCCACATTACGCAGCATCGCCACCCATATTTTGCCCGATGCGATCGCGCAGTTTCGTCGCCGCTTCAGTGCGATCGCCGTCAGCATTACCGAGCATCCCGACTATCACGGTGTCGATCGAGATTTAAGGGAAGGTCTGGCAGATATTGGCTTTACCTACCTACCAAATAGTCATGATTTTGAAACGTGGGAACTATTGCGCGATGAATATGTAGCGATCTTTCCTGCCTCATTTCAGCTTAAAGGCGAGCGGCTAGATTGGGAGCAATTATCCAGCTATCCCCTAATTATGACCCCCGACAATTACAGTTGTAATTATTTGGTGCATTCCCATTGCGCTCAGTTTGGACAAAATTTGAATGTGGCCTACACCGTCAGAGAAGACTCCACAATCGTCAGCATGGTGACGCGAGGATTAGGCGCAGCGATTATCCCTCGCCTGGCCGCAGAGCCAATCCCTGAAGGTTTGCATGTCTACAGTTTGCCAATCCCATTGGAGCGCATTATTGGCGTATCGATTCTAGCCAGTGGATTGCAGGTACCTGCGGTTTATGCCTTCCTGGATACCCTCAAGCAATTTAAATAACACTTCATACAAATTCCCCAAAATCGGACTATAAACGAATCGATGTACGCACGAATAACCGTTTACACCCTACGAAGATCCATGGCACAAATTTAGAGAATTGATATAGCAATCCAACGCAAGGCATAACATAAATGTGGAAGAGTGGAGAATTACTTGATGATTGAAATTGTTGAAGCAGATCTTAGTGTGCCTTCTCATGCGGTGGCTGTGGTGCAATTAATGGATGAATATGCACTCGATCCGATGGGTGGCAGAAAAGGTCTGTCCGACTACGTTAAAGCAAATCTCCCTGCAGAGTTAGCAAAGAGAAAAACAGCTCATGCTATTCTCGCATTTGTCGATACCAAACCCGCAGGACTGATCGTCTGCTTAGAAGGATTCTCTACGTTCGCATGCAAGCCATTACTTAACATCCACGATGTCATCGTTGCTTTACCCCACCGTGGTAAAGGCTTGTCCAAACTACTGCTCCAGAAAGCTGAGGCGATCGCGATCGATTTGGGCTGCTGCAAACTCACGCTGGAAGTTCTAGAAAGAAACCATGTCGCTCAGGCCGCATACAAGGCTTGTGGATTCAGTGGCTACAAGCTAGACCCACAGATGGGCAAAGCATTATTCTGGGAGAAGAAATTGGAAGAGATAACTAATCTCTAGAATGCCCAACACAAAAATCAATATCTGTACAATCGGAATCACCACCACTGGATGTCCGTTAGCGTACATATGGCATTCAGGCTGGAGTTGTGTTCGGCAATTTGTGCAAGGTGAGCATCAAGAACTTCCACGGCAGAAACTTAGCGATCGCGAATCATTTCAGCAAGCCGATAGGCAGGTAGGAAAACCAAGTTATGCATATCGATTTCTCTTGAGACATATCCTAATTCATGACGCTCGAGTGTTTCAATTAAGCCGATCGACTAGAAGCTGCTTCGACTAAGGCATGAAACAAAGCTTTCTGAGCCGGACAATCGGACAATAATTCCGGGTGCCACTGCACGGCAACTGCCCAGGGATGATCCTGGTGCTCGATCGCCTCAATTACACCATCGGGAGCGAAGGCGACAGGACTCCAACCACTTGACACGGACTGCACCGCCTGATGATGCCACGACGTCACTTCGGTGCTAGTGACTTTGAGTACACGAGCTAGGCGACTTTGCGCATTTACTTCTACCGTATGCGATGTAGGGCGGCGCGGATTGTCCAGCCTGTGCAAAATATCATCGCCGAAGCGATCGGGAACGTGCGATACGAGATTGCCGCCACTGGCAACACCCAGTACCTGCATGCCTCGGCAGATACCTAATACGGGTAACCCCTCTGCGATTACCATCTCGGCTAGAGCCAGCTCAAATTCGTCGCGTTCGGCATCGACGGAGTAGATCGTAGGATGCTCATCGCCACCATAAATCACCGGATCGATATCACCGCCACCCGCCAAAATCAAACCATCGACCTGTTGCAAGATACGATCTGGGTGCGGTTCTCCAGGCGGCAACAAGATGGGTATCCCACCAGCCTTACGCACTGCATCTACGTATACTGCCTGTAGGGTAAATTCGCCGGCCTCATTTCTGCCGTATGCCGTTATGCCAATGATAGGCGATTGCATTTTAGATCTAAGACTAACTGCCACAATTTGTTACTGAAACAATAATTGAAAAAAGTGAAAAACCAGATAATTACATTTATTGTGACAAAAATTTTACAGTTAGACGTATGGCAAATTACATTTATGTTTCTCGTACGTTTCTTTGGGGCGATCGCTAGCTGATTCTAGATCTGAATAATTTTAGTTGGCATTAACTATTGGGATTTCTGATTTTCCCCAAAATATTATCCAATTTAAATATGGTCTATCGCTCTAACTGATCCACTAAATCGCTTGGTTCTCCAGGGTAGAAGCAGATGCCTAAGATATCTGCCAAATTGTAAGGGCATGCTGCCGGAAAAGTATTACTAGGTAGATTTGTTTCCATCACAGCCAATTCGATACCTTTAAGGTACGCCTTATCAAGGGCTTCTTGAAGATAAGATTTTAGGCTGGGGTTATCTTCAAGTAATTCAATCGTATCTAAGCGTTGGATGCGAAGGGTTGCTAACCAACTACGGCTGCGATGTTGGGGTTGGTACTCCCATTTCAGCAAATGTCCAATCAAAATACTTAAACGGTTGCGAAGTTCCTGTCGTTGCTGCTTACCCAAAGATTCAATCTCCTCAATCAGGTTGGGTAGGTCTATGCGATGCCATTGCTGGTTGTGGAGCAACATTGTTTGTTCCTGCGTCCAAGCATAGAAATCAGTCTCGTAAAGGCTCAGTGCAGGTATTGGTTGCATTTCTGTATTTGGGTTTGTTTCGAGCATGTATATTTAGGTCGATCTAACCACAGTGTTTTTATTGTAGAACTGCTCCCGATCAAGTTGCCCGATCTCAGACTGATTTACTAGACATCAGGTAGCTTATAGCGCGACACGATGCGTTTGGCATATTCAGGTACATGTGCTTCTAGTTTTTCAGGATAGTTGCGCCTGACGTAGAGATAGTTGCGGATAAAGTGGGAATCAATTGAGAAACGTCCGTACTCCAATCCCTTGGGGCCAATTTTATTCACGACAAAGCTAATCAACCAGGCTAACCACATGGGGATAGTGGTGGCATTGTCATAGGCGGCAATCCCTTGTTGGACGGCGGCGGTGCGATCGCCACTAGACATCACTGCTTGCGTAGATAATTGACCTTGCACCAGATCGAGCATTTCTTTACCCGTATCGTTGCGCACCACGATCCACTGCCAACCAAAGGGAGCACCCATATATCCCACCACCAGATCGGCAAGCGAATTCACATAGTCAAAGCAGGTCATACAGGAGGGGGCAAATACATCTTTGAGCTCTTTGGTATTCAGACCAAAAAATGGTACTAGCTCCGTCGAGCCGTCTTCATGTCTAAAGTGGACGTTAAAATCCTGCATGAATTCGTAATGCACCACTGTTTCGGGCGATCGACTGGTGGTTTCCAGAAATTTTTGCAATCCAGTGCGGCTGACATTATCGACGCAGGGCGTACCCAACACATAGAGCTTCTCTAAGCCCAGTTGCTTTTCCACTGTGCGCAATGCCTGAATTTGGCAACCAACGCCAATTACCAAAAGACGCTTCATGCCCGACTGTTCGATTTGCTCTAATACCGATAGGTTGGGAGATAGTGTTGGTTTATTTACCCTCGCAGCCAGAATTTCCTCAGGTGTAGTCGCAATAATTGGCTTGGGCTGGAAGCGATCGCCTTCACTCGACTGCACGCACACCACGCCCTCAACCATCCCCTTCGTTAGCATCTCAATCGCAATGCTAGAAACGATGCCCGTCCACTGCGCACCTGGAATCGGCTCAATTTTGCGTGCTGCCATCATCTCCTGATGCACGCCAAAGTAAAGATCGCGATCGCTCTCTAAATCGCGGGAACGACCGTGGGTTTCTGTCTCCATTTCACTGATGTGCTGTGTAATAAACGCACAGGCTTCTTTGACATAGTGAATGTAATAGGTATCGCAGAGACCGCATTCACTACATAAGGCTTTAGCAGGACGGCGCTTAACACTTGGTAGAGCTTTAGCTTTGCGGTGGGCAGGAGTAACGGTCATGTTAGAGGTATTTAAAGCTATCTTTGTTAAGCAGTCTGACACAATCTGTTAGCGATCGCCAAGTGCATTAGCTTACGATAAGCACACTATATTGTTGCTATATTCAAACTGCTAAGCGGAAGTCTACCGACAAATACCATGACTCAAGAACTACTAGACTTAAGAGCAAGTATTCTAGAAGGTCGCCTCGTTGATGCCTTAGAAATTGTCGATGAGCTAGAGGGCATGAGTAAGCAAGCAATTCTGCGCAATATTGAGTCATTTCTAAGCAGGTTGCTCGTTCATTTAATTAAAAATCAAGTAGAAAAGCGTTTAACTAACTCTTGGGTTGCTTCAATTTCAGATTCCATCCGCCAAATTCAAAAGCTGAATCTTAAGGATAATAAAACATCTTATTACGTCAAGCCCGATGACTGGGAGTCAATGCTTGAGGATGAATTCGATGGCGCAGTTGATGCCGCCAGTATTGAAGTGCGTAATGGTCTGTATAACCCCTTTCAGCTTGCCGAAATCATAGACCGACCTCAAGTTATTTTGACTGCCAAAAATTTGTTGCTCCTAACTTACAGTCATGCTGCTCGAAGTCTACCGTTTGCGATTAAGGAACATCTCATCCAACTAAGTGGTGGGGAAGACTGGAAGCGCGGTAATAACTAGACGACATTAGTCAAAAATAATGGCTCAGTTTTTGGTAAGTTTAGGTGACAAGGCTGAATTCAGTTTCAGCAGAGCTTCAAAGCAACCAAAATGAACCCAGATAGAATCCTAGCGGCGATCGACATCGGCACAAACTCCATCCACATGGTGGTGGTACAGGTAAATACCAGTTTGCCCAGCATGACGATTATTACCACCGAAAAAGCCACAACCAGGCTAGGCGAACGCTGTGCTAAGACGGGAGGCCTGACCGATGAGGCTATGCAGCGATCGCTGGTCGCTTTAGCGCGGTGCCAGGAAATTTGCCGCAGCATGGAAGTCGAAGAAATTATTGCTGTTGCCACCAGTGCCGTGCGCGAATCACCTAACGGCACGGACTTCATCGATACAATCGAGCGGGAACTGGGCCTAAGAGTCGAGTTGATTTCTGGGCAAGAAGAAGCTAGACGGATTTATTTGGGCGTACTGTCGGCGATCGAGCTTAACAATCAGCCCCACGTAATTATTGATATTGGCGGTGGTTCCACAGAGCTAATTATGGGCAATGGGCACGACCCCGACTTCCTGAGTAGTACTAAAGTTGGTGCGGTTAGGCTTAGCGATCTGTTGATTTCGACCGATCCCATCTCCGAGCGGGAATTTGAGCGCCTGCAAATCTACATCCGTGGCATGCTCGAAAGGTCGACCGACGATCTTAAAGTACTGCTAGATGGCAGTCCCGCTCAGATGATTGGCACTTCCGGCACGATTGAGACCCTAGCCATCCTGCATGCTAAAGAAAAGTTTGGTAGTGTTCCCAATCCACTGCAAGGTTACGAATTAACATTCTCTGATATCGAAAAAATCGTGATGCGCTTTAAGAAGCTGAATTTAGCTGAGCGCTCAGCTTTAGTGCGGGACAAACGGGCGGATATTATTCTAGCTGGCTCGATGATCCTGCTGGAAACTATGCGGCAACTCCAGGCCAGCAAAATTACCATCTGCCAGCGATCGCTCCGCGAAGGCCTGATTGTGGAGTGGATGCTCGAACATGGCTTCATCGAGGATCGTATGCGTTACCAAGGTTCGGTACGCGATCGCAACGTGATGAAATTAGCAGAGAAATTTGGCGTTAACATTAGCTATGCTAACCAGGTAGCACGGTTGGCTTTAAGTATTTTCGACCAAACTCAAGGCATTCTGCATAACTGGGGCGACGCGGAACGTAGCCTACTTTGGGCGGCGGCAATCCTGCATAACTGCGGTCACTTCGTAAATCACGCTGCCCACCACAAGCATTCTTACTATTTAATCCGTAACGGCGGACTACTTGGTTACACCGAATCGGAAATTGAAACAATTGCCAATCTGGCTCGCTACCACCGCAAGAACGAACCCAAAAAGAAGCATGAAAACTATCGCCGGATTACCAACAAGCGATTGAGGTTTTTTGTCGACCAGGTCAGTCCTTTACTGAGACTAGCAGTGGCATTGGATCGACGGCAGATTGGTGCGATTGAAGAAGTTATTCTAACTTGTGACCTCAAAGCTCAAAATTGTCATATGCAAGTTGTGCCCCTTCAGGCCGACGATCCCTGCACCTTAGAATTGTGGAGCCTCGATTACAAAAAACAACCTTTTGAATCGCAATTTCACATCAGCCTATCTGTTAATCTAGCTTTAGCTGAGGTTGCAGAAGTGCTTGTATAGTATTCCTCCAAAGGATATAAATGCAGAATCAAACCAAAATAATGGGAATTGACGCACAACTACGAAGTGTTCAGAATGGACACTTTACAAAACTTATCTTCATAATTTTGATTTTATTGTCTGCAAGGGGCCGATTTTCTGGTGTGATAGATCATGCAGCCCCTATTTATGCGAGTTAGTTTGAATTATCAAGAATTTGTCACATTCAAACCAATGCCGCGCCTTATTAAATTAATGTTTTTAGATATATCAAAAAGGTAAATAAATGAGTGTTACAGCATCAAGCGGAGCCGTAAACGCCCGTCCCCGGTTATATCAAACAGCAATAACGTCCACAATTTCACAAGTGGAACAGCAGGATCGGTTCCCTGGACGTTCTGAACTTGACGACTTGACTGCTTACTTTCAATCCGGTGCTAAGCGTCTTGAAATTGCTGCGATCCTGACACAAAATTCCGAAAATATTGTTTCCCGCGCCGCTGGCCGTATCTTTACGGGTGGTTCGGCGATGTCTTTCCTGGAAAAGCCGAAGTCATCGGAGGCGATGCAAGTAGGTCAAGATGGTCTGCAAATTGATACTAAGCGAGGCATGACGCTCGGAACCGTTAGCTATGCTGAGGCAAGCCAGGGATTTTTGGGTTCGATCAAATCTTTCTTCAGTAGTGCAGTCTCCGTTGATACCCCATCAGGATTCCGTCCGATCAACATTGCCCGTTATGGCCCAGAGCGCATGAAAAAGTCAATGCGCGACCTGAGCTGGTTTTTGCGCTATGCCACCTACGCGATTGTGGCTGGTGACCCTAACATCCTCGCCATGAATACAAGGGGCTTGCGTGAAATCATCGAAGCCGCCTGCTCAACTGATGCCACAGTTGTGGCACTGCAAGAAATGAAGCAGGCAGCAATTAGCTACCTCAAAGGTGATCGAGAAGCCGCTGATATTGTTGCTCAGTACATGGATGTAGCGATCGCTGAATTCAAGGCACCTACCCCTTCTCCGAAGTTACGTCAGCGCAGCTCTGCCAACCTGCAAGGCATGTCATTGCCCCAGATTTACTTCAATACAGCCGAGCGTCGCCAGAAGTTCGTGATGAAACCTGGTCTATCCAGTGGTGAAAAGAACGAAGCAGTCAAAGCTGCCTACCGTCAAATCTTCGAACGCGACATCATCCGCGCATACAGCCAGGGCATTTCCGAGCTGGAATCAAAGGTGAAGAATAATGAAATCTCCATGCGCGAGTTTGTACGCCGCCTGGGTAATTCGCCTCTATACCGCGATCAGTTTTACCTGCCCTTTATCGACTCTCGCGCCCTAGAGTTGGCCTTTAAGCACTTCCTGGGTCGCTCTCCTGAAAGTCGCGAAGAAATACGAGATTATTTCGCCATTGTGGCTAAGGGTGGTTTGTCGGCTATGGTTGATGCGCTGGTTAACTCCACCGAGTACAGCGATTACTTTGGCGAAGAAACCGTACCTTATCAACGCGGCTTGGGGCAAGAAGCTCAAACTTGCCGTAACTGGGGCGCACAATTCGATCTCTACAAGTACTCTGCCCCATTCCGTAAGGTGCCGCAGTTTATTACCCTGTTTGCTTCCTACGAGCAGCCGTTGCCCGATCGGCACGTCTACGGCTCTGGAAACGATCCATTAGAGATTCAGTTTGGGGCGATTTTCCCCAAAGAAACCAGAAATCCCAGTGCCAGTCCTGCCCCATTTGGTAAAGATACCCGCCGGATGCTGATTCGCAACGGTCCTGGTATTCAGAACCAACTTGGCAATCCTGGCGTGAAAGGTGAAGCTCCCGGCACCCTAGGGCCCAAAGTCTTCAAACTCGAGCAACTACCTGCTTTCAAGGGCAGGAAGTACAACAAGAACGTCAGCATTAAGTATACCGAGAGTTCTACGCAGACAGTGATTAACGCGATTTATCAGCAAGTCATTGGTTATGTGCCCTACTCGGGACAACGGCTAACTGTGGATGAAATTAGGCTAGAAAATGGCGATATCCACGTACGCGAATTTGTGCGCCAACTAGCAAAGTCAAACACATTCCGCGATCGTTACTGGACAAAGCTCTACGTCTGTAAAGCCGTGGAATACATTCACCGCCGCCTCTTAGGTCGCCCCACCTATGGCCGTGAGGAAATGAACGCTTACTTTGACATCTCCGCTAAAAAAGGCTTCTATGCCCTAGTCGATGCCATTCTTGACACCAAGGAATATGAAGAGGCATTTGGTGAAGATACAGTGCCCTACGAGCGCTATCTCACTCCTGGCGGCTTATCATTACGCTCAACTCGGGCTGGCTCGATCGGCACTAAGGGGGCCGCAACTCGGCAAGAGAAAACACCTCGCTTTATCACACTCGGCCATGTCGAGGAAGTCCGCTCCGATCTTTCCATTCAAGATCGGATCAACCAGGGCGTTAGCAAGAAGCGCGTTCAAACCAAGATCTTCAAGCTGTGCAATCTCGATCCGGTTGAGATCAACAACCTGGTTAGTGCTGCCTATCGCCAAGTATTCGAGCGCGATATGGATGCCTACTCAGCCAGTCAGCAGTTCAGCCTCGCTGCCACTAAGCTAGCGAATGGCGACATCACCGTTAAGGAATTTATCCTGACGTTAGGCACTTCCGAGCTGTATCTCAAGGAGTTTTACACGCCATTCCCCAACACCAAAGTAATCGAGCTAGGGACAAAGCACTTCCTCGGACGCGCACCTCTAGATCAAGCCGAGATTCGCAAATACAATCAGACCCTAGCCAATAAAGGCATTAAGGCTTTTGTGGCTGAGTTGGTGAATAGCCGCGAGTATCTAGAAGCCTTTGGCGAGGATGTGGTGCCATACAATCGCTATGAAGCCTTCCCAGCCGCTAACTACCCCAATACGATGGAGCTATACGGACGTCTCACCAAACAAGATAATTCCATTGTCGTGCCTTGCTTCAAGACAGTGAAGCCTAAGATGGATGCGGCACAAATGCCGCTCTTGGCCAAACAAATCCAAGACATGCGCTCAGATGAGCGTTCTTACATTGGCAGCGTGAAAGTCGATTAAGACATAACTCATTCGTTACTTAAAGGGGCACACATTTGTGTGCCCCTTTTTTGTGACCCTGGTTAATCAGAAGAAATCTCGCTCAAAAGTGGAATCTCTATAGTGCAGGTACGGGAACCCGAATCCCCCAGGCACAAAATTTGCAGTATATTAGCACTCGATATAGGTAGAGTGCTAAATTGCATAGCGCCGTACTAATTAACTATTAAAAAGTCTTGAATTTCAGGGAGGTAGATCACTGTGGCATCGTTAACGTTGCAAGGTACTAAGCTGCAACCATTGGGCGATCGCCTGTTGGTTAAGGTAGTTGAGAAAGAAGCAAAAACTGCTGGCGGCATTTTCTTGCCCGACACCGCACAAGAAAAATCACAGGTGGGTGAAGTTACGGCTATAGGCCCAGGGGCGCGTAACGATCAGGGCGATCGCGTGGCTTCCGAAGTAAAAGTAGGCGACCAGGTGATGTACTCCAAGTATGCCGGCACTGAACTCAAGATTGACAGCATCGATTATTTGCTCCTGAGCGAAAAAGATATCCTGGCAGTAGTGGGATAGGAACTGATGAGGTTAGGCGATCCTGGTAGGTGACTAACCGATACGACGAACAAAGAACTTATTACCAAATTCAAAGAAATATCATGGCTAAAAAAGTAGTATTTGACGAAGAATCTAGACGCGCTCTAGAAAGAGGTGTAAATGCCCTAGCTGATGCCGTACGCGTCACACTTGGCCCCAAAGGTCGTAATGTAGTTCTAGAGAAGAAGTATGGCGCTCCCCACATTGTCAACGATGGCGTCACGATCGCTAAAGAAATTGAGTTAGAAGATCCGCTGGAAAACACCGGCGCACAACTAATTCGCGAAGTCGCAGCGAAAACCAACGATGTCGCTGGTGACGGGACAACCACCGCTACTGTTTTAGCCCAAGCCATGATTCGCGAAGGCTTGCGTAATGTGGCAGCGGGTACTAACCCAATCAGCCTCCGCCGTGGCATGGAGAAGACAGTTGCTAACCTGGTCGACGTAATTGCCAGCTATGCTAAACCCGTTGAGGGAGGAGCGATCGCTCAAGTTGCAACGATCTCTGCAGGCAACGATAACGAAGTGGGTGGCATGGTTGCTGATGCCATGAATAAAGTTGGTAAGGATGGCGTGATTACAGTTGAAGAATCGAAATCATTAGCAACAGAGCTGGAAGTTGTAGAAGGGATGCAGTTCGATCGCGGTTACATCTCACCCTATTTTGTCACCGATACCGAGCGCATGCTGGCTGATTTCGAAAATGCGAAATTGCTGATTGCTGACAAGAAAATCAACGTGATTCAGGATTTAGTGCCCATTCTAGAGAAGGTGGCACGTAGTGGTTCTCCCCTAGTTATAATTGCTGAAGATGTTGAAGGTGAGGCCCTGGCAACCCTAGTAGTTAACAAGCTGAGAGGTTCGCTGAATATTGCCGCCATTAAAGCACCTGGCTTTGGCGAGCGCCGCAAAGCGATGTTGCAAGACATCGCCGTCCTCACAGGTGGCCAGTTCATTTCCGAAGAAATGGGACTCAATCTGGAAACTGCCAGCCTGGAAATGCTAGGAACAGCTCGTAAGGTCACAATTACCAAAGATAAGACCACAATTGTAGCTGACGCCGGCAATAAGGGAGATATCGACAAGCGTGTTGCTCAGATTCGTAGAGAATTGGATGAGACCGACTCCGAATACGACAAAGAAAAACTGCAAGAGCGTTTAGCTCGCTTAGCAGGTGGTGTTGCCGTAATTAAAGTTGGTGCAGCTACTGAAACCGAGCTCAAAGATCGTAAGCTGCGTATTGAAGATGCACTCAACGCTACTCGTGCTGCCGTCGAAGAAGGCATCGTACCTGGTGGTGGTGCTACCTTAATCCATCTGATCGCCCATATTGAAAAATTCAAGGCTGGTCTGAATGCAGAAGAAGCAGTAGGCGCTGATATTGTGGCAAAGTCCCTAGAAGCTCCTCTACGCCAGATTGCTGACAACGCTGGACTTGAAGGCACTGTGATTGTGGAGAAGGTTAAAGAACTGGACTTTAATATGGGTTATGACGCCTTGAAGTCTGAATTTGTCGACATGATTGCCAGTGGCATTATCGATCCAGCTAAAGTTGTACGCTCAGCAATTCAAAATGCTGCTTCAGTTGCAGGTATGGTATTGATGACAGAAGCCCTGGTAGTTGATAAACCTGAGAAGAAAGCTGCTGGTGCCGATCCTGGCATGGGTGGCATGGGTGGCATGGGCGGTATGGGCGGTATGGGCGGTATGGGCATGATGTAAGCCATCCCCCATCTGTACGGGCAGACACATAGGTCTGCCCTCTGCCCTTTCCCCCTCTGGAGATAACCTGGTTATCCCCAGAGTTTTTTTATCGTCACGAAACTATAATCGCGTTCCAACAAACGTGGAATCAACTGAGCCGTAATTTCTGCCACATCCTGACCGCCATGAATACCATCATGCAAGACAATAATTGAGCCGTTGCGCACCTGCTGCATCACCCGCGCTACCACTGTGCTGATTCCCGGACTTGTCCAATCCTCTGGCACAACACTCCACATCACAGGGCGATATTGCCACTGCCACAATAATTTTAGTGTTTGAGGTGTAAAAAGTCCGTTGGGCGGTCTGACATCTTGGACTTTTTGGGGTTCAAGACCACAGGCATTTGCGATCGCTATCTGATTTTTTGTTAAGCTTTGTTGCAATGCTTCCGCACTCAGTCTGGGAAAAGAGCGGTGCTCGTAGCCATGGAGACCGAGCCAATGACCTTGTTGGTAAACAGCTTTAGCCACCTGAGGAGAGCGATCGACGCATACGCCTAGCCAAAAAAAGCTCGCCACAACTTGATATTGCTCTAATACCTTAAGCAAAGCAGTCGTATAGCTGGGATGTGGCCCATCATCAAAGGTTAGTGCGATCGCCTTGCTGTCTGGATTGCCCGACCAGAGGCAATTAGGGAATAGCGGCTGCAATACCTGATAAATGAAGGGATAAAGCGGTGCGAACTGCATTACAACTTGCCTTGCTCATGCTAGGTATCGCTTATGAATTTTGATTATGATACTCTTTTATTATGGCGAGCGAGAAAACTCCGTCCACCTGCGGCGGAGATAAGAGCAAACCCAACAAATAAAGCGAGATCGTGCATCTTTACATATTTCATGGGAGAATGCAACTATAATTTTTTACAGACTACTAACTCAATTTGTTCGTAAAAACCAAACGATTCTGTTGAGGAATTAGCTGTAAAGAAGGTCGTTCACTCGTCTACAAATAATATTCTTGCCGCAGGGCTTGCGGTCAAAGTCTGTGGAGCGAACTCAAGACCATAAAGTGCTTTTAGCATGGAGGCAGTTGCGAAATCCCCGTAAGGGAAAGAAACAGAAACCTAAGTCGTGAGTCTTAGGAATCCTCGTCCGCTTGCGGCGAGGAGGATGTCAATAATCACTAAATACCAATGCAAGTGGTGTAAGTAGATATCGAGGAGTTAGATAAACAATGATCAAAAGATTCGCACTATCAATTTTAGCTGGTGCAGCCATCGCAGCCATGCCAGCCTACGCTGCCCCCGAGCCCGAGTATATCGATAGCAGCTCAATGCAAGTAATTGAAAAGATCGATGGCAACATCGTAACTTTCAAGGATAGCCAGGGACAATCCAGAGACTATTATGTACCCACCTGGATGTTTAGTAAATACGATCTTAAAGTTGGTACCTCTGCTACTCTCTATAACAAGAACGTCATCCAGGGAATTTACAAAAATGGCTACATTGAAGTAACAGACCCCGGCGTCCCCGATGTACCCAAGGTTTTCGCAGTTCACAACACCCGCAAGGACTGTACTACAGTAGAAAGTCCTGCCAGCGTCGGGTTAAAATCAGGTTCGCGTGTTTGGTACAAGCCTGAGTGCTGCCTAGCGACAATTCCTGTAGTTGGCGCTATGTCCTTCTACGTGAAGAAAGAAATTGTGGTTGAGCGTTCTGAGCCCCCCGCAGTTCCTCCTGCACCCACTCCCGCACCCGCACCTGTACCTCGTACCTGGTAATCGCTGATTAATTTACCTAATTTAATCTTTAAAAATCTCCAAACATAACCTGTTTGGAGATTTTTTTGGGCTTTATAACAAACACCTAATTGGTGATCGCTAAATCTCAATATTTCTAAGGTTCGACAATCACTGGAGTTCCCTCAGCTAGCATGTCATACATGGCTTTAATATCAGCGTTGCGCATTCTGATGCAGCCGTGGGAAACAGCCTGACCAATTACAGACTCGTTGGGAGTACCATGGAATGCAGCATAATTCCGCCCATCAGTGTAAAAGTCGATCGCCCTTTCTCCCATAGGATTATCGCGCCCCGGTGGGATCACATCTCCCGTCCAGGGATTCTTCCAAGGCGGATTTTTTTCCATGCGCAGAATCTTAAAATTCCCCTTAGGGGTTTCCCATCCTGCCCTGCCTATAGCTACTGGATAGCTTACCTTTACTTCGCTACCTTCATAAACGTAGACTTTACGCTCGCGCAAGCGTACCACGAGCCGCAGATCTAAAGAATCAGCAGCTAACATGGCATTAGCATCAAGCGGTGGTAGCTCAGGTGTCAAGGTAGATTTACCTGTTAATAAAGCTACACCCTTAGATGAACTATCTTTAACATCCGAGTTAGCATAACTCGGGGAATGAGCCGAGAGCAGTACAACTGTCACAGCCAGGCTCATCCCAATAGAGCGCTGTAGCGAAAATTTCATTGTCATCGCTGGCATATTCCATTAAATTTTCAACCTATCTATCTAGATTAGCACCGCTAATTTCTTGCTAGTGCCGATGCTTAGATCGAATTATGATGATTTGTCTGGAACAGCGCATACCGATCTCGTAGGGACGAACGGTCGTTCGTCCCTACATATATCTCTAGGTAGAAAGCGTACGTCGCTTTGTAACTAGACGGAAGGCTTCAATTTGATCGCCTTCTTGCCAATTATTAAACTTCGGTAAAGAAACACCGCACTCAAACCCAGCCGCCACTTCTTTAGCGTCATCCTTTACGCGTTTGAGTGAGTCTAAAGCTGCCTCGTGGACGAGACTACCATTGCGCTTCACTCTCACCCTACAGTTGCGAATTAGCTTGCCTGATTGCACATAGCAACCTGCCACAACACCCTTGCCAATCGAGAACAGGGCACGCACTTCGGCTATACCCAAATGCTCTTCGATCAGCTCTGGCTCTAATAAGCCTTCCATAGCATCCTGGATATCTTCTAGGAGCTTATAGATAATGTTGTAATCGCGCACATCTACGCCTAGTTCATCCGTGGCCTGTCTGGCTCCGGTTGCCATGGTTGTATTAAAACCAATAATTACAGCCGAGCTAGCAGCAGCCAAATCCACGTCATTTTCGGTGATCTCACCAGCAGCAGCGAGCAGTACGCGTAACTGTACTTCCTGTTGAGGTAATTGTTCGAGGGCATTGAGAATAGCCTCTACCGAGCCTTGCACATCAGCTTTGAGGATGAGGTTTAATTCTTTCAGTTCACCTTCTTGCGCTTTAGCAGAAACGGTACCTAAGGTAACTCGTCGCGATGCCATGGACTGTTGCAAGCGGGATTGTCGCTGTTGCGATGCGCGATCGCTCGCTGTCGATCTTGCCAGCTTTTCATCGGTAAACACTTCAAACTCATCACCCGCTGCTGGTACGTCACTGAGACCAAGCACCTCAACCGCAAAGGATGGGGTAGCCTCATCAACGCGCTTACCCTGGTCATCAACCATGGCGCGCACCTTACCAAAAGCTGAGCCGGCAAGCAGCGCATCCCCAACTCTCAGGGTGCCGTTTTGCACCAGAAGGGTAGCTACTGGTCCGCGTGCCTTATCCAGGTTGGCCTCAATTACTGTGCCGCGTGCGGTGCGATCGGGATTGGCTTGCAGATCTTCGACCTCAGTTACCAGCAGGATCATCTCTAACAAAGTATCGAGATTTTCACCCTTGATCGCGCTCACCGGCACCATGATTGTATCGCCGCCCCATTCCTCATCAACTAAACCATGTTCGGTTAACTCTTGGCGGATGCGATCAGGTTGGGCTTCTAGCTTGTCCACTTTATTGATCGCTACAATAATCGGCACTTTAGCGGCACGGGCATGGCTAATTGCTTCAATAGTTTGTGGCTGGACGCCATCATCGGCTGCGACTACCAGAATGGCGACGTCAGTTACCCGCGCACCACGCGCACGCATAGCTGTGAATGCTTCGTGCCCCGGCGTATCCAGAAAGACGATTTGTTCTTTTTTACCATTATGATCGACATCAACATGATAGGCACCGATATGCTGTGTAATCCCGCCAGCTTCACCTTGAGCGACTTTACTCTTGCGAATCGAGTCTAGGAGCGTGGTTTTACCATGGTCAACGTGCCCCATAATTGTGACTACGGGAGGACGTCTTTGCAGACTTTCAAAGTCCTTGGCTTCAACCATCTCAGTCACCTTACGGGCTGGGGCATCAGCCTCGGTCTCTTCAACCTCAAAACCTAGCTCGATCGCTACCATGCTGGCGGTCGGAACATCGAGTGTCTGGTTGATATTTACCATCACTCCTTTCAGGAATAGCGTGCGGATAATATCCGTTTCCGGCAACATGAGCTGGTTTGCTAGTTCCTGCACGTTGATGCTACCCTGCAAAGTCAACTTGGTGGGTTTTTCAGCCACAGCTTCTTGAGCAGGGCGGCGATCGCGCGATCTTCTACTAGGTCGATCGGAAGATTTAGAAAGTGTGGCAACTGCAGCTGGTTTAGCCAGGCGTTGCTTAGGCCGAGCCGTAGGTCTGGCTAGGGAGAGACTGATCTGAGGTGCATCATCTTCTAGCTCGTCAATAATGTCTTCTTCATCAATAACCTGGAGATATCGTCTAGGTTTATTTAAACGCGCAGCTTTCTCCCGAAGCTCTTGCATTTCCTGATCTTCGTCATCTTTTTTCGCCTTGCCACGCTTACCAGGGCGAGTGAGTCCGCGATCGCTACCAGGTTCAGATGGAGCAGCCGGTGCGGCGATCGCAGGCTTATCCCCACGCATAACCGGAGCCCCAGGTCGATCAGGTCTGTCAGGCCTTTCAGGTCGATCGGGTCTGTCAACAAGACGCTGGGGAGCGACTGGTGCTCTTAGTGGTCTAGGGGGATCGTTGGGCGCAGTAATGCCACGTTCGATCAGGACAGAATCCTTAACTGGTGTAGGACGGTTAGTTTGAGGACGCCTAGGCAGTGACACATCTTTAGGAGTCCCCTGGCTGCGCACAACCGGTTTTGGCTTTTCTGTAACTGGTTTATTCACTGCTTTAGCTACAGATTTTCCCTCTGTTTTTAGTTCAGTCTGCTCTGCCAACTTAGTTTCAGGTTGGGGAGACAAAACTTCCGCACTAGCCTCTTGCGGCTTAGATTGCTTTGCTGGAGATTTAGGGAAAGCAGGCTTATTGATCGCATTTACAGCTTGTGCTGGTTTCGATTCACTACCAGGAGGTAATGGTTTCACAAGCTCAGATTTGGGCGTTTGCTGTGGTGGTACCGTCACTGTGACAGGAATATCTTTTTCGACGGAAGTAATACTGGGAAGGGTTATCAATTCAACTTTTGAGGCCAATTCTGTGCCTACATCCTTAGAGTCGGGTGGAACAATATCAGCTTGGATCTGGCTTAGATCTTCTTCAGCGTGGCGAGCTGGTGGCTGCACCAGTTGCGTGGCAGAATCTAGGCTACTAACAAGATCGGCAGGAGCTTGAGGTGGAGTAATTTGCAGGTCTGACGCTGCCCTTTGCTGTAAGCTTTGCGCTTCGACCTCTACATGCAGTTGTGGCTGACGCGCAGGCGGAACGATGGTTGGAGGTGAAGCTAGATTCACAGCAGGTTTGCTCACCGTCACAATCTGTTGCTTTACTGGGCGGCTATCTTTATCTTTCTCCCCTGACTCCTTGATCGCCTCCTTAGGCTTAGGTGCAGAAGGCGCTGGAGCTGACTTCCTGTCTGGGGCAGCTGCACGAATGAGATTTGCTTCAGATTCTGTAATTGTGCTGCTATGACTCTTAACGGCAATATCTAGCTGTTCGCAAATTGCCAAAATATCTTTTGTCTCCAAATTTAATTCCCGTGTCAACTCGTAAACTCTGACTTTGCTGCCGATGCTCATTTACCTCTTCTGCCCTGTTCAACTGATTTACATAAAAACTGCTGCCTATATTGCTAGATTTAACTTTTAAGGAGCGGTGTTACCGATTAGACTGTGCTAGTAGACTACGTCAATTACATCAATAGCCCTAGGTACTGTAACTATTATGTCTCATGTGACCATTAAAATGCTGAAGTACCCATACTTGTAAAGTTTTGGCTATAAAACGACGATACTATTGATAACCTGATAGTTACATTTAGTTACATTAGGTTAGGATCTAAAACAAATATCCGTGTAATTTATGACTGACGTACCCGTCTCCAGAATTCGCAACTTCTCCATCATTGCACATATCGATCATGGCAAATCTACGCTAGCAGATCGGTTGTTGCAGTATACGGGCACTGTAGCAGATCGGGACATGAAAGAACAGTTTCTCGACAATATGGATCTAGAGCGCGAGCGGGGAATCACCATTAAGCTACAGGCAGCACGCATGGATTACACTGCCCAGAATGGGGAGAAATACGTACTGAACCTGATTGACACGCCAGGACATGTGGACTTTTCCTACGAGGTATCGCGATCGCTAGCGGCTTGTGAGGGAGCGCTGTTAGTTGTAGACGCATCGCAGGGTGTGGAAGCCCAAACCTTAGCCAATGTTTATTTAGCTTTAGAGAATAATCTGGAAATTATTCCAGTCTTGAATAAGATCGACTTACCTGGGGCAGAGCCAGAAAGGATTGCCGCTGAAATCGAGCAACTGATTGGGCTGGACTGCTCGGAAGCGGTCAGAGCATCTGCGAAAGAAGGGATCGGCATCGGCGAGATCTTAGAGTCGGTGGTCAAGCTAGTACCGCCGCCCCAGGATACAACCAAAGATCCCTTGCGCGCCCTCATTTTTGACAGTTATTACGATGCTTACAGGGGCGTAATCGTCTATTTTCGCGTGATGGATGGCACTGTGCGCAAAGGCGATCGCATCAGATTTATGGCATCGGGGCAGGAGTATGAAATTGATGAGATCGGCATCCTCGCACCTAACCAGATCCAGGTACAGGAGTTGCATGCGGGGGAGGTTGGTTACTTAGCGGCAGCAATTAAAACTGTAGCGCACGCGCGGGTAGGCGATACGATTACCCTAGCCCACACACCTGCCTCTGAAGCTTTTCCTGGTTACCAGGAAGCTAAACCCATGGTATTTTGCGGCCTGTTTCCCACCGATGCCGATCAGTTTGAAGATTTGCGCGAAGCCTTAGTGAAACTCAAGCTCAATGATGCCGCACTCAGCTACGAACCAGAAACTTCTAACGCGATGGGATTTGGTTTCCGCTGCGGTTTCTTGGGGCTATTACACATGGAAATCGTGCAGGAGCGACTGGAGCGGGAATATAACCTGGATTTAATTATTACAGCTCCCTCTGTAATCTACCGGGTTACCAAGATCAAAGGAGAGGTCGTTTACATTGATAACCCGGGAGAATTACCATCAGCCCAAGAGCGGGAGCAGATTGAAGAACCCTATATCAAATTAGATATCATGACGCCCCAAACCTATATTGGCACGTTGATGGAGTTGTGCGAGTCGCGGCGCGGCATCTACAAGGATATGAAATATATCACCAAGGAACGCACGACCTTAATCTATGAAATGCCATTGGCGGAAATTGTCACGGATTTCTTCGATCAAATGAAGTCGCGTACCAAGGGCTATGCCAGTATGGAATATTCTGTGATTGGCTATCGCGTCAACGAATTAGTAAAGTTAGATATTCTCGTCAATGACGAACCCGTAGACGCGCTAGCCTGCATTGTGCACCGTGACAAAGCCTACAATGTTGGCCGTGCCCTGGCATCCAAACTTAAGGAACTAATTCCTCGCCATCAGTTTCAGATCCCCATTCAAGCTGCGATCGGCACTAAAATTTTGTCGCGGGAGAATATTCCGGCGATGCGCAAAAACGTGCTGAGCAAGTGCTATGGCGGTGATATTTCACGTAAGCGCAAACTGTTAGACAAGCAGAAAGAAGGGAAAAAACGCATGAAAGCGATCGGAACCGTCGATGTGCCCCAAGAAGCATTTATGGCTATCTTGCAACTAAACCAAAATGGGTAGGGACAACCCGTGACCAAAGTCAGGTAGTGATCATGACATTTTGTCGATGCGACCCAGCGGGCGTAATCGCTAAATTTAAGTGCATAAATTACATTTGGTGCGCTCTTCGCGCAGGAGAAAGTAACCTATGCATGTTCTACCATCCCTTGAGGTGCAGTCCGATCGCATAATTCGTCAGCCCCATGAAATCGATGAATTCATTAATTCTTTTCCATATCTGGGCGCTCGCCTAATTTTACGGTTACTCAAGCAGGAAATGGTGAATTGGAGCGATCGAGTTGGACAGATCGTGCCG
Source organism: Rhizobium sp. Q54 (assembly GCA_943367755.1). Classification (GTDB taxonomy): domain Bacteria; phylum Cyanobacteriota; class Cyanobacteriia; order Pseudanabaenales; family Pseudanabaenaceae; genus PCC-6802. Next base: position 13,263 of record CALRKB020000033.1, on the reverse strand, counting down.
TCCCTAGCAGAACTTCAAGCTTTGCCTGTAGGCACGCTCGGTCATATATTTGACCAGTTTGTGAGATCGCATAACCTAAAACCAATTGCCTACGGACCCCGCCGTGCCCAGATCCATGATGTACTGCATGCCTTGTTGGGCTACGACACCGATATTGTGGGCGAGCAGCAGGTCCAGTGGTTCATTCTCGGCGCTCAGCCCATCTGGTTCAACCTGTTAGCGGGATCGCATTTTTTATTGCGATCGCGTCAGTGGCAACCAGGTTGGGAAGCATTTCAACGCGGGCGTCGTGCTTCTCTTAACCCCGATACATTTCCCGTAGAACAGCTCTGGCAAACCCAAGTCGATGAAATTTATCAAAAATATCGCTTGTAGCTTGTTAATTGCTTAGTGCCTTCATCGGTAATGATTTTGGGTTAGGATGTACCGCGCGTTGTCTTTCAAAAAAGCTGCGACGCAGCTTTTTTGAAAGTGGTATTACTACTTGCTATTACCAGGTGTGGCGGTAACTATCAGGATATTCTCAGGTAGCAGCAACTCACGGGCGGCCTGATTAACTGCTTCAAGGCTGATGGCTTTGACCCGGTTGGGGAATTGATAAAAATCACCAATCTCAAACCCAAAGATTTCATCGCTAAGTACAGCGTTGGCAATATTGTCAGGATCGGCGAGATCTACAGGAAAGCTATTAATCAGGCTAGTTTTGGCAGCATCTAACTCCGCTTTACTAATACCCGTTTCGCGGATCTGTCTTAGCAAAGCCAGCGTAGCATCAACCGCTTTTTGGTTGTCCTTAGCACTGGTTTGCATTTGAATGATAAATGGCCCAGCCCCTTGTCCCGCCTGGAAAGCACTGTAGATACCATAGGTTAATCCCTGGCGATCGCGAATTTCTGTACCCAAGCGACTAGACAGGGTATCGCCACCTAGCACTTGATTCAAAACTAGGGCGGTGTAATAGCGGGGATCGCGACGGGCAATACCGGGATGTCCCATCAGGGTGATGGCCTGGGTCTTGCCTGGCAGAACTAACTCCTCGCGCTGAATGGTTTTGGGTTTTGGAACCTCAGGGTATTGCAGTTGCGGCGCATTACCTTTCGCCTGCCAACCACTAAGCTCCTTGGTGAGTAGGGTTTTGACCGCAGCGGGGTCAAAGTCGCCAAATATGGTAAGAGTCGTAGCATCGGGGCGGTAGTGAGTTTGGTAGAAACTACTCAGATCCTCGCGTTTAAGGGACTTGAGCGTTGCTTCCGTGCGCATAGCGTGGAAAGGATGACCTTTAGGGAATAACTCTTGCTGAAATGTCCGTCTGGCCAAACTACCTGGGCTATCCAATTCTGCCTTTAAAGCAACTAGGTTACGTTTGCGACTCAACTCCAGTTCGCTATCAGGGAATGTAGCGTTTTGCAGGACATCTGCTAGTTGGGCGATTACCGCAGGTAAGTCTTTGGATAATGCTGCTCCACTCACGCCCACGCGTTCGCGACTGGCCGCAAATCCAAGCGTGGCACCACGACTCTCCAAGGCTGTGGCGATCGCCAGGGCATCTTTAGTTTTGGTGCCATTAATTAGATTTTGGGCGGTAAGATCGGCTAATCCAGCCTTTTCCTCACTGTCGAAACCAGTACCAGCCTTAATTTCACCTACTAAAGTGATCGAGGGGCTACTTTTATCAGTTAAAAGTAGAACTGTTAGGCCATTGGGGAGAGTAAAGCGTTCTGGTCTTACATGTATAGTCTCGCTGGCTTTTGCTTCTAGAGCGCTCTTGGGAAGGTAATGCGCTACCTCAGCAGGATCTACAGGCTTCCCAGGAGCAAAGCTCTCTTGATGACCATTGGCGGCAGTGTTGTTAGCCTGGGCGGTTACTACCGATGGCTCGAAGAAACCTAGAACGCGCTTATCAGGATTGAGGTATTGTTTGGCAACACGCTGCACATCAGCGATAGTGACTTTACTTACGGCTTCTAAGTAGCGATCGCTAAACTTATAATCGTTGGCGACCGTCTGGTTGTAGCCTAATTGCTGAGCTTGAGCGCTAATATCGCGATTACCAAGAATGAAGGTAGCCTGTAACTGTGCCTTGGCCTGCGCTAATTCTGAGGCGCTGATCCCACTCGTTTGCAATTTGGATACTTGCGCTAAAATCAGCCCATCGAGTTCCTTGAGAGATTTACCCTGGGCAGGTGTAGCACTAAATGAGTACCAACCTGGATCGATCATGGTAGAAGCAGAACCACTCACGGAACTCGCTAAACCAGTTTGCACTAGGGATTGATAGAGGCGCGAACTCTTGCCGGAGGTTAAGACAGAATCCATCACATCCAGAGCTGGTACATCCGGGTGGGTAATCGGTGGCAGAGTAGGATAAACCGCCTGTAAAAAGGGGACACTGCCTGGTTCGCGCAGGAGGATGGGTTCGCCCTGCTTATACGGTTTGGCTGGCGGTATAGCAGGAGCGGAGATCGTGATGGGTGAAGGCAGAGGTGGGGCAGTAACCTTACCGAAAATATCTTTGATTTGGCTGAGCAGTTCACCTGTCTTAAAATTACCAACCACGACCAGCGTGGCATTTTCGGGACGGTAGTGGGTGCGGTAATAGTATTGAACTTCCTCAGCGCTAAAGTCAGCCACATCAGAGCGATAGCCAATTACAGGCCAGCCGTAGGAACTATTAGGAAATGCAACAGGCATTAGAGCACGAAACAGGCGCGTGCTGGGGTTGTTATTGCCGCCATCTAGTTCCGATAGCACTACCGTATTCTCACTTTTGAGTTCTTCTGCACCTGCTACGGTATTTACCATGCGATCCGCTTCCAGCCGTAGGAGAGCATCTAACTTTTCGCTGCCCACGGTGCCAAAGTATGCGGTCATATCGTAGCTAGTAAAAGCATTTGAGCTACTGCCTAATGCACTAAACAGGCGCCCAAACTGAATGGGACGTTCCTTTGTACCTTTAAATAGCAGGTGCTCTAACTGGTGGGAAATACCTGTAATACCTGGTTTTTCATTCCGCGATCCGACACGATACCAAACCTGGACGCTGGCGACTGGCGCTGTGCGAATTTCCTTAGTCAGAACCGTTAGCCCATTATCCAGAACAGTTTTGGTGACACCATTAGCTAAAGCAACGGGCTGAGCGATTGATTCACTCTGGAGTTTCTTCTGGAGGTCGATCGCGACCGCATTCTCAGGCTTCAGCCAACCAAACGGTACACTACTGACAAGGATCGTGGCTAAGGCGATCGCTACTACTCGACTAAAAAAGGAAATCATAAATTCTATCGAAACTCTAAAAAACTAAATTCTGGGCGCGATAACAGCGCTATAACTAAGACTCCATTATAGAAATATCCCAACTTGGTATACCCATTCACAAATCAGGGATCGCGCCATTAACAATGGTCTAAATATAGGACAATTAGCAAGCAAAACATACACTGGATATATACAGGGAACTATTTAATGAGGTTATTCAGACGGTTGGTAGGTAGCGCTCATAAACTCCTGGCCGCAATTATGCGCGCGCTACCAGCTAGTACCTCCACCAAACTCGATCTGCTGTGGACGCTAGTGTGGCGAGATCTTTCTGCTAAGTACAAAGGTTCTATCCTTGGCAATTTCTGGCCTTTGTTTAACCAACTGGCGCAGCTTCTGATTTACACCTACGTTTTTTCGGTGATTCTGCAGGTGAAGCTAAAGCTAGATAGCTTGCCAGATAACAACTTGACCTTTGGCCTGTGGCTATTTGCTGGTTTGATCCCATGGGTGGCGTTTACGACCGGTTTCTTGCAAGCTGCGAGCGCCGTGATTACCCAACCAAATCTGGTGAAAAAAGTGGTTTTCCCGCTGGAATTACTGCCGATCGTGCCTGTCCTATCCGCTTTCCTGGAAAGTACGATGGGTTTAATGGCTTTAATTGTGGCCGTGGGGTTATCCTCACATGTTGTGCAACCCACACTATGGCTGCTTCCCCTCGTCTGGTTCACACAACTACTTTTGACTGCAGGATTGGGCTATCTTGTAGCTGGCCTAAGCGTTTTTTTGCGGGATATCCCCCAAACTGTAACCGTGGTAATTAATCTGTGGTTTTACCTCACCCCGATTGTCTATCCAGCCCGAGTTATTCCAGAAGCTTGGAGACATTGGGTACTGTGGCTTAACCCGATGGCGGCGATCGCAGAGATGTATCGCGACACTATACTAGTGGGGCAAATCCTTCACTGGCGGGAGTGGGGTATTGCTACGATCTTCTCCACGATCGTCTTCTTTGTAGGATTCAAGTTTTACCAGCGCGTGCGTCCTGCTTTTGCTGATGTTTTATGAGGAGCAAGGATTCGATCGCATTCCAGACTAAGAATTATGCCTTTTTGTGAAGAAAAGTTTAAGAAAGGTCTGCTATCCTGATAGCTAAGATTTTGGGTAACTTTTGTAGGAACCAATGCATGAGTGTGAGCGATCTCGCAATTCGAGTAAATAATGTCTCGAAGTGTTTTAAACAATACGCACATCCGGTCGATCGCCTCAAGGAGATTGTATTTCCAGGGCGTGGTAGGGCGAAAGATTTTTGGGCGCTAAATGATATCCAACTTGAGATCCTGAGGGGGCAAACCCTAGGAATTATTGGTCAAAATGGTTCCGGCAAGAGTACGCTCCTGCAAATTATTGCTGGCACTTTAACTCCTACCACTGGTGATGTTGAAGTAAACGGTCGCATCTCCGCACTGCTGGAGTTAGGCAGTGGATTTAATCCTGAGTTTACCGGTCGTCAAAATGTATTTTTTAACGGTCGCCTGCTAGGTCTATCGCAAGCTGAGGTGCGGGAAAAATTTGACGACATCGTTAAGTTTGCTGATATTGGCGACTTTATCGACCAGCCTGTCAAAACCTACTCTAGTGGTATGTTTGTGCGGCTAGCTTTTGCTGTGGCAGTGAATGTCGAGCCAGAAATTCTGATTGTGGACGAAGCACTGGCTGTTGGTGACATTTTATTCCAGCGCAAATGTTTTAGTAAGATTGAGGAACTGGCGAACCGAGGCACAACGATTTTATTTGTCTCCCACGACCTGAATAGCATCCTAAATTTATGCGATCGCGCCATCATCATCGATCGCCATGCCATTATCTGCGATGATAAGCCCCATCCTGCGGTCTTGGCCTACAGCACTCTAATGGCGCAACGCGAAGCTGCCAGCGAAGAGTTTCAGAATCGCAAATTTAGGCATGAAGCCAAGCCATCTAGATCGGGACAATCAGTGGGCGAATCTCGCATTGGGGTTGGCGGTGCCGAACTGATCGATGTGGAACTGGTAGATGCACAAGGGTGCTCCGTCCAAACTGTGAAATGTGGTGAAAGGACTATTGTGCGATCGACGATCCAATTTCACGAAGATATTGCATTTCCGATCTCAGGTTTCAAAATCAAAACTCTCAATGGCATTGCGGTAGTCGGTAATAGCACCTATGGCACGCCCCAGAGCCTGCCACCCATGGCTGCCGGCACAATTTTAACGCTGGAATTTGCTTGGAACTGTTACCTAGCACCAGGTAACTACACCGTCACCGTCGGTGTATCAGAGACCCGTGCCGATCAAAAAATCGTCGCCCTCGATCGCCGCCGCGATATTTTGCCGTTGACGGTAATTGGCTCCATGTCTTCCTATGGATTGCTGGCACTGCCCGTAGATATTGAGTATAGCTGTACATCTGAAATCAAAACTGAAATTAAGACGCTGCAAACAACTAAGTAATTCATAATGCAGGATTTACAAGCTAATCGCTCTATGCATCTACAGAATGGATCGTCACCACTAATTGTGACTGGGATGCATCGCTCAGGTACATCCTTAACTGCTTCTTTCTTGCAAACTTTGGGAGTTAATGTCGGCGATCGCCTATATGAAGCAGATCGTGCCAACCAAAAGGGTTACTTTGAAGATGTCGATTTCTTGGAATTCCAACGGCAGGTACTACAAGCTAGTTGCAATTTCGACGAACCTGGCTGGCCTGATTGGGGATGGACAGAGAGCGAGCATCTAAACAAGCAAAATTTCGCTCATTATCAGCAAAAAGCGGAAGCACTAATTGCTACTCGGATTAACAGTGAAGCAATTTGGGGATGGAAAGATCCGCGTACCACCCTGATGTTAGACTTTTGGCACGATCTTCTACCCGAAGCTCGATATGTTCTAGTCTACAGATTCCCTTGGGATGTCGCCGACTCTATCTTACGGCTAAATGAGCCAATTTTCACAAAACATCCCGACTACGCCCTACGAACCTGGCATTTCTACAACCAGCAACTACTCGATTTTTATGTTCGCCATCGAGATCGATGTATTTTGGTCAGCATTAATGGTTTTTTAGAGAATACATCTTGCTTGTTAGAGTTAATGTGCGATCGCTTATCTTTATCGCTGCACGACAACAACTCAAAGGATGTAAACAACCTATACGACGCAAATCTTTTCGGCAGCTTGGATTGGCGATATCCTTTAGTACAGTTAATGCCAAAAATTGCGCCCGAATGTCTATCTTTATTAGAAGAACTAGATCGAGTTGCCGATCTCCCTAGCTACTTCCATCAAACCACTGAAGGAGAATCGATTCTGACTTCTGTACTGCGCCTACAGCAACAAATCTTAACATCAAAATTGCAACAACAGGGCCTACATGGTACTCCTACATCTAATAAAGATTGCAATTCGGATACCCCTATGGAAATAACTTCACAAGATTGCGCCGATAGTCGTGTAGTTACACTATCAACCGAACTGCAAACTGTACTTGCAGATCGACCCAAACTCCATAAAGATCGCACTGGGGATTTGGTATCTTATCAAGCTTCTGAGGAGGTTCTCAGCTTCATCGATCGGCATGTCACAGAAAATTCTAGAACCCTAGAAACAGGTGCAGGGATTAGTACTATTCTGTTTGCGCTCAAGGGCAGCAAGCATATTTGTGTGGTTCCCAGCCAAGGCCAAATTGATCGCATTCAACAATACTGCACTAGCCATCAGATTTCTAGTGACAAAATAGACTTTCAGCTACAGAATTCCGAGGTGATTTTGCCAATTCTTAATCCTCAGGATTTGGATTTAATTCTAATTGATGGTTGTCATGGCTTTCCAATTCCGTTTATTGATTGGTTCTATGCCACATCGCATCTAAAGAAAGATGGCATTTTGATTGTTGATGATACGCAAATATGGACAGGTGCAGTTTTAAAAGAATATTTAATATCAGAGCTGGAATGGGAACTAGTACAGGATATTGCACCGAGAGCTTCTATTTTCAGGAAGTTACAAGCAAAAATTCGGACTAAAGAGTGGGATGAGCAGCCCTACGTGCAGCTAGCTGATTCTGTATTCCAGACAAGATCGAAAGTAGAGGAACAGTTAGCAGATCGGGAAACACGAGCACAGCTTTCCGAAGAAAAAGCAGCAATGAGCATGGAATTAAATCGCTTGCGGGGTGAGATTGTTGCGATGAAAACTTCTAAGTTTTGGAAATTGCGGGAAGCATGGTTTTCCCTAAAGCGGCTATTAAAACTGGAGCAATAAGTAAAGGAGAGTCATTCTCAAGGGTGATATTAATACATAGTCATAACGACTATGATTTATTCATTAATTGATCGTATCGCCAACCAGGAAATTAAAGCTATGGCAGCAGAAACATTACGCCATCCTCCATTCAAGTCAACACCAGAGCATGCTCGCAGGATCAAAGTAGTGGGTATTGGTGGTAGCCTCAGAGCGAATTCACATACCTATCAGGCATTGAATCTGGCATTGCAAAAAGTTGCAGCTATAGGATCTGAGGTCGAGTTGCTAGATTTACGCACGATGAACCTACCATTTTGCGATGGCGACAGCGACTACACAGACTATGTAGATGTCATGAAACTGCACCGCACCGTAACTGAAGCAGATAGCATTATTCTTGCCACGCCTGAGTATCATGGCAGCGTTAGTGGTGTGCTCAAAAACGCCCTTGACTTAATGAGTTTCGATCAGATGTCGGGTAAAGTATTTGGGCTAATTAGCGTGTTAGGCGGCGAACATAATAGTAATTCCCTGAATGACCTGCGGACGATTGTGCGTTGGGTTCATGGTTGGGTAATCCCAGAGCAAATTGCGATCGCTAAAGCATGGCAAGCCTTTGATAGTAATGGTCAGCTTAAGGATGAAAAACTAGACCAAAGATTTGACAAATTTGCTCAAAGTTTGGTGACGAATACTATTAAGCTCAAAGGCATAGACGTTAGCCTCATGGCCTTTGCTAGCTAGCCGCACCAAAATCTGGGTGGCTGAACCGCTACCACAGCACATATCCAGCACCTGCATTTCAGGCGTAATTGTCAGGTCGCACAGGGGGGGGTGGAATTTTGCCTTACCGCCCAAACTAAGCCCTGCCAGCATCGACACCGTATCGTACGGCCACTGATAGCGATCGCTCCATTCACCTAGTATTGCTGCCATAATCTATCCATTAATCAGTTCGCCAGGCGATCGCCTACAATAAACGATATCGTAGGACACTTGAGGTTGCCCCATGCTAGACCTAAAACACCTACCAAGCAGCGACGAATTGATCGATTCGGACGATACACCTGTGGATAACGAAGATCAAAACTTTGTGCCCAATATTCTGCTGTTTTTGTTGGAATATCTGTGGAAAACCCGCGATGACTGGTTTTTTGGTGTGGATATGGGGATTTATCATACAACGGGTTTAAATCCACGGGTACCCGTGGTGCCAGATGGTTTTCTGAGTTTGGGAGTAGAGCGACGCAAGGGAGGCGAATCGCGGAAGAGCTATGTGGTCTGGGAAGAACAAGATGTAGTGCCAATGCTGACTTTGGAGGTGGTGTCGCAGACTTCAGGGGGTGAGTATGATGAGAAGTTAGCAACGTATGCCAAGTTGGGCGTGCAGTACTGCGTTATTTACAATCCAAAATTTTGGCGGCGGGATGGACATTTACCGTTAGAGGTTTACAAGCTAGAGAATGGAATTTATAAGTTGCAGATGGGCGAACCATTTTGGATGCCAGAGATTAGTTTAGGAATTGGGCGCTGCGTGTCGCCATCCGATCGCTTGGGAAGAGAGGTTTTGAGTTGGTTTGACCAACATGGCGATCGCTACCTGAACGAAGCAGAGATAGAACGTCAACGGCGAGAACGACTGGCAGCTCGCCTGCGCGCCCTCGGTATCAATCCCGATGAGGTTTAAGATTAAGCATGCTACAAACACCTTCGCGAATTTCGACATTGGAGGAGTTTCTGCAACAACCAGAAACGGAACCCGCCAGTGAATATATTGATGGTCAAATAATTCGGAAACCAATGTCACAGGGGAAACATAGTATAGTCCAGGGAGAACTCGTACCTGCCATCAATGCTGTCGTGAAGCCTAAGCGCCTTGCTCGTGCGTTTCCTGAGTTGCGCTGTACCTTTGGCGATCGCTCGACCGTCCCAGATATTGCAGTTTTTGTTTGGAGCCGGATTCCGCGCGATGAGAATGGAGAAGTGGCTAACGCATTTCTCCGCGCTCCCGATTGGACAATTGAGATTCTGTCTCCAGAACAAAGTCAGACGAGGGTGACCAAAAATATTTTGCATTGCTTGAAGCATGGAACTGAGATGGGTTGGCTAATCGATCCCGACGAGCAAACCGTATTTGTTTATCGTCCCGGACAAGCGATCGAGGTATTTGACGAACCAGACGCTCTTCTACCTGTGCCTGCATTTGCGATCGCACTACAACTCACAGTGAAGGATTTGTTTAACTGGTTATTGATGGAGTAAATAATAAGTATCATGCTAGCCCAGACACTTAATTACCCACATATCGAAAAAAGTGAGGATCGACCTGCGCGATTGCAACGCCTTCCTCGGATTAGAGTGGCACAAATTATTATGGACTATCTCGCCTATGGTTGGTCGGTAGAGGAAATGTGTCGCCAGCATCCTTATCTAACCCATGCCGAAGCACATGCTGCTATGGGTTACTATTTCGACCATCAAGAGGAGATCGATCGAGAGATTAGAGAGGAATGGGAACAAGTGCAAGGAAGCGCGGGACGTTCGGAGTCTCCTTTTTATAGAACCCATTTGAGATCTTAGGAAGCAGCGGCAAGACGCTTAAGCATAAGCCTGATAAAGCAAAGGTTGAGTTTAGCCTCGGCATTAACTAGAGTTCTGTCAAAGTTCTTGACTAGGCTTTTACATCTTTCCACCCAAGCATTAGATCTTTCCACAATCCAACGCATAGGAATGACGACAAAACCAGATTTTCCTTGCATTGCCTTTTCCTCTTTGGAGGGTTTGGGTGCAACCTGAAACCTGATCTTGGTCATAATCTGAGGATAAATCTTCTCTAGTTCTGTAGTTAGATGTTCGGGATTATAACCATGATCTACCATGACAGTGATCTTGGGACATATCTAGGAAAGAAAATACCCGTAGGGGCAATCCCCTCGTGGTTGCCCCGATTGGTTGAGGGCAGGCACAGAGGCGCCGCCCCTACAATTATCGGTACATTTTTTCGTGGAAATCACCTTGGGAATATTCACTGGTTTAGATTTAAAATAATCCATGTTTTGCTCAAACATCTCGATCAACCCCCTATCGTCAGATACATTAGCTTTGGTGCAGTGGGTAAAGAAAGGAAAACCGAGTGTATCAATAGCTAAATGTCGTTTGATGCCATTAGTGGCTTTGTAGGAACAAAAACCTTTCGATTCAACACTGGCATTACAAGTATTTTTCACAGAAGAGCGAGTCTACAATTATCAGAGTCGTCCATTTGGGCTTTTTTTTACCTGTTCTCGTACTTGTGCATGCAAAGCGGTCATGATTTGCTCTAACACCCCTTCAGAGCGCCATTGCTTGTAGTGCCAAAACACTGTGGAGTAGGGTGGCAAGTCCTTGGGTAAGTCGCTCCAATTACAACCATTCTTCAGTTGGTAGAAGATCCCGTCTAGGATTTGTCGCTTTGTCCATTTCGGTGGTCTTGTCTTGTGCTTTTGCGGTAACAGAGGTTCTATGATTGTCCACTCTTTGTCGGTTAAATCGCTTGTGTACTTCATGTTTGGCATCTTTTTACTCTTATCTTAAGATACCAAATGGGTTCTATACAAGAATGAAGCGGCGGTATATATCAACTTGGCAATAATTGAGCATGCATTTTTAGGTGACGACCGTTGGAAAAACTGTATCTCCTTTAATATCTCAGGTTGCTGGGTTAATAACTTAATCTCTGCACCTATGCTGACTCGTCAAAAAGAATTCAAGAGCAGCTAGGGGATAAAATCAGTGAGAAAGAAATAAATAAGAAGCCTCTTTGAATCTGTTGCGAATGAAGGAAAGCTCTCGTAATGATAATCTGTGAGTGCAAAAAACTACAGAATTACGAGAGCTATCAGGATGCATAAAGGTTTAAGCCATCTCAATTTCTCATATTCCAGCCTTAGGAATAAGTTGTCATTGAGTAAGAACCAACTATGGAATTATCTAATAAATAGCCTAAGTCAATAAATGCTCCATTTGCTTGGGGGAAGCCAAGGTGACTTGGAGAACCATCTAAGAGTTGAAGGAAGACATCTGTTGCATGGTAATGATCGTTTATTAAACCATCTTGATCGTATAATTGCGCATCAGCATAACTGGGATCGAGAAAAATATCGAGGTCTCCTAAATTGCTGTTATGTCCTGCTTGATTAGAAGAATGTAGCACAACAACCCTACGAGCATCATCTGGATCTAAAGCGTCACCTCTGTTGTTTAGTACTCCAATTGCAGCACTTAAAGATATTGTGGCAAGAGGTCCTGTCAAAATACTTGCAATGCTGGCTCCACCCAAAACCAAAGGGTCTAGAAGAGTATCATTATCCCCAAACCCAGGGCCGGCAGGGTCTAGACCGCCAACTAAGTCAATCTTATTTCCAGTGATGTCTTTATACGTTTGCCCGACAGAACCTGCAACATGTGCTCCAAGGCTCCAGCCAATCAATGATATGTTCTCAGGTTTAAACAAATCGGGATAGCTAGCCAAATATCGAGCAACCCCAGCCCCAACTTCATCTGTCACATTCGCAGAAGGGTAGAACAAAGGACTCCCAGCTCCTGCGCTCCAATCAATAGAAAGAATATTCGCTTTAGGATCTGAATTCTCAAGACCTTGAGTTGCTCTCCCAATCCAACCAAATTGTGATGTGGCTCCTCCTTGATCCATCCATCCATGGATAAGGATATATGTTTTTTGATTCGGGTCAATTTCAATGTTCAGTGATTCTTGAACTCCAGGTGAGTTCTTATCATTGTTCCAAGAATACACAGTAAAGTCTGAAGACATCTCTGGAAGTGCTTCTGCAACGAGATCTCCAATATTGCCAATTAATGGCTGAATAACATTCTCGTCAAAAGCATCCCCGAGATCATTAGCTACATCAGAAACAGGCTGAGTAACATTCTCGTCAAAAGCATCCCCGAGATCATTAGCTATATCAGAAACAGGCTGTGTAATATTGCTGTCAATTGAGTCTCCCACATCATTGGCAGTATCAACAATGTCATTCCATAATCCCATTTTAGTTCTGTCCTTTAATTTCTATTGAGAGTGCTTGAAATACTGTTAGCTAAATCTCTCTAACAAGCTTTCTGGATTTTCCTATTCCATTTTGGAGCCTAACATAAAAGTCAAAATTTTGACAACAACTTTGTTGGTAACTCCCCCGTTACCACCAGCACAAGGCTTTAGTGGCTCCGCATGACTACAGGATAAACGCAAAAAGTGAAAAACTAGAGAAGATCTCGTCTTTTTTTTGCATCTCAGTAGCACATAACATACTATGCCCACATGCTTCCCAAAAGCGATCATCTTTATAATTAAAACTTTTCCACCTGTAAATTTTCCATTGATAAGCTTTATATACGAGCAGGTTTGGCTGGAAATCCCCGATCGTTACCAATTGCGCCCATACAAAACCTGACCCCTATGCCAATGGATTTTTTACAGCAACAAATTTTTCTGTAAAGAGAATTATTAATTATCTTAAGCTACCTGGTGGCGACGTGCCTCAAAACCAAGTATCGCGGGACAAGATACCAAATCGGTCTATAGAACCCATTTGGTATCTTAGGAAGCAGCCGCAAGGCGCTTAAGCATAAGCCGGATAAAGCAAAGATTGAGTTTAGCCTCAGCATTAGCCAGAGTTCTGTCAAAGTTCTTGACCAAGCTTTTACATCTCTCCACCCAAGCATTGGA
>CALRKB020000032.1:0-55182 GCA_943367755.1 Rhizobium sp. Q54 | reverse complement strand
TCACGCGAAGCTGTGCAGCAGGTGGTTCAGTTCACCCAGTCCTTGCTGCATCAAGGGAAGTCTGTGGAGCAAATCATGGAGGTGTTGATGCCTACCTAGAAATAACATCTGTTTTATTTCCCACCCTTCATAACCTTCCAAGTCGTGTCATTTAACTCGTGAACTTGCCATTTCCGAAGTTGAGAAAGATACTTTAAATTTAGTACTGGAGCTACAACAGAATTTAATATCACTCATGTTTTCTATTGACGAAGAACCAACCTTCAACGCTTTAGAGAAACTTAGAAAAGCTATTCTATCTACTAATTTTGTTTTAGCTAAGTCTGGCAAACAGTTAGTCATGCTTCCAAACAACTATATCCTTCGTAATTTGGATCGTGCTTTGGATAATTCAAGCAGTTATATAGATACAGCTTACTGCTTTTATTTGTATGGTCAAATTTTTCATGATGAAGGTAAATATCAAGAAGCAACTTCAAATTATAGGAAAGCTATTGAAATTGATCCTTTAAATCATTATTTCTATCTAGAAAAGGGAAAGTCTCTAATTGCATTAGGGAGATATAAAGAAGCTGTCTCCAGTTTTAACACGGCGATTTCTATGGAGCCAAATAATCCTCAGGTTTGGGGAGAAAGAGCAATAGCTTATTCTTTTTTAGGAGATTCTGATGAGGAGGTGAAAAGTTATGGACATGCTTTGTGTGCAGATCCAAATTACTATCAATCTTGCTATGAAAATGGCATTTTGTGTGAGGAATTGGGCAATAAATTACAAGCTGTTGAATATTACACTCGGACACTAAAAGTTGAGCCAACCTGTGCCGAAGCTTACTACAGACGAGGTATTCTCAATTTAGGCATGGGAGATCCACTTTTCAATCTGGATTATGAAACTTACAGGCAAAGTGCTAGAGATGATTTACAGAAAGCAGAAGTGCTTTTTGCCCAACAAGGAAAACTAATGCCCCAAATATCTTACAGCTTTGTATCTCATAGTTCTTCAATTGTTGATGTTTACAATCTCAATGCCGATTTTGAGAATCTTATATCAAAACCGAAACCAGTTACTCTAAAATATGGCAATCAAATCAGCATAAAAGCATGTAACGACAAATATGTTATGGCTGATTTAAAAAATTATGGAAAGCTTTCTGCAAAAGCGAATCATACAAAAGAATGGGAAATATTTGAGCTTATTGATGCTAGCAATCCATTCTTAGATGATCAAGATAGATCGGTTTGTTACGGTGACAAAATAGCATTTCAAGCAATCAGCAACAAGAAATTTGTATGCTCAGATCTCGGTAACTACGGGAAGTTATCTGCTTGTGCGCCTCATGTAAAAGAATGGGAAACCTTTATTTTGCTGCCATCACAAGCTTCCAAAAAAATTGGGCAAGAATTAAAAGATGGCAGTACCTTTACCTTACAAGTCCATAATAAACAGCAAGTAAAATGCATAGTAAGAAAAGGTGGACGAATATACATTGGTTCACCCCATAAAGTCATAAAAAAATGGGAAATATTTACTTTTAAATTACCCAGTGACTAAGTACATCGAGTTGCTAGAAAGGAGGTTTAGCGCATAGGCACAATTTATAAACACTCTTCATCCTAGTCCAATAGTTCTGGATCGATACCTAATGCTGCAAGTTGTTCGGGACTGAGCGATCGCAACTTATCTGAAATTCTGTGCCGCTTCTGCCTTTCCCGCTCAGCCCTTTCCTCCCCAGCTAAGAGTAAATTACCATCTGCATCCCACCACCGCAGCCATGGCAAATCCATATTCTGATACCTGCCCTGCCAAATACCTAATTCCACGCCTAAAGGCGAAATCGTATAATGCCCGCGCTCGTTTGCAGCGATCGCTAGATAGGTGTTGTCTTGTAAGTGATATACTTCAACCTGCTCTTTCTGAACTTCATAAATTGCGTAGTAAGGTATGCGGATTGCCTGCTCGTATACCCAAAGCTTCCCGACTTTGCGACCTTCTGCTTGTGATGGCGGTGTGCGGTCTCTTTCTTCGCTACCGTTACCCGAAACAAATTCGATCGCAATTAATGGTGCGACATACTCTTGCCAAAGCACATAAGAGCGCCTAAATTTACCATCCAGCATTGGCGGGACGTTTGGCACATAATACCAATCAGGCGATTCTGCACCCTTTTCGGGTGGATCGATTAAACGCCAGTAAATGCCCGAATCCTGCCCGATGCAATATTGTCCATCAGGATGATGTCTATCCAGGATCGGTCGAATTGATTCTGTGAGTAAAATGCTTTGCGGGTGTTCCTGAAAATTTTTCACAAATGTACCGTCTGACTCTGGTAACTGGGTGTGGTCAGGTAAAGTCAATACTGATTTTGTCGCTGGCGTAGCAGAGGTCATAAGCTTCACCTCAAAGTTACTCTGCGTATATTATCTCACGGCAATTGCTGCTCGCGATCCAAACTGGTCTCGATCTTTAGTACCGTGCAAAATGAGGGCGCAGAGGTAAGTACCGCTGAAAGGACAGGCTATGATTGAGTTTGACTACAAACTTCTTGAGAAGAAATCTATGGCTAACTGGGACACAGACAATGGCAACAATAAACGGAAACCATTCCAAATGCCGGGTGCCAAGCCCCATTATAACCCCGATCGCCCTGGGCAAGTAGAGCATATCTGTCTGAATCTAAGCCTGGATATTCCCACCCAAACGTTACGGGGAGTTTGCCAAATTCGGCTAAATCCAGTGCGCGATGGCATTACCGATCTGACACTGGATGCTGTGAATTTAGAAATTACCACAGTAGAAGTTGGTGATACTACTCAAAAATTTGACTATGATGGCGAATACTTAAAGGTAAAGCTGGCAAAACCGACGACGATCGCCGAGCGCGTAACATTAACCATTACTTATGCTGCCGTGCAACCGCAGCGGGGCATTTATTTTGTCACCCCCACCGAGCATTATCCCCAAAAGCCCACGCAGGTATGGACTCAGGGTGAAGATGAAGATTCACGCTATTGGTTTCCCTGTTTTGACTATCCCGGTCAGCTAGCCACCTCTGAAATTATTGTGCGCGTACCCAGTCATCTGATGGCGATTTCCAATGGCGAACTAGTCAGCACTACGCAGGAAGGTAATGACAAGATTTATCACTGGATGCAGAACGAAGTGCATCCCAGCTATTTGGTGACATTAGCGATCGGTGACTTTTTAGAAGTCAAAGATAATTGGCGCGATAAACCCGTCACCTACTATGTCGATCGCTCTCGCACTGAGGCTGAAGCAATTTTGAGCATGGGCAAAACTCCTAGCATGATTGAGTTTTTTAGTCAAAAATATGGCTATGACTACGCCTTTCCCAAGTACGCGCAGGTGTGCGTGGCTGACTTTATTTTTGGTGGGATGGAAAATACTTCCACGACGCTCTTGACCGATCGCTGCGTCCTGGATGAACGCGCTGCCCTGGATAATCGCGGGACTGAGAGTCTTGTAGCTCACGAACTAGCGCATCAGTGGTTTGGCGATCTGGTGGTAATTAAGCACTGGTCTCATGCCTGGGTCAAAGAAGGCGCTGCCACCTATGCCGAGGTGCTGTGGACGGAACACGAATATGACGCTGAAGAGGCCGCCTATTATCGTCTGGGTGAAGCTCGCAGCTACCTGACCGAAGATGCCGAGCGCTATCGCCGTCCCATGGTTACGCATGTCTATCGCGAAGCGATCGAGCTATACGATCGCCACATTTACGAAAAAGGTGGTTGCGTTTATCACATGCTGCGTACCGAGCTGGGTGACGAACTGTTTTGGAAATCCATCCATACTTTTGTGCGACACAATGCTCATAAAACTGTGGAAACTATTGACCTGATCAGGGCGATCGAGCAGGCAACAGGTAAGAATGTACTATTTCTCTTCGATCAGTATGTGTTCCGTGGTGGACATCCTGAATACAAGATTGGCTACAGTTGGGATGACGACAATAAACTAGCGAAAGTGACTGTGGCGCAGACACAAGAGGAACTATTCGATCTTAAAATTCCGATTGCCTTTGGATTTGAGGGACAGACCGAACAAAAGACATTCGCTGTGAGAGTATTTGAGAAGGAACAAGCGTTCTATTTTCCCTTAGATTTTAAGCCCAGTTTTATTAGCTTTGATCGCGGTAATAACTACCTTAAGCAAGTGACTTTAGAATATGGACTTGCAGAACTGAAGGCGGGATTGCAGTTCGATCCCGATCCACTTGCCAAAATTCAATGTGCAGAAGCATTGGCGAAAAAGGGAAATCTGGAAGCGGTCAAAGCACTAGAAAAATCTCTGTTAGAAGAATCGTTCTGGGGTGTGCGCGTGGAAGTTGCTGATGCTCTGGCTTCGATCAATTTAGATCAAGCATACGCAGCCCTCGTGAAGGGATTGGAGGATAAAGAGGCAAGAGTGCGCAAGGCGGTAATTAGTGGACTGAGCAAATTTAAGACAGAGGCAAGTCTGCAAGCGATCGAGCCATTCGTAAAGGAAGGAGATCCTAGCTATTTAGTGGAATCCACTGCTGCTTCCTGTATTGGTGAGATTGCAGCATCTCTACCCAACTACGATCCTGAGAAGGTAATTACATGGCTCAAAGAGATTCTCAAAGAGAGAGAAGGTTGGAATGAAGTGGTGCGATCGGGCGCGATCGCAGGCTTAGCCAAATTAAAGGAATCCGATGAAGCGCTAGAAATCGTGATGAAATACACGGCTCCCGACGTACCGCAGCCCCTGCGTTTGGCATCGATTCGCGCTTTGGGGGCGATGGGTAAAGCTCAAACTAAACCTAAGACTGCCAAAATTCTCAACCGCTTGCAGGTGTTATCTGGCGAGACGTTCTTTCTGACTCAAGTATCTGTTGTCAACGCTTTGGGGCAGGTGGATAGTCCGGCGGCAATTGGGATTCTGCAAAGCTTAGCGGATAGCACTCCTGATGGGCGCGTGCGTCGCATGGCGGATGAAGCAGTGCAAAAAGTGCAGAAAGCGATCGGGGCTGATGCGGGTATCAAGCAACTACGCGAGGAAATCGATCAAATGAAGAAAGAGAATCAGGAGTTCAAGAGTCGTTTGGAAGCGATCGAGGCAAAAACAGGAAGTCGATAATAGATCTTCGTTAATTATCAATTACTACATCAAAATCTTATGGCGGATAAGCATAAAGTCCGGATCGGACAAAGTGAGTTTGTTCGCCATTTAGGCTGGCATGGTAAACCCAATAATCCTGATTATCAATGGCTGGCAGCCCATTGATCAGAGTCAAGATGCTCCAACCTGCAATCACTCCATTCTGACAATCCTCTCCTGGAGCATCTAAGCAACGATCAAAATAGTGAGGTGCGACAGTCAACACATAAAGGTTTTGAGCAGGAACTTTAGTGCGTTTGGAGATATCTTGCTTAACTTGCTCTAAAATGTCAGATGGAATACTCTGCATTCCGTCTGGTGCGATTGGATCGTCTTCTTGATACGAGGAAGGAACATAGTAGGTATAGAGAATCGCACCAGATCTCACCTTCACCTGCCAACCAGAGATATTCACATTAGCGCAGGTTCCTCTTGGTCCCCATGTAGGGGAATTGGGCGATTCAGAACAAGGGTTCCAAGTTACGGCTTTAATGCTTTCCACATTCAAATTTGATGGAATCTCCAGCGTGCGATTGACCACATCAAGCATAATTGCAGATTTGATATTTAGAGGAAGCCCATCACTACTCCCTTTAACCTTCCAGCGCTGCCATTCTAGACCTTCTTTGTCAAAATTATAAACTTGCTGATTGTTTAGTAAAATTCGCCACTTCCATTCATATCCAGTTAAGCAGCCAGCATTTGGTGGACACTGTCGCATTGATGTTACCAGTTCAGCAGCTCTAATCTGTAAATAATCAACTGGGATTCTTGATGTTTTTGACAGGGCAGACCGAACTTTTTCTGGAATGCTAGCAACTGTATCAAAGCGAATGGTATCATCTTGTCCAGCGAGATAAACCCAATGCTGTCCTTGAGCTTGGATGGTTATGCGCCATCCTGGGGTAGCAGCGATCGCAGGCTCAATTTTAACAATTTTAAGATTATCTGCGGCTGGCTGTGGTAAGCCTAAGCGATTTCTCAAGTCTTCTAAGACCTTTTCCTGCAAAGAGTGGGGCATGTTAATTTTATCCACAGGTTTACTAAGAGAATCAAAATCAGTGTAGGTAGAACTAATAAATAGCCCTGAAAGCAAGGCAATACTGAGTAAAGCTCCACAGCTATAAGCAAGAAATCTTGAGGTTGGCACCTTAATCATATATTCCTATGCTTTAAAATATTGTAGGGTGAGAAATTATGCAAACCTGCATTCTTTTCAAATCTTACGCGGGATTTTGCCGCGATTTCTCTGGTTGCAAAATTTGATACACTACTCAACATCAGTTCTTACCGTGCTACTAGAACATTGACAGAGAGTATAATCTAGGTAGCCCTGCAGATCGCGATTGAAGCAATAATGATATGAAGGCCGCACGTGTAACATTCCCAATTCGGGCGATCGACATTTCTCCAGTGAGTCACTTGTCCAATGAGGTGGTGTCGTGCCAGTAGCGCTAGCAATTGAAGTAGCCGATACAACCCTAGAGTGCGATCACGCTATAAATTGAGGAAAGCGATCAGGAGTTAAAGAGTCGTTTGGAAGCGATCGAGGCAAAGACCGGAAAACAAGAGCAGCCATCGCCCAACTGATCGGCAATAATTTTTGGGTGAGGATGTGCCGCGCTTCTTCGGGACTCCCCCCTTCATAAACTTAACTGTTCTAAGGTTCTATGCCTAAATCCCGCAATCGTTGAGCAAGTTCGGTTGCTCTCTGTTCAGCGGCTATGGCTCTCTGCTCGGCAGATGCTAATTGCTCAGCATCAGTGGGAATCCAGGAATTTTCGGCATCATACCAGCGCAACCATAGGCGATCGTTATTTTTATACTCACCCTGCCACAATCCTAAGCCTAAGCCTAGCTCCTCTATCCACAATTTCGACTCAGTTAATGCTATTTCACTATAACGCCCGCCCTGTAAGTGAAACACCTGCATCCGATCAGTATAGCGACTAAATACCACATAGTAAGGGATGCGTAAAATCTGCTCGTATACTTCCCATTTGCTAGGCGGTTTATCATATTTATCATCACTGTCCTTAGGAGAAAGCCGACTTTCTCCCAGGTCTTCTTTCTCCGTACTTGGTGAGAGTAATTCCACTACAATGGTTGGACTAATTCCCTCTTGCCAAATCACGTAGCTTAAGCGTAAGTCCTCTCCATCGTATAGCCTTGGAACACCCACCACACCAAACCAATCAGGGCGCTTGTACCAGTTTTGATGATGCACATCATAGTATAGATTTAGATCGCAAGCACTGAATACGCGATCGCGAGAATAGTGAGGAGGACAGAATGTCAATAACAAAAGCTCTGATTGAAAGTTATGAAATTGATCCAAACCATTCTCCTCAGGATTTTCGCTTGGCAAGTCATACATTGTTGGCAACGTTTCTCTAGGAGAGAGAGGTGGATCGCTTTGTTTAGTGGGATATTTGAGGCGATACATACACTTTTCCAACTAAATATAATCCTTAATATTAATTATACCTTGGCAGGCATTGAGATATTGTGAAATCTAGCTTAGGGGTAAGTCAGTTAGTTCAGAAACCCGATTTTTCCTAATTTCACACCTACAGAAATTCGCCAAAGAGCGCTTGTGCTACTGGAACAGTTACAAGCGTAAGCTGATTCCTCAGTTGATGCAGGCAGCAAGACGATCGAGCACGCGTCAAATGCTGCGGCAGTTACGGCAGCAATTTGGATAGCACCAGTATAGGTGGCAAAGCGCATGGTTGCCGATCGCTTGAAACCCGACCCATTAAGCGATCGCTCGCAATGGAAACAGCGCTAAAGAGTTTTCTGTTATGCTAAATGTTACACAAAGCCTTACACAGAGCAAAACTTTTGCTTTGATTCCTGGCAAAGCAGTCGAATCCACATGAATGTAGTTATGGAAGCGATCGCACTACCAAACATAGAGGCACCTGTCGCCATACCTACAGAGCCAATCTGGAGGCTAAGCGTCACGCAATATCATGCAATGGCGCAAGCAGGTATTCTCCAGGAAGACGATCGACTTGAATTGTTAGAGGGCTGGCTAGTTGCCAAAATGACCAAAAATCCTCCACACAGATTAGCTACTGGGCTACTTCAAGATGTCTTGCTAGCACTTCTACCATCTAACTACCATCTCAATCTCCAAGAACCCATTACCCTTGAAGATAGCGAACCCGAACCAGATCTGACGATAGTTCGCGGTCAGCGTTTAGACTATCGAGATCGCCATCCCGATGCAGCATCAGTAGCGCTAGTAATTGAAGTTGCCGATGCAACCCTAGAGCGCGATCGCGGCATCAAACAGCGAATTTATGCTAGGGCAGGAATTCCAATTTACTGGATTCTCAATTTGCGCGATCGGCAACTTGAAGTCTATACCCAACCTGCTACCCAACCCCAAACTTCAGATGCGGCACCCGCCTATCTGCAATGCACGATCTTTACTGAAGACCAATCTGTGACCGTATGCCTAATGGAACGAGAACTAGGAAACATTCGCGTCCAAGATTTGTTGTAAACAATAGTCGGTTACCTGAGATTCGCTAATTGGTATAACTCATTCTGGAAAAGCCAATTGAACGATTCCAAGTGCGAACAGAGTCAGCCATTAGAACCCATTTCTTCTCTGCGCTGCAAGCCTTTTGTAAACTGCAAACGATGCGAGTTGAGGGCTTGATTGACAACCTATATCAGGTCTCAAGGCAGTTATTTGTGCCTGCGATCCGTCAGTTAATCCAAGAAAACCTCGCTAAGCCAGTCACTACTTGCCCCCATGTATTGCCATTTTTGTCAATGCGTAAGTCCTATAGAAAACATAGTTCCCACCGTGGTACTTAAGTATGAGTTTCCCTCTTACTGCCAGTGGTGGGGTTTCTATTGCGAATTATTTAGTTGCACATCGAGTACATTCATGACATAACCCCCTTTGCAGATACTCTACGATGTTTAGTGCGACACTAATATTTTCCTCTAATTTCAGGTTAAATAGAGCATGTATGACTAATGCCTCTAGACTGCTACTGAACAACAATTTGCAGGGTTTTGAGTCCTAAAGACGATAAAGAGATCTAAACATTAAGGATAGTAAAGACTACTATGCAGACTCCCATCACTTTTACAGCCGATCCTGCCTACGATATCCTGCGCTCTGGGTACCAGCCCCTCAGCTCGATCTTCACGCCGAAAACAGTAGCGGTGATCGGGGCTAGCGATCGCGCTGGCAGCGTCGGACGCACCTTATTGTGGAACCTGATCGGTAGTCCCTTTGGCGGCACCGTATTCCCGATCAACCCCAAACACCATAGCGTTATGGGGATCAAAGCCTACCCCAATATCGCTACCATACCCGAACCCATCGATCTGGCTGTGATTGCGACGCCCGCTCCTACGGTACCCGCTATTATCCAGGAGTGCGTGGAAGCTGGCGTTAAGAGTGCGATTATTGTATCGGCTGGTTTTAAGGAAATCGGCCCGGCGGGCATCGAACTAGAGCATCAAATTCTAGAGCAAGCGCGAAAGGGTAGACTGAGAATCATCGGCCCTAATTGCTTGGGAATCATGAATCCCCATACTGGTCTGAATGCCACCTTTGCACCTCACATCGCTCGCCCGGGCAAGGTTGGTTTCATCAGTCAGAGTGGCGCTCTTTGCACCTCTATTCTCGACTGGAGCTTTCGCGAAAACGTGGGGTTTAGTGCCTTTATTTCCATTGGTTCCATGCTCGATGTTGGTTGGGGCGATCTAATCTACTATCTTGGCGACGATTCTCGCACCCAGAGCATCGTGATCTATATGGAATCAATTGGGGACGCCCACTCTTTCCTGTCCGCCGCCCGCGAGGTAGCTCTAACAAAGCCAATTATCGTGATTAAGGCAGGTCGAACCGAGGCAGCCGCCAAGGCATCTGCTTCACATACGGGGGCGTTAACGGGTAGCGATGAAGTTCTGGATGCGGCTTTTCGGCGCTCTGGCGTGCTGCGGGTAACCAAAATCTCCGAACTGTTCAATATGGCAGAGGTACTGGCAAAACAGCCACGTCCTAAAGGGCCACGCCTGACAATCATTACAAACGCTGGGGGGCCAGGGGTGCTGGCGACCGATTTTCTTATTTCCACTGGCGGCGAACTGGCAGAATTGTCGGCGGAAACGATCGCTAATCTCAATCGAGAACTGCCACCCTACTGGAGCCATAGCAACCCGATTGATATTCTGGGAGATGCGGAACCGGAACGCTTTACCAAAACGCTGGAAATGGTCGCTAAAGATGAAGGCAGCGATGGCACGCTCGTCATCCTTACGCCCCAGGCCATGACCGATCCCACCCAAACGGCGGAGCATTTGAAGTCCTACGTGCGAGAGCAGGCAACCGCTCTACATGGCAAGCCGATCCTGGCAAGCTGGATGGGAGGTGCTGAAGTGATGGCCGGCGAGGCAATTCTCAATAGCGCCAGTATTCCCACCTATTCCTATCCTGATTCTGCGGCGCGGGTATTTACTTACATGTGGCAGTACAGCTATAACCTGCGCGGTATCTACGAAACACCAGTGATGCCAGAGGGAGGGGATGACTTACCTAACCGCCTCCTAGCCCAACAATTAATCGACAAGGTACGCCAGGAAGATCGCACTTTGCTAACGGAATTTGAATCTAAGCAAATTCTAGAAGCGTACGGCATCCCCACGGTAAAAACTCTCGTAGCAACTAGCGAAACTGAGGCGATCGAGCATGCCGATGCGATCGGTTATCCGGTTGCTCTCAAACTTTTCTCCCAAACCATTACCCATAAGACCGATGTGGGCGGCGTGCGGTTAAACCTCATGAATGCTGATGTTGTACGCTGGGCTTATCGCGCCATTAAAGCTGCGGTCGGCTATAAAGTGGGAGTCAACCACTTTTCCGGGGTTACGGTGCAGCCGATGATCGACATCGAGGGTGGCTACGAATTGATTATTGGCAGCAGTATCGATCCGCAGTTCGGGCCGGTTCTGCTGTTTGGTGCGGGCGGGCAATTGGTAGAAGTTTTTAAAGACCGCGCGATCGCTCTACCTCCCCTCAATACCACTCTGGCACGGCGCACGATCGAGCGCACCCTCATTTACGGAGCACTTAAAGGAGTGCGAGGCCGCCCACCAGTCGATCTGGCGGCTCTAGAGCAACTACTGGTGCGCTTCAGCCAGCTCGTCGTAGAGCAACCCTGGATTAAAGAAATAGATATCAATCCTTTACTTGCCTCAACAGTAAAGAGAGAGAATCG
Source organism: Rhizobium sp. Q54 (assembly GCA_943367755.1). Taxonomy (GTDB): domain Bacteria; phylum Cyanobacteriota; class Cyanobacteriia; order Pseudanabaenales; family Pseudanabaenaceae; genus PCC-6802. The sequence continues at coordinate 43,791 of CALRKB020000032.1, read as the reverse complement.
CGAATCCCTTCTGGCACTAGATGCCCGGATCGTCCTCCACGAAACGCATCTGAACGAGGAGCAATTGCCCAAGCCAGCAATTCGACCTTATCCCATGCAGTACGTCTCATCGTGGGAACTGAATAACGGCAGTAAAGTGACTATTCGACCGATTCAGCCGGAAGACGAACCTCTAGCCGTACAGTTCCATAAAACCCTGTCAGAGCAAAGTGTCTATTTCCGCTATTTCCACTTAATGAAGCTGAGCCAGCGAACCGCCCACGAGCGACTGATGCGACTCTGCTTTATCGACTACGATCGCGAGATGGCACTGGTTGCAGATTACAAGAACCCAGCAACGGAGACTCGCGAAATCCTGGCAGTAGGTCGATTGAGTAAACTGCATGGTGTCAACGAGGCAGAATTCTCTTTGATGGTCAGCGATGCTTTTCACGGTTTGGGGGTGGGGACAGAGATACTGCGACGGCTGATCCAGGTTGGACGCGATGAGCGTCTAGAGCGCATCACTGCGGAAATTTTGCCTGAGAATTCTGCCATGCAGCGAGTTGCTGAAAAAGTAGGCTTCCGCTTGCAACGAGACTCCGATCTCGTCAAAGCAGAGATCGACCTTACCACCGCATAATTTTTTTTGAGATAGGATCTAGGTATTGAGTCTCAATAGGTAGGTAAAGATGGCAAAGTTTTTTAATCCAACTTTCCGCGAAGAGCCTCGCAATAAACTGACAGCTATAATCCCTGCCAGATCGCAAGACTATCTTCTCGATTGGCTAGAAAGCAGTGGTCGATTGATACTGCGTGACCCTAGCGAGCAGGAGGATCGCTATCGACTGAGCGAGAATGAACCACTGAGCGAGATAATGGGCGATCTTGACATGCACGCTCTAGAAGAGGAGGAAGAAGGAGATCTAGAGGAATAGGTTCTGCAAAATTGTGCCAAATCTACCCATATATACCTTTATCGGCGCATTCTTTCATGGAAATCACCTTACAGCATCGTTATTTCCTAGGGTTGAGCAGATCTTGGCCTGCTGACTCCAGCACTTGTTTGATTTGTTGATTTTGATTTAACTCACCGGGACTAACCTTAATCTGAAGTGCTTCTTGAGTACATTTAGCGATCATGCCTTCCCTCCCTAGTTGCTGAGTGTACTCTTCCTCGTTAGTGACAAAGTCCGAATATACCCATTTGGTTGCCGCGTCATCTAAAGCGCATTTACAGTAGTAGTTAGCTTGTTTACTAGTGGCTTTAGGATTAGCTTGTAGAGCTGCACTAACACAAACTTTCTGTGCAGAGGCGATCTGACTAGAAGTCCACTTAGTCTGAGTTGTGGCACCAAGTAGGGTAGTGCTTGCTAAAAATAGCAAGCCTAGAGCCAGTTTTTTTTGCATTGTTGAAATGACTAGATAGAAAATATGCCTGGAGTTTGGAACTCTAGGTTATCTCGCCTACGCTTAGTATTTAAACCCATTCTTGCGGGTATGGACAGCAACCTCACCATCGCGCATTCTTGCGCCTGCTACAAGCTTAGCTAGAACAATAGAATGATCGCCAGCATCAAGGCTCGTAACAACTTCGGCATCAAGATAAGCGATCGCTTCTTCCAGGTAGGGTTGTCCACTAGGCGCAGTACCAATCGCTATGCCTGCCAGCGGATCTATGCCCGGCTCAAAGCCTTTTGAAAAGTGACCAATAAGCTTACCTTGTCCCTTCTCCAAGATATTCACAACTAAAGCACTTCCTGGAGTGAGGAGCGACTCAATATGCCGTCCTTTGGCAACGGCGATCGTGACCGACGGAGGGTTGAAAGACGCCTGCTGCACCCAAGATGCCAGCATGGTACCAGTTTCACCATTTTGTGTGGTTGTCACAATAAAAAGACCGCTAGGAATGCAACCAATTGCCGATCCTAGGTTTTCATCGGGAGTATCTAAAGCTGCCATATTTGCTATTGATGATTAATCTGCGTATTGCTTAACTAGCATATGACATAGGGGGATACAACAAACATCGTCATATCCCCCTAGAGGAAGTATTGGGGATGATCTCCCTGTTGCCATTGGTAGTCGATCTAGTTGATCTACATGTAGGCGGCGCTTATCCCCCACCAGATCAAGAAGGCGATCGCAGCCAGGATTACGGATGCGGAAAGCACGATAGCCACAGGGCTATCTGCCCCATCGAATTTCATAATGCCGCGATTAAAGTCTGACATAGAGTAAACCTAATCTGAATCATAAGTTACGCATATATCCTACCCTTCATTTACGTACATGCGCCCGCGCCATTGTTTTGGTTTGTTAACAGCCGAAATAAATATTCGTAACACCGCAAGTGGATCGGCTAAGGGCGATCGCCAAAAACAAAAATCCCACATCGGTATGGCTGGAGAGGATTACCAGCATTAGAGCGAGTCTTAATAACTACCAATCCAGCATTCAAATACCGCGTTGCAAGGCTAAAACAGGAGCCTGAATGCGCAAAAAATATCGAAAGAATTAACAAAGGTAAAGGTAATTCATCCACTGTCAGCAGGAACAAACAGTCATCCCCTCTTGGACTCATTATTTATTCTGGTTACCAACTTATTTTTTCCAGGTATGTTAGATCCGATTCGCTAAGTGGGCATTCTGAGAGTGTAATTTCTTGCGTAAATCTTGTATAAGGGAACTTCAACTATGTCTACATCTACAATGTATCAGGTAGTGATAGAGATGACTTATAGCAGAAAAATTCATGTGATTGCTGAATTTCCTACTAAAGAAAAGGCATTAGATGATTACATGAAACTCGTAAAAGAAAACAAGGACTCACCTGTTACGTCTAAGGGCAAATATACAATTCGCAAGAAATTAGCATGAATTAATTGGCTATATTTATTGATTATCTAACTGAGCTGTGATTTCATTTGGTCACCTCAACTTAACATTACCTGGATGCAACTTTCCGAATGCTATAGATTACTGGGCTTACCCCGTAATGCTTCCCCTGAGGATATCAAGCTGGCTTATCGCCGCATGGCACGTAAGTATCATCCCGATGTCAACCAGGGCGATCCTACTGCTGTAGATAAATTTCGTCTTGTGCAAGAGGCATATCAGATCTTGAAAGATGCTGCTGCCGGGGTCATGCCAAAACAACCAACTCGCGCATCGCCCCCTACTCAAACCAAGCCGACCCAGCCACCACCTAAACCATCACAGCCACAATCGCCACAATCGCCAGGGGCGAGTAAAGCTGCCAATCAAAAAGTTGAGCCCAAAGTTACCCCTAAGGTCAAAGTTGAGGTTAAAGACGTTCGCCAAAAGCAAGACCCGCTCAGCGACGACCCTGAAGTCCGGCTCAAGATCGATATGCTGGGGCGACTGATGGAATTGTTAAAACAGAAAAAATATGTAGTGGCGATCGCGATCGCGGAAGGCTTACGGGAACGTTACAAAAATTCTCCCGAAGTGATCCATTGGCAGGCAGTTGCCTATCAGCGACGTGGTAGCGAGTTATTAATGACGGGCAAGTTCAAGGAAGCAGAAGCCTATTTAACTAAGGCGATGAACACCGATCCTGGCAATCGTGAACTTTGCTTTGAAGTGAAACGCGATCTGGAGCGAATTTTGCAGAGTAGGGGATAAGGAACGCATGAATATCCCCGAAGCGCTGCTGAACTTGGAGACTGATCGCCTGCTGTTACGGAAACTATCTATGGCTGATGCCGCAGATGTATTTGCGTATGCTAGCGATCCTGAAGTGTCAAAGTATACGGGCTGGTCAACTCATCAGGCGATCGCCGACAGCCAGAAATTCCTAGAATCTGTGATTGCCAAATATGAAACAGGGCAACCAATGGACTGGGGCATAGTGCATAAACGCGATCGTAAACTGATCGGAACCTGTGGGTTTGCTAGCTGGAACTGCACCCATGCCCGTGCTGAAATCGGTTATGTGTTATCGCAGCAGTATTGGGGGCAAGGATATATGACTGAGGCGGTAAAAGCAGTAATTTCCTTTGGTTTTCACGTGATGATGCTCAATCGCATCGATGCTTCCTGCATGGTGGACAACCTTGCTTCAGCCCGTGTTATGCAAAAAGCAGGCATGCATTATGAGGGCACGCTACGAGAATATGCTTTTTTCAAAGATCGGTACTGCGATCTCAAACTCTACGCCATCATTAAGCCCAAGACTGATTTTCCCTTCGATCCGCGATCGCTAATTAGCTTCTCTGACTCCCAGTAATTAACTTACCAATGACGAATCACAGAATAAGCATCGAAAATCCCGTCTCCACTGATAATTGGGATCTTTTCCGCTAATGCTTGGGCGACCAAAAGCCGATCAAAAGGATCTCGATGATGAAACGGTAAGGTTGCAATCAATGCTGCGTGAGCACAAACCACAAAAAAGCATGCGTATCTAGAAGCAGTTTCACGGCATGTAATCGCTGAAATCTTTCAAGTGCATTTGATCGTCAGATAGAATTGTCAGAGTCCCCACCGCACTACCAGGTTGTCGCGGTTTTCGGGTAGGCGGTAATTCGGCAATCAGTCTTGCCACAGCTCGATCTTCTGAAAAAATTTGCACTTCTTCTCCTGGTTGCAAACCCGCAATCAGTTCAGGTAGATGAAGCTGGGCTTCTGTTAGCGTTATACGAGTCATTGTCATTGTATGCTCCTTCTAGCAATCAACATACACCTACCTTAAGTTTAGCCAACATAAAATTACATCTATCATGCTTGATTTCGTCCAGGGCTTATTTCCTGTAAAACATAAAGATGCCTTTAAAGTTGCCAGCTATTAGTACTAATGGTGTTACGATACAGCAGCGCTAGGAGTGTCTGGCACTGAGCACCAGGCTGAGATTACATCCTTGGAACCTGATTCCGGCTCACACCGGCGTAGGAAAGCAGTTTATAGAGGGATCGACAATGACAACTGACTCAAACCCCAAACGGCGGGGCGAATTTCGCGGCACGCAGATGCATCGCGCGCGCAAGGACGAAATTACGGAAGAAATGCAGTACGTAGCATGGCGCGAAAAAATGCCTGTAGACTTGGTACGTGCCGAAGTTGCTAGAGGCCGAGCTATTATCCCTGCTAACAAGAACCACACCAACTTAGAGCCAATGATGATTGGGATTGCCTCTAAATGTAAGGTGAATGCCAATATTGGAGCCTCGCCGAATTCGTCCGATCTAGCTGAAGAAGTAGCCAAGCTTGAGTTAGCGGTTAAATACGGTGCGGATACCGTGATGGATCTTTCCACTGGCGGTGGCAATTTAGATGAGATTCGCACAGCTATCATCAATGCTTCCCCCGTCCCAATCGGTACTGTTCCGATCTATCAGGCATTGGAAAGCGTCCACGGCAACATAGAGAATCTGACTCCAGATGATTTTCTCCACATCATTGAGAAGCAGGCACAGCAAGGTGTCGACTATCAAACTATCCATGCTGGTATTTTGATCGAACACCTACCCCTAGTCAGAAACCGCATCACTGGCATTGTTTCGCGCGGCGGTGGAATTTTAGCCAGATGGATGTTGCATCACCACAAGCAAAATCCCCTTTATACTCACTTCAACGACATCATCGAGATTTTCAAGAAGTACGATGTATCATTCAGTTTGGGTGATTCACTACGTCCAGGTTGCACCCATGATGCTTCCGATGACGCTCAGTTAGCTGAACTCAAAACACTTGGCAAACTGACGCGACGTGCCTGGGAGCATGATATCCAGGTCATGGTAGAAGGCCCTGGCCACGTACCGATGGATCAGATTGAGTTTAATGTGCGCAAGCAAATGGAAGAGTGTTCTGAAGCTCCCTTCTATGTTCTGGGTCCATTGGTCACCGATATTGCACCCGGTTACGACCACATCACGTCAGCGATCGGGGCAGCGATGGCAGGTTGGTATGGAACAGCAATGCTTTGCTATGTCACGCCTAAGGAGCATTTAGGTTTACCAAACGCAGAAGATGTACGTAACGGCTTGATTGCCTACAAGATTGCGGCTCATGCGGCGGACATTGCCCGTCATCGTCCGGGCGCACGCGATCGCGACGACGAACTTTCCCAGGCTCGTTATAACTTCGATTGGAATCGCCAGTTTGAGTTATCTCTCGATCCAGAGCGCGCCCGCGAGTACCACGATGAAACTCTGCCAGCAGATATCTATAAGACTGCTGAGTTTTGCTCAATGTGTGGGCCAAAGTTCTGTCCCATGCAGACAAAAGTGGATGCCGATGCTTTAACTGAGTTAGAGAAGTTTCTGGCGAAAGAACCAGTGACACAGGCTTAGTCGATCGGGCTGTAGTTAAGATATCCAGTGCAAACACTGGATATCTCTTGCATTTGATATGCTACGGTGTGTCTAGCGCATTGCCGTAGCATATCGCACAGTCCATAATTTTCCCGTGCCATCAGAGATTGTTCGATTTGAATGCCAAGGTTTTAGCCATCATTTTGTGCCATTTAGAAGCACAATAGTGTTATAACCAAACCATTTCCAGGGGAGGTGCAACCATGTCACCCGTTTCACCACATACCTCTAAAAAGGAACCGACGATTCTCCCAGTGCCATCCCATAGCGGCTCTGCTAAAGGATCACGTTCCCGGATTGCGATCGTGGGAGCTGCCGGACGAGACTTTCACAATTTTAATTTGGTCTACCGGGACGATCCCCAGGTAGAAGTGGTTGCCTTTACCGCTGCCCAGATCGGTGGCATTAGCGATCGCCGCTATCCTGCCAGCTTAGCCGGGTTCCTATATCCCGATGGCATCGAGATCGTTGATGAGTCCGAACTGGAGACGCTCTGTCGAGACCACCGGATTAATCAAGTCGTGTTCGCCTATAGCGATGTCCCCCACGCTCAGGTGATGCATCTAGCGTCCAAAGTCCTGGCAACGGGCGCAGACTTTCTACTATTGGGACCAGATCGCACGATGCTACAGGCTCCGGTTCCCGCGATCGCCGTCTCTGCTGTGCGGACGGGCTGTGGTAAGTCCCAGGTTGCCCGCTGGCTGTCGAAGTTGCTGCGACAACGAGGTTTACGCATTGCCGTAATCCGACATCCCATGCCCTATGGCGATCTGGAACGGCAGCGAGTGCAGCGATTCGAGACCAGATCGGATCTGGATGCGGCGAATTGCACGCTGGAAGAGCGGGAGGAATACGAACCTCACCTGGCCTTGGGGAATGTCGTCTATGCAGGGGTAGACTATGCTGCGATCGTGGCCCAGGCCTCTGCCGAAGCCGATTTGATTCTTTGGGATGGCGGCAATAATGATTTTCCCTTCCTGCGACCCGATCTCCACATCGTTCTGGTCGATCCCCTGCGCCCCGGACACGAAACCAGCCATCATCCCGGCGAGGTGGTACTGCGGATGGCGGATGTGGTGGTGGTGGCGAAGGTGGATGCAGCGGCAGCAGCAGATGTCCAGCGGGTAATCGAGACCGTCCGGTCGATTAATCCCAGGGCCACGCTGGTGCGGGGCGCTTCCCCGATCGCTCTGGAGCATCCCGAACTCGTTAAAGGTCGGCGGGTTCTGGTAATCGAGGATGGGCCTACCACCACCCACGGCGGGATGCCCTATGGAGCCGGATACGTGGCAGCAACCCGGGCTCAGGCGGGGACGATCGTCGATCCCAGAGCCTTTGCGGTGCCTGAAATCGCAGCAGTCTATGCTCAGTATCCCCACATCGGGGCAGTCCTTCCGGCGATGGGTTACTCGGCGGCCCAGTTGGAGGGATTGCGGCAAACGCTGAACCGCGCTGACGTGGATGCGATCGTCTCTGGCACCCCGATCGATCTGGCAGCCCTGATGGACGTAAATAAACCAATCCTGCGGGTTCGCTACGAATTTGCCGAACTGGAAGAGCCGGGGTTGGCAGATGCGGTCGAACAGTTTTTGTACCGCGTGGGTCTGGTCGTGCCATGCTCGTCGTAATTGCCCTGGGCGGGAATGCCTTGTTGAAGCGGGGGCAACCCCTGGAAGCAGACGTGCAGCTTCGCAATATTGGGGTGGCCGCAGCGGCGATCGCAGAAGTCGCGCAAACGAACACGGTGATCGTGACCCATGGCAATGGACCACAAGTGGGACTACTCGCGCTGCAAGCGGAGGCCTACCGGACTGTGCGTCCCTATCCCCTGGATGTGCTCGACGCTGAAACAGAAGGTATGATCGGCTACTTGATCGAACAACAGCTGCGCAATCAGCTACCGAACCGACAGGTGGTAACGCTGTTGACGCAAGTTGAAGTGGATGCCGCCGATCCGGCATTTGCCCATCCCACAAAGCCGATTGGCCCCCTCTACACGCAGGCGGAAGCCGAACGACTGGCAGCAGAACGAGGCTGGGCGATCGCGCCCGATGGGGATGCCTACCGTCGCGTGGTGCCATCTCCCGAACCTCGCCGTATCCTGGAGTTGCCCACCATCCGGTTGCTGGTGGATACAGGCGCACTGGTCATTTGTGCTGGGGGTGGCGGGATTCCGGTGGTAGTTACACCGAGCGGGGGGATTCGGGGTGTTGAGGCGGTGATTGACAAAGATCTGGCGGCTGCACTGCTGGCGATCGCCCTCAACGCGGACGCATTACTATTGCTGACGGACGTTGATGCGGTCTACACCGACTGGACTTCTCCGGCAGCGAAACCTCTGCGAGCAGTAACGCCCCAACAGTTACGCAGCGGAATCTTTGCCCCGGGGTCGATGGGGCCGAAGGTGGAATCTGCCTGCCGCTTTGTGGAGGCGACCGATAAAGTTGCTGGCATTGGTCGGCTAGAGGATGCGGCGGCTATTCTGGCCGGTAAAGCAGGCACGATTGTGCACCGATGATGGCCATTCGGTGCATTGGAAAACACAGCTTAATCACCCGTCTCTTTAACAAAGCATTTCGGCGGCGCGATTGATGTTTGTTGGAAACCAGATTCTCCACCTGTGGTAAACCAGTATTCCCAGCTACCTCCAGAAGCCTTTGACCAATTGTTGAGGTCAAAGTGTCCACTTCCTTTCGGCATTCCTGGAATTTTATAGACTTTGACAGCCCTCTCATTGTTATTCCAAATCAAGGGTAACCCTGGCTGAATTTGTTCGGGTACGGTGCCTAGAGTTTGTAAAAAATAGGCATCTTGTCCTTTAGTGGTGCCATTACCAAATACCGTGGCAATTCCTTTTTCATCAATGGCAACAAATGCCCCTTCTTCTAAACCAATGCCATACACTGGAAATTGATTGCCCGTGTCATGCACAACTCTAGCTAGAAATCCAAACAGTCTCCCATACCTGGTTTCGGACTGCTCTTCGTCCACCCGATCTAAATGGGTGTCAGTAATCACATGGGTGAAAATTGGGATTTTAATAAAATCATTGTGATAAATATTCTTTATATTGTGGTGAAACGGATCGTTCAAAATTTCTGAACTCAGCACGCCTTCATGAGCGGGTGCATAATAATAGTCACCTAAAATCGCCATACCGGCGCTGGTTCCAGCTACAGAAACTTTTTTTTGATTGATTAAGTCATTGAGCGCTTCTTCTACGGCTGACCCTTCCCAATAATCTTTATAGTCATTTTGATTACCCCCCGCGATAAATAAGGCATCGGCACTACGGATATATTGAATAACTTCTGGATTATTGGCTGCTGCTCGGCTGTCAATCGAAAGCTCAGCGGCTGAACCGACGAAATCTCGATAATATTCGCAGATCCAGGCCGCTTGAGAGCCAGTTCCACCGGATCGCAGGACTAAATAATCTCCCCCTTTTGCACGTTTGAGAAACCATTGGGTGGCTGCATCTTCTCCGGATCGTCCCTCTTCTGCCCCCCCAATTAACAGAATGCCAGGAATGGGTTTGACATTGGTAGTATTGTTTGTTCCGCACTCACGACGATAATCAAAACAATTGCGATCGTCACTTAGTTCTTTAGATGTATTTGCCATACTACTCACCCTTATTATGGTCTTTCTAGCTTACGACGATTTTTCAGTCAGGACTCGCTAATCCTCCGCTTTCCACTCGTAGTAGTAGGCTGTCATCAGAGCGGCGATCGCCTGCCCAATACTAAGATAGGCTTCATCCGGTAGATTTGCCAAAGACACCCGCACTGACCATTGAGGGGCATCAAATCCGCCCCCCGGCAGCAAGACAATTCCCTTCTCTTCTGCGAGTCGAAAGACAAAATCTATAGGTTCAAGATGTTTCACCAGGTATTCGACAAAATCTGAACCATATTTTTCAATTGCCAATTTAAGCAAGTCAATCGTGCTGTAGTAGTGAGTAAAATCGAGGGTATCGTGGGGTTCTATTTCTAAGGCTTGATAGAGGTTGTTAAACCGCCTGGCGACAATCCCCTGACACGTCTTTTTATAGTCATCGTTGCTGTCTAGCAGGCAAAACAGAGAGAATAAGACCATTTGGACTTGTTGCGGAGTAGAGAGTCCTGCGGTGTGATCGAGAGCGACATTGCGACTATCTGCCACCATGCGATCGATAAATTTTAGCTTTTGGGGGGCAAGGGCAAGGTGTTCGTACCGTTTGTTTAGGGCGTTTGTGGCTGATTCTGGCAGAGCTGCAATCATCCGATCAATCGCATTCTCTTCATGCAGGGCGATCACTCCTAACCGCCAACCCGTCGCCCCAAAATATTTTGAGTAGGAGTAAACCGTAATCGTATTCTGCGGAATGACTGCCATCAGGGAACAGAAGTCATTGACAAACGTACTATAGACATCATCGGTAATGACAATCAGGTCTGGGCGCTGAGTATTTACCAATTCAGCCAGTTGCGTCATCGTACTAGGCAGCATTCTCACAGAAGCGGGATTGGAGGGATTGCAGAGAAAGAATGCCTTGACTTCGGGATCGGCTAACTTGTCTAATTCTGCTTCAGGAATCTGCCAGTCTAATGCTTCCCACGCTTCTACCTCAAGAGATACAAACCGAAAGTTATTCAGGTCGGGAATTTCCAGGTAGGGCGTAAAGATCGGGGTCCCTAGCGCAATTTTGTCATGTTTGTGCAGGATTTTGTTTTCTAATAGAGAGTTGAAAATGTAGCAGATGGCAGCCGTTGCTCCTTCAGTGACAAACAAGTCGTATTTTCCCGGCGGTGGCTGATGGTGGCACAACTCTTGAACCAGGTATTGACCCAGGATTTTTTCGGCGTTCTCAAGGACGCGCACTGGTTCGGGATAGTTATTTCCCAGGATCCCCTGAACCATTTCATTGATAAACTCATCCGGGTTTAGACTCAGTTGGGCTTGCACATAGGTCAGACAATCCTGCAGAAACGAAATGCCCGTCAGTCCCGATCGCTGCGAGAGAAAATGTCTCAACCGTTGCGCCATCCCTTCTCGCTGAGGGATACCCCCCAGATGCTCCCCAGACAGGACTTGCTGAGATTCTTCCACGGCAAATTGTCCCAACTGAAAAAAGCCTTCTCTGGGCGTCGTTGCCAACCAGTTAGGATTGCCCCGCCCCGCATTCAGCATCATTCGTTCAGAATGGCTGGTTGCCAATTGGATTAATTGGTCTTTGAGCTGAAAAGGACTCAGAGCCGCATATTTTCTCTTTTCTTCTTTTTTTGTCACAATCTGCGGCAACGTCCTCGAACGGTAAGCGAAGCATGAACCCATTCTAGCCTGCATTATTGTTGGTGTCACGAAGTTTTCGCCTATAGAACCGCGCCCATCAAGGGTATACTGAATCTCCACCCAAGCCACATCCACCAAGAGGATGGGCAGCGTCTTTACCACAGGAGCTAGGCTTTGGCTATCCAACTGTTGTTGAACTTTGAGGATGAGAACTGCTAAGCGGTCTCACATTTTTAGCTAAATTACAGATAATTAAGTACAAATACTATTGCGATTAGGTAGCAGTAAATTATACTTTCGCAATCGCGAAAGTCCTAAACCCTTGTAGAATCAACAAAATATACTTCGTAAAAGGATGAAATTACGAAGTGAGGAGGTCGGTTCGAGATGAAGGTCAATAGAAATGGTCAGGCGGAAATTTTGTCGCGCGATCGCCTGGGAGATCTGTTTAATGTTATGCCCGATCGCTACCGTCTTTTGTTTGGCATCTGTTATTTCACTGGTTGTCGCATTGCCGAGGCCATCCAGTTGAAGAAGGAAGATGTGGGCGATCGCGCCTTCCTATTACCGTTCAGACCAATCCCGTTGCCTCGTGGCTTTTTTGGCTCTCTCCTCTAGCCGATCCCCTAGCAGTGTTGCGCATTTTCCTCTCTTCCTGGCAGCGACCGACTCGCTGACGGAGGTGCGTTTATTGTTAATTTTTGTAATTTTCTGGGATTCGCTAAAGGAAACCGACTAACTCAGCTACCCAACTCAGACCGCCAGTAGCGAGAGATAATTAGGACTTACGCACAGCCAAGCGTCCATAGTGTTTGCGAACAGTGCTTAAACGCTACCTGTCGTGTTTAATGGGTTCAGTAATCAGTGTTTTGCGCAAGTCCTGATAATATTAAGTAGAGCCATCAGCTACGCTCAGCAAGCGCCTATATCAGCTAGGTCAGAAAGTAACATTACTCAAACCCAGCTTGAAGCATCTCATCGTTTGAGAGCAGTACAAATGCCAGCTAAATCATTCCGCCGAATATGCTGATTGGAGGATAAGAGGTTATGAGCGAGTGCTGCCTTCAGAAATTAACCATCAAAGTTGAGACGGGCAAGACTCAACCCCCATTTTTGAGTTGGAAATTATTTATGGCTGTTAAAGATTTTGATTTCAGTCACTACTACACTTACCAAGAACTGGTAGATTACCTCAGCCAGATGGCTGAGGCTTACCCAAAACTGGTTCAGTTGAAAGTTATCGGTCAGAGTTACGCGGGGTGGGACATCTGGTTGGCCATTCTTACCGATCGAGAGACAGGAAACTATCTGGAAAAACCGGGCTATTGGATAGATGCCAACACCCATGCGGGGGAAGTCACGGGATCGGCGGTAGCCTGCTACATTATCTATTACCTACTGACCCAGTACCATCAAGACCCCCAAGCCACGAGCCTGCTCGATCGCTATACCGTCTACGTGCTGCCGCGTTTAGCAGTCGATGGAGCTGAGAAATATTTGACTACGCCCTACCGACTCCGTTCTAGCGTCCGTCCCTATCCCTATCCTGATGAGCAGGATGGACTCCATCGGGAAGATGTTAATGGAGACGGCTTAATCCTGCAGATGCGGATTAAGGACGATTGTGGAGCTTGGAAAGTCTCAGAGCTAGACCATCGCCTGATGGTGCGTCGCGAACCCGCCGAATTCGGTGGCACTTATTATACTCTGCTCCCAGAAGGATTGATCCGCAACTACGACGGATACAGCATCAAGTTGGCTCCGCCGCTAGAAGGGATGGATTTCAACCGCAACTATCCCCACCAGTGGTCGCCCGAGGCTCAGCAGAAAGGCGCGGGGGAATTTCCTTTTTCTGAGCCGGAAACCCGTGCTGAAGCGGAGTTCTGGCATCAGAACCGCAACATCAATGGCTTTATCAGCTATCACACCTACTCCGCCGTCATCCTGCGCCCCTACGGTACGCACCCTGACGAATACTTCCCCGTCGAGGATTTAGAGATTTACCAACTGATTGGCAAACAGGGAACCCAAATAACAGGCTACAAGTGCGTGTCTGTTTACCATGACTTCCGCTACCATCCTAAAGAAGTCATTTATGGCTCTATGGATGACTATGGTTACGATCGCTTTGGCTGGTTTGGCTTTACCATCGAGCTTTGGGACGCACCGACCGAAGCGGGAATTGAGAAGTCCGATTACATTAAGTGGTTTCGCTGGCATTCCCCCGAAGATGCTCTGAAGTTATTAAAGTGGAATGATGAAAAGTTAGCCGGAAAAGGCTTTATCAACTGGCAACCCTGCCACCATCCTCAGTTGGGGGAGGTAGAAATTGGTGGTTGGGATGAAAAAGCAGTTTGGCAAAATGCTCCCGTTGAATACTTGCCCGACTTGTGCGAAAAACAATGCCGCTTTGCGATCGCCCATGCTTTGATGTCTCCTCATCTAGCCCTTGCCCGCACGGAAGTTACCCACCAAGGAGGGGACATTTATCATGTCGTCGTCCAGTGGCAAAATCAAGGGTTCTTGCCCACGTACACTAGCCAGAAAGCCTTAGAACGCCAGTCCGTCCGCCCCATCGAAGTGATTTTGTCCTTGCCGTCAGGAGTGACCTTAATCAGTGGACAATTGGAACAGGAAATTGAGCATCTGGAGGGACGTGCCAACAAAGCATTTGAGTCGTTGGCATTTGGGACAGATTTCCGCCGTCATGTAGAGTGGGTGGTGAAAGGTCCACCAGGCAGTGAGATTGAAGTAACAGCAGTGGCTGACCGGGCGGGAACGGTTCGCTGTCGTTTGAGACTAGAACCGCTACGCGGAAGTTAAAAGTCTTAGGGGCGCAAGCCTTGCGCCCGATTGGTAGCAAAAGGCAAAAGTTAATTTTTAGATATCTTCTGCCGATTTGAAAATCGCTATAAGAGATTAAAGCTCAGATGTTTGAAACCCTCAACTCAGTTCTCTTTGCTTATAAGCTCAAACCGATGCCAACAGCACCGGTAGAACGGGAATCCGATCCAACTAAACCCTGCATCGTGTTCTTTTCTGAGCCAGAAAATAGGATGGCTTTACTGTTATCAGCCAGCCAAATCTTGCCTGAGAATGTCTTTATCGTCTCGGAATTAGGTTGGATAAAAGTTCTTAACCAGAAGGAACAAACTGCCTTATATCTTCTCGAAGGAATTACCATGAACGAATGGGGACAATGTTCCTACATCAAATTCAAAACTCCTCAGAAGATAACTTTCTTATGTAACTTTTTGACCGAGTCAAAATTCAGTTTTGACCAGCCAGCCTACCAACAACAAGCACAACAATTTCAGGAATATGAAAGACTAGCCAACTGCCCGATGTCAAGTGGGATAGAACTGAATGAATATACCGATGATAAATTGCATACTCGTTTACTGGCTGTGGCTAAAAACATTGAGGTTCCCACCACTCTGGCTTTTAGCTTCTCTTTAGAAAAATATCATCATCATCCGCTCAGTTCCCAAGTTCAGTTGATTGACCTCTCTAGAAATCTGTCTCTTGAAGAAATCCGAGCCTATTTGAGGGACTTTCCCTTTGATAAATTTGTCATTAAGCCTTCGGGTGCCAGGTGGATGGGAGGAAGAATCTGCACACTCGAATCGAAAGATAATCTAGATCTAGCTGTGACAAACTTCCAAAAATGTTTAGACTCGATCTCTGAGAAAGAGTGCCTGCTGGTGGAGGAATTTATCGATTCCAGCCTGAGCGATCGTTCTCCTCTGGGAACGAGGTTGCGGATATTTGTCACCCGTCGCCCCAATAATGTTGTCGAAACTTCCGGCATTCTCTGTAATCTTGGCGATGTCGCTCAACCGATTAATGGGGATACTTCGGAAAGTTTTTCCATCGACTATCTCTGTGATTATATCCAGTTGACTGGCGATCGGAAAAATCAGCTAATCGAGCGGCTGAATAAATTAGGGGAAACCATCCTCGATTCGATTGTTAACTACGAAACTCAATATTTAACCCATATTCCTGCCAATAAGCAAACTGATTTTATTGGCTTAGATATCTTTTTGAAAAATCAGCAAGGTCAATTAGAACCGTTTTTAATTGAAGTCAACAATCACGATTGCACTAGCACCTTGCAGTTGTACGAAGTTCAACATTCTCCTCATCGGACTGCCATTCTGGATAAATGGGTAGAAACAATGTTGTACCGCTCCTACCAATATATGCTCAAAGAGCAAAATATCTTGATAATTGGCGGCGGAAGCGAGGAGAAATTTAAGGGAGTTGAATGGGCAAACGATTTAGGAATCGATGTGATTTTATGTGAGAGCGAGCCGCAACCTTGTCCTCTCGGTTGTCGCCACCAGTTTTTGGGGATTGACCTTGATGACTCTCGGGATAATCTGGAAAAGGCTCTAGCTATTATTCAAGAAGTTCGTCGCCGTCAACTGACTGTCAATGGCATAGTTCCTTTTGAGAAAAAGTATTTAGCTTTAGCAACTTTAGTCGCTATTTTCCTAGGAAAACCGGCTAACAGCTATGAAAGTGTCAGTCT
Organism: Rhizobium sp. Q54; assembly: GCA_943367755.1. Classification (GTDB taxonomy): domain Bacteria; phylum Cyanobacteriota; class Cyanobacteriia; order Pseudanabaenales; family Pseudanabaenaceae; genus PCC-6802. The sequence goes on along the minus strand of CALRKB020000032.1, from coordinate 27,665 downwards.
GGTTCAAAGCAAATTATTAACGCAGCAGAAAATTCTCGTTGATGAGTTTAATAAACTGACTTTTGAAGCGCGCAAATTTTCTCATGGAGTTGCAGTATTTGCGATCAATTGTCCCCAAGATATCCAAAGTATCCCGCTCCATTACTATCCTTTGTCGCTTGAATTAGAACCAGAACTGCCTGGCTTTGTGCCAGAGATCGTTCCCAGCCAAAAACAATTACTAGCTCGTTTTGAGGAGCTTCAAACCGTCCTGCCTACAGGGATGAGGTTAGGCTTAAACTGCCGGCTAATTGCTACCTCTTACCCGCATGGCACACCCCAGGATGTGGTTCTCATCCTGTCTGAGGGAGAATTGATGGCAGGATATCTAACGCCTCCCTTCTCAACTAGGCAAAATTTGCCTCAAGAAAGGACGGAAATTCTGCCGAGTTTTCTCGATCGAGAAAGACAAGAGAATCTGATTTACGCTGCTGGGAAAGCTTGCCATAACCTTGGCTTAAAAGAGGGGATTTTTTATGTAGAGGGAGTCTCCACAGAGCTAGGAGCAAAAAATTTAGACATCCAGGTTTGCTCAGGGAATACGGATTTAATTCAATGGCTATTTAAGGTGTGGGATATTAATTCGATCTTGTACTCATGTCTGATTGCTTGCGGTTTTAAACCGTTTGTCAATAAAAATAGCCGGACTCGGCTCTGATTTTTCGGCATAATTCAACTTTTTCCTTTCTCAATCTAGTTATCAAATATAGCGTTGACGAAACAGAATTAGAATTTCTTTGTCGTCGAGAGCAAATAGATTGCGCCGATATCCAGAAAGTTTCCGCATAATAAATAGTTAGCTGGCTTCGCACAAAGTTCTTGCACTTGTTCTTCAAGGTTATCTGTGAGTCCGACAACGCTCAGGAAGCGATCGCTGGAGGGGTGATTTGATGGTCTGCGGTGCCTGATTAACTCTTTATGTTCGGATTTAATACATTAATGATTTCCCTAAGGTCGTCCGCAACTTTTCGGTATTCTTCTTTTACGTTCCGATATGTTTCTTGGCGATCGCGTTCGTAGTCTCGTAAGTCGAAGGCTGCTTTTAGCAACTTCTCGGCTAGATCTTCCTGCCCAGGTTTTTGCTTGGCAAACTGTTGTAGCTCAGTATAATAACCTTCCGTTTGCAATTTGTCCATCCACAATTCAAAGCCTGCCTCTCGCCCCTGACAAATGGCTTGATAAGTAACTTCTAGTTGTGCAGGCAGATTCGTCAGAACCCACTGCCTCCGTTGAGATTTTGCCCATAGATTTTGTAAGTAATTGGTCAGAATTGTAGTTATAATTGTCAATGCTCCGCCAATCAACACCCCAAGCAAGGGGTTAGAAAAAAGCGCAGACCACCACTGAGCTTGTTCTTGTATCTCAATATCCTGAATTAGTTGGCGTTCAGTTATTTCTTTTTTTGTCTTCTTGTCTTGCCCTGAAACTTGTATAAGTATGTTGAATTTACCAACTTTTCTTCCTGTAAACGCAAAGGTCACAGGAGTGCTTCTAGGAAGAGTAACTTCACAAAAGGAGTTTTTCTTCTGCCCATCCTGACAAGAAAGATCCTCTTTCAGATCTAGCTGGCTCTGGGGGAAAAAGACTGTCACAGCAGCGCGATCTATTAGCTCAGAATCGATCCAAACCTTAATCCCAATTTCTTCCCTCTCTTTCAAGATCTTCCGGTCGGCAAAAGTTTCCAAGCGGAGGGGTTTAGTCTCAGGTTTCACCTGAGCTTGTGACTCTGCCAAGACGGGGGAAAAGGGTAAGCTAATGGCTGCAACCCCTAGAAAAATACCTATAAGGTGTTTTCTTGGGAAAAGTTTTTGACGATCTTTCATGTTCTCCCTCGGTGTCGAGATTCCTGTTCAAAAAATATTTTTAAGGCTTCCTCATAGACCTTGTTACGGATGATGAGGCGCAGGTTGCTTGACCGCTTGATAATCCCCATTAGGATAAGTTCATCGGCATGAGGTGCTGTTTCTTGCCGTTCTTCTGGCTTGTTGCGAAGAATTTGAGAGACTGCTTGACAGTAAGAATCACCGCTATTTCGCAGATAATGGAAGACATGAGCTAGGTTCGCATCATTGCCTTTGAAAATGTATTCTTTTACCAGTTGGTCAATCGCTCCAGGAAGACTATCATTGCTCGCGCTTCGGCACTCCTGACTTTCGTCAATTAACCCCAAAAGACGTTGGGTTAAGTAGGGATGTCCTTCACCCCATTGACGAACACAGCCCGCAATAATCTCAACTATCTCAGGAGGAAAGTCTTTTAGATCTTGGGCAAGACCAAGCACTTGCTCCAGAGAAAAATCATCGAGCGTGAAGGGCTTGCAAATATTTCTGAGTGGAGAATTCTGTCCTTGAATTAGCTTGTCTAAGTCGAGCGAGCCAGCAAAAATGAACATGATTTTTTTGTAGAAATCACGATCAATTGATGGACTTCGACCACGAGTAAAAATACTTCTCATGCTCGGAAACAAAGTTGATGCTAATACTTCAGACAAGCTGCCAATTTCATCTATCATAAAAACTAGCTTTTTTATCTGCTGTGTTTTTTCAGAAATCAATCTTAAATATTTAATAAAAGATATTTGATTAGTAACTTTGTCAGGAGCTAGGGCTGCATCTGTATTGTCAACTGTAAGCCCAGCGAGTCCGTCTTGAATCTCAGTACAAAACATTGGGTAAAATTGAGCAGGTTCTAAGTCTCCTAGCAGGGACAGGTCAAGGTACACTACACCGTAACTATGCTGATGCAGGCGAGCGTGAATTTGGTAAAGTAGCGTAGTCTTTCCCGACTGAGTTGGAGCCTGGATAACAACGTATTCATCCTTATTTTCAATATGGGCAATAATCTCGTAAAGCTCCACTCGCTCGACAATAATGTTGCTCTGTTCTTCTGGATTTAGTGCCCCGCTAGTTTCAAAAACTGTCATGCTTCAGAACCTCCTATTTCTCGCTTGTATTGTTCAGTCAATGTAGGTATGTCACTTCGCTTTTCCATGAGCTTGGCAAACTCGCGGAACGTGAAGAAGTATTTGTCGTTCTTTTTGCTCAAGGTGGAATAGGTGAGCAGGATTTCTAAGCTGGCTTTTACTCCCTCAGATGGTATTTCCCGCCGCTTGAACTCCTCTATAACTTCCGACTCGGTAAACTCTGGATAAGACCACATGGCGTAAACTATTAACTTCTCCAGTGCTGTGGATTGTCCCCAGATCAGGCTTTCAAAGTAATCATAAAATTCCTGGGAGGTAACTACCATATCAAGATCTTGTTCCTCAATGGTTCGTTCCAGCTTCTTATTTATTCTCTGAATTAATGCGTCACAGATATACTGAATAATGTTTGGATGTTGAGCAGTTAGGTCAAGAATGCGCTGAACAATCGCTGATTCATTCTCAAATTTTACTCCCAATGTTCCCATTGGTATTGTCACAAGTTCTCGCGCAGCTTTTTCTTCTAGAAGCCCAAGCTTTATCGGATTACAAAAGTTAAATAAGGGGGAGTCCGGATGTCGCGTGCGCTTCACAAGTGTTGTTGTGCCACTGAAGATGAAGCGTATGTTTTGGCGTTGTGATAGACTCCGAAAGACTTTGAAAAGATGCTCGTTTTCCTGGATATCGTAAGCAAGTATTTCATCAACTTCATCAAAGATAAATATAATTTTTTTGTCACTATAACGCTGCTTAATGTCAAGGGATAACTTCTGAAAACCGGAAGGAGAAGATCCAGCTATTTTGCTAATTTTTTCTTCCAGTTCTGGATAAGATAAAGACAGTTGTGAGTAAAAAGTTTCATAATCGTTGACTGCCTGTAAATCGCAATAAAAAACTTGGTGATTTGGAATAGCTTGAAGGCGAGGATGAATTTTGTTAAGCAGTGAAGTTTTACCACTCTTCCGATTGGCAAGTAAAGCATAATCTTTTCGCTCGATATTCTGTAAGAGAATTTTTTCCTCTTCAGCCCTGCCAAAGAACATTTTCTCTGGTACGGGTCCTCCCACCGTATAAGGTGAGAGAAAAACTAAATCAATCTGTTCTAGAATGCAGTTGGTTAGCTGTTGAATGGGAGCTTTGGCAGCTAGGATATCCCAGAGATGATTGTAGGTCAGGACAATAAAATCATTTTTATAAGCAGATTCGCGAACTTGCTGGCGTAATTCTTGAAGGTTCGAGAAAACAATAAGCAGAGCGAAGAAGTTGGCTTGAATCTTAAACCAATACAGCAAACTCGTGACACCCATAGCTACATCTTCTTCATTGAATTCTGTGTGACAGGCATAAATCACGGGAAATTCATTACGGATATTAAGCGAGAAAGCCGGATTAGAGGCATCAAGCATCCGCCCGTAAAATTGACCTTGAGTTGCCGAATTATCTAGGAATTTAAAGTTAAGTGCTTGACACAAAAAATGCGTCAGTCTATCTGTTTCATTTCTAAATTTCTCTATGTTGTGTTGTTGCATTGCAATTTTTGCCTGTCGCCAAGCTTCACTAAAGCCATTTATTATTTCTCGTTCACTTACCCCTAATGTGGCGGTATCTTGATGAAAAACTAGATTGAGAAAATCAAACTTTTTGCTAAATTCTTGTAGAATAAAATCACGATGAACTGCCGGGAATTGTGCAAGACTCGCGCTATTTAATTCATATAATGACTGCCGTATTTGTTTAGACCAAACAGAATACTGATCTCGAATTTTTTGCTCTTGTACCGAGCTAATTTTCAACAAAGCTGTGTTAACAACATCACGAATGAGAGTGTCATTGAGAACTTCCTTGAGGGCTGGCAATGCAGCCTCATCGCCGATATCTCCTAGAGCTTTGGCAGCATTCCTACGAACGTCTGCATCTTCATCCTCGAGAGCTTGAATGAGAGTTGGTACTGCTTCCTTAGCTCCTCCACCCATTTGTCCTAGAGTGTTGGCAGCGGCTTGACGAACCTGCACATTCTTGTCTTTCAGTGCTGCTATGACTGCCGAAACAGCTACTTTAGCATCTGAGTCAACTAGCTCAATTTTCCCTAGAGCTTCAACCGCACGAATACGGTCTTCAACACCTGGTGCAGAGAGTTCATTGAGTAACTGCTTAAAACGTTTCTTGCGTTCAGATTGCCGTAAGAATTCCAAAGAAGCCAAAGAAGGCTTGCTTCCCGTAATTCCCCACTCTAAATGAGAGAGGGCAGCTGCATCATCAATATTCTCGAATATTATCCAATTAAATTGCTGTAAAAAAGGCAAATTATCGGGAATTCTATCAATTCCCGGCAGCAAGACAGGAATAACGGGGCTTCCCCTGTTTACGAACTGGCTGATAAGAGTTTGCAGTTCTATTGCTTGCCATTTCCCCAAACCTGTCGAACCAATGAAAATTGCTGCCGATTTAATCTGGGGAATTGCTTTTTGAATCGCAACCTGAAATAACTCCCCTGGTGCAATCTGTTCTTCATCTAACCAAGGTCTTAAACCCCGCTGCTCAAGCTTTTTAGCAATAGCTCTTACTTGGGGTTTGTCCACGCTATTGTGAGCCAGAAAAACGTCAAATCTCAGTTCTTCGTTCGCTGCTAGAGTTGATCGTCTTTTCTCACCTTCAGCCTCGCCGACAGAAGGTTCTAGAAGGGTTTTCGGTAGAGGAAATTGATATACTCCTTCATCATAAGCATCCACGTCTTTGAGCCATTTATGCCGGCGATCGCTCCAACGTCGTAGGTAAACTGTTCCTCGACCACCTTCAAAATCAAGATGCACGAAATTGTAGTTAACCGCCCAGTCTCGTCGAGCGTAGCTGGCACCTGCAGGGATGAGAACATAATCTCCTTTGGTTGGAGTTACCACTCTCGGATCGTGTTCGTTTCCGTAGAGGATGAAATGACAAGTTCTCCCAAGATACTTCTCGATTTTCATGCGGTCAAACTTCGCTAACCACTTTAAGGGATGGTGTAGCACAGCAATTCGTACATCATCACTGTCTATCTGCTTCAAATGCTCATAAATTTGCGACTCTCCAACAATGAGCTTGCCAAAATCATCGATCTCTCCCTGTTCGTTTTTGCGTCCAGTCATGAGGGCTGAATTTAGACCGAGTAGGGCAATTCGTATGTTATTGATTTCTAGTCGACGGACGCTGGCGTAGTCAGGAGTCTCCTGACCAGTATATTTGCTGACAAATTGTTTGTACGCTGCAAAAGGTTCTAGCAAGAGATTGAGCCTTCTTTTATCTGTCAGCCATTCCTGAACTTGGCTCTCAGACTCAAACGGTTTGAGCAGAGAGCTAGATAACAATTCAAACGCCGTCCGATCCAAGTCGTGGTTGCCGGGGACAATAAATAGGCGATCTCGACTCAACCCAGTGACTTCTAAGACAGGATCGAACAAATTTTCAATAGCTGCCTGATATTCTTCCGCTTTCCCTGAGAAAGCCACATCGCCGCTAAAGACGATGAAATCCACCCGCGCCAAGTCAGGGCTGATCTCCTTCCGTTGATAAATGTCTCGAATTAACGCATCGCGGATCACCTCTCGGTCAAATTCTCGCCCGTGTTGATGCCAATCTGAAAGGTGAAGCCACGTTAGTCCTGCCATATTCCTACTTTCTCTCATTCTCATCTAAATCGATTATCCTCTATTTTAGCTGAGCGATCGCTCTCTTCTAATTTTTCCTTGAGGATATCGATCAACTTAGAGATAGATTCGCGATCGCTTAAACTGAGAGCTTTAATCCCTGTCAGTTTTTCCACTAATTCTATACCGGCAGTCGTGCTAGTGGCAATTCCGCTGATGAGATCTGGAGTCAAATCGAAACACTGAGTCGCGCCTAACACAGCATAAGGGTCAGAAGCACACAGCACCGTACAACAAATTTGCTCCTTAATTTCTTCCAAGACAACCGCCCCATTATAGGGTTCAAACGGCGAGGCTCCAATTTCTGCCACCACCACGTCCGGTTTTTCTGCGGCGATCGCAGTTAATAACCGACGTAGGTAGGGGCGAAACTGCTCTGGCGGACAGACAGAGGACGGCAGACCCACATCGACGAAATCGAAAATTTTGTCGGCTCCGGCATCACTCATCGTAAGAATATCGTGATATTGTCCAGCACCAGCCAATTTAGTGCCGATGACCTTCAAACCAGCTTGCTTAAGTAAAGAAATGATAATTCTGGCTGCTGTCGTCTTGCCCGAAGACATGGAAGTCCCGAGCATCATAATCGTGGGACAGTCATAGGTACGCTCTGGGAGCGGAGGGACAAAGTCTTCCATGCACACTTTCTGCTCTTGTCGGACTACATGACCGCGATAGACCATAGAAGTTAGGGGTGGCAACAGCAAAGAAATGGAGGTTGCCCGTCCGAAAAGTCCCCCTTCTGTTAAAGCTTCTAAGCGACCATCCGAATCAATATGTTGCCAATCTCCTACGGCTTCTAAGGTAGCTCGGCGCACGCCAAAAGCACCGACCACTAAATCTCCCTGGAATACTTCGACCATGCGCCCGTTGGTGAGTTCAACTAAAGAATGTTTACCTGGAGGCAAGATGACTTCACCAACGACATAATCTCCAGTTGCCCATTGTTCTCGCGGTAGAGCCTGAACCTCGAAGGGGCGTTCTGACAGGTCAGATATGCGGGTTAGGGCAGTGAAAAAGTATTTATTGTTCATGGTTCTTTCCTTTCAAGGTCGGAGCTAATAACAGCCAAGCCAGCAGCGCGGCTCGCTCGACCATTTGGTCGAGGTAGATAAACTCGCCAGGAGCGTGAGCCGCGTCGCCAACTGCACCTAAACCATCCAAAGTTGGCGTGTAAAGACTGGTTAGGTTCCCGTCTGAACTCCCGCCAGCCGTTCCTTCTTCAATTTCTATCCCTAGCTCCGATGCTGCTTGCTGGGCTAACTGCCACAGTTTTTGATTGCCTGGGGTTTTTTCCATCGGTGGACGCTCGATCTTGCCCTCTACTATTAACTGAGTGCCAGGAGTAGTTGGCTGCAATCCGAGGATAGTTTCCTCAATCCCAGGTACGTCCTCTAGGTGCAGTACCCGCACGTCTACGACGGCTCGACTTTCAGGGGCAACGACATTAGGGCGGATGCCACCGTCAATAGTACCGACATTGACGGTAATGCCTCGCTGGGGGTCATTAAGTTGAAACAGCTTTTGTACCACAAAAGACAACTCCAAGATGGCACTAGCTCCCTTTTCTGGCTCTAGACCGGCGTGAGACGCTTGACCGATAATACGGACAGTAAACTCGCCCACTCCCTTGCGCCTGGTTTTCAGTTTTCCCGCCGGTCCCAGGGAGGGTTCCATCACGAAAGCGCGTTCGGCAGTCTTGGCTAAACGCCTAATCTGGGGAGTTGATTCGTAGCTGCCAATCTCTTCGTCAGAATTGATCAAGATGACTGGAGCGACCTCGGGGGAGAAATCTTGAGCCGCGATCGCCTCTAGGGCAAAGATCGTCTGAACCAGTCCGGCTTTCATATCGTAGATTCCCGGCCCGTACATTTTTCCCTGTCGTAGGGCTAAGGGCATTTTTCCCAGAGTGCCCAAGGGCCAGACCGTATCGCAATGTCCGACCAGAAGTTGAATGGGTTGATGTCGATCGCGATCGCCCAAGGGGTACCTCCCTCGATTGCTAGGAACTGCTAACAAGTGTCCTCCGGTCTGAAGACCTCGAATCCGCCGCACGCGATAAGCTCTTTGCTCTAGTGCTTTTTGCAGCAGTGCCAACACCTCTTGCTGAGCTGCAGGTACGTTAGAGGGAGATTCTGCCAGCACTAGCTCTGACAACAAGGTACGCATCTCTGTCTGGCGGTTGTGGAGGTAGTCGAGAAGCCGCCGAGCTGTTGTTGAAGCTAGGTTGTCGGCGTGTATCATTGCTGAAATCCTAAGTGGAAGGGGAAGGAGAAGCTGTGCTCAATCTTGGCATAGCGTCCTGGAGGCAGGTACGCTAGCAGCGGTGCTTGGAGTAATAAGTCTTGATCGTCCTGCTCGGAGATTCGTAGCGCTTGTTGTTGGACGTAAGCTGCCACAATTTGACCAGCAATCAAACTGTTCTCGCCAAAACCATCTACGATGCGGTCTAGTTTGCACTCTAAAAATAGATAGGCATCTTGGAGAAAAACGCCATCGATGATGGAGGCGGGAAAGGTCGAAAGTGCAGCAAGAGCAGGCTTAGTGCTAGCATCGCAACGAGGTGCGGCAGATAAACTAGCTAAGACTATTTGTTCTGGACGCAAAAAACTGACAGTGAATGTCTTTTCTCTACAGATATTTTGATAGGTGCGATGGCGTGGCGTACAGACAAAACAGAAGTAATTTCCCCAACCTAAAGGCATCGCCATGTGCTTGGGGGCAAGGTCGTAGCCTGCTTCTGGCTCCCGCGTACCAACGACAATCAGTGGAGCGACCGAGAAGAATCTCTCCCATATTGGTTGAGTCAGATCCAGGCTAACTAGTTCATCTTGGGGAGATTTGGACATAGCATTTACCCCCCTCAATGGGCTTTTAATGACACAAGACTTTTTAGTTTCCGTATTTTACAATACATAAACAAAGATTCAGTTATTTAGTCCAGAAAATTAACAATAGAAAATGGCTATAGGTGGTACTGCCGCTACCCATTGAGCTACCGCAATTTAGAGGAGATGCTGCTGGAACAGGGTGTTGAGTTTGACCACACCACCAATTATCGGTGGGTACAGACCTATGGACCTGAACTGGACCCACGTTGTCGCCCTGACCTGCGCCCGACCAAAAACTCATGGCGGGTCGATGAAACCTATATAGAGGTGAAGGGCAAATGGAAGTATTTGTCCCCTTGCGGGATAGACTAGTGCGCTTGCCTTCACCCTCTTAGCCGAGCGGTTCGCTACCTTCCTCCGCGACGAACCCGAAGGCAAACATCTAATTCTACGGATGCGCTTCGTTCCTAATATGGACACGACTGGCTTAGTAGCACTCGAAGACATTGGGGTAGCACGCGCACGCTCCTTGTAGATTATTTGATCAATTTTACAATAGGCAAAAATGAAAAAGATTCTAGTAATCCTACATTCGGCAGGTTGTGCTAGTCAGGCGTTATTTTTAGAGAAATAGCGGTAAAAGCAGAATGAATCAAACCAAGGTCATCCCGAACATAGAGGTGGAAGACATTGACCATCTGGGAATCATTGCCGGGCTTATTGATGACATCGGGATAGTGGGCATCATCAACAAGCGAGTGGGGGAGCATACCCAAGAGCAAGTGAGTGCAGGTCACGTGGTCAAGGCGCTGATTTTGAACTGTATGGGGTTTTTGAGTGCGCCGCTGTACCTGTTTCACCAGTTTTTTGTGGGCAAAGGGACAGAGCATCTACTCGGAGAAGGCATCAAGGCCGAATACCTGAATGCACGGCGGATCGGTCGAGTCCTCGATAAGCTATACCAGCAGGGCATCACAACGATTTTCATGACCATCGCAGTGTCAGCAGTCCAGAAATTTGGGGTGAGCATGAGCCGTGTCCATGGGGATAGTTCAAGTTTTTATGTTCATGGGGAGTATGAGGCTGTTGAGACCGCCTCAGTCCCAGAGGCCCAGGAAACTCCCAACAGCCAAGCCCCAGAAGCCCAGGAGACCCCAGAGTCCGATTTCGTGCCCATCGAAATCGTTCGCGGCTACTCACGGGATCATCGCCCGGACCTGAAACAATAGACCTCTTGCAAATTAACTTTAGATCAAGCTGTCAGAGACAATTCATAGTTATACAAAGCAGCAATTAAATTACAGCGCAAGCCATAGCGACGACGGCGATTACGATAGCGACCAGATAGGATTCGGAAGATTTTGAAGCGACGATTAACATGCTCGATCCCGATCCGTTCCCGTGCTAGAGCGCGATTTTCAGCTTTAGCTTCTGGCCTGAGGCGACCTCCTTTAGGTTTCTTGTGGGGCAAACGACTGTTAGCGTGCAGTTTTTGTATGCCCTGATAGCCTTTATCCTGAAGACTTTTAGTGTCCGAATGAAAGTGGATTCCTGATGCTTGTAAGAGTTTAAAATCATGGCAACTACCATGGCCGAAAAAGAGGCAGATTACTTTCCCTGTGAGTTGCTCAATAATCACTTGGCATTTGAGCGTATGCTGTTTTTTCTTGCCAGCATAGAACCCACGTTGACGTTTTTGGGGACGCTCAATCGGAGTTTCCGTTACATCTACCACCACGACATCAGGACGACCAAAGCCTCGCACTAAGCGTTTCTTCCCTGGCAATCGAAAGCAACCAGATTGCATGAGGTGGTCTTCGACCCAATGCAGAATACGGCACACGGTTGATTCACTGATCTTCCAATCAGTAGCGATGTGAAAGTAGGTGCGATATTCTCGCCAATACTCCAAGGCTACTAGAATCCGTTCTGTTAGTCCTAACTTAGGGCGTGCACCAGGTTGCGCTTTCGTTCTCCAATATGGTTGGAGGGCTTTATGCATTTGCTTAAAGGTATCTCGTTGTACCTCAAACCGTCGTTTGAACTTTTCTGGAGAGAGGTTTTGCGCTATTTTAGAGTTCATCGTCAGGACAATTTGCTCGAATTTACATGTTTTGTTTATTGTCCTGATGTTTCATCATTTTGGCCCTGTTTGCCAGTCTTATTGCGGTAAAGGTTCTCCCAGCAAGCAGTTTAAGCCTAATATGCAAGAGGTCTATTATGGTCTTTCTAGCTTACGACGATTTTTCAGCCAGGACTTGCTAATCCTCCGCTTTCCACTCGTAGTAGGCCATTTGTCACAACTTAGAGTTAGCGACCATTTGTCGATCCCCTTTCAACGATTCGTTACTAAACCTTTAAGTCCTTTTTCATGGATTTGTGTCATCGGGACGCATGGGTATCGCGACACGACGGATTCGACTGAAGGGCAATCGGGACAGTTATCAACTGCGACCGGATACAGTGATGCCCTATGTGATTGGCTCCATAACGACTGGCAGAAGCAATGGTCTGACTGTCGGGACTAAAATAATGCTATTTTTAACCTGAGGCTGCATCATTAGTCTGCACATAACCTGTGTATTAAACGCTGCTTTTCAATTTTAATAAAGTTTTTCCGTGGTCTACTAAATATCCCAAACCAGTTATTAATTATGAGTGAGATTCGAGTTGTCCTCATTGAAGATCATGCCGTTGTGCGCATGGGTTTGCGAGCTGCTCTTCAAAGCCACGCAAATATTCAGGTAGTTGGGGAAGCTGCCAACGCTGTTCAAGGACTGGCCCTTTTGCAAAAGTGTCAACCAGATGTTGCTATTGTAGATATTGGGTTGCCTGGAATGGATGGGATTGAGATGACCCAGCAATTTCGCAAGTATCAGGCGGAGCATGAGGCGATCGCGACGAAAGTTTTGATCCTAACAATGCAAGGAAGTGAGGAGGCAGTCCTGGCTGCCTTTGCTGCGGGCGCTGATTCCTACTGCATGAAAGATATTGGGATGGATCGGCTTATAGAGGCAGTGGAAGCAACTCATAACGGTAGTACTTGGATCGATCCAGCGATCGCCAGCATTGTTCTGCGGCAAATGCGACAAGGTATAGTGCCACCTAAAGCAAACAGCAAAGGTACTGTCGAAATTCAATCAGTAGAACTTGAATTTGCTGAGGTACTGGAAGCTTATCCATTAACTGCTCGCGAACTCGAAGTGCTAGAACTGATGGTGGCTGGGTACACCAATGTCGCGATCGCTGATCGCTTATTTATTTCGGTTGGTACAGTTAAGACCCATGTACGTAATATTCTGAATAAACTATGTGCTGACGATCGTACAGAAGCGTCTGTACGAGCTCTTCGTTCTGGCCTTATCTCTTAGGGGCTGACTGCTTAGCCTTACTCTCCATAACACAGATATTAATATTGCCTATCATTTGGCTTGCTTTTTCCATTATTTCACTCATCCAAATGGTAGAAAAACAACCTTAACATCAGAAAGTTTAGATACCCCAAAAGCCTTATATACAATACTAAGCGAACTATAGAATACTGAATATGTAGTCTACCCTAATTGATGGGAAAAGTTAGCTAGGCATCACGCGAACACTTTTGAACTTTGTACAACTAATCAACGGTGAATTATACAAAGTAGTCTCAATAAAAATTGCGAAGAAACAATCACTATTGTTTTCTCAAGGAGGAACTCGGGTTATGTCTGAACCAAATGGCGTCATGATGCAATATTTCCACTGGTATGTGCCGAGTGACGGTAGCCTATGGAATGAATTGGCTGCGAATGCTAAAGATCTGGCTAAGGTTGGAATTACCTCTGTTTGGCTGCCCCCCTCATACAAAGGGACTGCCGGCGGTTTCGATGTTGGCTATGGTGTTTACGATATATTTGACTTAGGGGAATTCGACCAAAAGGGTTCAGTGCGGACGAAATATGGGACAAAAGAGGAATATCTCAACGTAATTAAGACGGCGCAAAGTGCGGGTATTCAAGTCTATGCTGATGTTGTCTTCAATCACAAACTGGGTGCTGATGAAGCGGAAGAAGTCGAAGCTACACCGTTCGATCCTGACAATCGCAATGCCCCAATTGGCGAATATCAAAAGATCAAAGCTTGGACGCAGTTTACTTTCCCTGGTCGTGGTGATAAGTATTCCAGCATGAAATGGCATTGGTGGCATTTCGACGCGATCGATTACAACGCCTATAACGAGGGTGAAAATGCTATTTACTTACTCAAAGGGAAAGAGTTCGATCGCGGTGTCGATCTAGAGAAAGGCAATTTCGACTATCTCATGGGTTGCGATCTTGACATGTCCAACCCTGAAGTCACTGGGGAATTGAAATACTGGGCGGAGTGGTATCTCGACATAACTGGTGTTGATGGCTTTCGATTTGATGCTGTCAAACACGTATCGGCAGAATTCTTCCAAGAATGGATAGAACACGCACGTAACTATGCTAAACGCGATTTATTTGCCGTGGGCGAGTATTGGTCCTATGAAATTGATGCTCTACATAGCTTTGTCGAGATGACAGACGGTAAGGTGACACTCTTTGACGTGCCGCTACATAACAACTTCCAGGCTGCTAGCAAGTCAGGAAATGATTACGATATGCGACAAATCTTCGACAATACCCTCGTCCAGCAACAACCTACCCTCGCCGTTACCCTGGTTGACAATCACGATTCACAGCCCTTACAATCACTGGAATCAGTAGTCGAAGCTTGGTTTAAGCCCCTAGCCTATGCGCTGATTTTACTGCGTCGCGAAGGATATCCCTGTATTTTCTATGCCGACTATTATGGTGCCCATTACAAGGATAGTGGAAACGATGGCGAGGAGTACGAGATTTGGTTAGATAGCCATCGTGAGTCGATCGACAAGTTTTTATTTGTGCGTCAAACCTATGCCTATGGCGACCAATATGATTATTTCGATCATGCTAACACCATTGGTTGGACAAGACTGGGAGATGAAGAACATGTTGGTGGGATGGCTGTAGTTCTGAGTAATGGTGTATGGGCAACGATTGAAGATATTGAAACTGATGAGTGGGATCGGACAATCAACGTCAATCTGAGAGGAACTTTTTTGGCGGCCAAGTATGCCGTTCCATATCTCAAGAAACAAGGAGGGGCAATCATTATTACATCATCTATTAATGGCACACGAAGTTTCCGAAAAGTTGGTGCTACGCCATATGCGTGTACAAAAGCAGCTCAGGTTACAATGGCAAAAATGTTAGCACTAGAACTTGCCCCTAGTCACATTCGAGTCAATGTTATCTGTCCAGGTGGGATTCTCACTGGCATTAACAATAGTACAACCAAGCGTCATCTAGATTGGATTCCTGGTTTAGCTGACTTCATTAAAGATCGTATTCCCTTGACTGGGAATATTGCTGGAACTAGTGAAGAAGTAGCTCAATTAGTATCGTTTTTAGCCTCAGATGCATCTAGATTCCTCACAGGTACTGAAGTATGGATTGATGGGGGTGGTTCTTTAGTGTGAAACAGAAATTAACGATCTTTGCACATCGTCCGTCTTCTACGCAACATAAGATAATAAAGGTAATATTCTAGATGGAAGGAAAGGTTAGTTTGACCAACCACTCATTTGGCTTCTATGGGTTAGCCTTCTTTGGAATTATTCTTGCCCGCTATTTTTTTATCGCTGGTGGAGTTTACTGGCTTTTCTACTCGGTTTTGGGGAAGTCCATCGCTCAGAAGAGTTTAAGGCGATCGCCCCCGCTGCACCAGTCGATTTATCGAGAGATCAAAATGTCTGTTCTCTCGGCGATCATTTTTGCCCTCGGCGCTGCCTTTGCCATGACAGAATACGATTGGGGAATAACGCTTTTATACACTGACTTACACCAGTATGGACTGTGGTATTTAGGAGTCAGTTTCGTCGCGGTACTCATTCTTCAAGATATGTACTTTTATTTTCTCCATCAGTTATTTCACCATCCACTGCTATTTAAATGGATACATCGTGGTCATCACCTTTCAGGCGCTCCCACCCCATGGACATCCTTTGCCTTCGATCTGCCAGAAGCGTCGATCCAGGCGTTCTTTTTTGTAGTAGTGGTTTTAATTATCCCACTTCATTTTATCGTCTTAGTTGCTGTACTCCTGACGATGACAGTATGGTCAGTGTGGAATCATCTCGGATTTGAGATATTTCCCGCCTCATTTCCCCGCCACTGGCTCGGGAAATGGCTCATTGGGTCGACGCATCACGCTATCCATCATCGTCATTACACAGTGCACTATGGGTTATATTTCACTTTCTGGGATAAATTGTGTGGCACTCAAGACCCTGACTATCAGAATGAGTTTGACTTTAATTAGTGCAAAAACTATATGCTAAAGACTGAAGATGTAGACCCAATCCCAGAACAGGTTCTCAAAAACGTTGAGGTAATTATTGGTTTAGATACTCAGGATAAAAAAAGTGTTCCAACCCATCAACGCATTTTAGAAAAAATAGCCGAGACCTTTGGTCAGCCATGGTTTCTCTATGCAGAACTTGTTTTCTTTGCTGCTTGGGGTATTTGCAGTTATTTAGCAAGTATCGGCTTATTGGCTTTGGAGTTTCCCAAGTTTGATTTACGCAATCAGGGGATTGATGTTGCTTCACTGCTAATTTCCACGGGTGTCCTGATCTATCAAACGCGCCAGGAGCAACTTAGCGATCGCCGATCGCAACTGATGTTGCAACTTAATCTCCTCACAGAGCAAAAGATTGCAAAAATGATCGCACTCTTAGAAGAACTACGGGCAGATTTACCAAATGTGCAAGACCGTGAGGATCTAGAAGCTGAAATGATGCAACAAGCTGCCGATCCACAAGTCGTCCTAGGTGTTTTGCAGGAAACCTTGAAACAGGCAGTAGTTGAAGAAAAGCGCCAATCCTCTAAAAAGGAGCAAATGGTAACAGAGTTTGACACATAGCCCGGAATACTAAGCTTTTCAGGTATTCAGGCACATGCTTATATCATGCGATCGATAGAGACGAATTGCCATACTTAGAAGGTGAACTTATTTCCATTGGTTGATTTAGTAACCTATCAATTCCAAGTATAACAAGGGTGTGTAAACCTCACATAGGTACTTTCTAATGAACTTTAGGATTAATAAATTTATTTCTGATATCAAGCACCGTCTACCTTCTATTGCTGGCGGGTTGCTTTCGCTAGTACTGATTTGGCAGTGTGCGTTGCTTGACATGAATAGAGCCGCGATCGCATCTCCACTAAATAGTCTTGAATCTTCTACAGTTATGCTTGCTGGTCTTTTTAACCGCACCGAAGGGAAGGTCGAAGAAGCAGCAGGAGCTGTGCAGAGGAATGTTGGCAAGGTGACTGGTCAAGCCGAAGGCTTGGGCAAGCAAGTAAAAGGGCGTGCCAAGCAGGATCTAAGTAAAGCTGAAAAGTCTCTGACTAAGGGTCAAAAGTCATTTGAGAAGGGAGCTAAGCAGGGTTTAGAAAAAACACAGGACGCTCTTAAGGATACCAAGGACAATATTGGGAAAACTACAGGTAAAGCGGTCGAGAATGTCAAAGAACTCTTTAACCAGTAAATCCTACCAATTGATCCCTTCTGTTTAATCAAATACCTGATAGATCTCCCCCTCTTCATAGGAGAAGCAAGGGAGATCTATCAGAACTTTGATCGATGTATACAGTGAATAGCTAGAGGTGAAGATCGTGAGACTGTTTAGCACTCACTGCCCAAGTCACGAGAAGAAATCTAACTTCTACCTAAATACCAACTTTAGATTTTTCGCAAAACCGATCCATGCATTTTCCCAAGTTCCTTTTATTAGAAATACTATAAGAGGTGTAATATGTCAGTTTCAATCAAAGAAAGAATAACCACCAATTTACAAGCAACTAAAGTCCAAAATCAACAACAGACAGACGGAATTCGTACTACTGCCAAAATGGCTGTTTCTGAGGCAGTTCCTAGGATGGGAAAAAGAGTAGAAGGAATTAGTCACTCACAGCAGCAGGCGATCGCTATAATGCAAGCTGAAAGGTTAAAGGCAAAACTTCTCGCATTCAAACTGCAATTGCAGCAGGTGCTGTGAGTATCTTTATCTTGCTCTTTGTTATTCGGTGAAATATGACATTTCTCTATCTTAATAGATGTCAATTTAGCTAATCTCTAAAAGATTATTGGGATGAACTTTGATGCTGGGTGATACTATAATTTGAGAGATTCTTAAGACGGTAAATTAATGCTATATCGATCAATAGAGTATCAAATGAGTCGATAAGTGGATGTGTTAGCGGAAATATCTCGATATAGTATAAGTATTCAAATAGCCCATATGGGATTAAGGAAGAAATTATGAGTCTTAAAGATCGTGCTGACGCTGCTGCTAAAAATGTAGAAGGTAAGGTTCAAGAAGCTGTTGGTGAAGTCACTGGCAACCCAGAAGACAAGATTGAGGGCAAGGCAAAGCAAGCTGAAGCCAAAGTCAAAAACACAGTAGAAAATGTTAAAGACAAAGCGAAAAAGTTGATCGACTAATAACTAATAAAAGTCAGATTATTCTTTAAGTCAAGCTTTTTCTGTAAAGAAAGTCTAGATCGCTGTATCCAGACTTTCTTTATTTTGGAGTTTAACTATTCATTAATTTTGAATTCAAAGAATTCTGACCTTGTAATCCTATCTCATTGGAGAGAGCATATTCTTCTCAAGATTCTTTCTGATAGATCATTGTAGGGTTTCTTTTTTTGTGCCATTAAGCATCCTTAGTTACGTTTTGTGCTGAATTCAATCAATTCATTCAGAAAATAAAACAGATGCCTGTCACAGTAAGACTAGAAGCCAGATTTTTTAGTTTACCCCAGAAATAACTGGATAAAATTAAACCATTAGCAATGGAAATCAAAGTCGTTAGTAGCGTTATGGTAAGAGTTGCCGTGAACCCGTAAAACTACCTTCTGGCACTGACTAATAGTCAAGGTGTTAAGCCATGAGTACATTAGAATTAGAACTTAGCTTAGAACAACAGTTTTCCCTAAATCTATATGAGAAACAAGTTGTAAGATTAAGCCGAGATCAAGCTCAAGAATTGTTGATCGAAGTGATACACCAGTTGATGATCAAAGACAATGCAATCCGCTCATTGATAAAGTCTGGGGCTGGGTTTGGGTTTGGAGAGAACATAAACATTACATAAATCAAGGAGATTCATCCATGCGAGCAATTAATATTGGGCTAACGAATGAACAGTGCCAAGGCGTTATCGATCTCCTCAACCGAGATTTGGCCGACACCTATCTGCTGTTGGTTAAAACTAAGAAATACCATTGGGATGTCGTAGGGCCGCAATTTATGACCTTACATAAGCTATGGCAGGAGCATTACGAAGCTCTCACGATCAATGTCGATGTTATTGCCGAGCGGGTAAGAACATTAGGTGGATATCCTGTGGGAACGATGGCAGGATTTCTAAAAATCTGTTCTCTCAAAGAGCATCCTGGCCATGTGCCTACGGCAACTAACATGGTATCTCAATTACTAGAGGATCACGAACAGATCGTGCGGAATTTGCGCGAACATGTTGAGCAATGCAGCAAAGAGTTTAAAGATGATGGAACCGCTGACTTCCTCACAGGTTTGATGGAACAGCATGAAGAGAAGGCTTGGATGCTGCGTTCTTTCATTGAGGGAGAAGCAGTCGAAGCAGATGGATTGAAGCCTGAGCCTGAGAAAAAGAAGATAGGAGTTTAGCGAACTGTTTCAAACAGATCGTTTCCAGTCTTTTAACAACTCATAAGAATTTGGAGAGCATTAACGATGAAGCTTACACTTGCAAACAAAATTAGAAGCCGCATTTTATTACCTCTTAGCCTTGCGGTGTTGAGTATATTTTTTGCTAGTTCACCTGTGAAAGCAGAAACTACTGATACTATCAGCAAGATCACCACAGCTAACATTACTAGCACAGCAAAACAATCTGCTAGTTCACTAAATCAGCCCACTGAGCAAATAATTCAAATTGACCAAGTCGCAGAGATACCCCTACCTATTAACCTGGAAGAGCGCTCTCAGTCGATCCCAACTGTTTCGGGTGATTTCTCAACTCAATCCTCAGATCCCGATCTCGTAACCACATCTATCAACTCTCCTCAAGTTGCAGGATTTACAGAATCCCCTTTGATTGAGAATCCAGCAGTTAATAACTCCATCGAAGTCAAAACTGTAGATACTCAAGAAGCTCAACCCCAATTGGTATCCGACTTAACTGCGATTTCTATGGTAACTGCCAAACAACTAAAAGAGCAGTCAGTACCCTCACAATCTCTCATTGCTCAAACAGATAGTAATGGAGCTCCATTATTTAGACCAACTCGTTCTGGGCCTAACTATATTGGTATAGGCGGTAACTTTGGCATTACTGGCGATAGCGATTTAGGTGGGCGTAGTTTAGCAATTATCAGCAAACTCGGTTTGAGTGATGTTTGGTCTGTTCGTCCCAGCGTTCTGTTTCTCAGTGACTTTGCTAGCTTCTTGATTCCTCTGACCTATGATTTTCCGCCTCAACAATTTCTTACACCAGATCTAACCATCGCTCCTTATTTAGGCGGTGGCGTGGCAATTACTACCGGCTCAGATAATACCTTTGGCCCATTACTAACTGCTGGTGTGGATATTCCAATTTCGCGCAATTTCACAGCTAATATAGCTGCAAATTTGGCTTTCTTACACACCACTGATCTAGGTATTTTAGTCGGTATTGCTTACAACTTCTAGTAAGTGTAAATTATCGCAGTTTCTATATTAGTTGTATGGGCAGACCTATGTGTCTGCCCATACAACTATGCTAAAAGCAGTCCATATACATGTGAGATTATAAATTATGCTGACCTGTTTATATCCTGCATTTTATAGTTCAACGCTCGATCGTGTGAAATTGACTGAGTTAGAAGACGACGGTAGAGTTCACTTAATTGAATAGCTACTCCTGACCAACTAAATCGCTGATTTACATTTGCGGATGCTTGATTTCTCATTTTTCTTGCCCATAATTCATCAACAAGAATACGATGGATGCCACTGGCAAAAGCTTCAATATCTTTTGGTTCAACTAAAAGACCAGTTTCTTCTGGAATAATTGTAAATTTTAAGCCTCCCACATTAGAAGCTACAACAGGAACACCACAAGCCATCGCCTCGATCGCTACTAACCCAAATGGTTCATAGTGACTAGGGATTACACAAACATCGGCAGCATTATAATAAAGCGGCAAAATATCATGCCCTACCCTGCCCGCAAAGAGAGTAGACTCCCTCATCCCTAATCCATCTACGATATTTTCAATTCTTGTTCTCTCATCGCCATCAGGCATATTTGGAGAACTGCCTCCCACAATTACCAATTTAAGATTCTTTGTATCCTGTTCCTTTACTGATTGTTTTAATAGGGCACAAGCTCTTACTAGAGTTTCAATACCTTTACGCGGATCGAATCTGCCCACGTAGAGAATGACTTTTTCACGGCTGTTTAATTTCAATTTGGTGCGGGCATCAGACTTAGATGTCAAGCGAAAGTTATTAGTATCCGTACCGCAGGGGATAATTTCAATTTGACCACGAGTAGAAACTAGCGATCGCAAGCTTTCTTTTTCTTGTGGGCTAGTCGCAACTACGCAATTAGCATGCTCTAGAATATCTCGCTCAACCATCAGACGAGTATTGGCAATTTGGGGAAGCTCGCTAAGCGATTGATACTTCACAGCCCCTAAGGAATGGTAGGTATGAACTAGTTGGATGCCATGGTTTCTCTTTAACTCTAAGCCCGCCCACGCAGAAAGCCAATAGTTAGTATGAATTAATGGATAATTAAAGCCCTGAGTCATTTGAAATGCTTCAAATGACCTAACAAATTCTGGCATATATTCAAATAATCTATCTCTAGGAATATATGTTTCTGCTCCCGCTTTGAGGCGAATTGTTCGACAATGGGGTGCATGTTGCACGATCGCGGCATCGTCAGCATGAACTTTGCGGGTAAACATATCGACATGCCAGCCTTGGGTTGCTAGAGTCTCTCCAACATGACGCACATACACGTTCTGTCCGCCTGCTTCTTCTAAACCAATCTCTGCCGCAGGATCGGCATGATCGGAAATCAGTGCGATCGCCTGTCTATTTGAACCGATCATGATATTTATCTCCTTATTTATGATGTTCTATGCCTTACTTCTTCCGTTTAGGAGCAAAATTTTATTTCATTACCAGGTTCTGAATTTGTCTAGGTTGGGAATTTCTTGCCGCTAAGATTTTCTGATACACAGCTTCATATTCATCAACCATTCGCTTTGCTGTGAAGTTAGTCAAGACGTGCTCTCTACAAGCATAACGACTTAGCTGAGATGCCTTGTCGATCGCTGCGATACACTCATCTACGTTCTGACACAGAAATCCGCTCACGCCGTGGGCAATCACTTCAGGAGCTGAACCTAAGCCGATCGCAATTACAGGCGTTCCCGTTACCATAGACTCTATCATCACTAATCCAAATGGTTCTTGCCAAGTAATTGGGAAGAGAGTTGCCACGGCTCCACCCATAAGCACACTTTTTTGCTGGTGATTTGCTTCGCCCTGAAATTCGATTAAATCTCCATCAATATGGGGTCGAATTGCCGTTTCAAAATATTCTACATCTACGGGATCGATTTTCCCTGCCATCTTGAGGTGCCACCCAGAGCGTTGAGCAATTTCAATTGCTAAATGTGCTCCCTTTTCAGGTGATATTCTCCCTAAAAAAGCCAGATAAGGTGGATGTTCTGGCTGGGGATAAAAGTTATAAGTATTGGGAGCGATACCGTTGTAAATTGTCGATACATAGTTTAATCCCAAATGTGTATCTCGTTGTGAATTAGAAATACTGACAAAGGATTGATTACGAGCGTAAGAGAACAGTTTTTCATTGTCTGAGGTGAAAACACCATGCAGAGTATGAACTATAGGAGTTTTTACTAGATTTGAATAGGGTAGTGCTACACAACCAACATGGGAATGAATGATGTCAAATTTATCAGCATTCTCAAAGACTCGAGCCATATTGAGCATATCGTAGATATTCGGATCTTTAATGCTATTGTCTAAACGTAAAGCTTTGGGAAGGACAGATTCTAACTTTGCTTGAGTGGTAGAGTCACCGGACGCAAATAACGTGACATCATGACCGCGATTTACTAATTCTTCTGTGAGTAAACTTACAACGAGTTCAGTGCCGCCATAAGCGGGAGGAGGAACTTGTACCCATAGAGGAGAAACTTGGGCAATTCTCATGATAAATTTCCTGGCTATAACTTTTAGGACAGGCGACAATGACGGCTGTATCTAAAGGTTGTGATCTTAGATATAAGAAGACTTTAACGGTCAGATGTTTGAAACGATGTATATCTAGATCCTTGAATTGTATAAGTTGTATAAGAATGTACTAAAGCTTATTGAGAGCTGCCAAGTCTAATCGAGTCGAATTAAAATTTATAGTGAGCGATCGCTTCTAAATTCTTTGAGCATTTGCCCTGTCTGTACTGATGTGAAAGCTGTGAAAAGAGCTTACAGGTGTTGTACAATGAATATATGTTTGATTTTATTACAAATATTTATATTGAAGCTCAAAATTGTTTGGCTAACGTTTGTATAACTAAAACATCCCTGACATTAATGGATGGTTCCCACTATGGCAAAGCGATCGCTAAGAGCATCACCAGCGGGAGTCAAAAAAGCTAAACAACAGTTTGTCTCCAAAGGCTGGACGCAAGAGTATCTAGCGAATGAAGTGGGTATCAAGACGCGGCAGCCGATTTGGCGTTTTTTTGCAGGTCAGGCGATTGAGCGATATACATTTTTTGAGATTTGTACAATTTTAGATTTGGATTGGCGAGAGATTGCCCTCGATCCACCAGCAGAAAGTGTCGATCATAATGCCGATAGGTCTGAGTTAGATCTACTGAGCGCATCACTTGGACTAGACGATCTGGTGCAAATGGTGCGCGCTCAACGGCAGGAGAAAATTAATCATCAATGTGGCATCCTGCAATTGTTAGATATTGGTCGTCCTGTTACTATTGACCAAATCTATATTGATGTAAATATCTTAGAGCAAATTCCAAGTCAGCAATGGTTAGAACTCTCAGCACTTGAAACTATTGCTCCAGAAGACATCGATCGCTTTGGATTAGGCAAAATCACAGACAGCCAAATTCCTGGTATGCAAGTAGTAGAGAAATATAGAAAACTACGAGTATTAGGTAAGCCTGGCTCTGGTAAGTCTACATTTCTCAAGCATTTGGCAGTTCAATGTAATCAGGGAAAATTCGCGGCAAGTCAAGTGCCAATCTTTATTCCGTTGCGAGATTTTGCCGAAAGTTGTAAAGGTAACCATCAGGTTAGTTTATTAGAATTTATCCATCAAGAATTTCTCACATCAGACATTTCCGATCTCGCAATTATTAAGAAGCTCCTGCTAGAGGGCAGAGTATTGCTCTTAATCGATGGTATGGATGAAGTCTCTCAGCAAGAAGAACACCCTGTTTTAAATGAGATTCGCCGATTTTGCGAGAAATATTATAAGAATCAGTTTGTGGCATCCTGTCGTACTGCCTCTCAGAAATTAGCACTGAAAGGTTTTACCGATGTGGAAATTGCCCCATTTACTGAAGCCCAAATTGCCGCGTTTGCCCACAAATGGTTTGTCGAATTTAGCAAAACTAACACCGCAGATGGAGTGGCAGATTCGCTTCAGTTTATGGAAAAGTTGAAATTACCAGAAAATTGGCGATTTCGGCGACTGATTACCACCCCGCTATTTTTGCATCTAGCCTGTTCTATATTTCATCGCCAAGAGCAGTTTCCGATTAAGCAAGCGGAATTCTACAAGCAAGGTATGGATTTGCTTCTAGGGAAATGGGATGAAGCGAAGGGAATTGAACGGGATCAGGTATATCGGGGATTTTTGTTGCCACAAAAGCTAAAGTTATTGAGTCAGATTGCCTCAGCTACTTTTGAACAAGGGCAATCCTTCTTTGAGCAAGGTGTAATTGAGCAATATATCGGTGACTATATGCAGAACCTCCCGGATGCCAGCACAGATCCCGAAGAAATTCACCAAGCAAGTGAAGCAGTGCTACGCGCGATCGAGTCTCAGCATGGGCTTTTAGCCGAGCGAGCGCGGGGCATTTTCTCATTCTCCTATTTGGCACTGCAAGAGTATTTCACGGCTCGAAAAATAGTTGCTAGTCACAATCTTGAAGCATTAGGACAGTCTTTGCATGGACTTGTGGATCATATTACCGATCCCCATTGGCGTGAAATCTTTTTGCTAACTGCAAGTATGCTCCGCAGTGCCGATGGTTTGGTGCAATTAATGAAACACCAAATTGATGCCCTAGTCGCGCAAGACCCTTATTTACAGGAGTTTTTAACTTGGGCAAGCCAAAAATCACAACACGATCTCGCTGAAACTAAACCGGCTACGGATCGGGCATTTTATCTAGCTCTAACCCGCACACCTCATCTTGTACCTCATTTTGCCCTAGCTTGTACCTTAGATCAGGGGGCTTTTTTGGATACGGCACTCGATGAATTATTACGAGAATCGACGCTCAAAGAAAGTCCAGACTTTGCTTATGTCCATGCCTGTAGCGAAGCTCTTAGCAATATTTTAGGGATTGTATTAGATTTAGGATTCCATAAATCGCTGCAACAACTCAGCGATCAACTGCCTAATAGCAATCATACGAAAGCCAGTTTTGATAAATGGTGCCGCAAAAACTATACGGCTTGGGTAGAGCAGTTGCATGAGGCGATCGCCACCCATCGAGATATCAGTAATCAATGGGAATTCGATCTCGCGCAACAACAAGTATTACAACGCTACTATGATGCCAATCAATTGCTGCTCGATTGCCTCAATAGCAATTGCGAAATTACACCCAGCATCAGAGAAGAAATCGAAGCAACCTTCCTGTTGCCGCAAAAAGAACTGGAAAAGCGAGAATGGTCGTAACTATACTTTTTGTGTCGAAGTCAATCAATTCACTCAACTCACTTGTCAAATCAAACATGGCTTTGACAAGGTAGTTAAAGAAACATTTTAGGAAAAAAAGTTCCTAAATTAGGAGAAACAATACCATGACTACGAAAACCACTCACACAAACCTACCCCAGAACGATCCCTCGAAAAAGGGAGTTCCACAACATGGAGAGGGAACTGAATCCTATGATTCACGCACCCCTGACAGCTATGATGCGAATATCATTCCGGCTGAAACAGCAGCTAGAAAAGAGCGTGAGGGTGACAATTTCAAGCATCTGGAACACTCCGTAAATTCTGACAGTATCGATACGAGTGAAGGGTTTACGGTTGACAAAGAAGGATTGCTCAATAATTATGCGATCGAGCCAGAGATGTATGAAGAAGACGGTGGTGCTCTATCGTCTCAAGCATCAGATACAGTTACAGTAGTAGATGTTTTTCCTTCGGAGCTAGAAGCTAAAACTGCCGCACTGGAAATGGAACGAAAAGGTTTGCGTACCGATCAGATTGCGATCGTTGCTAAGAACTATAATCAAGAACCCGAAAACTCAATGAACTGGGAGCATATTACTGCAGCAGGTGGCTTGGCAGCAGTACTAACTAAATTGGGAATTAGCCATCATGCCACAGGGCAATTTATGGATGCAGTTGAAGATGGCAAGTTTTTGGTGATCGAGATCGGTAACGATCGCGAAGCTAGTCAGGCACAGCATGTTCTGGAAAAAGCTGGTCATACCCTTGACTTATCAAATCAATCATAACTTTACAAGGTAGTTGAAGAAGCATTTTAGGAGGGTTCATGACTATCCGAACTAAACGAAGAACTATCGATCTCGATGATGTCAACACAGTTCAAAAGGAGAATGGCTACACATTAGAGAACGGGAGATTGCTAAATACTTATGCGGCGGTACGCATCCTGAAAGGAATCGAGCCAGAGAATAAAGTTAGTGATGTGCAAAATTTGGCAAGACCAACATCTAATTTAATTGAAAATCTATTTCAATTATCCATGCTTGAGAATCACGAAGTACTTGATTTCTATAACCTTTTTCGTCTAGATGGTGTAATTGCTAATGCCATTTCGCTGGTATCTAGAATTGCTATTCCTAAAGGAGTTCGGATTGTTTTTGAACCAAATAATGAAGCGTTTGTGTATGCTGATGAAGATATGATCTACTCCATGGCTCAGAATCTAATTTCTAATGCAATAAATTTTAGCCATAAAGGTGAGACGGTCAAGATTTCCTCTAAGATCGATCGAGATATGGTAAGAGTATCTATCTCTAATCCAGGAGCCAACATCAGCAAAGAAAAGTTAGTTCAACTTTTTCAACATCAGCTTTTTCAAATAGATACTGTCTCAACAGCAGCAGATATAGGTGAAGGCGATATAAATACAGGGACAGATTTTTTGCTATGGGATCGATTTGCCGAGAAAAATAACGGCAAACTGTCTATTACAAATGGCAATGGACAAGGTATAAAATTTACTTTTACCTTGCCAACAGTAGTATAAGATTCTCTCAAACTAAGATTGTATTCCATCTTTTAGTTGATTCATTAATATAGGAGAAAATCTACCTAGGCAATGTAAATAAATAAGTCATTGGTTTGTATAATGAAAGAATAATCCTAAACTGGGCAGATACTTCCATGATTTCTGCTGAACAAGTAGAACTTATTAAAGCTAAGTATGAAGCCTTAAAAGCAGAGCTTGACGAACGAAGTCGTCGTCTCTGGTCAGCAGTAGAGGCTAATAGCCTCGGTTATGGAGGAATTGTAGCGATGGCTCAAGCTACAAGGCTGTCGGAAAGCACGATTCGCTTAGGTCAACAAGAATTGAAAGGCCAATTAGGATCTGTGGGAACTATTCAAGAACGTGGACGGCATATTTCTATCGAAATCATCGATTTAGAACTCGGTGACCAAGAACTGATTCAGAACGCCCCTTTGCTAGCAATGATTTACGATCGCCCTGGCAAGGGAGATAATTTGGCGATCGAAGTGGGTATAGATGAAATGACCTATGGTCACACAGTTGACTCACCTATGAGCGTTACAACAGGACAGAATTCAAATGGTGAGATTATAGCGATCCAAATCGC
>CALRKB020000031.1:0-56092 GCA_943367755.1 Rhizobium sp. Q54 | reverse complement strand
CAATTATGTAGATATCGTGCTGGAAACTGCTTGTGGATTGCATAACTTCAGAGTCACTCAACGTCAGATGGTAGCTGGTTAAGTTGAGGGTGAAGATAGGAAATCACTGATTCTAGATCCACCCTCTTATTGCCGATAAAGTCTACTGCATTCGGAATCTTTCACTAGTTTTGACGCTAGCAAGAGTTGAGGAAAATGATGAACGCATGGATAAAATTGAAACGGCTCTCGCAGAATCCAAGGCTTATTTAGCCTTGCTTTTGGCTCACGAAAAAGAGTTGCCCAAATCAGAACGGGAGAAATTTGAGAAGGAAGTTAATTCCTTTGTATTAGGTCAATATGAGAATGTTATTAAAGCTGCTGAAAAAAATAGTCTAGAGCCACAAGATAGATTTATCGACCATCATCAATACAACTATCTCCCAGCATCGGATATAATTTTACAAAGAATAGTGAAAGTCTCGTCTCAGGATAAAATGTTAAAACTTCCAAAGGGTTGGTTAGGATTAAGGCGCTGATTTTATTTGTATTCCAATCGCCTAACAAGTACTATCGCCGATCTTGTAGTTAATGAAGTGCAACGCACCTTATTTTTGTTTGTACTAACACTGACTTGAACACAGTTACAATTTTTTAGTTAGACTAAAGTAAGTCTTTCCGCTACGCAACTAAATTATAACTTTCAATCTAGGAGCAGCCATGCTAGATACAGCAACTCTTGAGCAACGCTTGATAACCCTTGAACAAGTAGTTTTTGATCTTCAACATAAATTTGAAAGTCAGCCTAGCTCCGACAATTGGCTCGATAAACTCATAGGTTCAATCTCTGATGATGCGGCTTTTCTTGAAGCTTTGGAATATGGACGTGCTTTTCGGCAGTCTGACAAACCTATTGATGACACTGACAAACAATCGTGAAGTATTTGCTCGATACCGACCACATCAGTTTTCTTCAGCGCCGTTCCAATTCAGAGTTTATTCGATTAGCTTTGCGGATGTCACAACATTCGCTCTCTGACTTTGCTTTATCAGTTATTAGTTTTCATGAGCAAGTAATTGGCGCTCATAGCTTCATCAATCGTGCCCAGACAAATACAGATATGGCTCGTGGATATGCGCTGTTGTTAGAAACTCTCAACAGTTTTGCAAAGGCTCCAGTTTTACCACTTGATGCTAAAGTGATCGCAATATTTGATGAGATGAGAAGTCAGAAAGTTCGTGTGTCTACAATGGACTTGAGAATTGCAGTGATCGCCATTTCTAACAACTTGGTATTACTTACCCGAAATACTGGTGACTTCAGTAAAGTTCCGAGTTTAATAACCGAAGATTGGACGGTGTAACGCAGAAGGGATTCCTTTCAGAATGTGTCTCGTAGTAAAGACCAATAATTTTTAAGCGATCGCCTAAAAATCACAACTCACAGTAATAGTGATCGCCTTTAAGAGATAGATTGTTGGTGCGATCACCTAGAAATCAAGACTCACGGTAATAGCGATCGCCTTTAGAAGATAGATTGTTAATGCGATCGCGATCACTTGGTTATAGGGAACAGAAATGCTGGGTAAATAGAGATAGAAAATGAACGCTATAATCGCTATTCATTGTCAGTGGTGCTGTGGGCATCTTGGGTGTGTTAGTTGCTCCATTCGATCGACCTTATCTTGTCTTTGCAGGATTGGGGCTATGGTCTCTCGCTTTCCCCATGTCCACAATTCTGCTAAGTATCTTCTTCCGCAGATTTCTAAAATTGCATTTTATCCTCTTTGCTGCAGAGCAGCGGGGAATCTACCCACACTAGATTGAAGTTACCTTGTCTGACTTCTATATGGTCGATGAAATCCAGGCAACTTATCGCGGCATGATGATTGCCATTGCCCCTCAATATTGGCAGTGTTTTGCCGATATGCCTTTGACAGATCTTGCATCCCTGCTAAAAGAATTAGCCGCCCATGTCAATCTCAAAGCTTTTCTCAAACAACCCAGAGGAATCAAGGAAAAGAAGCCTCCGTTAGTACCTGACCCAAAACGTCCTCATGTTTCCACACTTCAACTCTTATCTCACAAGAAAATAACACCTTGACAGCCATCGGCAAGTCGCCCCCAGGTAGCTTAATGGCAGAGCTTGCTCACTAGAGTCATATTCTGCTATAAAATAACGAACCCACTCCTCACCTATCAGTCGAAGCATTTTGCGAGGGAGATATCAGTTTTTGATAGTTAATTTGATAAAAATAAGCTAGTACTCCCATCAACTCCGCGCTTCTCTTATACTGTTTGAAGCGCTGCCATCTTGTTTCTACATTCCCATTATCCCATTTATCTCGGGTAGGATCGGGTAGGATGCGGGATATGAAACATTTATTCATGGCAAAGGCAATCTTACTTAAACTGCCGATCCATACTGACTGGGGTTGTCTTGTTAGCCTGGCAAAATAGGTATTATGCCAGGCTAGTCTAATTGCTTTCAATACCTACTGATTTCTCTGACAGGTTGCTAGTGCACAAAAAGGGGCATTACTTCCGCAGCAGTAAACAGACCGCAGATTCCTCGCTGATGTAGCGATCTGCCTGCTTTGAGGTAGCCAAAGGCTGGGCCACAGACATTCGCTGCCATACTGGTTTCGTCACCGAGGGTAAAAGTATGGGTGGAAATTTTGCCCTCAAACGTTCGCCCTGTCAGCTTCATATTCGTGCTGAGTGGTTTTTTGGGGTTGCGCGTATCGACAACGCCACCAACCGTAACGCGGGAGCGATCGCAGATACCTAAACGCTCTAACAGAATATCGTCGGCATGTTCCATATTTTCTAAGGTAATCAGACCGTTGGTTTTCTCCAAGAGAGCTTCCACTTCCTCATTTGTCATAGCTTGGGCTTGCTCAACGCTATAGCCCGGCATATGGGCGATATCTTCGCGAATTGTGGCGCGATAGGCCGACCAGTTAGCAATCCCAACACCAAACGTAATCTCGACTTTATGTACTTCCGCAAAGCTTTGTGCTGCGATCGAAGCTGCTGCCGTTAATAAACCCGGCGTGGCACCACAACCAGTCATGTAGGTAATCCCCTTCGCTGCCAGCTCACCAGACAAATCGATCAATTGCTCGACCGCACTCGTGCGCTTGATTGCATCGACCAGCACGCCTTGCCAATTCGATTGGATAAATTGTTGGGCAACACTAGCCATAAAGGTATTGGGTAGATTAGGTAACGCCAAAAAGTAGCCATCCACCCAATTAGCTGTAGTAATTAAATTGGTAATGCTTTCCTGACTGAGCGCACCCACCGATTCCAGGTGACCCACCGAACCTTTGGCTTGATAAGTGGCGATCGCCGCATTGACATTTAAGCCATTGGGATCGCAGGCAAAACCATCTCGATCGGCTACTGCTACCAATGACATTTCCTGCTTACCCGAGAGTAGCTTTGCTGCCGCCTGCCCCAGGCCACCGAAACCCAAAATTCCTACCTTAATTGTCATAGTGCATAACTCAAAAAAGCCAGTATCATAATACCGCTGAAGGTATCGCCTGTAGTTGCTTTAACAGGTTTATCTTGTCGGCATCTTAGCGCCAATACTATACGAGATCGGCCCCAAATGACTGCTGCTTATCTCTCGATCGCAGCCACAGGAGCCAAATTGTAGTAAGTTGTACGGTTAATCTGGTATCGTAATTGAGCATTTAGTCTCGAACACTTCTTGATGCTCTCTTGTTATAGATATAGATTTCTCGCGGTTACAGCAGTTCTGATCGGCTTTTTAACGTATGGATGTGGAGAGAGCCGTACTACTCAGTGCAACAAACTCAACAAAATAGCCAATCGGGTTAAAACCCTCAAGCCGCCTAAGGATGCTGAAGGTTTCAATCAAATCGCCGAAGCCGTAGACTCAATCGGTCTAGAAATGCGGGCACTTAAGTTAGAAGACACTAAGTTAAAAGATTTTCAGGGACGATTTAACATTGTATACAACGAATTATCTGAAGCTGCCAGAAGCATCAGTCAGGCATATAGTGAAAAGAAGCCTGCTCCTGCGATCGCCAAAATAACTAAAGACGTAAAGTCGATTGGCGATCAAGAAAGTAGCCTGATTCGCGAGATCAATAAATATTGTGCAGGGCAATAATGCAGGCTACCTGCTAAGCTAACTTGCTGGATTTACCCAATCAGTAGCTATCATCGCTAACTGACTGCGTGGCAAGCAGATGGTTGTTGGCCTGATTGAGGCGATCGGCGATCGCCTGCCGCCATGTGAGACTAACTTTGGGGTCAGCTAGGACTTCCTGGGCTAATTGGCGGTAGAAAGCACTTTTGGCTACATCAACGCGATCGAGCAATTGAAGATTATCGTAGGCAGTTTGGGGTGAAATCTGCATGGTGGCTCCTATGCTTGTAAATTTCTGAATTCAACGTCTGAAATCACATCTTGCTCCGTAACTATTCTACCCGTTCACCACCATAGCTTCCCTAATATCGCGGGTTTCACTTATATAAAGACCTTTTTAGCTGTACGGGCAGACCTATGTGTCTGCCCTGGGGGAGATATGGGGTGTAGGTACTTAAGGTAGATCAGTACTGCCCATTAGATATAAATCGCACTCGCGAGCAGCACCGCGCCCTTCATTGAAAGCCCAGACCACAAGGCTCTGACCGCGTCGGCAGTCACCAGCCGCAAACACGCCAGGGATACTGGTAGTGTATTTGTCGTAATCCGCTTTGACATTACTACGCGAGTCGCGCTCTACGCCAAGAGCATCGAGCAAAGGCTGTTCGGGACCAAGGAAGCCCATCGCTAGCAAAACAAGCTGGGCAGGTAGAACTTGTTCGCTACCAGGCACATGATTTGGGATGAACTGACCTTGCTCATTCTTTTCCCACTGCACCTGCACTGTATGCACAGCCTTAACGTGGTCATTCTCATCACCCTCTAACTTAGTGGCAGTGGTGAGATAGGCGCGCGGATCGAAACCAAACTTAGCCGCTGCTTCCTCTTGGCCGTAGTCCATTTTGTAAACCTTGGGCCACTCTGGCCAAGGATTATTCGCAGCTCGCTCTGTGGGAGGTTTAGGCATAATTTCAAATTGCACGAGGCTGTTACAACCATGGCGTAGCGATGTTCCCACACAATCTGTGCCAGTATCACCGCCGCCGATAATAATCACATCCTTGCCCTGGGCGGAAATGAAATCATCACTACAGCTATTGTCTAGCAGAGACTTGGTGTTGGCGGTAAGAAAATCCATCGCAAAGTGGACACCCTGCAACTGCCGTCCTTCAATAGCCAGATCTCGCGGTTTAGTCGCTCCTGTACAAAGTATTACTGCATCGAAGTCATTCAGTAAATTTTCGACAGGCAGATCTTTGCCAACTTCGACATTACATTTGAACTGTACGCCTTCTGACTCAAGGGTTTTCAGGCGGCGAGAGACAACCTTTTGTTTATCCAGCTTCATGTTGGGAATGCCATACATGAGCAAACCACCCGGACGATCCTCGCGTTCCAACACAGTAACCCAATGTCCTGCCTTATTAAGCTGTGCCGCTGCGCACAGTCCCGCTGGACCAGAGCCGACAATAGCAACTTTCTTGCCAGTACGTTTAGCAGGAGGTTCAGGGACGATCCAGCCTTCTTCCCAGCCTTTATCGACGATTGATTGCTCAATATTTTTGATCGTGACAGGTGGGTTGTGGATACCCAGCACGCAGGAGCCTTCGCACGGTGCGGGACAAACGCGACCAGTGAACTCTGGGAAATTATTGGTCTTATGCAGGCGATCGAGCGCCTCGCGCCAGAGTCCGCGATAGACCAGGTCATTCCACTCAGGAATGAGATTGTTGATCGGGCAACCACTCGCCATGCCGCTAATTAGCGTACCCGTGTGACAAAACGGCGTGCCGCAATCCATACATCGCGCGCCCTGGTTGCGTAGCTTCTCATCTGGCATGTGCAGGTGAAATTCGTCCCAGTTTTGGATGCGATCGCTGGGTGAAAGTTCAGATGCTACTTCGCGGAGATATTCAATAAAGCCTGTTGGTTTGCCCATGATCTTGCTCTTACCTAAAATTTACATTGATCTATGCTTTCAGAAAGCAATGCCACAAAGTTAGCTATCTGCCTCGCTGTGTTAAAGTTTACTCATAAATATAGCTAAAGTTCTGTTAAAACTATCTAAAGTTCTGTTATAGCCTCTCCAAGCAATTTCAACGCGTTCATCTAGGTAAATAGGTAGAAGTATGAAAGGATTGTTTAATCCGACTTGGCGGAACCAGTGCCACAAAGAACGATTGCAAATATTAAAAAGAAGGCGAATTGACTACTTTGACAAATTAGGTTCTATAACAGTGGGAAAGCTCTCAAAATTACGCCGCACCCAGTCCATACCGACTTCATTATTAAGTTTGATTTTCTGAGGTGGGTCTGGATAAATCTTGCCAAGAATATCTGCATCTTGATCTACGACTACCTTGGCAAATTTGAGATAGGTGCTCCCCAATATCTTAAAGATAGGATGTTTAGCTTGGCCAAAGAGCAAAACATAGGTTCGCGTACGATTCTCGGCCTCTGGGACAAAGATATGACACTGTGCCGCCTTACCCAAAGGCATTTCCCCATGAAAAATTACGAGCGACGGGAAGTGATTCTCTAGATGTGCCTTGATCGTGCTGGGTAGCAGTAATAAATCTGGCTTCTTCAGCTTTTCCATTAGACTATAAGGTGCTGTAGGCAGATCGTAAAATGCATGGGAATGATGTCCTGCATCGATGAACTGATGAAATTCCACATCGGTAATCCGAAACAAGTCTCGGTGAGTGCCGTTCTGATGATTGTAGTCGTGCATATTCAGCAGCATTGTGAGTAAATCTGTCTCTACACTCACATCTGCCGTGTGTCCAACAAAATAGTATGTTTTGGTAATCTCATTCAGCACGGTAGGAATGGGAATTTTAGGCTCATACCTTCCATAGGACCAGATTAAATCTCCTTGTATGACTAGCTCTAAAGGTTTCAGTTGAGACAAGGTTTTCTTGCTCGATCCTGGCAAAATGGTGCAGCCTTGCGAATCAAATTTTAGGGCATGAAATGGGCACACCACAGTACTTGTGCGATCGCTTATTCCCTTATTTAGTAAATCAGTTTGCTCCTCACACCAGCCTTCAGAGAGCATTGCTCCCATGTGCGGGCAAGCATTGGGCAAAGCATGGATGGCTCCAGCAGTATCCTTCCACATCACATAATCGTCTCCATATAAGGAGATTTTTCGGGGTTGGTTGACTGACAGCATCGACTTGTGCGCCAACAACCAGGGCGCACCAGGAAGCATAGACCGCATAATGTTCTCCGCTAGATATAAAATTATGAATATTTCGTCGTGTTTACAAAATATGACAGAACATTCGCGTTTGTCAAGCAATTTGCGTCGTCAACCTAAACAGCAGCGCGGAAAAGAACGCGTCGAAAAAATCCTGGCCGCCGCCGCCGCAGTTTTTGACGAGGTGGGCTATGAGACAGCAACTACCCATCAGATTGCGACTAAAGCAGGGACAGCAATCGGTTCTCTATATCAGTTTTTCCCAGACAAAGCTGCCATTTTTAATGCTATGGAGTTGCGCCATGTTGAGCGGGTCAAAATCATGTGGGCAAAGGCAAACACCCCAGAGGTTATCCATTTACCACTTCGCCAAATGATTCGCGCACTGGCCACTGCTGTGGCTGAACTGTTTGAGCAGCCAGTTTCACGGGTGGTGTTTGTGCAATTTTTCATATCGCGCCAGATTTTCCAGTCAATCGATGCAAGTATGACACAGGAAGCGATTAACTTCATGTCCGGTATTTTGCAGCAGCGTAACCCTGCGTTGAGTGAGTCGCAATGCAGTTTGTTGGCGGAGGTTTGCGTCCAAAGTAGCAATGCCATCATGCTTTCGGCCCTGCAATGCCCAAATTTGCAACATCAAAAACTGTTAATTCAGCAGATTGAGGACTTACTAGTGTCATATTTAGAGCCGTATGTGGGGGATAGAAAGACAGACAGTGTAATGAAAGTAATGAAATGCCCGCATTGCCGATCGCAGGAGTTATCTAAAAACGGGAATCGCAGAGGGAAGCAGTGCTATCTCTGTAAGCAGTGTGGGAAACAATTTGTGGAAAACTCAAGATCATCGGCGATCTCTTAGGAAGATATATGAGAAAGAAAGTGAGCAGAGGCAATGATTGTGTAAAGCGCGATCGCAAGTATTGTCGCAACCTAAAGCTCTACAAGATCGCGATTTTTTGATAGGCTAGAGCAAAGATCGCTGGTAGTTTGTTCAAGTATCCACATAAGTTGCGAAAATGAAAATTCTTCATGGCACCTGGATTCCAGATATAGAAGGTGACTTTATCCAAAATGGTGATTTCTATATTTGGGTGGAATCAACTGAATCTCAAGCCCCTAAGACTAGGAACGCCAAGCAAAAAATTGTTGCAGAAACCACTCATGCCTATGCCCTGCGAGCAGATGACTTGAAGCTTTGTCTCCTCAATGACTTGGGGATTAAAGACCCTACGTTGCAGGGAGCCACACACTCCAGACAGGAGCCTGCTATTCTGCCTAAATATTTTCTTTTACCTACTGCCGATCGCGCCGCCTTACCATCTCTAGAATTAGCGCGATATCTCGAAATAGAACTTCCAGAAGCATTTACATTGCAGTACTGGCAGATTGACTGTTACAAAGTTCCCACAGCTATGGGTAATGGGTCTTTTAGTGCCGATCGCACTAGCTTCACGATCGGTGCGATCGCATTTTTGAACGATTTACATTTCATTGCCTTAAATAATTTGGCTGAGGTGCAACTAGGTTCAGACCTACTATTTTGGTATTATTACACCCAGGCTTTCAAACAGATTATCCTCAGGGATCAGTATATCCCAGCACTCAGGTATCAAGAGCAATCTGTCACGGCCACAAAAAGCAAAAGTAAGCAGAAAACCTCCACTAGCAAAGCAACTGGCAAAACCTCTAACTTTGCAATTTATGCAGGTTGGGAAATCATGTCTGAGCAGTATGATGCAGATATTCAACAGTACATCGACTGTATGCCTCTAGCTTGTGTTGCAGGATTTAATACGCCATCAAAACAACTAGAGTTATGCGATCGCGAAACCTTACTGCGTCATTTTTCG
Source organism: Rhizobium sp. Q54 (assembly GCA_943367755.1). Classification (GTDB taxonomy): domain Bacteria; phylum Cyanobacteriota; class Cyanobacteriia; order Pseudanabaenales; family Pseudanabaenaceae; genus PCC-6802. The sequence goes on along the minus strand of CALRKB020000031.1, from coordinate 46,929 downwards.
GAATGCCTTCTGTACAACATAGTTACCAACACTCCTTCCACAGCTAAATTTGAACAACAAATCGCTGAATCGTTGATCCAGCAATGCCTGGATCGCAAAGCACCTGATTTCCCCGGGAAGACAAACGCTGATTTAGAACTCTACCAGCAATGGCGAGCTTGGCGGCAGAGAATTGCTCGTACTCAAACTGATTCCAGTTTCCATCTTTGCTTTAAGCTCCAAACTCCCCTTAAAGATGGCGAACCTTGGCAACTTGAGTTTCAGGTTTCTCCCAAACAAGATCCTTCACTCAAACTACCTCTGGCAGCTTACTGGACAATGACTCCAGCCAAGCAGAAGGTTGTGCAAAAGCAATTTGGCAAGGATTTTGAGCAGAATCTCTTACTCAATCTTGGCTATGCAGCGCGCATCTATAACAACCTTTGGCAAGGTCTGGAAACCGATCGACCAATAGGCATGACACTCGATCTCGATGCCGCTTTTGAGTTTCTGAAGGAATCCGCTTGGGTGCTGGAAGATGCGGGATATAAGGTAATTGTTCCCGCCTGGTGGACTCCCGCAGGTCGGAGACGCGCCAAACTACGCCTCAAAGCCGCAGGTAAAAGCAGCAGCAGTGGTAAGAGCCAAAAGAAAAGTTACTTTGGTTTTGACCAGTTGGTGGAATATCAATATGAACTGGCGATTGGAGGTGAAACGGTATCACCCAAGGAGTGGGAGCTGTTGGTAAATGCCAAAACTCCTCTGATTAAGTTTCGCGGTGAGTGGATGGAATTAGATCGCGACAAAATGCAGGAGATGTTGCAGTTCTGGCAGCAGAACGGACAAGGACAGACTGAGATGAGTGCGATCGATTTCATCAAGTTGGTTGCTTCTGATGATGATTTAGAAGTCGATCGCGACAGTACCTTAGAAGAGATGCTGACTAAGCTCAACGATAAGAATTGCTTTGAACCAATTCCCAATCCACCACAGTTAAATGGCACATTGCGAGAATACCAGCGCCGTGGCGTTTCCTGGTTGCAATATCTTGAAAATCTGGGCTTAAATGGCTGCCTTGCTGATGATATGGGCTTGGGAAAAACCATCCAGGTAATTGCACAATTAGTCAACGAGAGATCTAAAGAAGAAAGCGAATCTCCGACTACTCCCAAAACTACTAGCAAAGGTACTGCTAAAACAACTACTAAAACTGCCGCTAAAACTACTAGCAGAGCTAAGAGTAAAACAGTAGCTGAAGTCTCAACACCAATAGAGGTAAAGCCAACATTGCTGATTGCACCAACCTCGGTGGTGGGTAACTGGAAAAAGGAGGTGGAGAAGTTTGCGCCACACCTGCGTGCAGTTGTGCATCATGGCAGCGATCGCACCCAAGATCTAGAAGCCTTTAAAGCCATCTGTCTCACCCACGATCTGATCATTACCTCATTCACGCTTATGCGAATGGATGAAAAGTTATTTAGCAGTATGGTATGGCATCGAGTTGTGATCGATGAGGCGCAAAACATCAAGAATCCCAAAGCCGCACAAACGAAAGCGATTTTGAAGCTAGAAGCACAGCATCGTCTTGCCCTCACAGGTACGCCCGTCGAGAATCGCCTCTTAGATTTGTGGTCGATCTTTAACTTTCTCAATCCTGGTTATCTGGGCAAAGAGGCACAGTTCAAAAAGTCGTTTGAGCTACCAATTCAGAAAAATAACAACCAGCAGCAAGCAATTGTGCTGAAAAAGCTAGTCGAGCCATTTATTCTACGCCGCGTCAAAACCGATCGCAGCATCATTAAAGACTTGCCAGATAAAATCGAGCAAAAACTTTACTGTAACCTGACCAAAGAGCAAGCCTCCCTTTATGAAGCGGTTGTGAGGGAAGTAGAAAAAAAGCTGGAAGATACTGAAGGTATCAAACGTAAGGGATTGATTTTATCGACATTGATGCAACTCAAGCAAATCTGTAATCATCCCATGCAATTCCTGCACGATGGCAGCGAATTTACACCAGAGCGATCGCATAAACTCGGTCGCTTATCCGAAATGGTGGAAGAAGCGATCGAAGAAGGTGAAAGCTTATTGATTTTTACCCAGTTTACAGAGATTGGCGAAGCGATCGCCAAGCATCTCAAGCAAGTCTATCATTACAACACCTACTACATTCACGGTGGCACCAATCGAGATAAACGAGAACGAATGATTGCAGAATTCCAAGATCCCGAAACCGAACCTTCCGCATTTGTGCTCTCACTCAAGGCAGGTGGGGTGGGAATTACACTCACCAAAGCAAATCATGTTTTCCACTTTGACCGTTGGTGGAATCCAGCGGTGGAAGACCAGGCAACCGATCGTGCTTTTCGGATTGGCCAGCAGAAAAATGTATTCGTGCATAAGTTTGTTACGATTGGCTCATTGGAGGAACGCATTGACGAAATGATTGAAGACAAGAAAAAGCTGGCAGGAGCGATCGTGGGTTCGGATGAGTCCTGGCTGACTGAACTGGACAATGACACATTCAAGCAGCTAATTGCCCTAAACAAAGATGCCATCCTGTAGGGGCAGACGGAACGGGCAGACACATAGGTCTACCCTTACAAAATTGCCCATTTAAAATTAAATTTTTGAGGTGAATTCTATGACAAAATTTGGTCGAACTTGGTGGGGACAGAAGTTTATTAGTGCGCTAGAATCATTTACTGATTCTGGTAGACTGCAACGAGGTCGTTCCTATGCTGGACCTGGTCGGATTTTGCAATTTGACATCGATAATGGCGTGGTTACAGCGACAATTCGGGGCAATGTCAATCCTTATTTTGGTGTGTACAAAGAGCCAAAGTATCACACCGAAATTTCGATTACCTCTATCTCTAGTAAAGAATGGACAGAGATTATCAAACACATGTCATCGAAGGCAAGCATCGTCGCCAAACTTTTATTGAATGAAGTACCAGAAAATATTGATGAGAGCTTTGTAGAAGTTGGCAAACACTTACTACCCCACAGTCGTAAAGACTTTAAAACCAAGTGTTCGTGTCCAGATTACTCAAACCCTTGTAAACATATCGCCGGACTTTGCTATCGACTCTCTAGCGAACTGGATCTCGATCCATTCCTCTTATTTGAACTGCGGGGGTTATCGAAAGAATCTCTCCAAACTGAATTAGCTAAATCTCCGCTCGGCAAAGCTCTATCTGCCGAACTGATTGCGCAAGACATTGCACCCGAACCAACATCTTCCTATTACACTCAGCCCCAAACGATCGCCATCCAGGCAACTCCTAGTCTGAAGGAATTTTGGCAAGGTCAGAAACGATTACCACAAGAGATTGCAAATCCGGCACAGGTTAGTGTATCCGCGATCGCGATTAAGAAACAAGGTGATTTTCCTGCTTTCTGGCACCGCGATAATTCGTTTATTGAAGCCATGGAAGAGCTATATCTGCGCGTTAAAACCAAGAATAAAGAATTAAGGGTAGTGCCTTAAATAGGTAATGATGATGTTGTGTAAGTCTTGGACTGTTGATGTTTTGGCAAGGGGGAACATTACTTCTTGGGCACTACCCGCTAAATTCGGAAAATGTCTTTCGCAATAAGTCCTCATTAATGAGAATTTTGCAATATGACAGGTAAAATTGGCTCCTATTGATGTATGTACTTGTGTGCGTAAGCCCTAGAGACTAGGGAGGATCGAGTCTCATCTCAAACCATTGAGTGAGTACGCCTTAACTATGTCAAGACGACCGTGTCAAAGTCTTCAGATGAGAAGTTAGCTTGATTGGCTAGATTCGTTTGGTTAGTCAGATTGGCGAGAACCGAGATTGCACCGCCATCACTGAGGTTATTAGAGAAAACGACGCGGGAAAATCCCAACGTGGTGTTGAAGTAGACAAATACACCGCGATCGGCAGTAATCTCATTGTTGTCAGCGATCGCTTTAGCTGCAGCGCCAGCATTCGCAAATCCATCCTCTAGAATAAGTAGATTGTAATCGCCCGATAACTCGGAGCTAATCCCTTGCTGAAAACTGAGACCATCGCTCTCAAGTCCAAGTTGCCCAGCATCAAAGAGCAATTTATCTTCACCAATACGGAAGTCAGTAAGGATATCCGGCTGGTTTAGGACGGCAATGCCGTTTGCTCCTGGTGCGGGAATGCCACTAGGGAATGGACTATCCGAGAAGAAGAAGGTATCTCGATCGCGTCCGCCTGTAAGTGTATCTATCCCAGCAGCACCAGTGAGAAAATCATCACCAGAGCCACCTCTTGCCAAGTCATTCCCATCTCCTCCATTGAGGATATCGTTTCCAGCACCGCCTCTAAGCGTATCATTACCAGCATTGCCTGCCAGAATATCATCACCCCGAGAACCAATTACAGAATCATCGCCAGCGGTGCCATTGAAGATTTTGCGGTCGTTAAAGACGTTAGTATCTACTTGAGGCATAGTCATTATTGTTTATCCTTCGATCTAGGTTTGCTTGATTTGACTTAGTCCGCATTAGCTTCTAGAGCTCTGTAGAAACAATGGGATGCGTTAGCTAGCCAGTCACGCGCGTTTGGCTTGCTTTTCGTATCTCTGTAATTAGTACGCAAGCCCTAGCAACCTGGATCGAATCAGGTAATTTTTCTGGATAATTTATTGTGGTAAATGGATTGGGAAAGTATGCTGGCAGGGCGATCACGCAAAAAAATATTTACGCAGTATTTATGCTGAGAATGAAAATGCTGCCATACTAAACACTCCATAGGTATAGCTGGAGTGAAGTTGTATTGCTTTAGTGCCTTTTCCACCAGCGCCCAGTGCCACAAACAGAGGTAAAAGATGTTCTGATGTCGGATGATTGCGTTCAGCATAGGGAGCAATCTGTCGATAATTGACCAGTGCTTCAATATCCCCTGCATTCGCTTTCGCTGTTAACCAGTCTGCGAATTCTGATACCCAATGGGGCGGAGGTGCATCAAAGGCATATTCACCTATTGCCCCTAAGTTATGCGTTACTCCCCCGCTAGCAAGAATCAGCACTCCTTCTTCTTTTAAAGGTTCTAGAGCTTGTCCTAACCGTAAATGGTAGGCAGCATCTTGGTGTGGTTGGATCGATAGCTGGGTGGTAGGAATATCGGCATCGGGATAAATCAGCATGAGCGGATTCCATGCACCATGATCTAATCCTCGGTTCGCAGCAATCTCACTGGCAAAGTCAGAGGCCTTTAATAATGTATTGATGCGATCCGCAAGTTGAGGTGCACCAGGAGCAGGATATTGAAGGCGATAGAGTGCTGATGGAAATCCACCAAAATCATGAATTGTCTCAGGCTGTGTTGCGGCGCTAACCACTGGATGAGCAGTATTCCAATGGGCCGAGATGACAAGAATGGCTTTGGGTTTCTGGAATTGCTGACCCAATTGCGACAGAAATTCGCGGGCGGGACTGGGATTCAGGGGTAAATCTGGCGCGCCATGGGAAATGAAGATCGAAGGAATTTCTGACATAAATTTACCATGAGGAAGAGCTGTACTGATGAGCTACTTCGTTTTTACCAGATTCTCGCGTGGATCGAAGGATTGCACTTTAAGTAGTTGCTCGTACAGCTCAATCTCGCGATTAGATGGCTTCTTCGGTACGACAATTTGGACTTCGACGTACTGATCGCCAAACGTGCGATTATCTTTGGGAAATCCCTTGCCGGCCAAACGCAGCTGCTGACCAGACTTAACTCCGGCTGGAATATTTAGCTTCACTATACCGCTAAGCGTCGGCACCTCTACCTGCACCCCTAACACTGACTCACTGGGTGATACTGGTAGCTGACAGCGGATGTCGTAGCCATCTAACGTAAAGAAAGGATGGGTTTGCAGATTGATCTTGAGATAAAGATCGCCTCCCGATGGCCCTTGCCCCTTGAGTCTGATGCGCTGCCCCGACATTACTCCCGCTGGCATATTTACCTCCAGCGATCGCCCATCTTCTAAGCGAATGCGTTCCCGACCACCGACATAGGCGCGCTCTAGGGGGAGATTGAGCAATGCTTCGGCATCACGACGGGTGCTGGTGCGCGGTGGGGCTTGGGTTGCCGATCGGTAATTGTTATAGGAGGAGGAAGAGGCGCTACTGGGACGCGGCGGTTCATTGGTGCGGAACTTACCCAGTAACTGATCGACAAACTCCTGAAAATCGCTGAACTGGCTAAAGTCAACGTCATTGGCGTAGTCTTGGTTGAAATCAGGAGTCCATGACTCGCTGCGGGATGGGGCCTTACCACCCTGGAATCCCCCTTGCCGCCAGAATTGACCGAATTGGTCGTATTGCTTGCGTTTACTGGGATCGGAGAGGACTTCGTAGGCTTCGCCAATATCTTTAAATTTTTCTTCTGCGACCTTATCTCCCGGATTGAGATCGGGATGGTACTTACGCGCCAATTTACGATATGCCTTTTTAATCTCGTCAATCGAAGCTACTTTGGGTACCCCAAGGATGTCGTAATAATTGCGAAAGTTTTGCATAGGTTCAAGGATTAACAGGCAGGCGTTAGAAAAACTCTAGGTAAGATCGTAGCGTAAACTTTTATTTTGGCTATTAGAGAAAACCGCCATACTAATAGCATACTTAACAGTAATTACAGTAATCAGATTTTGCTAGTGCAAGAAGTGTCGCACATTAGTCAAAACCATCACAAGACCGAGTTCGTCTGCCGCTTGAATTGAGTCTTTATCGCGAATGCTGCCACCTGGCTGCACGATCGCAACTATACCCGCCGCCGCCGCCGATCTTACCGTATCGTCAAATGGGAAAAACCCGTCGCTAGCCAGAATAGCACCTTTAGCTTGCTCGCCCGCCTGTGCGATCGCAATCTGTGCCGACCCTACCCGATTCATCTGACCAGCACCAATACCTAAGGTCGTGCAATTTGTGGTGACAGCGATCGCATTAGATTTGACATGCCGACAAACTTTCCAGGCAAAAATTAACTCTTGCATTTGTGCTGTGGTGGGTTGTTTTTGCGTAACCACCTGCCAGGCATCCGGTTGTACGGGTAGATCGTCACTTTGCTGTACTAACAGACCTCCAGCGATCGACTTCACTATTGCTGGGGCACCTGTAAGCAAGTCAGGCAGAACTAATACTCTCAGATTTGTTTTAGCTTGTAGAATTGTGGCTGCTTCCGGCGTGCAACTGGGTGCCACTATGCACTCTAAAAATGTTGTAGTCAATGCCTGAGCAGTATCACTATCCAAGGGACGGTTGAGCGCCACAATACCACCAAATGCCGAGGTTGAGTCGGCGGCAAAGGCTTTTTGGTATGCCTCAACCAGACTATCCCCCAAAGCCACACCACAGGGGTTATTATGCTTGACGATTACAGCGCAGGGCAACCCGTCCACAAATTCCGCCAAGATACTACGGGCAGCTTCGAGATCTAAAAGATTGTTGTAACTCAGTTCTTTGCCCTGTAGTTGCTGGGCCGCAGACCACCCCACCGGCTTTGCCCCCACTTGATACCATGTGGCGCTTTGATGGGGGTTTTCACCATAGCGCAAAGGTTTAGGATTTATACCCTCTAAACTATAGGATTGCTGGTCAGGGTGGGCGACATCCAATTCTGCATGCGCGCTCAGAAAACGCGCGATCGCCGCATCATAGGCTTGGGTGTGTTGAAATGCTGCTAGCGCTAGCGATCGCCGAAATTCCAAGCTAGTTTCGCCATTGTTAGCTCTTAGTGCTTCGATATACGTACCGTACTGGCTGGGGTTAGATAGCACAGTAACGTAGCGATGATTTTTCGCCGATGCCCGAATCATGGCAGGGCCACCGATATCAATCTGCTCGATCGCTTCATCTAGGGATACTCCAGGTTTAGCAACGGTTTGCTCAAATGGGTAAAGATTCACTACCACCAGGGCGATCGCATTGATGCCATTGATTTGTAAATCAGTGCGATCCTCTTCTAGATCGGGTCGAGCCAGAATGCCGCCATGCACTTTGGGGTGCAGGGTCTTGACCCTACCACCTAAAATTTCTGGGGAACCAGTGTAATCGGATACCTTGGTTACAGGTAGACCAGCCTCCTTCAAAGCTTTTGCCGTACCGCCACTACTGATCAGTTGAAATTGCCATTCATCTACGAGGGTGCGGGCGAGATCGACGATTCCGGTTTTGTCAGATACGCTAAGTAGGGCAATTGGGGGGATCGCAATGCTGCTAGTCATGATGTTGTGGAAACTATTTTAGAAACTATTCAAACACTTTTAAGAAACTAGAGCTTGCAAGGCCCTTGAGCGCCATTGGGACAAATAGTCTGGTTATCAGTTTTTGGGGCTCGATCTTTTGCCCAAGTAGCCTGTGCTAGATTAGCCCCCTTGAGGTTGGCACCTTGAAGATTAGCCCCTGACATATCAGTTCTGTCGAGTTTGGCATTACTCAGATCCGAATTGCTTAAATCCGACCAGGTCAGCTTTGCATCGGTTAGTTTAGCACCCTGTAGGCTAGCAGAACTGAGGTTAAAGCCAGTCATGTTGATGCCAGCTAAGTTGCGATTGGCTCTGGGCTCATTTACAATTTGCCACATTAATAAATCCTCTGGATCGATCTTAGTAGAAGATTCGATCTTACTGCCCTTAAGCAACGCGCCGTTCAGATTAGCTTTGCTCAGATTAGCCTTTGCTAGATTAGCATCGCTCAAGTCAGCCAGGTTAAGTGTGGCATTGGCCAGGTTAGCCTGCACTAAACTGGCATTCACTAATCTAGCTCCTTTTAGATCGGCTTTTTGCAAATTTGCGCCATCGAGCTTAGTACCGATCAGGGTCGTACCTTTGAGGTTAACCGATTCCAAATTGGCATTAGTGAGATTCGCATTGGTGAAATTAACTTTCTCAAGATTACCTCCCTTAAAGTTAATGCCGGTTAAATCTTGACCCGAGGCATCTTTATTAAAACCAATTCTCAGCCCCGTCTCCACGGTAAATCGCTTGATTGGGGGGATGGAGAAAAATCCAAATACAGCCGCGATCGCACCTAAGGCGATCGCCGGAATTTTTAGCTTTTCCCCATACCGATCCCATAATTCGGGGATATTGGGGATATTAATGCTTGGTCTGCTAGGTTTGATGCGATCGCGTGGCATCGGATCGTCGTCTCCCATGGACTCAGGCATTCCCGCGAAACCTGGCGTATTAAAATCCGTATTACCAGAATCAGAGAAAGCTCCCATTTGTTCAATACGATCTACAGGAATATTGTTGGGGAGATTCTGTGTTGGCGATCTGCCCTGTTGGATGTCAGGAGGGGCAAAATTACTGCGACTAGCTTGATTAGGAGGATCGGTGGGTTTACGGGCTGGAATATCTGGAATATTTAGTGGCTCTGCAGAGATATCTGGTTGCATATCAAGTATTTCTGACCAGCTCATATCACTGCTGAGATTTTCTGAGAGCACCTGTTTATATTCAGTAGTACCCGGAAGAGGCCCAGACTTGGGAATAGGTGGAAGATCTGAAGATCGATCTTTGCGCAGCTTCGTCTCACCTCCCAACCTTGGGCTTACTGTTTCCTCCCATTCAAGCTCGGGTAGATCGAATTGCTCAAATCCTCTTTGAGACTTTGTTTCTATTCTGCCCTGATGACTAGCATTACTGCTAGATGGTTGTGATGACCTTGGTGAATTTAGGGGTGGCAAAGAGGGTAGTGGAGGTAAGGGAGGTAAGGAAGGTAAGGGAGGTAATACTTGGGGTGTTTCTGGGGGGCTTTCATGACGATCAGTTGGATCCCAATCTTCATCTGTTACTAGATCAAAAGATTCTGCTTGCTCTTGCTCTGGAGTTTCCGAGTAGTAGCTACTACTCAGTTCTTGCTCCCATGCCGCAGAGTATCGTTCAGACGAAAGATCTCCACCCTCACGGGATCTGTTGCCCCCATCTTCAATCCTGGTACTATCTGAAAACTCTTCATCGGCTGCATCTAGATCGCTAAAGTCATGATTTATCTCTGGGGTGCTAATTTCTAGATCGGGAACATTTGGAAACTCCCAGTCGCTGGTTGCTGGCGCACGATCGGAGGATGGTGCTGAACGGAGATCGGGAATCTCCTGTGGCGCTGACAATTCCGCAAATATCCCGCCTGAAGTATCTCCATCAAGGCCAGATACAAGATTTTGACTGGGTGTTTGAAGATCGTTGCGTTTCAGAACTCCTGAATCAACTTCATCAGCATAGTAATCAGGTACATCTGCTGTATTAGCCCCGAAGGAATTATCGCGATCGCTACCAAGTTGTGCCTCATCATCTTCGATAGACTTGGCATATTCCTCGTTATTACCCCAGCTAGGTTCATCATCCCCATCATTGATGGTGTTGGCTGGATTTGTAAATTCCTGTAGATCTCGATCGGTAAGATTCCAACTCACACCTTCATCGCTGGGTATTTCTGTTGTTATGGGTGTTTCTTGGCCAAATTCAGCAAATTCACCGAACTCATCTGGGTCGTATAAATCGGCAAGCTCAAATTCATTACTGGAGGGGATTGGGATCTCAGCGTTAGCATTAATCACAGTTGCATCTGCCATATCGACCAATTCCCGATCGTTCTCATTGAGAAAGCCCCAATCGTCCTCTGTGCTACCGGATACATTCTGCTGCCGATCGCGATTAAATTCTCGATCATCAAATGGATCTGAGTCGAAATCATTGACTGACGCTGCTTGATTAAAGAAGTCATCATTGACAGTCCCTAAGCCAAGCTCCTCCTCTAGATCGCCTAGCTCGCTGTCAAAATCGTCCAAACTCTCTAAATCAAGCATCTCCGCTAAAGATGCTTCGGTTTCATTTACCTCTTCTGACCAATTTGGCAGATCTAGATCTAATGGAGAGGAATCGGTAGCGGCGTCAGACTGCTTTTCTGTAGAGGTATCCAGACCGGGGCTAATTTTAGTACTTAGATCGGTTAGCATCGACCAATCAATATCGTCTAGATCCAGTTCTTCTTCTGTTTCTAGAAAGTCATTGTCTGGTAGGTTTGCCGCACTAGAACCTGTACGCTCAGGATGACTAGATCTAGCTTCATTGGCTCGATCCTGGGGAGAATCTTGCGGTGTACTATTTCCCATATGATTAACTCAGATATTTATTGGCAAGAACTAACTGTACGCAGTCTGAATTGGTCAGATTAGTATATCGATTGTGATTTGTGCGATTTATTTTGTTATACAAATCACCAAAATTGGGTTTTGTCAATGTTGCGAGTCTAGATTGAAAACACAATAGTGAATAAAGCGATCGTAACAGTTTTCTAGATGACAGGGCTTTTATGGCTATAATTTGCAAGCAACGGAATCTACAAAATTTAATTTATGGCAGAGGTTACCTTTTTTAACGCCCTCAGAGAAGCGATTGATGAGGAGATGGCTCACGATCCCACGGTTTACGTAATGGGTGAAGATGTAGGTTTTTATGGTGGCTCGTATAAGGTTACCAAAGACCTTTACAAAAAATATGGTGACCTGCGTTTATTAGATACCCCCATCTGCGAAAACAGCTTTACTGGAATGGCGATCGGCTCTGCTATGACTGGCTTGCGCCCCATTATTGAAGGCATGAATATGGGGTTTCTCTTGTTAGCTTTTAACCAAATTTCTAATAATGCTGGCATGCTGCGCTACACCTCCGGTGGCAATTTCAAAATCCCGATCGTGATTCGTGGCCCTGGTGGCGTTGGCAAAAACCTCGGTGCTGAGCATTCCCAGCGTTTAGAAGCATACTTCCAGGCCGTACCTGGGATCAAAATTGTTTCTTGCTCTACACCCTACAATGCCAAGGGATTACTGAAGTCGGCAATTCGCAACGATAACCCCGTCTTGTTCTTTGAGCATGTACTGCTTTACAACCTCAAGGAAAATTTACCCGATCAGGAATACTGGTTGCCCTTAGACAAGGCTGAAATCGTTCGCCCTGGCAAGGATGTCACGATTTTGACCTATTCGCGGATGCGCTATCACGTACTTAAGGCGGTGGAAACATTAACCAAGAAGGGCTATGACCCAGAGGTGATCGATCTAATTTCGCTGAAGCCGCTGGATCTCGATGCGATCGCCACATCATTACGCAAGACCCATCGGGTAATTATCGTGGAAGAAGACATGCGTTGCGGTGGGATTGGTGCGGAAATTATTGCCTCAATTAACGACAATTTCTTTGACGAACTCGATGCACCTGTGAAGCGTCTTGCCTCTTTAGATGTACCTACCCCTTACAATGGCACCTTAGAAAATCTGACGATCGTGCAACCTGAGGACATTATTAAGGCGGTTGAGGAGATGGTGGGTGTTCCTGTTTAAATTTGGTCTATAACTTAACAAGAAATGGGATTAATCGTTCAAAAGTATGGTGGCTCTTCTGTTGCGAATGCGGAGCGCCTGCAAGCAGTAGCAGCTCGAATTAAGCGCACTGTCGATGCAGGTCACCAGGTTTTAGTTGTGGTTTCAGCGATGGGTAAAACCACAGATGGGCTGATCGATCTAGCTAAGGCCGTGATTCAGCCACCGGATGGGCAGTCAGCAGAGATCTCTGCACAGGTTCCAACTCCCCGCGAACTAGATATGCTGCTTTCCACGGGAGAGCAGGTAACGATCGCGCTGTTGAGCATGGCATTGCAAGCAATCGGACAGCCAGCCATTTCTTTTACCGGCGCTCAAGTCAGAGTCGTCACCGAACATAATCATACCCGCGCTCGCATTCTATTTGTGGAAACCGACCTGATTCGCCAGCATTTAGATCGTGGTGAGGTAGTCGTGGTGGCAGGATTTCAGGGTGTAGCCAAGGATATGACTACAACAAAGATCACCACAGAGATTACTACCCTAGGTCGTGGCGGCTCTGATACCTCTGCTGTGGCCTTGGCAGCGGCGCTTGAAGCCGATCTCTGCGAAATTTATACGGACGTGCCAGGGATTTTGACTACCGATCCACGCATTGTCTCTAACGCGCAGATGCTCGCAGAAATTACCAGTGATGAAATGCTAGAGCTGGCAAGTATGGGCGCAAAGGTGTTGCATCCGCGATCGGTGGAAATTGCCCGTAATTTTGGCGTGAAAATGGCCGTGCGCTCTAGTTGGCTAGACGATCCAGGCACAATAGTGATATCCCCATCTCTGGGTAATGGCGATCGCATGGCTCTGGAGGTCAATCGTTTTGTCGATGGTGTATCGCTCGATCGCGATCAAGCGAAACTGGCTTTGCTCCAGGTTCCAGATCGTCCTGGTATTGCAGCGCAGCTATTTCAAGCCCTCGCCGAGCAGAAGATCAACGTAGATTTAATTATCCAGGCGGTGCAAGAGCCCAAGGATGTTAATGATATTGCCTTTACAGTGCCCAAGCATGAGCTAGCACGCGCTGAAATGGTTGTGCGGGGTCTACAGCTTGGCGAAAAAGCGATTCTGGTTGACGATTGCGTTGCCAAGGTCAGTATCGTTGGCGTGGGGATTGTCGGTAGACCTGGTATTGCCGTACAGATGTTTACGGCTCTGGCCCAGGCTGGAATTAACATTCAGATGATTTCTACCTCGGAAATCAAAGTTAGTTGTGCGATCGATGAAGCCAGTGGCGAGCAGGCGATCGCCGCACTGAGAGAGACTTTTAACGTACCCGATGTTAGAGATCTAGCCAGCAATCAAGTCAGCGATCGCCACGCAAATATCGACTTGCCGCCAGACTTACCACCGGTAAGGGGCGTGGCTCTCGATCTAAATCAAGCTCGACTAGCAGTGCGAAAGGTGCCCGATCGTCCAGGTATAGCCGCCAGTTTATTGCAGCAATTAGCCGATCGCCGCATCTGTGTTGACATGATTATTCAGTCTCAGTCCAGCCAAGGTGTGAATGAAATTGCTTTTACTGTGCCGATTGGTGATGTGGATATGGCCGAAACCTATCTGAGTCAAGCGGCGTCAGAGTTGGGGTGTGGTGAAGTGGTTAGCGATCGCAATCTCGCCAAGGTTAGCATTGTGGGTACAGGTATGATGAGAACAACGGGGGTGGCAGCCAGGATGTTTAGCGCGCTGGCTCAGTCAAATATCAACATTGAGATGATTGCCACGTCTGAGATTAAAGTTAGCTGTGCGATTAGTAAAAATGTGGCTGAAACTGCTTTGAAAGTAATTCACCAGGCTTTTGAGCTAGAGTGCGATCGCGCCATCTCAGTTCCTGGCATGGTATCTGGAAAAGCCCTAAGCTAAGGCCAAGCTCAAGGCAATCAAAAGTTAGAATGTGGAACAATGCCCAAATTAATTTATGTCCTCTAAGCAATCCTCCGATCGGTCAGATGCACCCCAATCAACAGGCGGTTGGCTCAAAGAACAACTGCAAGATAATGCCCCAACTATCTTAGTAGCAGTTCTGTTGGCTGTGGGTGTGCGTTGGTTTGTTGCCGAACCGCGCTTTATTCCCTCTAGCTCCATGGAGCCTACTTTACAGATCGACGATCGCCTGATTATCGAAAAGATGTCCTACTATTTTCGAAAACCAGTTCGAGGCGAAATCGTCATATTTAACCCACCACCCAGCCCTGTAATTCCTGACACCTCAAAGGTTTATATCAAGAGAGTGATTGGCTTGCCTGGCGATCGTATTAGTATCCAGGATGGCAAGGTATTCGTGAATAATAAAGCTTTAACTGAACCGTATATCGCTGAACCGCCAGCCTATAACTTGCCCCCTAACGACAATCTGCCAACTAGCGATCCTAGAAGCGAATGTTCGCGGTGCTTCGATCTGAAACAGATAAATCGAGACGGTAATTTACGCAGTTTTACAGTGCCTCCTGGCAAATATTGGGTGATGGGAGACAATCGTAACAACAGTGAGGATTCGCATATCTGGGGATTTCTGCCCCAAGAAAATATTGTTGGACGCGCCTACTTTCGCTACTGGCCATTCGATCGTCGAGTCGGCGAATTATCCACACCTAAATATTAGCCCTTACCCCACCCCCTACACCCAACATGACATCAGAGCGAAACTTAGAACAAGACACAAATAAGGCTTCAACTTCCTGGTGGACAAGTCAACGCGACAACATTCGGGTAATCGGAATTGCGTTAATTATTGCCTTATTTTTGCGCCTTTTTATCGCAGAACCGCGTTACATTCCGTCAGGGTCGATGCTACCAACCCTGCAAATTAACGATCGCATCATTGTCGAAAAAGTCTCTTACCTCTTCAACCAGCCCCAAAGAGGCGAAATCATCGTTTTTTATCCACCCAAGGCACCAGCGATCGCAGACACTAGCAAGCCTTATATTAAAAGAATTATTGGTTTACCAGGCGATCGCATCAGCATCCATGACAGCAAAGTATTTGTAAACGATCGACCTCTGCAAGAATCGTACATAGCGGAATCGCCTAGTTACAACTTGTTGTTCTCACCTCAAAACCAAGATAAAAACCAATCCAGTCAGACTGCTACCGTACCGCCAAACTCCTACTGGGTTATGGGGGACAACCGCAACTATAGCAATGACTCACATGTTTGGGGATTTTTACCTAAAGAAAATATTATTGGGCGTGCCTGCCTCAGGTTTTGGCCGTTTGATAGTCGGTTTGGTTGGTTGAATCCCCCTAAGTATTAGTTGCCAGCGCGCTTGAAGTTCTCTCGCTAAAGCGCAATCGCCTTTAATCGCCTACCTGAAGCAGTATTTCCCAAGTTCGCAACAGAGGTTTTCAGCATGACTCACCCTGGCGAGTTTTTGCCGCCTTGCTACCCGCTCCCGAATCCTTTAAGTCTGGACAAGACTCAGAAGGAACTGGCTCGCTCGATCGGCCCCCACCGCCTTGAATTAGTCACCCTGGACTCAGGCAATATCTGCCAGATACGTCACGCCAGCACCGGAAATTTCAACCTAGTCTATCTGCAATGGCAGGGAGCGTTTCAACTCAAGCAAAAGCAGCCCGATTCCCTTTACGCGATCTACGTGCTGTTGGATGGATCGATCGAGATATGGATTAACCAGCATCGGCGTGTCATTTCCTCTCCCGATACTTCAGCCGCAATTGTCAATCCTGGCCAGGACTTAGTCGGGATCGCCAGCGAGCAAGGTCAAGCCTTATTGATGTGTATCGGACGAAATTCGATCGAGCAGGCTCTAGCGAACTTACTCGGTCGATCCCCAAGGCAGCCAGTGGTGTTTGAACCAGAGATCGACCTCACCCATGAGTTGGGGTGCAGCCTGAAGGAATTCGCGCAATTCCTGTGGCAAGAGGAGGATGGACAAACGGCTCCATTGTCCCTGGTGGTTGAAGAGTTGGAACAGGCTTTCCTAGCTTGTCTGGTAAAAGGATTACCCCATAACTATTCTGAGGCTCTGCTATATCAGCGCGTCGGGGCTTTGGCCTGTTATGTGCGAAAAGCCCAGGCGTTTATTGAGGCCAATCTGCAAGCAGATATCCGGGTGGGGGATGTGGCAGCAGCCGTTGGGGTGAGTCCCCGCATGTTGGAAAAGGCATTTGCCCACCACTGCAACTGTTCGCCAATGCAGTTTCTCAAGCAACTTCGCCTGCACCGCGTCCGCGAGGAACTGTGCCATGCCCCGCCGGGAACAAAAGTCATGGACGTGTTACTGCGCTACGGCTTCGTGCAGGAGGGAAAGTTTGCCAAGGCATATAAGGAAATGTTTGGAGAGTTGCCATCGGAGACCTTGAAACGGCACCGGAAAGCTTGACTTGCGAATGGCAATGCCCCGTGTTGCATATTCCGTGTGTTTATAGCGGTAATCGCGGTCTCGATTCGTCTTGCCAGGACTGACAATCTCGATCGCCAGTGCTGGAGATTGTAACGGGTTTTCCAGCTACGGTTGCCAGGGCGATCGCGCTTCAAGCCAGGCGGGAGTGCGCATCCCCGATATCCATGTCAGAATAGGAGTACTCAGCCTGAGGTTCCTAGCTATGAACCCGCACGTAATTGACCCGGATATCTGGCTTCCTGGTTCGGAGGATCTACCCTGTTCTGACGACACCCCTGTGGATAACGAAAACCAAAATACCTTGCCCAACTGGTTGCTAGCGATTCTGGAAGAGATTTGGAGCGATCGCCAGGACTGGTTTTTTGGGGTCGATATGGGCATCTATGACCGAGAAGCTCAGCGCCAACGAGTTCCGGTCGTGATTCCAGATGGTTTTTTGAGTGTGGGGGTGCCGCGCCACAAACGGGACGGAAGGGGCCGCCTCAGCTATGTGCTGCAAGAAGAAAATAATATTGTGCCGATTCTGGCGCTGGAAATTGTTTCCAAGACTTACGGCCAGGAGTACCACCAGAAATTCCAGGACTATGAACGCTTAGGGGTGGAATACTACCTGATTTACAATCCCGAGTACAGTCAGCGCGATCGGCATCAGCCCTTTGAACTCTACAAGCTGGTGAATGGAAGCTATCAACGCCAGGATGGCGAACCCATTTGGCTGCCAGAGATTGGGTTAGGTATCGGTCGGGTGCAGGGCAAACTTGGTGGCATCGAGCGGGAATGGTTGACCTGGCATGATGAATTCGGGCGGGCGTATCTGCTGCCACACCAGACGATTCGCCAATTAGAGGTGCAACTGGAGCAGGAGCAGCAGGAAACCTTTAGGCAACGTCAACGAGCCGAGCAGGAAAGCCAACGAGCCGAGCAGGAACGGCAACGGGCTGAGCAGGAAAGCCAACGAGCCGAGCAAACCGAACAAATGCTCCAACTGGAACAGCAACGAGCGGAGCAAGAACGGCTAGAAAAGTTGCGGCTACGGGAAAAACTCAGGCAATTGGGGGTTGACCCAGATGAATTGTAAGGGTCGATGAATAGCAATTACCCCAAATCGCTCTCTAGAAAATCGATTCAGCAATCCTCAAAATGGCAATTTTTGCATATGGGTGCGCGATTGCGGACATTGTACTGCCGCAAATATTGGCAGAAGGAGTACCATCAAAGAGATTTAGAATCTCGTTATGCACGGTTTTTCTCAAGCATTGCATTGCAGAAGTTTACAAAGAGAGTAAAGATTTCTAAACTATTCCAAAAACGAACTATTTCGCCAGAAGAAGTTCGAAAATGGCATATTCTCCTTTGCAACCTGTTTTTACACTAGAGGGGTCAGGATACCAGCTTTCCTATTGTGTCGCTGTTTTGGTAGATGGATTCGGCATCTTCGGTTCGGGTGCATCACTGGTTGGTAATGATTGGAATCTCCGGTAGGTGCTGGGCTGGGTATCGTGATTTATTAAGAAAAAAATGAAGGTTGATTCGGCACTGGTTCCGCTGAGTGAGGAGGCATAAAGTCTTGATATTGCTATATTACAGAGAGTCAATAGTCTGCCAACCCTGGACTTCAAAATGGTTAGTTCACAACTTTGTCCGAGTTGATTTCACAACCAAAGTTATACCGGCAGTGAAACGCGGGATTTTGGAAGTCGGGTTGTCATGGATGGAACTATTCTCAATTCGTTATGTCTTCTAATCCATATCGGGCAAAGCATTCAGCCTTACCTATCCAACGGAACCAGTGCCGGTTGATTCACAGCCAAGAAAAACCTTTTGAGAAAGGAGGCGTTATGAATACGACATTGTACAAAGAACTGAATGACAAGCTTGCAGAAGGAGCAACAGGAGGTGCTGGGTGGTCTGGTCCCTACGAACACGTAGATGGAATGTATGATGAAAACGGGGACGGAACCGTCTTGGATGAATGGTATAAATATGACCAAATTGGGCCGTATGCTATCAACCTGGACAAAGTAAAGAGGAATCCGTATGCCTATCTCACTGAAACATACTTCGGCGATACCTATTACCAAATAAGCTTCAAATATGAAGCACAACAACCTCGCCAAAGCAGCGTCTCGCCCCACTTCCGCTTTGTTCCGCTCTCCGCTTAGTCGTTAGGTCGGATCGGATCTCCTTGGTTTTGTTGGAGAAGGAGCCTAGAGTGGCAGTAGGGTGGCCTTACCCACCTTACTAGGCTTCTTGAAGTACGCCCTAGCTATAGGGCAACAATAGCCCTCTGATGTTATTCTCTATTTGCCGTAAGATCGGTATTTTATGGTGATCGTTCCTTTCAACGATGCGATCGCTTTGTTTTCGGGGGCGATCGTTCTCTTGAGGGTGCGATCGCTCTTTTCAACCCTGTAAAATCCGATCCGCCGTCAGGTTGAGTGCTTCCAACTCTGGCGAGATGATGCGGGCTGCTCCCTGAAAAGCTCCCACTTCCTGATACGTGGTTTTTACGAATTGCAACACGTTTACAGTCCGCAATTCGGGGTCGAGCAGCCAATATTCCGGCACCGCGATCGCCGCGTACTGCGATCGTTTACGTTGATAATCTCGTTCTCGGTTGCTCCTTTCCGGACTCACGACTTCTACAATTAATCGAGGTGGAGGCATGTCTCGTGTGATGGTGAGGCGTTTTTGCGTCAGAACCAGGTGTTCCTCCCGCAAAATCACCAGATCAGGGTATCGATTTGTCGCATCTCCAGGTTCTAAGATAGGCACCTGTATCTCACAGGCATGAGTACGAATGAGTCTGGGATTTACGATCTGAGCCGTTGCCAACAGCAGAAATAGATGATTTGCAAGCCAATTATTAAATTCAGACTCTGGTGGCAACGCAACTAACTCTCCATCCACTAATTCATACCGTTGATCCGTCTCATCCTGATAACTAAGATATTCTTCAAAGGTAATTTTTTCAGGTTTTGCGACTGTCATAGGAACTACCGTAGTACAGAAGCGAAATGCTTTCAGGATCATCTGCCACCTAACAGTGTAACTTAATTATTATTGCCAGTTGCCCCATTGAAGTATCCAGCCATCCTCCAACACAGCGAAGAAGACTGCGGTGCCGCCTGCCTGGCCACCGTGGCCAAGTACTATGGCCAAACCTTCGCCCTCAGCCGCACCCGCGAAGCTGTGGGCACCGGATCGCGGGGCACCACTTTGTTGGGCCTGCGACGTGGGGCAGAAGCGCTGGGGTTTCATGCTCACCAGGTGCAAGCCTCCCCCGAATTGATAGAACACCTAGACCAGGCTCCCCTGCCCGCCATCATCCACTGGAAAGGCAACCACTGGGTGGTGTTCTACGGCCAGCGGCGTAAGCATTACGTAATTGCCGATCCGGGTGTGGGGGTGCGGTATCTCAGCCGCCAGGAGTTGCTCAAAGGCTGGAGCAACGGCATCATGCTGCTGCTAGAGCCAGATGAAGAGCGATTTTACGCCCAACCAGGCGACAAAATCGAAGGTTTCGGGCGCTTCCTGAAACGGGCATGGCCATATCGCTGGATTTTGCTAGAGGCGATTGCCATTAACCTGGCCATCGGTTTGCTGGCCCTTGCCCTGCCCGTGATGATGCAACTGCTCACCGATGACGTGCTGGTGCGGGGGGATTTTCAACTCTTGACCACAGTAGCCATTGCCGTAATCGCCATGAATCTGTTCCGCAGTGCCATTGGCTTTGTGCAGTCAATCCTGATCGGCCAATTTGGCGAGCGGTTGCAACTGGGGCTAATCCTGGACTACGGCTACAAGTTGCTGCGCCTGCCCCTGTCCTACTTTGATGCCCGCCGCAGTGGGGAAGTGGTCAGCCGCATTGGTGATGTGCGGCGGGTGAATGCGCTGGTGTCTCAACTGGTGCTGGGCGTGCCCAGTCAGTTTTTTGTTGCCCTGGTTTCTCTGGGGTTGATGTTGCTCTACAGTTGGCAACTCACCCTGGCCTCCCTGGTGGCTTTTGTGCTGGTGATTGGGGTCAACCTGCTGTTTCTGCCAGCCCTGCGCCAGAAAACCCGCCGCCAGATCGTTGAAGGAGCCGAAAATCAGGGCTTTCTGGTCGAAACCTTTCGCGGAGCTATGGTGCTGAAGACGACGCAGGCCACTCCCCAGGCCTGGGACGAATATCAGCGTAACTTTGGTCGTCTGGCCAACCTCAACTGGAGCACCCTGAAGCTGGGTCTTTACAGCGGCACCGCCACGGGTATTCTCTCCAGCCTCACCACCGTGGGTCTGCTGTGGCTGGGCAGCTTTTTCGTGATCGGCGGTCAGCTCAGCATCGGTCAACTGATTGCCTTCAACGGCATGAGCGGTAATTTCCTCGGCTTTCTAGGGTTGCTGGTGGGACTGGCGGATGAGTTCATTACGGCTCAGGTGGTGATCCAGCGCCTTTCAGAAGTGCTGGATGCCACCCCGGAAGAAGAACACATCGAGAAAAAGCCCTGGGCGGCGATTCCCGCTACAGCCGATATTATCTGCAAAGACCTCAACTTCCACCATGCCGGTCGGGTCGATCTGCTCAAAGACTTTAACCTGAAGATTCCCGGCAGCAAGGTCACCGCCCTGATTGGCGAGTCGGGCTGTGGCAAGAGCACCCTGGCCAAATTGCTGGCAGGCCTGTATCCGCCTCAGTCGGGCAATATCCGCTATGGGCACTACAACCAGCAGGATCTGTCGCTGGAATGCCTGCGGCAGCAGGTGGTGCTGGTGCCGCAAGAACCACACTTCTGGAGTCGCTCCATTCTGGAGAACTTTCGCTTCTCTTTCCCAGACGTTAGCTTTGAGCAGGTGGTCGCCGCCTGCCAGATCGTGATGGCGGATGAGTTTATCAGCGAACTGCCCGATAAATACCAGACTGTGTTAGGCGAATTCGGTGCCAACCTCTCCGGAGGACAACGCCAGCGGCTGGCGATCGCCCGGGCGATCGTCAACAACCCGCCAATGCTGATTCTGGATGAGTCAACTGCCGCTCTCGACCCCGTGCTAGAGAACCGGGTGTTAGACAAATTGCTGTTTCATCGCCGGGATAAAATTACCGTTATCATCAGCCACCGTCCCCGTGTAATTTTGCGGGCCGATTGGGTAGTCTTTCTGGAGCAGGGCGAGCTGAAAGTGCAGGGCACCACCGACAAGCTCCGCCAAATTCCGGGCGACCATCTAAACTTCCTAAATCCATGAGTCGTAGAGATCGTCTAACTAGCATGTCTACCTACCAACGCCATGATCGACGCTAACCTACCATCTCAGCCAGAGAGAGCGACCGCTCAATCCCTGCATGCGGCTCAGCCAGAGGAGTTTTTGCCGCCGATCGGCAGGTGGACCACCGTGGGTGGCCTCGTCATGCTGGCCGGGTTTGTGGGGGCCATCCTGCTATCAACAGTTCTGAAATACAAGGTGGTGGTGAAAGCGCCCGTTGCCATTCGTCCGACCGGCGAACTGCGACTGGTGCAGGTGGCAGTTGAGGGCAAGATCGGACGCATTGCAGTACGAAGCAATCAGACCGTCCAGGCGGGGCAGGCGATCGCGTATATTGACGATTCTCGCCTGCAGACCAAAAAACGCCAACTTCAGGACGGCATCGCCCAGGCGGAACAGCAACTGCGTCAAAATCAGGCGCAACTACAGGCCATTAACCAGCAAATCACCGCCGAAATAGATCAGTCGAACCGTGCGGTTGCTTCAGCCGCAGCTGACCTCAGCCTCAATCAGCGCACCCATCAGAATCTCCAGATTACGACGGTTGCCGAATTGCAGGAGGCCGAAGCGGCACTGACCCTAGCCCAGGAGGAACTCAATCGATATAGCGAATTAGCCCATACCGGAGCCGTAGCCGAGTTGCAAATCCGGGAGAAGGAAGCGTCTGTGAAAGTGGCGACCGCTCGGCTGCAACGAATGAAAGCGGCGTTGAACCCGAGCGGTGCGGAGGTCGAGAAGTCCAGAGAACGGATTTCCCAGGAACAGGCCCGGGGGACAGCGACGATCGCCCGCTTAACTCAAGAGCGGTCCCAACTTGGACAGCAACGGAAAGAGCTTGAAACCAAACTTGGCAACGATCGGCAGGAGCTGCAACAGGCAAAAACGGAACTCAAATCGACGATCGTTCGGGCACCGATTTCCGGCATTATTCACGCACTGATATTGCGCAACCCCGATCAGGTGGTTCGGGTTGGGGATACCATTGCCCAGATTGCCCCCAGCAATGGGGACTTGGTGGTGAAAGCGTTTGTCCCCTCTCAGGATATTGGTAAGGTTGCCATCGGTCAGCCGGTACAGGTGCGGGTCTCCGCCTGTCCCTATCCCGATTACGGTACTCTGTCCGGGATGGTACAGGCCATTTCCCCCGATGCGATCGGGCACCAGGAGCAACCGGACTCGACCGCACCCTCACCCACTGCTGCTACACCCAAGACCGCCGCCTATGAGGTTACCATCCAGCCGAACCAGCGCATCTTGCGAGCCAATGGCCAGGAATGCCCCATGCAATCTGGAATGGATGGCCAAGCCGATATCATATCGAAGGAAGAGACGGTTTTGCAGTTCATTGGGCGGAAAGCCCGCCTGTTGACCAGTTGGTAACGGCACGCTCCATCTCCCGTTCCTGAACGTCGAGTCATCTACAACTCTAGCCAGCGGTGATGTAGCTATGAATCTGAATCAAAAACATTGCTGTCGTGCGGACAGCGATTAAAGCTCAGCGAGTAACCGAAGCAATAGCTGGTGTTGCTGAGAAGCCCGCGCTGTAAGCCTAAGCATCGGCCTTGGGAGTCATCACTTGGTAGAAAAGGTAGGGAATACAGTACAAGAGGTTAGGGCAATCTACACCTCCATGCCGCCGAATCATGGGTGTTAGAATGTCCTTAAAGCCAATGCGATCCCCTCTGTCAAACTGTCTGGGGGCAAACTATCTAGAGGCTTTTCAAGGTTACAGGTTGCAAGAGCAAATATTATGATATTTCACCCATCCTATTTAATTTTGATCCCAGGCACGTTGCTGATGTTTTGGGCGCAAAACAGAGTTCAAGGCACCTATCGTAAATATGCTGAAGTCCGTTCCAGTATGGGCATGACTGGTGCAGAGGTGGCACAAACCATTCTTAGACGCATGGGCGTAACCAACGTGAAGGTAGAACCAGTACAGGGCGAACTCACCGATCACTACGATCCCAGTGCTAAGGCTGTGCGTCTTTCTGAAGGTATTTTTGCTTCTGACTCCCTCTCAGCTGCGGCAGTCGCAGCCCATGAATGCGGGCACGTCTTGCAGGATGTCCAGGGCTACAAACCCATGAATCTTCGCGCTGCCCTTGTTCCCGCTGCCAATATTGGTTCTAGCATAGGTCCCATGCTTGTAATCGCTGGTTTATTTTTCGGAGCGGCTGGCGGTATTTTCATCAACATCGGTATTGCTCTATTCACGGCGGCAATCCTGTTCCATGTCGTGACTCTGCCCGTAGAATTTGATGCCTCCAGTCGTGCCTTAAAGCTAATTGATGAGTATGGCATCCTCCAAGGTGAAGAAAATCAAGCTGCTCGTGCGGTACTCAATGCGGCAGCTTTTACCTATGTAGCTTCAGCTATTTATGCCGTACTGCAACTGATCCAGCTTCTGATGCTGCGCGATAGTCGTTAATGCCACTAAAGTCGTCTAATCCCAGACAACTAGCTTTAGAAGCCCTCCGTTTAATCAGCAAACGGGGGGCTTATGCTGATGTCGCACTGGATCGGGTTTTAAGCAGTTCACAGGATATTAGTGGTCAAGATCGACGGCTAGCTACAGAGATAGTTTATGGTGTGACTCGCCGATCGCGATCGCTTGATGCCCTGATCGATAAATTTGCCCGCCAGCGATCGCAACAGCAGCAACCAGATTTACGACTGATCCTGCAAATAGGGATCTATCAAATTTGCTTCCTCGATCAGGTGCCATCATCGGCGGCGGTAAATACCAGCGTCAACTTAGCAAAACAGAATAAGCTGGCAGGTCTAGCTGGTCTAGTAAATGCGGTATTGCGCGCGATCGCTACAGCCCAAGCCAACGATACCCTGTGGCAAGGTCTTGAGCATGAGGGATTGGGAGTATTACATAGCTTCCCAGATTGGCTAATTCAGCTATGGCAGGACAAATTTGGTGCTGCCGAAACCGCCCAACTATGCCAATGGTTCAACCAGTCACCGCATATCGATCTGCGCGTTAATCGCCTGCGTGCCGATCCAGCCACCGTAATCGCCGCTTTTGCTGAGGTAGGAGTGGTAGCTACACCCATAGAATCCATACCCTACGCTTTACGCTTAGCTCAGGGGGCAGGCGCAATTCCCAAACTGCCAGGTTATGCCGAAGGCTGGTGGTCGGTGCAAGATGCCAGCGCTCAGCTAGCCACACTTCTGCTCGATCCTCAGCCCC
This sequence comes from Rhizobium sp. Q54, assembly GCA_943367755.1. Lineage (GTDB taxonomy): Bacteria > Cyanobacteriota > Cyanobacteriia > Pseudanabaenales > Pseudanabaenaceae > PCC-6802. The sequence continues at coordinate 21,783 of CALRKB020000031.1, read as the reverse complement.
ATGAAGTTGTGATTGATGCCTGCGCTGCCCCTGGGGGCAAAACTACGCACATTGCTGAGCTCATGGACGATGCTGGCGTAATCTGGGCATGCGATCGCTCCGCCCAGAGGCTCAAAAAACTGCAACAAAATTGCGATCGGCTAGGACTAAAGAGCATTAAAATCCGCGATGGTGATAGTCGGGAATTTGCGGACTTTAAAGGTATTGCCGACCGCGTACTGCTAGACGTACCCTGCTCAGGCTTAGGTACCTTGCACCGCCACGCCGACGCCCGCTGGCGGCAGAATGCTGATGAGCCAACCAAACTGAGTAAAATTCAACTAGAGCTTCTGGAGCAAGCTGTCACCTGGATAAAAACGGACAGAAACACAGGCAGAACTATTGTTTACTCAACTTGTACGCTCCATCCCCTGGAAAATGAACTTGTCATTCGTCAGTTTTTAGCAAGTTTTGCGGGATGGCACTTGAGCCAAATTCCATCCAATCATCCTGTAGCAAGGTTCATCAACCCAGCACAGCTAATCGAAGTCATACCACATCGCCATAATATGGACGGCTTCTTCATGGCTAAGTTAGAGAGGTGCTGAGTGCGATTTCCAGCAGGATGCGTACCGCTGCCGCTTGGGTATAAGATGCAGAAATCAGCATAGAGCTAAGCCACAGTTTGTGCTAGAATTCGTAGTCTATGTCTATCTAGGGTTAATTAAACCCCAAGATACGATGTGGGATGTAAACCGCGCTGCCCATGCAGGTGCAATTACATTTCCAGGAGGAGATCATTTACAAAGAATGAATATTTAGGATTAGGACAACTTATTAGTATGGTTAACAAGACGAAAACTTCTGCCAATGTCAGTTTCACCCACGCAGATTTTGCTGCTTTACTAGATAAATATGACTACCATTTCAGCCCCGGCGACATTGTAGCAGGCACTGTTTTTAGTCTTGAACCAAGAGGCGCTCTCATTGATATCGGTGCAAAGACCGCCGCATATATCCCCATCCAGGAGATGTCGATCAACCGCATCGATCAGCCTGACGAAGTATTACAAAACAATGATACCCGTGAGTTCTTTATCCTTACAGATGAGAATGAAGAAGGGCAGCTAACCCTATCCATCCGACGCATTGAATATATGCGTGCCTGGGAAAGAGTCCGCCAACTGCAACAAGAAGATGCGACAGTGCGCTCTCTCATTTTCGCTACAAATCGCGGTGGTGCCCTAGTCCGCATTGAGGGTCTACGTGGTTTTATTCCTGGCTCTCACATCAGCACGCGCAAAGCTAAAGAGGAATTAGTCGGTGAAGAGTTGCCCCTCAAGTTCTTGGAAGTAGATGAAGATCGCAATCGTCTCGTGCTCAGCCATCGTCGCGCTCTAGTCGAACGCAAGATGAACAAGCTAGAAGTTGGCGAGGTCGTGATCGGCGTCGTACGCGGTATCAAGCCCTACGGTGCGTTTATTGACATCGGTGGTGTCAGCGGCTTGCTGCACATCTCGGAAATCTCTCACGACCATATCGACACCCCCCATAACGTATTCAACGTTAACGACGAAGTCAAGGTAATGATTATTGACCTGGATGCAGAGCGTGGACGCATCTCGCTATCCACGAAGCAACTTGAAGCTGAGCCAGGCGATATGGTGAGAGATCCTCAAGTTGTCTATGCTGGTGCCGAGGAAATGGCTGCCAAATACAGAGAGCAGATGAATACTCCTCCTGCAAGCATGACTGTGGCCATTACAACTGAGGTAGCTGTCGAGGAGTCTGTCGAGGTTGAGATGCAGGAGCCTGTCGAGGTTGAGGTGTAAGCTGACGTTAGGTTAATAAAATAATCTCAATCATTAACGGCAATCATTAACGGGTAGGGGTAGACGCATAAGTCTGCCCCTATTTGAGGCAATATATGAATGAGCTAGCGATCGCCTACTGATGCACAGCCTAGGCAAAGATCATTGGCTAACTTTCATAATCGCTTTGCCAATACTGGGGAAAAATGAGTTATCAGTAAACCATCCCAGACCCATGCCTAAGCCAGCAATGAAGGCCAGAGTGAAGAAGGTTTGGACTTTGTTTTCGCTGAAGGCTTGGACTTCAATCCTAGCTACATACATTAATAAGGCCCAAATCAAGCTAATTCCTACAGCTAACGGCAAAGCATGAGCTTTGGTAGAAAAGATCAAGACGATCGCCGCCAGAGCCCAAGCCAATGCTAAGAACCATTCCGTCGCAAAAGCGATCGCGCCTGAGATCGTCCACACCCGCCAGTCAGCACTGTATATGGATAGTAACCATCCAATTGTGCCATAGCCAATTACAAGCGTTAGCACGGACATAACAGGAAACTTAGGTTTAGTTCGCCTCATATTGACTATCTCGTAATCGTAGGAGCAAGAGAAAAAATAGGGGGCAAGCATAATGCCCACCCCAAGCAAATTATAAAAAGTTTTACTGAATACCTAATGGTAATCAGCTTAGATATTCTTTTCGCTTAACTCACGGCTCATGTAGTCAAAAGGCGCAGCTAACCAGTCAGCATTTTCACCTACTAGCTCCATGACCAGGGATTTCATGATTTGAATACCTTGAACAGTTGGGCCGATCGGCACTCCTAAGGAGCAATAAGTGTCTCTTAAACCCTGTAAAACTCTTTCATCCAATACATAGTTATTGCCAGCTACTAAAGCGTAGGACGCATAGCGTAGGTAGTAGTCCATATCTCTGAGGCAAGCTGCAAACCGACGAGTCGTGTATGCGTTTCCGCCTGGACGAATTAGATCGGGAACGTCTTCAAATAATTTTGAGCCACCTTGGCGGACAATAGAAGCAGCATTAGCTGTAATTGCCGATGCGGCGTTGAGACGAGCAGCACCAGTGCCAAAAAAGGATTGAAGGCGATCCATGGCATCTCGATCAAAATAACGTCCTGTGGCATCATAATCACCAATCAGAGATGTTATTGCATCCTGCATAAAAATTACTCCCTTATTTTTTGTTTTTTTAGTCGGTCTTTATATATTCTTTTAAGATACAGGACTTCGCAACACAGCGACTTATCGAATCTTTACAGCACAGGTTGAATTTAGCAAAGTTAACAAGGATGGGTATATGAAATGGGTTAGTAGCCTATCTACAAAAGTATCTCTAGAAGCTGCTGTAAATGAGGTTACTCAGCAGGTCCTGAGCGGATTAGAGGGACGATCGCCAGATCTAGGCATACTATTTGTCTCGAATACTTTTGCTAGTGAATACCCCCGCTTGCTACCTTTAATTGCAGAAAAAATTAACATTACACACCTAATTGGCTGTTCGGGGGGAGGCATCGTTGGGGATGGGCGCGAACTGGAGCAGGTACCAGCGCTATCGCTACTAGTCGCACATTTGCCAGATGTGCAAATGCGGACATTTCATATTTTGGAGGAGGAATTACCAGATCTAGATAGCCCACCAGATCTTTGGCAAACACTAATAAGCGTGGATCCGAAAGAACAGCCTAGTTTTGTAATTTTAGGCGACCCTTTCTCCTTCCCGATTACTGATTTCCTCCGAGGCCTCGACTTTGCCTACCCCAGCACTGTGAAGGTGGGGGGATTGGCTAGTAGTGGTGGGCTAGGGGCAAACGCTCTGTTTTGCGATCGCGGTGACGATGGCTATAAGCTCCAACGTCAAGGGCTGGTTGGGGTAGCGCTATGGGGAGATATCACGATCGATGCGGTAGTAGCGCAGGGATGTCGACCGATCGGCAAGCCTCTGCAAGTGTCAGAATGCGATCGCAATATTATTTTGTCCCTCGACGATAAAACCCCCTTAGAGGTGCTACAAGATGTGGTCAGTGAACTCGATCCGAGCGATCGCGACCTGGCACAGCACTCCTTATTTATTGGGGTCGTGATGAATGAGTTTAAGCTGATGCCAGAACAGGGCGACTTCCTAATTCGTAATATTATTGGTGTCGATCCCAAAACTGGTGCAATTGCCGTTGGAGATCGGATGCGACCGGGGCAAAGAATTCAACTGCACTTACGGGATGCCAAAGCTTCGGAAGAAGATTTAGAAGAAGCTCTGATCCGTTACCACGGGCAAGTTGACCCTAGCCAACCCAGTGCCGCCGTTATGTTTTCTTGTTTGGGCAGAGGCGAAAGACTGTATGGCAAACCCGACTTCGACTCAACCATATTTAGCAAGCACATGGGCAACATCCCTTTGGGAGGATTCTTCTGTAGTGGTGAAATTGGCCCTGTAGGTGGTACCACCTTTTTGCATGGTTACACATCTGCTTTTGGTATTTTTAGGGCGAAGACCTAGGTGATTTCCTCAAAGCAATGTAACGATATTTGTTAAGTGGCAGGTTTTGCGATCGATCTACGCCTAGAACAATAGAATCCTGCCCTTACCGCGAATGCCTCTCAGACTTGTGAGGTATTCTTTTTTAACCAGCCAAACATCTGCGATGCGGTTAGGTCTAATTCGAGAAAGTCTGGAACAGGTAATTTTTTGTCACCTGCGATTTCTATAGGTTGTTGTTTGGGAAGAAAAGCGATCGCTAACTTTTCCGATGGATCGAGCAACCATCCTAGTTGGGTGCCATAGTCCAGACAATGCAGAATATTACTAATGACTTTTGTAGGCATCTGCCCTGGAGAGAGGATCTCAATCGTCCAGTCGGGATAAATCATGAAATCATCTGCAATCTCGCCATCCGCATCAAAAGGTATTCTCTCCCAAGAGAATACGCTTACATCTGGAACGATCGAGCGTCCGCCAAAGGTACAGCGTAATTCGGTAAATCCATGAGCGATCTCCTTCTCCAGCGCAACTTGGTTGATCCAAGCAACTAGACGCGATTGCAAACTACTATGTTTTCCTTTTGGCATAGGTTTTTGGGTAATGTGGCCGTAGATAAACTCACTGGCAGGCTTTGTCTCTGGCAGCTCTAGGAATTCTTCTAGCGTTAGCGTCTTTTCAGGAACCTGTACCATCGCGTATTTCCTCGTGGCTTGCGTCCATTTTAATCTAAGAACTCCTGGTAGCTATGCAGTTAGTACCCAAGTATCCTTGCTACCACCTCCTTGAGAGGAATTCACCACCAGCGAACCACGTTTGAGTGCCACGCGAGTTAGCCCACCAGGATTAACGTAAATTTCCTTACCGTAAAGAATATACGGACGCAGATCGACGTGACAGCCTTCAATCTGGTCTTCAATTAGGGTTGGAACCCGCGATAGACTCAGCGTCGGCTGGGCAATATAGTTGCGCGGTGTCGCTTGGATACGCTTGGCGAATTCCTCGCGTTCCTCCGACGATGCTTGTGTTCCAATCAGCATACCGTAACCACCCGATTCGTTGGCGGATTTCACCACCAGCTTATCTAGATTAGCCAACACATAATCTAACTGTTTCTCTTCCCAACAGAGATAGGTAGGTACATTCTGGAGAATTGGTTCTTCACCCAGATAGTAGCGAATCATATCTGGCACAAAGGCATAGATAACTTTATCATCGGCAACGCCAGTACCAAGTGCATTAGCGATCGCCACTCTTCCAGCCTGGTAAACCTCCATCAAACCAGGTATGCCCAATAGGGAATCCGAACGGAATGCGAGCGGATCGATAAAAATATCATCAATGCGGCGATACACCACATCTACGTGCTGTAAACCTTTAGTGGTGCGCATCTTGAGATAGCCATCGCTAACTACTAAATCTCGGCCTTCTACTAGCTCAACTCCCATTTGCTGAGCCAGGAAAGAGTGCTCAAAGTAGGCAGAATTATAGATGCCAGGCGTGAGGACAACAACCGTGGGATTTGGCAGGCTCGACGGTGCCAGATGTAATAGTATCTCTAACAAATGGCTGGAATAGTCTTCTACAGGCTCAATTCCCATCGTACTGAACACCTGTGGGAAGGTACTCTTCATCACGCGGCGATTTTCCAAAACGTAGGACACGCCAGAAGGACAGCGCAGATTATCTTCCAGCACGTACCATTGGCCAGAGCGATCGCGCACCAGATCTGTACCAGTGATGTGACACCAGATTCCCTGGGGCGGTTTCAGCCCAATGCATGGCTTCAGGAATCCTGTGGCAGACAGAATTAATTCCAGGGGAATAATGCCATCTTTAACGATTTTCTGTTCCGCATAAACATCACTTAGGAATAGATTGAGCGCATGAATTCTTTGTTTCAAGCCCTTCTCCAAACCATCCCATTCTAGAGCTGTAATCACTCTGGGAATAATATCAAACGGTAATACCCTTTCCGTACCCTGTTCGTCGCCGTAGACGCTAAATGTTACCCCCAGCTTAAACATGGCCTGGCGTGCGGCCAGATGTCTGCGGTTGAGTTCGCCAGGGGAAAGAGAATTAATGCGATCGACTAATGGTATAGCCTCTGGGCGGGGGTTGCCCTGGGCTAGAAATAGCTCATCGTAAAAATCGCCGGGGTCATAACTAGTTAGTTGCACTTTGGTTAATTGTAATTATGTAAATTTTTACTCAAAAATCTCAATTAAATCTAATACCAATTCTCTAAAGTAAATTATTCGCGCGTACATAGATTCATATGTAGTTCAATTTTGAAGAATTGCTATAACCTCCTATGGCTGTGATGGTAAAACAATGCCAGCACTATCCATTGCCATCTTGACTCGACGGCGGAATTCCCTAGCAACTGCTCCTTGCCTTGATGGTTGAGTTTTCATCCACACGCGCACACTTAAACTATGGCTAGCAAAGTCATCGACGCCAAGCACTTCAGGGGTTTCCAAAATCTGCTCTCGCCATTTCTTGTCGCTAGTCATATTGGCGGCAACTTCACGAATGAGTGTAATGGCACTATCAAGATCGGTATCGTAACCTACGGGAATACTGAGGTTAGCTCTAGACCAACGGCTAGAGAGATTGGCGACGATTTTGATTTCGCTGTTAGGAATAGTAATTAGTCGACCATCGGCATCGCGAACTTGCGTAATGCGGAGGTTAATATTTTCAACCAAGCCACTGTAGCCAGATATGGCAATGGAGTCCCCGATCGCGTATTGATCTTCTAAAAGAATAAAGAAGCCATTAATTGCGTCTTTAATCACGTTTTGTGAGGCAAAGGAAATTGCAACACCAACTAGTCCGGCACCAGCAAGCAGAGGCCCGATATCGACACCGAGAATTACTAAACCTGTAATAATGCCGATGCCTAATCCAGCCACTGTAGTAATACTTTTAGTCACACCAGAAATTGTAGACAAGCGCAACTGCAACCTTTGTGAGTCCTCCGCTGTACTAAGAAGTGTTGTTTGGGCAAGCGTTGAAGTAGATCGATCGACCAGGGCATAGCTGAGCCGGACAGCTAAATAGGTTGCCACGATCACTAAACCTAATTTGACAGGAACCTCTAACCCAAATAGAAGTAGTACCAGCCATCCTCTTGTATATGGATATAGATTCAGGACTACTAATGTGCCACATGTCCAAATGCTAACTTGTAATACTTGTAACAGACGATTTTGAATTTCCTTGATGATGTTTTTCTGCCGCACCTTCAGTTGTGTCGCGATCGCCTGTTCGTCGGGCAGAGGATCGGCGATCGGTGGCTGAATCGAGTTATGTATATGGCGTCGCCAGCGACGCACTCCCCAATTGAGCAATACAACTACCATAACCGCACCTGCAGTCAGACCTCCCTGCACCAGCAAAGATTGAGGTTGCCGCTCTTGCTTCGCTACGATCAATGCTTGGCGGACTGACTGGCCAATATCATTGGCTAGAGTATCCGATGCAACACCGTGCAGCTTAATATCAAACTCCGTCACGCTCATCAGGTAGATATTGTTGACCGACAGTGCAGTGAGGCCACTAGTTTGCTTGACCTGTGGGTCTAAGGCGGCGTTATCTTGCTGCAGGTAGTTAGATAGAATGTTATTCAGGTTCCTTTGAATATTATGGATGCGCGTGGATAGGTTGTCCCTTGGGGCAGATATACGAAATAAGGGGCGACCATCTAACCACACCCAGCCTGAACTAATCTGACTATTAGGATCGCCATCTTTGGCTGTGGAGGATGTAAATATGTCCCAGTTTACGGGTAAGGGTATTGGTACTTGAGCTGAGATTGGTGTTGCAATGCTGGCAGAAAGCGCGATCGCGCCACCTAGTAGCCAGGACTTGGAAAAATATTTACAACCATTCTTGTGGGAATTGTGAACTTGCATAGCCACCCTCAACCTCTAAAAATACATTAAGATTCATGACATCCTTTGCCTGCGTGAAAGTTCCTAGCTTAGTTCCAGCGCCAAGATGTCCTCTCGTTAAGTTAAAATACTGACTTTAAGAGCAATTTTGGCAACGACCTAGTTATTTAGTTATTTAGTTATTCAGTATACTTTCATGTCGCTAACTCACCGCCCTCGCCGTTTACGTCGCACACCCGCCATTCGTCGCCTCGTCAGAGAAACTGTCCTCACCGTCGACGATCTGATTTACCCCATGTTTGTGATGGAAGGGGAAAACCACCGGGAAGAAGTATCATCCATGCCCGGCTCCTACCGCTATACTCTCGATCTGCTGCTCAAGGAAATTGAGGAAGTATATGCGCTGGGGATTAATGCGATCGCGCTGTTCCCTGCTGTGCCCCCAGAGAAAAAAGATGTCACAGGTAGTGAAAGCTATAACCCTGATGGCTTGATCCAGCGTACCGTGCGTGCAATCAAGCAGTCTACGCCGGATATTATCGTGATTACTGATGTAGCACTCGATCCATTTACTACCCACGGTCACGACGGCATCCTGGATGAGAATGGCATTATTGTCAACGATCCCACCGTCGAAGTTCTGGTCAAGATGTCCCTATCTCAGGCTGCCGCTGGCACAGATATGGTTGCACCCTCCGATATGATGGACGGACGCATTGGTGCCATTCGCGCTGCGCTAGACGATCAGGGTTACGAACATGTCGGTATTTTGGCATACTCCGCTAAGTACGCTTCCGCCTATTACGGGCCATTCCGCGATGCTTTAGGTTCCGCACCCAAATCCGGTGACAAGAAAACCTACCAGATGGACCCAGCTAATTCCCGTGAGTCAATCAAGGAGGTGTATCTGGATATTTCGGAAGGAGCCGACATCGTTATGGTTAAGCCTGCACTTGCCTATCTCGATATTATTGCCAAGGTGAAAGAAGCTACCGACCTGCCAGTCGCAGCTTACAATGTCAGTGGTGAATATGCCATGATCAAAGCTGCGGCTCAGATGGGTTGGATTGATGAGAAGCAGGTAATGCTAGAGACTTTGCTCAGCATGAAGCGGGCTGGTGCTGATATTATCCTTACCTACTTTGCTAAAGAAGTAGCTCAGATTATCGGTAAAAATTACCCTTAAGTTTGCATTTGGGTGAGGTAGTCGGAACCATCAGAGCCAGCTTAAATTTTGGCGACTTCACCCACTCTCTTTAAATTATGGATGCCCAAGAATTATTAGAGAAATATGCCGCAGGCGATCGCGATTTTAGTCGGTTGTTACTGCAAGGAATTGTGTTGCAAACAGTCGATCTCAGTGAAGTAAACCTGTTTGAGGCAGACTTAACCCTAGCGAATCTAGAGCAGACTAACTTACAAGGTGCGGAGTTAAGCCTGGCTAATTTAAGTCGGGCTAGCCTTAAGCAGACAAACTTATTTCGCGTCAATCTCAATGGTGCAAGCTTATACCAGGCATTTCTGTTTGGTGCCAATCTCAGCGAAGCCTACTTGATTGATGCCGATCTCAGCGATGCAAATCTTGAAGAAGCGATTTTACAGGGAGCTTTTCTCACATCAGCAAATTTGACTAAAGCCAATTTGTCTAGAGCTAATTTGTCTAGGGCATCTTTAACCGGAGTCTCACTCAATAATGCCAATCTTGCAGGTGCCGATCTAACGGAAACAGATTTGACCAGAGCCAATCTTACAGGTGCGGATCTTACAGATGCCGATCTTACAGGTGCTAATCTCACAGGTGCCAAATTGAATTGGGCAAATCTTAGTAATGCCAAATTTATTGGGGTAAACTTGACGGGTGTTTATTTCGGTACTCCTGGGGGCAGTGAGGATTCGATACTGATAGGTTGAATTTCAGACGACTTTCTTTACACCAAAACAGTAGAGTTCAAGCCATTTTGAAGCTTTGTTGAAAGAGAAAAGAAAACGTTCGTTTTCTTTTCTCTCAACCCTCAACGGATAGTTGCACTTAGATCTGGCCTCAAAAACTCGATGATTGCGGGCCAGAGCAATTATGATTACAAGTCGCTACAAATATGTAGTTATTTTGCTTACTTTTATCTGCGTAGCCTCCTATCTTAATTATTGTAGTTTTTTGTCTTGACAATGGGGAGCACTTGACAAGAGTTGGCATATTAATGCTCACCCTATTACCCAATCGAATTTTGAACCCCTTACGCTGAGATAATTCCAGGCAGTGAGTACAGGGTTAATAGCGATCGCTATTAAAAAAACTGCGTACTCTAAACTTTAAGAGACTGTATTGACTCCTTACAGAGCAACTTCCCCTGACTGCCCTGAATATGAAGTAATGCTATGAGACAACAACTGACCGCTGACAGCACCGATCAAGCAATGCAACATTGGTTACTGACGCAGGGATTTAATCTGGCTGATTTGGAACAACGGGGGAACAATGGTGATACTGCCTTGATGCAGGCAACACGGGCAGGAGAATTAGAGATCGTGCGATCGCTGATCCAGGCAGGTGCAAGCGTGAATGCCAAAAATAAGGATGGCAACAATGCACTCTGGTTCGCTTGTTTTCGCGATCGCTACGATCTGATCGACCTGTTGGTCAAGGCTGGAATTGATATCGATAACCAGAACGACAATGGGGCAACAGCGCTGATGTATGCCGCATCGGCGGGTAAAACAGAGATGGTGCAAGCTCTTTTAGCAGCAGGTGCCGATTCCCAGTTGACGAATTTGGATGATTTTCGGGCGATCGATTTTGCTGCCAACCTCGAAATTCTCAGGATGCTGAAGCATGTTGCCGCCTAACGCGATCGCAAATAACTATCACGAGGCTACCAAGCATTCTTTGATGTCAGTCCAGCTCGATCCTAACTATGTGGATGCGAGAACTCAGCCTGCATCCTTCAAAACTTACCCGCACTTTTTTCGACGCTTTCCGTTAGATCCGAACCATCCGATTCATAGCTGGTTTTGTATGCGATCGCGATCGGGCAGATCGCGGATTCCAATCGAACGAATTGAGGCGTAAACTCCAATGGCAATTCCTGCTTTACCACCCGATGACTTACCACCACAGCAACTTGAGCTTGGCGATTGCATCCTCCGCCATCAATTGGATTTATCCCTGACTCAGCGTTTTCAACAGCAATGTCACCCCACTCTCCAGCGGTTGCTTGCTGCCTGTGATTGGTCGATCACAACAACTAATGTCGTGACCCTGGAAATCGTTTGCCCCGATCTAGCCACAAATTGGCAAGTGCTCAATCAGGTTGTCCCATTAGGAACTGGGATGGCACAGTTTTCTCAAGATGCCAAACTGCGGATTTACTCAACCCCAGAAATGCTCGATCCATTTGAGATTCGGGTGGACGAGCTATCGATTTACCAAGAACCGCCTTGATAGTTCCAGCTTCGCTTCAGCACCGTCTATCGATATTTACATAGTTGTAATGCTTGCTACTTCCATACAAGCCATTTGAATCTATAAACCTTATCAAGTATTGGTGTCGTCATGATCAAACTATTAGGCCTTCCCCGGTTCGAGCAATATATTCTCAATATGGCTTTGATTCATCTGTGCGATCGCGAAAGCCATGTGGGGCAACTTATGCGCCACAGCAATGGCAATACCACAGATGCAGACGAACCCACCCAAGATCCGTGGTCAGTTTTGCATCAAATGACGATTTTCATTCCCCATCCAGAGCAGCAATATGAGGGATTGTCACTAGACACAGGACTCACCAAGGGCTACAACATTGAGGTGGAACCAATTCGCGATCGCAGCCGAATTCCCTATGTCATTCCCAGGGGATCGCAGTTTGTGCGGGTGTTGCGGCAAAAAGGACTGGATGCCGGGTTTGGTTTAGCGGCGATCGGTTTGTTTATCCGTCCCCTGGCTATCCTCAAGCTGGATTTGATCGTGGATGCCGAACAAGCAGAGTATCAAGCGATCACCGTGCGCCATCCGGTCATTCGCGACTACCCCAGCGATTGGGAACAAAAGCTCAATCTGTTCCTTCAGCAGGAGATTCCTAACGAAGTCCTACCCAACTTAGTGGGCTACGTCGATCGGGCAGTGAATTCAGACTATACTCCTCCAAATTGGCTTCAAATTTCCACGGAATTGACAAGCAATTAAACCTTAATTTTACCATCGTATCCAACCCATTCATTGAGGTGGCTTATGGTTGGAAGGAGCTTTGCTGAGGCGATCGCACAGAGTCAGCAGTTCCAGTTGTTATGAAGATTAAGATTCTGATGGGTCAAAAATTTGGTAGCATCTGAAAGCAAATTTAATCGATCGATTCATGTCGTCAGATCGCCGCCTCATTTTGTATCACAAGCATCCTTCTAGCGGACGCACGCTGTTCTTACGCTTGAATGAAACCGTTTGTCAGTTTGATGGCATATCGGCTTCGTCCCGCGTGGTTGAAAGTCACGTTGGCGGAAACCAGGTGAAAGACGATCTTTCAGACTTGTTAGCGGATGCAGAACAACGTTTAGGGATATCAAGCGGCACCCTTCAAATCGACCGAGAATTCAACGTTGTGATCGAGGATGCAGGGACTCCTATGCAAATTTATTTAGCTCGATTTACTGCGATCGATCCGCCTCAAGAACGGCTTGCCGAACAAGCAGGAAAGTTTATCGCGATGACTGAAGCGCGTCGCTTGCCGCCGACTGAACAAGAACTGTTACGATTGGCGTACACAGCGATTATGGAGGATTAGTCTGGCGTAGCAACTTTAGGGAATGGGAGACGCTAAATGTGCTGGTAGCAGAGACAGCGAAACAATCCCCAGAAATACGATCGCAGTAGATGTCTCCAGCATCGCTACCCATCCGATCGCAGTATTGAGGTACCATTCCTGCTGCCAGAGAACTAGACCTAACTTGAGCATTGCCACACCAAATGCCAGTGCAGCGATTGGAGATAGAACGCCCAAACCATATAGTCCCACCACGATCGCTGTGGCGATCGCGTGATAAACCAGCACAGGTGTTATCGAACTAGTTTTGGGTTTGCGCAGCTTGACCGTAAAAATCGTGCAGCAGAAGAACAAGGTATCGAGCACCCACAGTCCAATCGCAGTAGTTGACAGCATTCCAGTCGTTGCCGTATAGGCTAACGGTGCCGCTAAGCACACGGCTGCAAACGTCACGATCTCATTCGCGATCGATTTTTGTTCTCGATAGAAGACGGAGATGCCATCTACCAGCAAAGCGGCGATCGCTCCCAAGTAAATCCAACCCAATAAAGGCACTTGCAGAAACAGATAGACGGCGATCGCCAGAGCCGTTCCGCCATATAAGCCAGCCCAGACTAAAAAGCGGGGCTTCGGACTCTTTCGCTGCTTAATTTGCAGCACCAGGGGATGTTCTGCTTGAAAGCCCAAAAAGGCACAAGCAATTGCCAGCGTCGTCGGCAGATTCCAAGCTTGGGCAGCAGCGGCTCCTGTCAGAAAGGAAACCAGCAATACCACATAGACCCCGTGTTCGGGAGAAAAAGTAGGACGATACCAGACTTGTGCGGATACCGTCCGGCGCTCGGTCTCAGCAGCAGAAATTACATTCATAGGACTTGCAGGTTGGATTGCGGGTTATCTTCCCCTTGTTGGCAATTAAGTCAATACTAAGGCAACTAAAAACAGAAACTCAGACACCTACTAGACGTGCATGTTCCTCATGACGGGCTGCCACTGCTAACACCAGACATAAGGCACTAACAGCAGTCTGCCATGCTTGTCGGACTGAGGTATCTTCTACTGCCTCAAACAATCCCACTAAACGAGGGATAGAGCGCTCCAAAGCAATGCGAGGTACTGGACGATGCAGTTCAACTAAGCGTGTCAGGCTTTCTCTGTTATTTAGAAAGTTTACAACCCATTGTGTCGTATGGTCTGGGCTATCTGGCACTCGCGCTACTCCCAACTCGTTTTGCAACCAGTCATAAAAAGGAGGAAGGTGTGTGGCTAAAACGGCACCTGCCGTGGGCAATGTCTCTCTTAAAAGTTCGACATTTAAACCGTCTAACTGCTGCTGAACGTTGGGTGAATCCAGAAAACCCTGCAAACTCAATGCGAGTAGTGTGTTGACTTCTGTAGGAGAGAAATTGAGATGTTGAGCTAAAGTATCGATCATGATTCATCCGTTGTTAACTGCAGTCATAATCCCGCGTATGAGGATGAAACAACTATGAGGTAGCTCATAGTTGCCTACATTCGTTGCTTAGCAAGATAGCGGATGCTCCGAAAGGGTTAGGAGAAAAGCCAGATTTTCCTGTGCTTTTAAGGCATGAGGAGCGTTGGCAGGCATAAACGCAAATACTCCCGTTTCTAAAGGAATATCTTTCCCCTCCAGCGTCAGTACGCCTTTCCCTTCCAGGACATTGACTGTGGCATTGCGCGTAGAAGTATGCTCGGAGATTTCCGTGCCAGCCGCAAGACAGAACAACGTGTACTGACAGCAGCTATCCTTCACCAATACTTTACTCAATACGCCTGCTTCGGGGTACTCGATGTTGTCCCGAAGCTGAATCGCCGCAGATGCTTGCGGTATTAAAGTTGTCGTCATCTTCTATTCCTCCATTAAGCCCGTTTTGCACACAGCACGATGTAGCCCAAATCTCGACCGTATTTTCGAAAGGCTTGGCGCATCCCTAAGACCCGTTTCCGAATCTCTGGATGGGTCAGTACATTCCATAAAATCTTCACTGTGTCTGTAATACCTTCATCCTGAAGCATTCTCTTCAAATTTAATAGCCCCATTGCGCCAGTTTGATGCTGCTGTGTTGGCAATCCGGCTGCCGCAAAGGCCTCAAGCCAATTTACTTCAGACAATGGCGTGACATTGGCGCGAATTACTTGTGACAGATCTGCATGAATTGCTTCCTCCTGGCGGTAAGCGACTAATTCGTGGGAGAGAAATTTGCCGTCTGGCTTGAGGCGATCACGCACCCCAGTCAAAATACTGGCTTTCCCCGATGGCGATTGCATCGACAGAATTGCTTCGGCAAATACATAGTCGAACTGCTCGGAAATTCTTTCCAGGTGGAAAATATCACCCTCGATAATCTCCACCTGCTCTGTTAAACCCGCCGCTTCAATGTTGGTAAGGGCACGGGCAACGCTTTCGAGATTTTTCTCCACACCGACCACGCGCACGCCATAGCGTTTTGCCAGGGCGATCGCGCTATAGCCAAAACTAGAGGCTAGCTCCAGGACACTTGCTCCCGGCTGAAAATCAGCCCACTGAAACAATTGCTCCGTAGCAGCCTTTCCTCCTGGACGCAGAATTTTCTTGCCCGCCGCCGCAAGAATTTGGTGTCCTGTTGCTGTCTGCAAATTGAGTGTGGCATTGGTCATTGTCTTGACCTCAATGGTAATAATATCTAGTTTGGCAGGCTTGCCTAATTCTTTCTATGAGGTAGCTCATATTCACAGATCGCTTAAAACTTCTGAATTTCGAAGCTCAGATCTGGAGAAATTGATAGGATGCTGTTCTCAGGAAAGCTAACCCAATCCTTATCCGCGAACAATGGTTCTGAAGCTACTACTACGGAGTTGGGAAAGTTGACATCGCTTTGCAGCCAATAAAGAGAAGGTGCTGGGGAATGACTCGCGCAACGACAGGCAACTAGCTGGCTACCATCGCTGAGGACTAAATTTAGAGAGGCTCTCACTCCATATTCTTGCGACCATCCTAATATCTGTACGATTGTGGTTTGCAATATATCAGCTAAGTTGGCTGAGGGCGATCGCTGCATATTATGCCAGAGCAGTGCAAAAATATGTTCGGAATCCGTTATACCGCCGATCGCTTGATAGTAGTCGTCATCAAGTGCCTGACGCATGGGGCGAAACAAAGAAGCGCGAAAGTTCTCAATGTAGCCGTTGTGAATGCCTAGGATCTGACCGTGACTGAAAGGCTGGCAATTGCTTAAATCAACTGGCTGGCCTGGAGTAGCGCTTCTCACATTGGCGAGCATACAACTCGACTCGATGTAGCGACTGAGATGAGGTAAATTGACATCGCTCCAAATGGGCAGAATGTTTTTGTAAGTGAAAGGAGATGACTGCCGATGGAGGTCATACCAACCGATGCCAAATCCATCCGCATTTAAAATACCACCAGTCATTTCTTTGGGTTGGTAGCTTTGCACTACTAAGGAATGTTCTGGTTTTTCTAAAATATCATGTAGTAAGGTCGTTTGACCCAGGTAGCCCATTAAGCGACACATTATTTCTGAAACATAGTTCTACTGGCAATCTTATCTCAGGTAGTATAGAGTTGCCTGCTTTCAAAATATCATTCCACCTGTTAGCAAATAAAGGCGCTCATGGCTGCTGTAAACAAACCACTCAGACAATTTTCTCCCTTCAAAAATTTTCAGCGCTTTATTGAATCACAGCCCTTAGCCAAAGCTGAGGAATCCATCCCGTTGCGGCTACTAGTGCAGCTACTGGTGTTTATTGGGATTGCGGCAACTGATGTGGCCGCCAGTACAAACAATAGCGTTTGGGCGATCCCTCTCAGCGCGATCGGAGCAGGTTGGGGTTGGTACGCTCGCCACAGGCGCAATATTTCTGTCAAGTTTTGCATTGCGATCGCCATGATTGTGATCCTAGTTGTTTTCCTTGGCGACCTGATCAGACAAACAGAGGAAACCCGATTATTGCTAGCCAGACTGCTGATTCAGTTACAGGTGCTGCACAGTTTCGATCTACCTCGTCGTAAAGATTTAGGCTATTCCATCGTGATTGGGATCATCCTGCTGGGTGTAGCAGGAACGCTCAGCCAAACCATGATTTTTGGTGTGTGGTTGCTGCTCTTCTTGGCTGTTGCCCTGCCTGTGCTCGTACTTGACCATCGCTCGCGTCTGGGAGTCACTACCCGCAAGCTCGAATTTAAAAGTATGGGTATAGCGCCACTACCAATGCTAGGACTGATGTTAGCCGTACTAGGACTGGGCTTGAGTATTTTTGCCTTATTACCTCGGCTACCTGGATTTCAATTGCGCAATTTTCCTGTAAGCGGCAATGTCAACATTCAGCGCCAGATCCCCGCAGGCGGCATCGTCACACCCGGCAGAACCCGACGGCAAGGACAGGGTGGTGGCGGCGCTAACAATAACAATGGTACTGATGGCAATGGGGCAACCGAGCTATCGGTTCTACCGCCATTATTTGGAACGGAAATCGATGAAACCAAGTCTATCCAGCTCAAACCAGAGGTGGTGATGCGGGTGCGATCGCAAGCGGAGTTGTTTTGGCGAGTCCTGGCCTACGATGAATATACGGGTAAGGGTTGGCGGATCTCACGCAACGATAAAAGCCAAATTCGCACTTTGCGCCGCCAAGTTTTCGGCTACGAGTTTTATGTACCCGACGCACCTGGGCTTTTGCTCAAAGGTGGTGAAACTAGAGATGTGGTGCAAACCTACACAATCGTGGCGGAAAATCTGCCTAATCTCATTCCTGCGGCATTTATGCCCAACCGACTCTACTTTCCCAGCGAGGAGGTAGATTTCGATCTGGAGGGAGGACTACGCGCCCCTGGAGCATTACCCCCAGATTTAACCTATACCGTGATTTCTGCCGTACCCTTTCGCGATCGCACAGCCCTGGGAAAAGCCTCACAAAAATATCCTATCCCTATTCGCTCCTTTTATCTCAAGGTGCCTTCTCAGATCGAGCCTATGCTTAGAGCTAAGGCTCAGGAAATCTTGGACAAAGCAACCAACGTTGTTGGCAACAAAAAATTGGAGTTTGATAATCCCTACGATAAAGCGTTGTATTTGGCACAGAGCTTAAAGCAGCGCTATCGCATTCAAGATCTTAATCTTAATTCTACTGGGGATACACCAAATAGCGATCTGGTATTGCAGTTTCTCAAGCAGGGTGGCGGTCAACCAAGTCACTTTACAAGCACGATGGTTTTGATGTTGCGATCACTTGGGATTCCGGCACGGTATATGGTGGGGTTCGATCCAGGCAAATTCAATCCATTTACGGGTCTGTACGAAGTGATGAATACAGATGCGCATTCTATGGTAGAGGTCTTCTTCCCACGTCATGGTTGGATTGCTTTCGATCCCGTACCTGGCAGAGATCTATTCCCTTCGTCAATTGAGGAAGATCGGACATTTGGTGTTTTGCAAAGCTTTTGGAATTGGGTAGCGGGCTTTCTGCCATCCCCAGTTGTGGGCTTCTTCACCGTTGTATTTAATGCAATTGGACGCTGGCTCAGCGCCGTGTTTGTTGGTTTGATTAACTGGCTGGTTACACTCGGTTGGGGAGGATTTATTGTCGGTGCGCTTGTCCTATTCTCAGTCGCAATAGGCTTGTGGGGAACATGGCAAGTAGTGAGATGGTGGCTAGATCTGCTACGTTTGCGAAGATTAGAGCCAGCCCATCGCACCTATCAATTGATGTTGCGATTCCTAGCTGAAAAGGGAATGCACAAGTCACCGCATCAAACGCCGCAAGAATATGCTTTGCAGGTAACTAATCAAGTTCATCCACAGCAAGCCAACACAATTTTAGAGATTACGCAGGCGTATCAGGATTGGCGATATGGCAATCGCATCTCTAGTTGGAGTTATCTCAAATCGCTATTGCACAAACTACAACAGCGTCCTAGGCGTTAGAAGTCAACAAAAGTTAAAATAACAGCTATCTTTGCAATGAATGCGTTAAGATTATAAGACCTTCTTATATAAAAGATGGTGAAATCATTTATGGCTAGCGACACAACTATTGAGGTATTGCTGACTGGTGAGGGTATGTCACCGGGTAAAGTTCGTTCGAAGGAGATTGCAGAGATAATTGAATCCGTTGAAGACATGATAGCTTCTACGGTGATTCGTGACCACCCAGAGCTGAAGAAAGAGGCTATAGTAGTAGGCTTAAAAAGCATTCGAGAGGGAAGTATCGGTTTGGAATTCTCTCCAAATTTATTAGAGTTGACTTTGCCTGCTACACGTCTGATCACAAAATCGATTAAAGAAAATGATTTTGGCACACTCCCAGGTAATGCAATTTATTCGTTGAAAAAGTTATCTGCTTTCACTCGACGGTATCAGTGTAATGCTGAATTCTTTGCACAGAATGGCAAGCTGGAACCTTTAGCTGTTCTTACTCCTGAGACTAAAATACCTGATATTTATCCATTATCAGGAGAGACGACTATATATGGAGAAATAACTCGCGTTGGCGGAGCAGAACCTAAAATTCAATTTAAGACTTTTGATGATCAAGTTATTTACTGTAGTACAAACAGAATAATAGCCAAGAAAGCGGGTGCTAGGCTCTATACTAAAGTAGGATTATGTGGTTTGGCAGAATGGAATTCTGAGACATTTCAGATTGAAAATTTTCATGTGATTGACATTACCAATTACGAGGCGGTGCCTTTGTTAGATGCGTTTAATGAGTTAGCTCAATTAATTGGTGACTCCTTTGACAATATCAAGGATGTAGATAGTTTTGTCTCCGAAATACGCTATGGACTCTCGGAGGCATAGATGAATCTAGTTTGCTTCGACACACAGATAATTATTTGGGGTGTAAAAAAACAAGCAACTCCTGAGCAAGAAGACAATATAGAAAAAGCTAGATATTTGATCGCTATGTGTGAAGAAGATGGAATCAAAATTATGGTTCCGTCTGTAGTTGTTGCAGAACTTTTATGCGCTTTGGAACCAAGACTCCATAGTGCATTTAGTGATTTGATGCATCGTCAATTTATTGTTCCACCTTTTGACACACAGGCGGCTCTTCACTTTGCGGAAATATGGAGAAATAAAAAACAAATTAAAGAAGCGAGTGGAATATCGAGAGCGGAAATGAAGGCTGATTTCATGATTACTGCCATAGCACTAGCACGTAAAGCAGACTGTATTTACAGTGAAGACCAGGGGCTTAAGAGATTTGCCCAAGATTTTATTGACGTTAAATCACTCCCTACCGTTGAAAAACAAATGTCTATTGAGGATGTCCTATAGTTTATTCTCTGTCAGTTCAATTGTTCCTCGCCAAGTCTAACTCAAAACTGAACTCTATCCCAAAAATTAGGCGGTCACTTCCCTACAAGTAGGTTCAAGTTGTCTAAATCTAAACTGGATCTGACATTTGGCAGATAGATATATCTGCGTAACGGATGATCTCTTTCTTTATCAAGTTTGGTAAAATTGTGTAAAGTTTTATCCGAGCCAAGTACTACCTTATTAAATGAGCTTTTTTAACCCTGAAGCACCACCGATTAGAATCAAACAAAAAAATCTCGATATTCAAGATCGGCAAGGTGTCTGGAATATTCATCTAAAAATTGGCACCAAAACCTTAATCGAAAGAGTTTATACTCGCATAGATCAAGCTTTTATCCTCTGGGGCGCAATTACAGCGATCATCTTCACCACAGCGCAGTTTCTCCCCATCGACTGGTCAACCCAAGCCATGATTTGGACACCACTCACTTTTGTGGGCACAATTTGCACGATCGCATTTACACATTATTGGGCGAAGGTGGAACGGCTGAGTTGGGTCGTTTACTTCTGGTCATCGCTAATGATGGCGGGAGTCGCGATTACAGATTGGGGGGTTTATCAGTCTCAAGCAAATATTCTAGTGCATCTCAGTCCGATCTGGCTGGGTTTGAGTGCAGTTGGCTATATTGCTACAGGTTTAGGGCTGCGATCGCGTGCCTTATTACTGTCGGGGATAGCCCATCTTTTAGCGATCGCAGCGCTCAATTACCTTGAAGGTTGGCAATTTTTGGCTACAGGGATGGTGATGGGCAGCAGCTTAATCCTGCTGGCTGAGATGCAGTGGGACATGAGGCCACCGACTGACTACACTGTCCTCTCGCATCAGCAAAAGCAGTTTAATCGAGAGCAACAGAAATTGCGGCAATCAGCTATTTAATAGATGTTTCAAATTTTAAAATATATTTAAGATTCATCTCGGTTTGCTCACTTTTGCATCTGAGTCAGACAAAATTAAAATACATAGAGTATTGAAAAATACTTGGTGCTCTAACAGAAGTTTTACTGTTTGGTCTGTTATGAAGCATTGTTGCTTAGTAACGGCTTTACCAAAGCTTGTTTGACGCAATGATGGGTCTTGCGCTGTCCTAAGGAGAACGATGTCAGGACGCGAGGAGCGGTTAATAAAAACTGAATAAAACCAACTATCTATAAAATCTCAATTGCGATTTTTCGGTTGGGCGTTATTGGTGCAAGGTTTTTATCGTTTCCCTTGCTTAGTAGCTTTAACACGGATGTGAAGGCACCTACCAGAACAGTGTGACAAAGCTAACCACACTAAGCTCAGCCGATATTTTTTTTGTGTACGGGCAGACCTATGTGTCTGCCCTGTCTGTGCTGATATGTTCAAAGATTAATCCGGATCGGCAGCAATTCTCATTATGGAAATTTAACTACTGTTAAGCGGGAGATCAAGCTCTAAGCCTTGAATCATAAAAGTCAGAAGATGATCCCAACTATCAAAAACAAGATACCGAGTTAAGGCTCGTAAATCGTTAAAAAAGGTTTTGCGAG
>CALRKB020000030.1:0-57679 GCA_943367755.1 Rhizobium sp. Q54 | reverse complement strand
GACTATTCCTATTTAGTTCATCCGGTGCCAAATTTGGTAGACAGGTTTCCCGTAATCTGCTGGAGAAATAACCGTCTTCCTAACCCACAACTTTTACATCAACATAGGAATTAATCAGACTCCCTCTGACTTTTCGGATAGGCTCTAAGGATTTTTCTGGATATGTCCTAGCGTGTATCGATCGCTGTATCAATCCAGGTCAAAATTTCGCGATTCACCCTGACAGGATCTTCATCGTGGGGGCAATGTCCTCGATCTTGCAGTGGGATTAATTGTGCATTGGCAGCTAACTTAACTAACCGTGGGCCCTCAGTAGGTGGGATGGCTTTATCTTGAGTACCCCAAAGGATGAGCAATGGCACAGTTAGTTCTTGCAGCGCTTGGGTCAAACTAGGCGAATATCCAGGCCGATTTAGGCTCAAACTTAAATGCAAAAATGCGGCGATCGCTTTTCTTTCGCGCGTTGGCCGAATAATTATCTCGACTAATTCGTCATCGACATTGGTGCGATCGCAGTAGACAAATTTTTCCAACACCGACCTGATCGTCTGAGGTCTAGCCAGTGTATAGAAGATAGGCTTAAGCAATAGCCGCGATACTAAGGACTCAAGCGATCGCTTAATTGGCCGCACGGGCTTTGGTACCATTGCCTCCAAAGCTTCTAGATCAGGCAAACTAATGGTTACTACACCAACGGCCATTTCTGGATGCTTATGAGCCGCAATTACTGCTATCAAAGAGCCCACAGAGTTGCCCACAATTACCGCAGGTTGATTCACAAACGTACGCCAAAAGTCAAATACCTGTTCTACCCATAAACTAATACTGTAGTTTTCCGGTGGTTTCTCTGAACCGCCAAAACCAACTAAGTCCAGTGCATAAACCATGTGCTGCTGCGACAACTCGGGCATATTATTGCGCCAATGTTCACCAGATGCACCAAAGCCGTGCAAGAGGATAATCGGCATCTTGTGTTGAGACCTGCTCGGTCGGGCAAAAGCATACCTGGTTTGCCATCCCCTCCACATCCAATCACGCCGTGAGATGTTACGCCATGTAGAGCAATTGCTTTGGCTAGTTAGTACTTCAGTAGCGGTCATGCCCAACGCCAACAAAATTTTGACTATAAACCTAAGTTATGTATGCCCGATCGGTTCCGCCTATGCTAGCATCTTCTGAAAGCTCTTTATAATTAACCGATGGCAAAAGTCCTGGTACTCAATGCATCGTATGAGCCGCTAAATATTACTAGTTGGCAGCGTGCTGTTGGCTTATTAATCAAGGGTAAAGCTGAGCAGGTCGAGCATAATGGCAGAATGCTTTATCCTGGATTTCCTTTGCCGACCGTGATACGGCTTCTACACTATATCAATCTACCCTATAAAGAAATCCCTTTGACAAGGAGAAATATATTACATAGAGATGGACACTCTTGTCAATACTGTGCCTACACAGGGGACGATCTAACTTTGGATCATGTGATTCCCAAGTCGCGACGCGGTGGTGACTCTTGGGAAAATATAGTCACTGCCTGTGTGCGCTGCAATGTCAAAAAGGGTAATCGCACGCCTAAAGAAGCCTCCATGCCGCTAAGAAAACAACCGCGCCGCCCTCACAGCGGCCTTTATTTTGAGGTGACTAAATATTTACGCAGCGGTGGCCACCAGGAATGGCAAAAGTATGTGATTGGTTTTTAGTGGATCTTTGAAACTGAAATGCACTGTCAATCTTTGGTATGGCTTTAGTATTGCTAAGATAGATTGTAAATTTTGTCTCATAAATTTACGAAAACTACATGACTGTTGAAATAGGTCAAAAAGCTCCAGATTTTACCTTGCCTAGCGATCGCGGTGATATTACGCTCAGTCGCTATCAGGGCAAAACCAACGTTTTACTAGCTTTCTATCCTGGTGACTTTACTCCTGTTTGCACCAGTGAAATGCAATGCTTTGCCGATGATTGGACCAAGTTTCGGGAATTGGGTGCGGAAATTTTAGGTGTCAGCACTGACCCAATTGAGAAACACATCGAATTTTCCAAAAAACTGGGACTAGAGTTTCCATTGCTGAGCGATCGCAATAAAGAAGTAAGCCAGCTCTATGGTGTTGCGGGTCTATTCGGTAGCAAGCGCGCCTACTTCATCATTGATATTCACGGCATTGTCAACTATAAGCACATTGAGTTTCTGCCTGTATTTAAACGTGAAGACAGTGAATTGCTCGTGGCTCTACGCAAGTTAAAGAACTAGGATTTAACTTGATATATGGCTAATTCTGCAATTTTTCGTAGGATTGACAGGAAATCTCTAATTCACTTTGAGCGATGCTAAATGTAGCGCTGCCATAGAGTTTCCAGGTTGCCGCGATCGGCAGGACTAATCTTAGGCAATTGGTCATACCATTCTGTAAAAAAATCCTTAACGTGAGTCTCCAACGAAGGCGCGCCTTCGTTGGAGACTCACGTTAATTAAAATTCAATGCCTGGCTGGGCTTTTACGCCTTGCTCGCGAAAGGGATGCTTGACTAGCTTCATTTCTGTCACCAGATCGGCATGGGCAATCAGTTCAGGTGGTGCACCTCTGCCAGTCAGAATTACATGGGAGTCAAGCGGCTTTTGGGCTATGCCTGCAATTACCTGATCGACTGCCAGGTAACCTAGCTTGATCGCGACGTTGATTTCATCGAGCAGTACTAATTTAATGTCGGGATTTTGGATAAAAGTGAGAGCAGTTGTCCACGCTGCTTCAGCATTAGCGATATCGCGATCGCGATCCTGCGTCTCCCAGCTAAAACCTTCACCCAAAGCCAAAAAAGTAATTTGATCGCCCCAACGCTCAAATACAGCTTTTTCACCTGGGTTCCATGCCCCCTTGATAAATTGTACGATCGCCACTTTGTAGCCATGACCTAGCGATCGCAGCACCATACCGAGCGCCGCTGTGGTTTTACCCTTACCATCTCCAGTATTGACGATAATCAAGCCTTTTTCCAGTTGGCGTTCGGCCAGACGCTGAGCCTGAACTTCTTGACGGCGTTGCATTTTCTGGCGATGTTGCTCGGCGGTAATTTCTGTCATATAAATAGTGACTTTAAATTATGGATTATGAAAGCGATCGTTGCTACTTAAAATTCCAGTTGCGCAAATCGAACTATTGAAGAAAACTGTATGCTGAAATTGTCTATTATTTTGAAAAGTTTTAGTAAAAATACCATTTTATAGGTCTATGGGACTTGATACTGTCGAAATCATCATGGGTTGGGAAAATGCATTTGATATCAAACTCAGTAATGATGAAGTGTGTGAGCTTAGCACAACTCGACAAGCAACTGAGCTTATTTCAGCTAAAGTAGGAATATCTGATCTAGTTACTGAAGTCTGTCTGGGATTACGCGCATATAATAGGATTCGTCAAGCTTTTTGTAGTATTGTTGAGGTTTCACGCGCACAAATTCGACTTGATAGCAAGTTGCGTGAATTACTTCCTAAAAAACAGCGAGCGGATATATGGAAAACTATATTTTCTCGTTCTGGACTTCCTGAAGCGCCACGATATGGAGTGGCTACTGGCGTTATCTTTCTACCCATTACGGTAAAAGATGTGGCGATCTGGGCTGTTGCAAATCATCCCAAAAGTCTAGTTAATCCAGATGAATGCTGGGCTCATTCTCAAGTACGTTCAGTTGTCCGTGCTGTGATTAGAGATGTTATCTCGATAGACAATTTTAAAGATGATGATTTCGCCAGAGATTTGGGCATCAACTAGATCGCTTCTTCAGTTGCTGTTGCCGATTTCTAAATTCTAACTGTGGAAATCCTTAAAGCTAAAACAAGAGAAGATAGAATATTGAAATATCTATTTTTCAAACCGTATCATCAACTATGCAAGCGCAGATAGAGCGAATCACATGAGTATTTTTTGAACTGAATGTTTTATTTAAATCTTCAGTATCTCTAGATTTAGGTGAGGGGCGATCGCCTCTGCAAGTTGATCAAATATGCGATCGCGCTGGAGTTGATAATCGCTAACTTCTGTAGGTAGTGCTGCCAAGCCTTTCTGATCGCGTAAAAGATTGAGCCAACTGCGCCGCCATTTGCCATTGTCGAATAAGCCATGCAGGTATGTCCCAAAAACTTGCTGGTTTGTTGCAACCATTCCTAAATCTGGGTCGTCAAATAGAGGTAAGGTTTGGCAAAGGTGGTCACTTATATCCGATATGCCTTGATGAATTTCATAACCAGATATTGTTACTCCTTCGCAGAGGTAGCGGCAGATTACTTGGCGCTGCCGGAGGATTTTGTCATCGGTAATTGTGGTCGCGATCGGTAGCATTCCCAATCCCCTATGGGTTCCTGGTTGTCCTTCCTTCCCATCAGGATCGGCGATCGCTTGTCCCAACATTTGCATGCCTCCGCAAATTCCCATAATTGTGCCTCCCGATCGCTCATAATCCTGTAAGCGATCGAGCATTCCAGCTTCCTGCAAAACTAATAGATCGTTGATTGTAGTTTTGGAACCTGGCAGAATTACCGCATCGGGTTGACCTAAGCTCTCCTGCGGCATCACATACCTCACATCCACAGTTGGTTCGGCGATCAGCGGATCGAAATCCGTGAAATTAGAAATACGTGGTAATCGTAAAACCGCAATCTCAATCTCAGCGGGAGTCAAGCGACTGCGGCGCTCAAATAGGCTCACCGAATCTTCGGCAGGGAAAGCCACGTCCAGATAGGGAATAACACCAATTACCGGAATGCCAGTATATTCCTCCAACCAATCAATGCCAGATTGCAGAAGCGATCGCTGTCCCCGAAACTTATTGATGATAATCCCTTTGATCAGCGATCGCTCTTCAGGTGTGAGTAGCTGTAGCGTTCCCACCACATGGGCAAAAGCTCCCCCAAAATCGATATTCACCACAAGTATCGTTACCGCATTCAGATGCTGTGCTACCCGCATATTGGTGAGATCGCGATGCTTCAGATTAATTTCGGCGGGACTGCCTGCCCCTTCGCAAACGATCAGATCGTAGCTGGATTCTAATTTTTGTAATGACTCGGTAATACACTGCCAACCAGGGTCAAAATAATTTTGGTAGTATTCCGAAGCCCTAGTTACACCGATCGCTTGCCCCAGAAAGATTACCTGGGATGTCATATCTCCTTGCGGTTTCAGCAAAATCGGATTCATCTCCACCGCAGGCTCAACACGAGCGGCCCAAGCTTGCACTGCCTGGGCATAACCAATCTCGCCACCTGACCTAGTAACATAGGAATTGAGCGCCATATTCTGCCCCTTGAACGGGCTAACTCTCACATCCCGTTGACTGAACATGCGGCATAGCGCTGTGCAAATTAATGACTTACCGGCATTGGACGTTGTTCCAACCACCATAATTGCTGGCATATGATATTTTTTTATTGTATAGATTTGATAAGGTCAATAAGGCTTAATAGCTTGTATTATCAGGCATAGCAGGCAAATGCAGTTTTCTGAAGTTATAGCGACAGCTTGCCGCATGAAATCCTTCTTACATAGGTATGAAAGATAGCGTGAAAGGGGAATGCAATCTTCTCTCCACTCTACTAGACTTAGATTATTAAAGACCTTGCCACCCTATATGGTCTTCTTTCAGAGGCTCAGCGTTGTTGAGCTTCTTTTTTATAGTTTCCAAATAAGCCTGTATGATAGTGGTAGGTACAATAGATGCCTTCGTTTGGGGATGTTTACTATGTTTAAGTACATCAGCAATAAAATAGCAGCAGTAGGAGTATCATCCTGCCTCACTTTGATCATACCCACTGTTGCTTTTGCTGCTTATATGCCACCTTCTGACCAGGTTCCGCCCCGCACTAGGGGAAGCACGGCAGGGCGCAGGGCTCCTTGCAGCACACCTAACAGCAATGAAATTCAAGAGCGATCGGGTATGATTGCCCTGGCTCCCGTCAGCTATATGGGTAAGACTGCTTCAACCCATCCCACATTTGCTTGGTTTGCCTACGATACCGTACCCATACCCGTTCAGTTCTCTGTGTACGAGTATGATGCTGCACGGAACAATTTTAATCCTCAGCCGCTGGTGCAGGAGAAATTGGTCAATTCAGCGGGAATTAACTCATATAAGCTGCCTAAAACTTCACAGGGCTTGTCCAAGGGCAAGACATATGCCTGGCAGGTAGTGTTGACCTGTGATGTCCAGAGTAACTCAAGAAATCGCTGGATTCGCAATCCAATTCAGTTAACAGAGATGTCGACTCAGCTGAAGCAAAAGTTATCGGTTGTGAATACTCCATCCCAGAAGCTAAATCTTTATGCTGAAGCTGGTCTATGGTATGACGCCCTTGATGTTGCGTTAAAGCACGATCAAAATCCTCGGCTAAAGTCAGCGATGCTAGCACTGATTTCCGGCTTAGCTCAAGTAGAGAAAGCGCGCGAACCAAAGGAATTGCCTAAGGATGTGAGTATTAGTTACTCACTTGAGCAAATTGTTGCCAGTGAAGCGAGGTCTACCATTACACCAAGGTGAGTATGGCAAGATAAGCCGTTGGGACAAGATTGAGTTCTATCTCAGATAATTTGGAAATAAGACTTTACTGAAATTCAAATTACTTCATACTTGATGCTCCTCCCTAAAATTCATAGGCTTGAGGAGCTTTCTTTTGGAGATATAAGCGATGATAAGGATAGACCTGTCCAGAACTGTCCATAATGCCTTAAACTCGGGCATGGTACTTTTAGAAAATAGGTGTCTACAGGGTTCAAGGAATTAATATGCGTTTCTGTTGGCTACTAATTTTATTCCCTGTGGT
Source organism: Rhizobium sp. Q54 (assembly GCA_943367755.1). Taxonomy (GTDB): domain Bacteria; phylum Cyanobacteriota; class Cyanobacteriia; order Pseudanabaenales; family Pseudanabaenaceae; genus PCC-6802. The sequence continues at coordinate 50,872 of CALRKB020000030.1, read as the reverse complement.
TTTAGGCATTGAGCAAGCCGCTCTAGCTCAAAACATCACTACCGATGGTACTACCAGTACTTTGGTAATTAATGGCAACCTTGTAGTTCCCAATGGAAGAGGAACGGTGAGGGGAAATAACCTTTACCATAGCTTTGATAAATTTAACGTACCGGAATCAGGTGTAACCTTTGGTGTTGGTAATTCCCGCGTTGATGGCCTCAATATCCGTAATATTATTAACCGTGTGTCAGGGGACAATCCATCGGCAATCTTTGGCAAAATTCAAAGCAGTCGAGATTTCCCCAATGCTAACTTTTTCCTGATCAATCCAAATGGCATTGTATTTGGGTCTAATGCTAGCCTGGATATTGGCAAGTCATTTTATGCTACTACTGCTCCGACTCTCGGCTTTGCGTCCGGGGAAATCTTTAATAGCAATCTGAGAAATTCTTCATTCCCTACCACTGATCCGATTAACGTACAGTTTACGGTCGAACAGCCGGCAGCGATTATCAATCAGGGCAACCTTGCTGTTCGATCGGGAGAGAATATCAGTCTGATTGCCGGTAGTGTAGTCAGTACGGGAAGTTTGCAAGCTCCAAACGGTTCCGTCGATCTTGGCGCGATCGCAGGTAATAATACAGTAATATTGCGATCGCCTGGCTTTGTAACAGGTTTGGAAGTACGTGCAGGTACATTAGGTCAGCGATGGGCAGGAAGTATTACGGAACTGCCACAACTGGCGAGTCTGTTGACGGGAAATCCGAATGCGTCGGAAGCAAGCCAAGTCGTACTAAACCCTGATGGCTCGCTGCAATTATTGCCTAGTTCTGCTCCAACGGGACTATCAACTATTCTTTTACCTACAGGACAATTTGAAACAACTGGCAGATTGAGCGTTCGACCAGGTGATATCACGATTAAGTCAATTGCGGCATCAGATGCTCAAGCGATCGCCAAAGGGAATATAGCGCTGCTAGTCCCCAATCTGCAATTGCAAAATAGTTTGAATCTGAGAGCTGACCAAACCATAACGGTCAGAGATATTGCTAGTGCACCTGCCACGATTATGGCAGGAGGTAATATCCTGTTTCAGGGCGGGCAAGGAATAGACATTTTGGCTCTGAACTATCCGCAACAATCTATCGAAAGTCGCGATATTACTGTGCTCAGGAGTAATGGGAATATTCTGGCTGATAGCTTCTTTAAAAATAGCCAGCTTTTCGCCCTGAACCTGAATGATGCAGCGGGGAATCTCTTCAGCGCAATCTCTTTTCAGGTAGACTCAAGACAGTCGGTGAAGTTTGCCCCAAACCCATCATCTGCTAGCATTCAGGCCGCTATCAAGACATATCGCAATATATTAGCGTTTGATGGTCGCACAGCCGATGCGATCAAAACAGACGTTAAAAGTGACAATTCTAGCGGGTTACCCCTGAATGGAAGCGGTGGTGAGACATCGGGTACTACTGTAAATCAAACTGGTAGCAGCTCGCAAAATCCTAGCAAACCTGGTAATGCTAGTACGACTGGCAATCCAGATAGCAAGACCTCAACCACTGCTACCGCTTCGACCGGAACTTCTGTCGATCTCAAAAATGTCTCGGAGGTCGCAGTCCAGGCCGGACTGAGCACACTCTCCAGCTTACCTAGTTTCTCTAGTACAAATTCACTGGCGGGCACCCCTTCGCTTTCCAGTGCTGTAGATTTGCTATTACGCGAGGGACGAATTTTAGAAGCTCGTCAGACTTTAGATTTGGCGATCGTGAAGGAGCTCGACGGGTATTTAGGTAACGTCACAACCCCAAAGGTGCCCCCCGCAACGATCGCTGCTTTGACTCTAGAGCAGCAACAGCTTTACGTCAAATACAACCAGATTGAAGAACGCGCGGCTCAGATTGATCGCGAATTAACTGAGTTACGCCGTATCCCAGAAAGCCAACGCCGTCCTGAACAGATTGAACGCATTGGTAAATTGCAAGCATCGCAAACAGAAGTTGGGAAAGAATTCAAGCTGTTCATTAATAGCCCCAATGTCGCGGAACTAGCTAAAGCTGTGAGCGAAGCTGCACTGAAAAAGCTCCAATCTGAGTTACGCAGCCTAGATCGTAATGCCGTGCTATTGTATCCGCTGATTCAAGACGACCGCTTAGAGTTGATTTTAGTTACATCGGATGCGGAACCAATTCGGCGGACAGCACGCGTCAGCCGTGCCGAACTCGATCGAGAAATCAAGCGCTTTCGCAATGCTCTGGAGACAGTTTACGATCCTTCGCTTGACGCTAAAGACTCTGGCCAAAAACTCTACAGTTGGCTAATTAAACCAATAGAAGATGAACTGAATAGAGTTGGGGCTAAGACTATTCTGTATGCTCCCTATGCTCAGTTGCGGTATATACCTCTGGCCGCTTTATATGATGGGAAGGAATGGCTAGTTCAGAAATATCGAATTAATAATATTACAGCCGCGAGTTTACATGATTTCAGCTTACAACCTCAGGCACATCAGAGTATTTTGGCAGGGGCAGTGACGCGTGGTATGAACTTCAAAATTGGCGATCGCCCTTTCAGTTTTGCTGGCCTGCCCTTTGCCCGACGCGAAGTGGAAACCCTTACTCAAATTATTCCTGATAGCATACAGCTATTCGACGATGATTTCAGTCCAGAATCAACACGCAGACAGCTAAGAAGTCATTCGTTGATTCACTTGGCAACTCACGCTGTATTTATGCCTGGGAAGCCGGAGGACTCGTTTATCCTGTTTGGTAACGGCGATCGCCTGACGCTCGCGGGTGTGCGCGACTGGTCTCTGAAGAATGTCGATCTAATAGTTCTCAGTGCTTGCGATACTGCTGTGGGCGAGATTTTAGGTAATGGAGAGGAAATTCTTGGCTTTGGTTATTTGATGCAACAGGGAGGCGCAAGGGCAGCAATCGCTTCTCTCTGGTCGGTGGATGATGGAGGTACACAAGCATTGATGGATATTTTTTATACAATGCTGAAGCGTCCTAATATCACTAAAGCCGAAGCATTAAGGCAAGCACAGATTGCTCTGATTACGGGAAACTATGGTGCGTTAGGACCTGAAGGCAACCGGATCGCCAGAAATATCACTAACCGACTACCTGTGACTGTGACTGAATATTTAGATCATCCTTATTACTGGGCACCATTCATTATGATTGGGAATGGACTCTAGGTTTGACAAGTTGCCTCTTTGTAGCAGTTCGCTTCTCACTAAAATTGAAAGTCTATTCACATAGAGTTCCATAGTGATGGAATCTCTGCTATGCTGAACGGAGTTAAGCACAAAAACTGGATCGTCTTCGAAACTTTCTAATCAATATGACCAACTCTCAAATAGGTCAGCTTTCGAATGCTTGGTTTTTCTATGGCATTCACAGACTGTCTGTGAACAGAAAGGTGTGGGGGCTGTGCTCCCAGTTAGCAGTTCCATATTTAGTTGAATGTCCTTCAGCCTGATCTCAGGTCGAAACCCCATTCCAACTCCTAAAAGGATCGCGATCGCTGTAGAGATGACTAATGTTATGAATGAGAAAGAAGTAAAAATAGCGGCGGTTTGCACAAATCTGTGTCAGTTCTGTGTCAGTAAATGTGCTAGCTAGCAAATTTTCCATTGTTATGTCTATGGGTTATGTCTATGAAATCTGAAACCTTATCTAAGGCGTCCACGAAAGCTGTAGAGCCAGCACTTGAAGCTTTGCGCAGTCACTATCAAGACCAGGTGACAGAGTATGAACAGGCGGCCACTAGTGCGCGTTCCCAACTCGATCATGTCCAAGCCCTGCTGCTTCATGTTTCAGTTGCGCCAGTGCGAAGCTTTGATACTTCCTCTCTGAAGCCCGCTCAAATTAAAACTAAATCAATTGCTGCCTCCGATCCCGTGGCAACTCCTGCCGCAGATCCCATCGCCCCTGCAGCTACTGCCAAAACCGCTAAAGTTGCTAAAACCGCTAAACCAGCAGCAAAGGCAGTCCAAACTGCTGCTATTACCAAAGCACCTGTCGGTAGAGGTAAACGGGCAGGGACTGCTGTAGCGGCGAAGGTGGAAGCTCCTAAGGCGACATCGAAGGGCAAGAACAAGGACAAGGGTGTGAGAAATGGCAAGCTCAAAATGAAAGATTCCTATCAAGGCAAGACCATGCTTGATGCCATCGGCATGGTTCTTAAGGCTAATGTCGGGAAGGCAGTGAGTGCTGACAGTGTTGTGAACTCTCTGTATGGAGCCTTGTCGGACGATCAGTTCAGAGTTGCCAAGGATCGCGTTACTAAGAGCTTATCTAAGGGCAAGATTGATGAGATGTGGGATAGAGTGCCAAATCAGTTGGGCGTCTATACTATTTCTGCAAGCTCGCTAAAGTAACATAAGATAACCTTTCTAGGTGCATATCTCTGCTGCTTTAGTCAAACAATCGAAGGCATGGATGGGCAGTAAAAGCGATTTCTCTTGTTTGCCCGAGTGCGATTCGTTTTAATTCATCTCTGCGATCGCCACTGGTTCCATAGATCGACAGATCGACTGGTCAATGCCAGCCTGCTTCTGCTTGAGCTAATACGTAAGCGGCTACTTCTGCAATTTCCAGTTCGCTCAAGCGTTCTTTGTAAGCAGACATGTTGTTTTTGCCATTAGCAACAATGTCGGCGATCGCGGCGATAGAATCCATGCCAAATTTCGATAGCGCTTTAAGTTTAAGGGGCTTATTGCGTCGCACAATATTACCGCCGTTGGCATGACAGCCAGCGCAATTTGTGTTGAAAATCTCTGCTCCATGGGCAAGTCCACTTGGGAAATCCGCCGCGATCGCGGCGGATTTGCAAGTCAGGCCTAGCATTGCAGTAGCTAGCAAAAGAATTGTCAGTAGTTTTGATATCGTGCTTCTCATCTATGTTATTGGTTATTGCCTGGCTGTTTGGATGCGGGTAAGTTGAGGAAAACTCGCTCACCAGAATTTACACCCTTGAGAATCTGGGTGCGATTATTCACCGTTATGCCCAATGTCACAGGACGAAACTGGGGTTTGTTGTCCCGATCTGGTAAGAGCAATCCCGTTTGATTATTTTCCGTCACGATCGCCACAGTTGGGACTACTAAGGCATTGTTAACTGACTGGCCGACAAGCTTCAGATCGGTATTCATGCCAGACTGCAACTCGTTCTTGCCAGTTTCTAAGGCAATGCGCACCTGAAATGAGGTGACATTTTGTTCGACGATTGCCTCGGGTGCGATCAACCGCACGCGCCCTTTAAAAACCTTGTCAGGGTAAGCATCCGCCACGATCTCTACTGCTTGTCCGACGCGAATTTGTCCGATATCTACTTCAGGCACCTTGGCTAAAATTTCCAGACCATTGCCGATCGCCACAATCGATGTGGAAGTGGCCGAACTAGTAGTTGAGGCAGAGGTAGTAGGCGTCACAAACGAGCCCACATTCGTAAACTTTTGCGTGATCTTGCCATCGAAAGGCGCACGAATAATCGTATCTTCTTGCTGTACTTCCACAATCTTGAGTTTTGCGATCGCTTCCTGTACCTGCGCCTCTGCTTGCGCAATGTCCTCAGGACGGCTGCCATTTTTGAGCTGATCGAGTTGACGTTGCTGCTCGCGCAGGTTAGCGGCGGTCGCTGTTTCATCCGCCATTAGCTCATCAAGGCGATCGCGCGTAATTGCACCTTGACGCTCTAGATCTTTGTATCTTGACACTTTCTCTCTTGCCAAGGCTGCTTTCGATGCGGCGGATTCGACTCTAGCAAAGGCGGCGGCGATATCTTCGTTGCGACTACCATTCCGTAGCCGAGCCAGGTTAGCCTGGGCGCTAGCAAGACTGGCCTTAGCCTGCATAATCTGGGGCTGAATGTTGCTATCATCCATGCGAGCCAAAATTTGTCCCTTAGTAACCCGATCTCCCTGCTCGACATAAAGTTCTTGCAGGCGTCCAGATAGCTTCGGACTGACATTCACGGTTTGGAATGGCACGACGGAACCGCTAGCCTTAATTGTGACTTTCAACGTTTCCGCTGTTACCGACACGGTTAAGTTGGCAATATTGGGTTTCTCGCTGTTGTGCATGGTTACCTGATAAGCGATCGCTCCCGTTCCAGCAATACCAACCAGGAGCAACCCCAATAACCAGGGATTAGCTTTCTTACCAATTAAAGGGATCTGCATAGAGCTTAAATTTCAACCAAAAGACTTGTAAAAGCAATCACCTTTGCCTATTCCCTGCCAAAACTAAGCCCCTAGCTGCAAATTTGTGGACTCAGGTTTAGAATCGCGCGTTTAAATGCCTTAACATAAGTTTACAGTGTCTTCACTCTGCTACCATCACCCCATAGTGTGAGCCCAGTTACAGTAAAATTGAGTAAGCTACTAGCTGGCTAACGCTGCTTTGCTGAGTATGCTGTAGGCTAGCCGCCTAAATCGAAAAATTATCTCTGAACATCACAGAAACAAACATTGTCAGCCCCAATTTCTCTGCAGTCTCTCCAGAAAGAAAAGATGGACAAAACCAACGACCTGCATGTTGTTGAAACCAGAGCACTGCTTGCTCCAGCAACGCTCAAAAGCGAGTTACCAATTACTGAAGCTGCAGCCAGCTTAGTCGCAGGTACGCGCGAACGCATTTGCAATATTTTGAGCGGTCAGGATAAACGGTTACTAGTGATTGTGGGGCCTTGTTCTATCCATGATGTCAAAGCTGCCTATGAATATGGTGAGAAACTATCTCTACTGCGCACCCAGCTACAGGACAAGCTAGAAATTGTGATGCGGGTGTACTTCGAAAAGCCGCGCACTACGATTGGCTGGAAGGGTTTAATTAATGACCCCCATCTCGATGGTAGTTATGACATCAACCTCGGTTTATATCTGGCACGCAAGTTGCTACTAGACTTAGCCCATTTGGGTCTGCCTAGCGCTACGGAACTGCTCGACCCGATTATTCCGCAGTTCATTGCCGATCTAATTGCTTGGACGGCGATCGGGGCGCGTACTACCGAAAGCCAAACTCACCGCGAAATGGCTTCCGGCTTGTCGATGCCTGTTGGCTTTAAGAATGGTACGGATGGTGGTTTGAGTGTAGCGATCAATGCCATGTTGGCGGCAAATCAGGTACATCACTTTCTGGGGATTAATGCGGAGGGACTGGCCAGCATCGTAACCACAACTGGTAATCTAAGCACGCATTTAGTATTGCGTGGTGGCAAGCACGGCCCCAACTATAATGTGGCGCATTTAGAGAAAGCGGCGCACGAACTAGAAAAGCACCATCTTAGCCCTAGACTCATGGTTGATTGCAGTCACGATAACAGTGACAAGAACTATGCGAAGCAACCAGCGGTACTGCAAAATATCACCCAGTCGCTAGCGGGCGGTTCGCCCCATCTGATGGGCGTGATGATTGAGAGCCATCTAATCGCAGGTAAGCAATCTCTTCCTAAAGACTTGTCAAAACTCACATATGGCCAAAGCATTACCGATGGCTGTGTTGATTTTGCTACCACTGGAGATATGCTGCATGCTTTAGCGGCTGCAGTCACACTTGCATAGTCAAATTTAGCGGGTTTCAGGGTCTGGGTAGAATGCCCCAATCGAAAACCAAATAGAATGATGTTATGACAATCCTTCCTAAATAAAGGGAGCAAGGTTGCACTAATAAAGGCTAAATTCATTATGAAAGGCGGCATCCGCATCGGCACAATTTTTAACATTCCTCTGTTCATTGACCCATCATGGTTTTTGATTGTGATGTTGATGACATGGGGTTACAGAGCTGACTACGTGAGATTATCTCCAAGCTTAGCCTGGCTGTTTGGGTTGCTCACTGCCTTGTTGCTCTTTGCCTCCGTATTGCTACATGAGCTAGGCCATAGCCTGACCGCCAAATCTCAGGGCATTGCCGTAAATTCCATTACCCTGTTTTTATTTGGTGGCGTGGCTTCGATTGAAAAAGAATCTAAAGATCCCTGGGCGGCTTTTAGAGTGGCGATCGCGGGCCCATTAGTTAGTCTTGCCCTAGGCTTCCTACTTTGGGGAACAGCACTGTTGCTGGCAGGAGAAAATATTACAGTCTTAACAAATATTCTTCGTCCTACGACAGCAGCAAATACGGCAACTCAACTCCAGAATGTTGTAAATGAATTGGGAGTTACAAGGGCATTAGTTGGCTCCATGGCAGTCAATCTCTCGGTGCTTAATATCATCCTTGGCATATTTAACCTAATTCCCTGCCTACCGCTGGATGGTGGTCAAGTTTTAAAGGCTGTAGTGTGGAAAATCACTGGTAGCCGCAGTACTGGTATTCGCTGGGCAGCTTTCTCAGGTCAGGTAATAGGACTCTCTGCCATTTTGAGTGGTGGGATCGTATTGCTACAGCCAAATGGATTTTTGGAAGGGCTGTGGCGGATTTTGCTTGGTGGGTTTGTGATGAGCCATGCTGGGAATTACTTACGCATGACAAACTTGCAGGAAGCGCTGAAGGAAATTACAGCGGAAACAACCATGACTAGAGACTTTCGCATTGTGGATGCGAATATGTCGCTGCGGCAATTTGCTGATGAGTTTTTACTACTGCGCGAGAAAGAGATCGAACCGGTTTACTATGCCTCGTCGGATGGGCGCGATCGCGGTATGGTTTTGCCTACGGATTTTCGTCATATTGAGCGCAGTCAGTGGGAAACCAAAACACTCAAGGATATTGCTAAACCGCTTAAAGACCTGGAATCAGTAGAACTAAAGGCTAAAATCGGCGAAGTAATTCAGTTACTAGAAAGCAAGCAAATCAAGCAAGTAACTGTCTTTTCGCCAGTTGGTTCTGTGGCAGGTGTGATCGATCGCGGCGATGTGATCCGTGCGTTAGCGCGTAAGATGAGATGGCCAATTCCAGAGGCATACATCCAGCAAGTCAAAGCCGAGGGTAAATTTCCACCCGACTTCCGTTTAGTGGAGCTGATCGAGCAAAGTTCTTAACAAGATTGTTCTTGAAAACATTGGTGCATGATGGCAGTGCATTATGAAAATTGATTTAACAAATAAGCAACTAACAATTCAACTAAGCGCCACCGAGCGCCTTTTAGGGTTTCACATTGGCGCTGCTATTACTATTCCTGTGACGCATATTAAAACAGCTACTAATGAAGAACCAGCGAGTAACTGGAAAGAAATTCGCGCTCCTGGTGCATTTATTCCGGGTCTGATTAAGTCCGGGACTTATTACACTGATCGCGGCAGGGAATTTTGGTATGTGACACGGTCAACTGATTATCTGATCCTGGAACTCAAAGATGAATATTTCAAGCGTATTATTCTCACCATCGATGACAGCGAAGCTTTAGCTCGCCAAATTCAAGCAGCGATCGCCACTTCTTAGCCCCATGTTCGACGTACGCATTATCCTGGTTGAGCCCTGTGGGGCGCTGAATTTAGGTTCGGTGGCGAGGGTAATGAAAAATATGGGTCTATCGCAACTATGGCTGGTAAACCCGCAATGCGATCGCGATAGCGACCAAGCCCAGCACATGGCAGTTCGTGCCAAAGATATTTTAGATGCAGCACAGGTCGTGGATACTTTGCCAGAGGCATTAGTGGGCTGTCAAAGAGCGATCGCCACCGTAGGTCGAGGGTCTGCTTCGGGCACCTTTCAGCCCTTGGAACCGTCACAAGGTTTGAGCTGGTTGACTGCTGTTAACAGCAGTGGGATCGTATTTGGGCGAGAAGATCGTGGCCTTAGCAACCACGAATTGCAGTATTGCCAACAGGTGATGACAATTCCAACTTCTGAGGTTTATCCCTCGCTGAATCTAGCTCAGGCTGTGGGCATTTGCTGCTACCAATTGCACGTGCTCCACGCGTCGCGATCGAATTCTTTTGGCGCGATCGCTAGCCAAATCGAACAAGATTTGGTACATTCAGCCACCATAGAAGCGGTGGAGGCTTACTACGAACAACTAGAAACTATTTTGCTGGACATTGGGTTCCTTTACCCCCATACTGCGTTCAGTAAAATGAGTAAGCTGCGCCAGTTGTTTAATCGAGTTAATCTCACAACCGCTGAAGTTACTATGCTGAGAGGGATCTTGCACCAGATTAGTTGGGCTTTGCAAAAAGATTCCAGGCAATAGGGAAAAAATTCCTAACTTGTCAAACTTGTGTAGTATATGTCGAGAAGTTAGCAGGAATAACTTTGGAGAAAAGTTCAATTGCCGCACAGGGTGTTAGAAACATGAGCCGTGAATCTAGACTGAAACGACTAAAAGAAGGTAGAAGTGTAGAAGCCTTCGCCACTGACTCCAACAGTAGGGTGAGGCCCATTTCAGCGGGCACCGAGTTGCGAGCGCGCCGCAATCAAACTCAAGTCGCCACACAGCCTAAACCACAGCCTAAACCACAGCCCGTACCGCTGAAACGTCAACCTGCAAAGCGATCCATGTCTAGAAACATAGCTTGGCAATTAACCCGCCTGGCTATACTTGGAGTTGGGTTGAGTGCGATCGCCGGGACATCGATCTCATTTTGGCAAAGTGCCTCTAGTCGTGAAGCCAAAGCGCCCACTAGCCACCAGATCGGCATCGACAAATCCAATAACAATACCCCAGATCTAACAGAACTACCGCTGCGGACTGAGCTAGCAGCATTGACCACCAAGATTAAGCAACTAGCTGCAACCGATGCAGATTTATCACTGCAAACCATTGTTTTTGATGCCGATAGTGGTAACTATGCTGACGTTAATAGTCGTAAACCCATTGCCTCTGCCAGCATCATCAAAATACCGCTACTCGTGGCATTCTTGCAGGATATCGACGAAGGCAAGGCACGATTCGACGAGCAATTAGAGATTAGTAAAGATGTAATTGTGGGCGAAGCAGGTAGCTTACAGTATCAGCCTGAAGGTACAAAGATCTCAGCGCTCGAAACCCTGTCTGAGATGATTATCCATAGCGATAATACTGCCACCAATATGATTATGCGAAAAATTGGCGGTCAAGAGGCGGCTAATCGTCGCTTTAAATCTTGGGGGCTGACTGCCACTGTAATTCGCAATCCCTTACCTGACTTGGAAGGCACAAACACCACCAGTCCCTACGATCTGGTCAACTTACTGGCAATGGTGGATCGAGGTAAATTAATCTCTCCACGTAGCCGCGATCGCCTCATGGACATTATGCGGCGACCAGTTACAGATACGCTGTTACCGCGAGGCATTGGTGAAGGAGCGCGTATCGTGCATAAAACTGGTGATATTCGTTCTGTTGTAGGAGATGCTGGCATCATTGATATGCCCAGTGGCAAGCGCTACATCATGGCGGCGATCGTGAAGCGCCCCGATAACGATCAACGCGCCAATGAGTTGATCCGTCAAGTTTCCAGGTCTACCTATGATTTTCTCAGTTCTAGCAGCCAAACGCGGCGGAACGCATCCCAAGGGGAATCGCCAAGCTCAGCTAGCCCTGCTCGCAATCCAGTCAATAATTCCATCGAAGAATCTGTGCAGTCACCAGATTCAACCACACCAGATACATCAAATGTGAATGATTCTGGTACATCTTCCCTCGCTAATTCACAGCACAGGATTAACACGCAGCCTTAAGCATGCGATCGCGGTTGTGTAGCATCGGCAGGCATTGGCCCGGTAAATGGTGAAATGCGATCACTCTCCAGGCGGTTATGGGGCAGTGCTTTGTCGGCAATCATGGCGTCTATGTTTTCGGCCATGATTTCATGGGGGACAACCCCAATCGCGTTGCCGATCGTCATATTGCTGCGATCCAGGAATACAAAATGGGGAATGCCGTCTACCTTAAAGCGTGTAATTTCAGGTAGCCATTTGGTGTTGTCTACATTCAGCATCACAAAATTAACATTGCCGCTATATTGCTTTTGCAATGCCATATTATCTACGGCCATGGACTGGCAACTCGTACACCAGTCGGCATAGAACTCTACAACCGAAGGTTTATTACTGGCCAAAGCGGATTCTAGTGGTGTTGCGGCTTGGGCAACTGCCGCCAAAGAAGCCCCATTTTGTTGAGTTTGAAAACCAAAGAAAAGCGCCGCTGTCAATGCGATCGCGGCAATTGCAATTACCAGGTTACGCAAGCGATTCTCTGGTGCGCCAGTAGAAGTATTGGGTACGGGAGATAATTCCATAGGTAGTAGTTAAGTTGTTCTAACGATTCACTGTAGATGATTTTTCAAATGTGTTGTTACCTAATTTGAAGATGCCTGCTACAACTGTTTCTCATAGGTGAGAACAACATGTCTAGAGCATTACCAAACAGTTACACATCACGTTATACAATACGGCGGTTTGCAGGTTCGGATAGAAATCATATAGATCGGGATAATGAACGAACAATTGCTCGACCACCTCGGCGATTCGATTGCCGGAGCGTTTTCCCTGAGTCAGTCATCATTTCAAAAGATCGTTCATCTTCCAGAGGGACAAACCATTGCGCTCCTGGTAGTTCTAGTTGCCGGACTCTCTTTAGCAGTGGGACAGAGCGTTATTCTGGTTGTCAACCGCGTCAAGCCCTCGCGCTTTGTTTTCAGCCTGTTGTTGAGTGCAATTTTATATGCGTGCGGATTTCTGTTTCTGGTATTTAGCACCTGGCTCATCGGTTGGTTACCTGGATTTGTGCAGATATCGTGGAGCGATCTAGTTAAGGATCTGGGGCTGAGTTATGCACCATTACTATTTGGGTTTCTGGCTGCCTTGCCCTATGCGGGTGTGCCCATCCTGAACGTGTTATCAGCCTGGCACTTGTTGGCGATGGTTGTGGGGGTTAGCGCGATCGCCGATGTCAGTGGCGCTCAAGCTTTTGTTCTCGTGGCATTTGGTTGGGGTACGCTGCAACTGCTACAGGGCAGCCTTGGGCAACCCATCGCCAAATTGGGACGGCAACTGGCCGAACGGGTTGCGGGTGTTAATTTGGCAAGCACGCCTGCCGAATTAAAAGAGATCGTCCTATCCGATTTAGATACGCGACTGACTGCGATCGTAGCCGATCGCGCGCTCAAAAAAACAACGCGCGATCGCCAGGTTCGATGCATTCCCCCATCGCCCGTTGCCCAGAAAGCTGAAGCTACCGCAACTGCTGCAACTGCCAATCTTGCCGCCCTCGAGCTGCCATCTGTGAAGGTGAATGGATTGGGAAATTGGCTAGCCCATCAATGGCAAGGCATCCCCCAGATGATTCAATTGGGAACCATCTTGCTGGGAATGCTCCTTCTATTTCTAATTGTCGCGATCTTGCTACGTCCAATTTATCAAAGTGTATTTGGCTGGCATGAAAGCCTCCCCAGGTTAGTACAGCGCACGATTGACTTAACCTGGATTGGCGTGCTGGCGATCGTCTTTGCCGGATTCTTAGCTCCTCTGGAGGCTTTGGGGTGGTGGTCGGGCTGGTACAACGATGATGTAGATATTCGCGGCGCTGACTCTGCGTCGCACCCTACAGATCGGAGCGTTGCGCCACAATTCTCCTCCAGGAGCGATCGCCCTTCCCGCTACATAGTCTACCTGGATGGGGTAGGTCAGTCGGGGCAAGCATACACACCCGATGTGGCTGAGTTTATCGAAGCACTCCAGGCCGTCTTGCCGAAAGATGTGGTGTTTGTCCAGGGGCTGATGATGTATTCCGTATTCAATCAACCCCTGAATCAGGATCGTCCCCTGGCATGGATCTGGCGGTTGGCAGACAAGGTGCGCTGGCAAAATCCCAAAGCAATATTGGGCATGGTGCTAAATCTGCGGAATGTCTTGATTGTTGGCGTATCTGCCGATCAGCGTTACGGTCCGATCTACAATCAGGGAATTGCCCAGGTACTCTACAACGGCCTGGTGCAGCATGGCTACCAACCTCAAGAGAGCGTGCCAATTACCCTAATCGGATACAGCGGTGGCGGTCAGATGGCGGTGGCGGCGGCACCTTACCTGCGGCGGGTATTGGGAAGTGCGATCGAGGCGATCTCCCTCGGCGGCGTGATCAGCGCCAATAATAATTTGTTAAAACTGGAGCATCTTTACCATCTGGTGGGCGATCGCGATGGCGTTGCCCGGTTGGGCCCGATTCTATTTCCGGGACGGTGGAACCTGTTTCCGCTCTCCTACTGGAATCGAGCCATGCGCAAGGGCAAAATTAGCGAGATTTCTCTGGGGCCAATGGGGCATCAGGTTCCAGGCGGGATGATGGATCCCGATGCCCTGTTGCCGAACGGACAGAGCAATCTCCAACACACGATCGCCGTGATTCTCTCAATCCTGGAAGGACGGCTCCTGGTTGCCAACCCATACCGTTCCAAACAAGTTAGCAATTACGAACTGTACAAGCAAGCAAACTTTAATCACTACACTTACTATCCGATCGCCCAAACTGTTGATGCGCGATGGTATCGCCCAATTGCACCCTGGATGGGGCGTTTGATTTTGCCTCTGCCCGAAGAACGCCACCAAGTGCGCGGCGTCTGGTTTGAAGTGCATCATGCCGATCGCGGCTACGAGGATTTAGTGGGGCAAAGGGTGATGTTGCGCTGGGCGGATCTACCCAGGGTAAAAGACCTGGTGCGAGCCGTCACTCACGACGTTCACTTTAGCGTTGATGCCGAATATTCCAGTCAGTATGGCGACAGCATTCACCCGCAACGGCTCAATCATTGGCAACGGGTGAGGCCACTGGAATCCCTAGCAGGCTCCCATCCCACCGATGACCTGATTGTAATGCTAACGGGAACAGTGGACGTCGAGCAGTCAAGCGTTAGCGATCGGGAATCCGAAGGTGGAGCATCTTCTCATCCCCTCACAGCTCTGTACGTTCGCAATCAACCCGTTGAGATTACCGGACGCTATTACGGTCTAGTAAGGTTTGAAGTTGCGATCGCGGGAACAGATCGCTTTTGGGTCAGGCATTTTAGCCCTAGCTCGCGCCAATTTGATGGCTGGGAAGAAGTGGTGCGCTTACCTCCCGTAATCCTGGCACAGGCGTATGGCAGCTATCCTTCCACTACGCACAACCTGGAGCAAAATCCATTGAATGAAACGGGGTGGTACATCTATGGAGCGAAGGATGCTGCTGGGATATTTGTGGTGCAGTCGCTGGCTCCGCGATCGCTGTTCCGCCTCCAGCCCGATCGGGTGGTGTTTGGCAGCAAATCCTCCTACCGCTACATCCGACAAGAAGCCTGGGCAAATACAGCGGCACAGAAGGGGAAAATCTCTTCGGTACTCTGTGTGGGGAATCGGCATACCGAGGATATTCAATCTGCTATTGATCGATGGAAGGTGGGCGATCGCGCGCTTTTGCTACACGTCTTTGGTGGCATTGGCGGGAACCGCAAAGAACCTGCCGCCGCCACGCCGATCTTTTTCGGTCATTTTGCCTATGGGCTAGCTACCGTCATTCGCGATCCGCTGAGCGATGAACTGCGGTTTGAGATTCAGTATTATCAAGTCTACGCTCACAATCCCGATGGTTTGACGGCGGGAACGCTGCACTGGTCGCGCTACATGGGCGATCGCCAGTTTGGTTGGTTGGGGAATCGCCCCACCTGTGACATTTTGATCAAGTTCGAACCATTTACAGGCTTTTTTGATACCAATGACGGACGGCGATCGGCGCTGAGTAATATGTTGAGCCACCTCGAAGCCATGACTGCTCGGTATCGGATTGGGGACGGCACAGGAGCAACCTATGTGGGACCTGCCAATAACTGCGCTCAGGATTCTAACCAGGCATTGTTTGCCAGTATTCGCTCTCTGTTTGAAGCGATCGCCACGAATCAGTCCCTGAGGCAAACCTGGCTAGCAAATAACCCGGAACAGTCAAGGCGGTATCAACAACTCCTGGACGTTCAAACCAAGCTGCATCAACGATTGCAACCGCTAGGGGTTCCCCGGACTGATTGGCAAAACAATGAGTTTAATTTAGGCACTAGCCTGGAGGATGAACCGCTCCATAACCTGTGGGTTGGCTTGGGCAGTTGGCGAACGCTCTTGCCCCGAAAGGCAAGCGATACGATCGTACAAGTTTTTCTACAGCGAGGAGCGTCGGTCTGGGTTCTGCGTACCAACCAGATCGGGGGGCACGATCCAGATATTGAACCCATAGCTCCGATGACATTTTAAGCCATTGTTTAGAAATCCGGTGTTTTTAGACACCTGGTTGTCTGAGATACTCAACTCTATCCACGCATCACAATTTACTATGCGCCAGTCTCCATCTTCCCAGCCATCTTCCCAATCGTGGCAAGCCCTTAAGAACCCAGCCCTGTTACGCTTTCTGTTGCTGTTTGGCTGTAGTTGGGCCACTGTGCTGTTGATTAATTACTTCTACGGCACCATTGCCCTCTTTACCGCTGCTGGCCTCTTTGCCGCACTGCTAAATTATCCGGTGGTCTGGCTATCGCGTTATATCCCTAGGGGACTGGCAATTACATTCACCTTTATCGGGGCAGTTACCTTATTGCTCGGTTTGGTCATGCTTATCGGTCTGGAAATGTTGAACCAGGGACAGAGTTTACTGACCCAGCTTAGAAATGAGTTGAATCAGCCAAATCTTTTGCCATTTTGGGATGCCCTCAAGCAACTGGATATCAGACAAGTAATTGAAACGCTCCAAACGAGTTTAGCTTCTGGTTTAGGTGTCGTGAAAAGTATCTTTTCCAGCGTCTTTATCGGGGTTTTTGGGGCGGTTATCAGCTTGTATATGCTGATTGACGGTGAAAAGCTGTGGCAATTATCGCTGCGGCTATTGCCAGTCGCCCACCGCGCTCGCTTTGCTAAAATCTTCCAGCAAAGTTTTCTCGGATTTTTGCGCGGACAACTGCTGTTGATGCTGTTTCTCTCTGGCACCACCTTCATAATTTTTCCATTTCTGGGTGTGAACTACGCTCTGTTTTTGGCGATCGTGCTTGGCGTAATCGATGTGATTCCAGGCATTGGAGCCACCTTAGGAATTATGTTAGTTACCTTTTTAGTCTTAGCCTCTCAAGGAAGTGCGATCGCCTTAAAAGTGTTGATTACCTGCCTCATATTAGGCCAAATCCAGGATAATGTGGTGCGTCCCAAAGTCATGGGCAATGCTCTAGAATTAAACCCAGTGCTTCTGTTTCTATCGCTGTTCATTGGCGAACGAGTAGCTGGATTGTTGGGCGTTTTTCTTGCTATTCCGATCGCTGGCATGATTGCCGCCTGGATGCAGTCAGTCAAAGCAGAATCGCATCCAGTTCCAGAAGAAGCTCCAGAGATTGAATAGATACCTCAGACTATTCAACAGCTTCTCCCGTATCCCTTTTTACTCTGGGCTCCGACGGCTACCGAATAAATGCGCGTAGGTGTAGGAAAACTCACAGCCAACTAGAAAAATTTGACAGGTCAGGTAAAGCCACAATAGCAAAATCATCACGCCCCCAATCACGCCATAGGATAGATATCGGCTGCCAATCGAAATGACACTGTTCCCTGCCAATCGCTGCAAGCCAACCAGTAGGCCAGCGGATAGCAATGCACCCAGCCATGTATCTTGCCAGGCAACTCGGGTGGAGGGCAGAATTTTGAACAGAATGCAGCAGGCGATCGCCAGGATCGATAACGATGAGCCAACCTGAAGTCCCTCGGTCACCTGAAGTTCATCTACGTGGACAAAGGCAAAAGTCTCTTGAAAAGTTGCAACCAGCTTCAGGATGCACTGAATCGCGATGTCAGAGATGAGGGAGGCAAACAGCAGCAATGTCGTTCCAAAGACCAGTAGAAAGGATAGAAGCTTGTTGAGCACAAACGAAAAAACGGTGCCTCGAATCGAATTTCGATTGTTGACTCGCCAAATCTTTTGGACAAAATTATTGAGTGCGGCAAAGACGGTACTGGCAGAATATAACAATAGCCCAAACCCAATGATGCCCGCTCCAGTACTGCTTGCGCTCAGCGCTGCGATCGTTCCCACGATCGTTCTATAGACTTCTGTGGGCAACGAACTCTCAACTGTTTTCCGTATCAGGTCAAATGTAGCTGACCCCGGCTCAATCCATCGTCCAGCTATGCTGAGTAGCACGAGCAGAATCGGGAACAGTGAAAACAAGGCATAGTAAGATAAGGCTGCTGCCATACTGGAGCAATCATCTTGATGCCATTTCAATCCCGTTTGAATCAGCAATTGAACGGGTTTAGTAGGTAGAATGCGATCGCGAAAGTATTGAATCATACGTTTAGCGGTTCTATCCCAAGTACAGTCGCGATCGCACGCTTAAGCCTCCAAAGTGCAACAGGCAGAACGCGAAATCGCCAAAATCCAACCCAACACCAGTGTACAAGTAACGGATGCAATCCCTGGCATAACAATCGCCGCAATGCCCAGCACAATGAGGCTAACACTCAGGGCAATTAACCAACCTACACTTGCCCGTAATTCAGCTTGAAGTTCAGCATTCATCACACAAACTCCTGCTAATGTCAAAAAATAGTTTCAATTGTAAGGCGATCGCAACATCTATATTAGAAGGTTAGGGGATTTAGGAGGCTTAAGGTTTTTGGTAGTTTTAGTTGAAGTAGGCGATTTTTCTGGCAGTATGTATGTAAATACAGGTTAAAGCATGATGTGCTTCAGCAATTCACGCTGTCTAGCAAAAATGGGAGATAAATTCAAAGCTGCTGGATGGACTAATAAAGAATACTGCTAACGATGCGATCGATAGCACGAAGGAAAAACTGGATTAGATGTGGTATCCGCCCATTTACAGGAAAAGGTTTGGGAGGGAGAGGTTGATCGAACTCGCATTCGCTTAGGGCTGCAACTGGGGAGGAATTTGTTCGGTTGTCACCTCTCGAAATTCAAAGGCACGGACGACAAGTATAAATCTTTTGCCGAGCCTTCGTTCGAGAAACTTTTCTAACTCTTGTACCTGCTTTGGAGTAACCGGTTTACCCGATGGACTGTTGACTGTCACGATCAAGCGATCGGGTTCTTCTTGCCAGAGGAATCCGGAACGAAACAACGAGATATTCACTAACTGAGCTTGTCGGCTGAAGGTAATAGTTTCCTGCTGCAAGAGTTCCTTTACCGCCGCTTTGAGTTGTTCCTGTTGGATCAACCTCGTCAGGCCGATCGAGAGTGGTGCTAACAGGATGCCCGTTAGGGCAACAAACCAAAGGAGAGCACGGCGCAGCTTCGGTCGATCAAGCGTATAACCGCCCCAAATAAAGGTAAGGATGCACGCTAGCGTAATTCCTAGCAGGTTGGTGAGAAACAGTAGAAACGATCCGCTGCTATAGGGTAGAGACTTTTGGGATAGAGAAATCCCCACAACGCATAAGGGCGGCATTAATGCCACGGCGATCGCGGTTCCGGCTAAGACATCGCTGACCTTGGGACGAATTTTGGCAAACCCACTCACGCCACCAGCGGCAAGGGCAACTCCCAGATCGGCAAGAGTGGGTTGGGTACGCGCTAAGATTTCGGAGCCAAAAGAGAGGGAGGGTATTTGAAACAGCCCACCAATCAAGCCCGATGTAAAAATTGACAGGACGATTCCCACTGCCAATGTCATAAGGCTACCGCGTAACAGGACGCGATCAGCAATCAATGCACCAAATGCCAATCCCCGCAACGGGTTCATCAAAGGCGCAATAATCATGGCTCCAATGATGACTCCGGCACTGTTGGTCAGCAATCCCAACGTTGCAATGATGCAGGAGGTCACGACTAACACCAGAAAATTCAGATTCAAGGTGGAATCATCTAGTAATTCCTGGCGCAGTTTTTCTGGAGGTTCGAGATCGCTTAGAGGTTTCATAAACTTCTTCACCATGAACTATTTGTTGTCAGCGGATGGAGGATCGAAATCAACATTAGAAACTACCACAACCTTTGCCTTGACTGAGGCACAAAGACTAAGATCCCTCTGCCTTTCTCTGTTTGATAAGCGACTCTCAATTCGCCACGGGAATCGATCGCATAGGTTTGAGCCTTTTCTAGGGCACTGAGATATTGAAACTCTTGTTTTGAGATGGGTGTGGCACAGGCTTTCCTGGTTGAGGCGATCGCTCCCAGCCTCAGTTTTCCCCCATCTGCTTTATAGGAGGTGGTGTAATTGTTGCATCCCGCAGACCCACTCACTCTATCTCCATCAAAGTTAGCGGTAATTTTACTGTCCGCCACGGGTGGGGTCAAGTTGCTCGGATCTCCCCATCCAGTTAGTTTCCATTCCCCTTGGAGGGAATTAGCACTTTGAGACAACAGGATTGGAGGTTCGAGCGCGATCGCGGTTAAGGGAGTCAGGCTAGCGGCAGGCAGTACGATCGCCAGCAGTAAAGTCGATACAGATTGGAATATGGGTTTCATCAAGTTCGATCTAGCAGGGTGGTCAGGAGGAAACTACAGCCAACTGCCAATCAGGATAAATGGAGACCAGATGGCGGGATGGTTGTAGTCTTTGTCGGCAATTAACTTTATTTGTGCCTTTCTTAGGGCTTCGGCCTTAGAGATATGAGTGTATCGCAACTGACTATAAAATTCTTGGATTAATGGCACGGTGCCAGCATCATTAATAAACCATAAAGTGGCGACTGCACTCCTTGCACCAGCGCGGACGGCTACACCTGCCATACCCAACGTAGAACGGTTATCGCCAGCCGCAGTTTGACAAGCACTGAGGGTAAGTAATTCGATCGCTTGGCGATCTTTACGAGCACTGAATAGCCGATCGAGATCGGTAATGCTAATCCGCGTGTTGCCCCCGCCAACAAGAAACGTACTTTCGGGGTTGGCTCCAAACTTACCGTGGGTGGCAATATGGAGAATCTGATAATTATGCTGGCGTAAATTCTGCGTCACTCGTTCTAAGGTGAATGCCTCATCCAAGAATGTAGTACCGCCCAGGATATTTTGCACCTGAGTAGTTTCCATTGCCACATTCGGCAGCGCCGCAAAGGGTGGGCTTGGCTTAGTCAAGCCTAAAATCAGTGCTTGCATGTCAGAGCGATCGCCTGAGGAGGCTGGTGCGGTTAAGGCGGTCAACTCCAGGCTAGGGGTAGTGGCGATCGCATACTTTTGGATTGCAAATTGCTTGCCATCGTGAAGTGCGGCCATGGGTAATTTGCGCAACTCGCGATCGTTTATGAATACTAGAGTTGTGGCTTTGAGTGCTTCTAGATCTGGTTCTAGAGGGCGAATTAGCAGGTCATAGACCTTTTGGGCATCAGGGAGATATTCTTCTGTGGCCTGGTTCTCCAGAAATTGCCGCAGCCGATCTACCGTATCTCCTAGTTCGCTTGCACTAATCTGGACAGTATATTTTTTGAGCGGTTGTTTGGGCGATCGCAAAATTAATTCGGTATGCCGATCGAGCACAATCGAGTAAATCACTACAGTATGAGGATCGCTAATAGTCTGGCGATCTTTTGCCCTGTCTCTGGCTACCTGGACGCACTCATCACCGAAAAAGTTTTGTAATTCTGCCAGCTTTAGCAACTCTAAGGTATTTAGCGCCTCGTCGATATTGCCAGTATTGCCCGAATTCGATCCTGCTCCAATTGGTTCTTCATTCAATAATAGATCGATAAATTCTCGATAAACTGGCTCAACGGAGTCGCGAAAGTCGAACTGTAACTCTTTACTAGCAGAAATCAGATCGCCGCGAATTGTCTGTAAGGTAGCGATCGCACCTCGATAGGCGTTCATCGCCGCTGTTGGGTTGTTTGCTGGGTTAGTACTATTTTTGAGAATGCGCCCTGCTTGCCATTGCCAGCGATAGAGGCTATCAGCGGCATTTGCCAACTGGGCTGTATTCTGGGCTTGACGCGTCAACTCTAACGCACGATCATACTGCTGTAATGACTCATATATATATCCCATTGAGCCTAGTGCAAACGACTCGGCACGCTTGTTATCGATATTTCTCGCCGTCGCGATCGCCATGGTTAGATTCTCAATGCTCTGGTTGGGATTTTGGCGTTGCCCAGCGATCGCCAGTCTAGTCAAGGCAAAGGCTTTATCCTGCGAATCTAGTGCGGCTAGTAATAAAGTCAAGATGCGATCGCGGTTGGTATTAATTACTGTTTGCCGATCGCGATCGTTTTTTGTGACAATTTTTTGAGCAAGCAGATGGTTGAGATCTAGTAAAGTCTGCGCTTCGGTAATGCCACCAAGATTGCTACTAAGTCGTACGCTCTCCTCATAGTCTCGCTGTGCGGCGATCGCATCTTGTTCTGCTAGTTGCATAAAGCGTTGATTTGCTTTTGTTTCGCCTTCTAGACGTGCTGCCTCAGCTTGAAATTGATAGCGCTCTGCCCTCCTCAAATAAGTATTACCGCGATTATTGAGCGCTGTTACTACGTAATTGGATGCGTAGGGTAACTCGTTAAACTGGCGGGCAATCTGCAAGCTAGTGGACTGTGCTTCTAAAGCGTTATTAGGAATGCCATCGCTGCCAGGCTGGACTGCATCGTATTCTCCCAACCCCAAATAGGCAGTTCCCAAAACTCCTAAGCCTGCGGCTTCTAGTTTGCGATCATGAGTCTGTCGCCCAATCGCGATCGCTTCCTGTAATCGCGGGATCGCATTACGATGCTGCCCCAGGTCGCTATACATCTGCGCCTGTTCGATTAATGCTGCCGCGAGCGACGTATTTTTAGTCTGGTCGGCATCGCTGCGGTAGATGCTGATTGCTTGCTGCCATTGCTCGATCGCCGCGCCCGGTTGCCCAATCTGGCGATAGGCTTGGGCGAGGTTATTGTGGATGGCGGCTTTGTCCTTTGCCTTGAGATCGGGAGATAATATCTGCTGCCACAGGGCGATCGCTGCGTTGTACTTACCCATCCTGTAGAGTTCGATTCCTTTCTCAAGCAGTAATTGAGGCGATTGTTGAGATGGATTGGTTCTTAAAGGCTGCGCGATCGCCTCCATTTGGTTGGGGGTAGTGATGAAGCGATCGACACTAATATCGGCACTGAGGCAGAACAGGATGGTGATCGCGAATAGCAAAATAAAGTAACAAAACCGACGGTAGAGTTTTGTTGACATAGAAATACGACAGTCCCAAACAGGAGGATAATTAGCGATCGCGATAACCTCAAGTTAGAAGTCGATCGCGATCGCTACGTAAAATAGTGTTGCAGAAAATGAAACGGCCAGCCTGACTAAATTAAGGATCGATATACTGATTGCCAAGATCGTTTAATTAACATGCCATGCTGCTACAGATTAAAGATACTCAAAAAGATACCAATAAAGATCTCCGCAAAGATGCCAAAAAGGACGCCCGCAACGATCAAATTTTATTTCTCGCCACTTTCCTCTGCCTGGGCATAGGTACGAGAGATTGGACGCTTCACCCTGAGGCGATCGCCACGACATTTATCACTTGCTGGTTGACGCAATGGTTGGCACAGATAGCCGTCCAGATTTTACAGTTGCGGTCTGCTAATAATTCGGCCAACTGGGTGAAAGCAAAAAACACCAATTTCAATTGGCAATTTCGACAGATCGACTGGCAGTTCAATTGGCGGAGCGCCACAATTACGGCTTTAGGTTTGAGTTTGCTGCTGCGATCGGAGCACTACTACACCATGGCTTTCGCTGCCTGTCTCGCCATTCTGAGCAAGTTTATCTTTAAAGCCAATGGTAAGCACTGGTTCAACCCTGGCAACTTTGGCATCGTTGCCGCACTTTGCCTTACTAATGATGCTTGGGTATCTCCAGGACAGTGGGGTGATGGCATGTGGTACGCGCTGATCTTTGCTGGTGCCGGTGGTGTCGTACTTAAGCGCGTGGGGCGATGGGATACTTCTGTAGCTTTTCTTGGTAGTTATGCTTTGCTAGAAATGGCGCGCAATCTCTGGCTGGGTTGGACTTGGGATGTGCTGGCGCATCGACTAATGAGCGGATCGTTTCTGCTATTTGCCCTCTTCATGATTACCGATCCGCGTTCTATTCCCAATGCTCGCACGGCGCGATTAATTTGGGCTGCGAGTATTGCTCTGCTCACATTTATCCTCACCAATCTATTCTTCATTCCCACGGCGGTGTTTTGGAGTTTGTTTGCCCTCTCACCATTGACGATTTTGCTAGATCGCCTGTGGGCTGCACCGCGCTTCACTTGGAAAGGGGCTGCAAATCAATCTGCAAATCAAAAATTACTGCCTATACCGTTAGGTTAAATGTCTTAAATCCCCCTTAAATACGCATAGATTATCATCAACAATTTTGCGATCGCTATGAAACCATTACGAACTTTAGTCAGCATTGCCCTGGTTTGCCTGCTGGTATTGTCCTTTGCCCTA
Source organism: Rhizobium sp. Q54 (assembly GCA_943367755.1). Classification (GTDB taxonomy): domain Bacteria; phylum Cyanobacteriota; class Cyanobacteriia; order Pseudanabaenales; family Pseudanabaenaceae; genus PCC-6802. Next base: position 26,603 of record CALRKB020000030.1, on the reverse strand, counting down.
CCCGCGTCAGCATTTTGCGGCTTCTATGTTTCTAAGGCTGACACCAAACTCTATAACAAAGCATCTCAAGTTGTGATTGCTCGCGACAGTAATCGCACAATTCTGACCATGGCCAATGATTTCCAAGGAAATGTCAAAGACTTTGCGATCGTTGTACCTGTACCCGTTTTGCTCAAAAAGGATCAGGTGCGCGTAGGAGAATCTAAAATTTTAGAACGCCTTGATGCTTTCAGCGCTCCACGTTTAGTCGAATACTTTGACTCCGACCCCTGCGCTGTAACTGAAGCATATGACGCGGTACGTCCTTCCAGCGCCGCACTGGGCAACGCTGTTGCAAGAAGAGAGCGAAAGGATGATAAGACGCTAGGCGTGACGGTGGAAGCACAGTTCACGGTGGGAGAATACGATATTCTCATTCTCAGTGCTAAAGAATCCGATGGTTTAGAAACCTGGTTAACCCAGAACAATTATCGCATTCCAGCCGGAGCCAGCCAACTGCTCCAGCCGTACATTCGCCAGAACATGAAGTTTTTCGTTGCCAAGGTGAATCTCGCGGAATTCAACAAAACTGGATCGCAATTCCTTCGACCTTTGATGATGGCCTATGAATCGCCCAGATTTATGTTGCCGATTCGCTTGGGCATGCTTAACGCTAATGACGCCCAGGACTTGATCGTCTACATGCTATCGCCCAAAGGTCAGGTGGAAGTGGCTAATTACCGCACCGTCAAAGTTCCTTCCGGCGATGAGATTCCTGTATTCGTCAAAAATGAATTTGGTGAATTCTACAAGTCAATGTTCAAATCCGCCTACGATCGCGAAGGCAGAAAAGTCGCATTTATGGAATATGCCTGGGATATGAGTAGCTGCGATCCCTGCTCGGCTGAACCGCTCACACCAGAGGAACTGCGTCAAGCGGGAGTCTTCTGGTTAGATGCAGGCGCGCCGACTGGCCTGACCGCACCATTTAGACGCCGCCCCATTCCTCGCCCAGATTACAATAATGGCGTCTTCATTACGCGCTTACATGTCCGCTATACGCGCGATCGCTTTCCAGAGGATTTGATCTTCAAGGAAACTTCTAATCGCGAGCAATTCCAGGGACGTTATGTGATGCGTCATGCATTTACAGGTGAAGCGAAATGCGAAGCAGGTAAGCAATATAAGCGCGCCTTACCGCAGCGATTCGAGCGGGAAGCCCAGACTCTAGCCAAGCTGACTGGTTGGAATATCCAGGATATCCGCAAGAAGATGGGCGTGGCTGCTACTACCAATACACCTTTCTGGCGCAACATCTGGCGTTAGTAGATGATTTTGTGACTTGCGGTGCTATGTGTGATTGTGGATTAGCGATCGCAAATAGCATCGCTTTTTTGTTTGCCTCAATCGCATCGCTTGCCCTCTCCAGCAATTAACTAAACTGCCAGAGGCGATCGCCAGATTTCAAATTTCCGAAGACAAATGCTAGGATTAGGCTGCTAGTAATGCTGCAATATCATTCCCGAAAACTATGCCAAAGCGTAAAAAAGGCAATCTTCAGTGGATTAAAGAAACGCTGGAACTAAAACCCGATCATCGCTGGGAAGCTCCATCGGGCTACAAGATTTTTGTAGCAGATCGGGGGGCTGTACGCATGAATGTTCCCCAAAATTGGGTCTTTGAACCACAAGCAAAATCGTTCAAGTTCCTCGATCGCAAACCGCCCAACGATGATTGCTGCCTGGAAGTATCGTTTAACCACTTGCCACCCAACGACTGGAGCCTGTTTCCGCTAGAATCCACTTTAAAAAAATTGATGGAAGATGACTCTCGCAACGTCATTGCCAGGAGTGAAATCTTTACCGTTAAGCGTCAAACTGCCAAAATCATGTGGACAGAAATTAAGTTTATCGACACTCAAACGGAAGCACGTGAAGCTTTTTCGCGCACTTGTGTTGGTTTGGGCTCGAATATTCAGTGCTTGGTTACCTTTGATTTTTGGGCAGATCAAGCTGTTCAACTCACACCGATTTGGGATGAAGCGATGCGATCGCTGACGTTAGGGTTATATATCCGCGACCCGAAGACTGGCTTGGCTTTTCAAGATTGAGTTAGACTAATTAGTGAGCTAAGGTTTTCAACAATATGCCTGCGGCAATTTTATTAATTGGTGTACCTGGAAGCGGTAAGTCTAAGTTGGCAATGGAAATGGCGCGAGGTACTCTCGCATCTACCCAGTTAATTTCTCCCGATCTGATTCGGCAAAAACTCTATGGCTCCGCCAGCATTCAAGGTGCATGGGGACAAATTTGGGCAGAAGTACAACAGGAATTTACCAACGCTGCGGCTTCGCAACATTCTGTAATATATGATGCCACAAACTACAAACGCGAATATCGCCAGGAAGCCATCGCTTTAGCTAGACAGCATGGTTTTGGGCCAATTACTGGTCTATGGATCGATGTGCCACTATGGTTGTGTTTAATTCGCAATCAGCATCGCGATCGCCCAGTACCCGATGAGATCGTTATCGAAATGCACACCTGTCTCAGTCGTAACCCTCCGCATCTTAGTGAAGGGTTTGATTCTCTAATGTTCAAACAAGAGAATAAAGAAAATGAATGGATAGATTAAGGATAATCCTTGACGTGCAATCAATACTTCTATTTGAGATTGCGAATTATGATGACTTCAGATTCCCTGGAATGGATGCAAGAGCGATCCCTTGCCTTACAGCCTTATTTGGTAACCAAAGCCGAGCGTGGCATTATTGGGAAGAGTCGTTATGCTGTGCGGCTGCGACAGCAGATTAAAAAAGCTTCTGAAAATCGGCAGGTAGTTCTGGTGTTTGGCGAACCTGGTCTAGATAAAGATAATATTGCGGCGCTGATCCACTTTAATTCGGCGCAGCGACGAGAACCGATCGTTAAAGTCAACTGTAGTATCATCCAGGCAAGTGGAGCAGAATTATTTGGGCGGGTTGGCGATCTCCCTGGGTTATTGGCATTTTTGGGTGCAGGCACTTTAGTTCTGAATAATATCCAGGAACTCCCAACAGAACTAATTCCGCAGATTGCACGCTTGATAAAAACCAGGCAATATAAACCCGTCGGCAGTGGAGAATCAGATCCGGTTTTGGACTGTGAAGCTCGCATTCTGATAGTGTCTGAGAAACCACAAGGCAATATTAATAGCTGCGTTGGCGAGCAGATTAAAGTGCCACCACTACGCCTGCGCAAGTCTGACATCGAGCCGCACGTCGATTACTACATTAGTCTGTACTGCCGCGATCGCGGTATTGCCAAGCCTAAAATTACGGCGGAAGCCTTGCGTAGCCTGCAAAGCTATGACTTTCCAGGTAATCTGAAGGAGTTGCAACTGCTAGTGGAACGCGCCATCATCCAGGCAGCGGGATCGCCTACTTTAAATGAGGCAGTCTTCTGGGCCACGAAAACTACAGGCAAACGGTATCGCTTCAATTTGCTGAATGCCTATCCAGGCCTGCGCCGCTTTCTGCGCAGTGATTGGTGGCCGACTCGGATTAATTATGGGTTCACCTTAATTTTCTTTGCACTTACAGTTGGAACTTTATTTTTAGGGCCGCAAAGCCGCGATCGCAATGGTGCACTTAACTTGTTTTGGGCATGGTGGTGGCCACTTATCCTGATTGGCTTTCCGTTTGTCGGTCGCCTGTGGTGTGCAGTTTGTCCGTTCATGATTTACGGCGAAGTAGTGCAAAAGCTATCACTATGGCTATTTCCCCGTCAGCTCAAACATTGGCCGCGTGGGGCGGCGGAACAATGGGGAGGATGGTTTCTCTTCGGCCTGTTTTATTTGATTTTTGTGTGGGAAGAAATTTGGGATTTACAAAATACCGCCTATCTCTCCGCCTATCTATTGCTATTAATCACGGCGGGAGCAGTAATTTGCTCGCTGATCTTTGAACGCCGCTTTTGGTGTCGCTATCTCTGCCCGATTGGAGGGATGAATGGACTATTCGCCAAGCTATCCATGACAGAATTGCGGGCGCAGCAAGGAACTTGCTCGGCAGAATGTACGACCTACCAGTGCTACAAGGGTGGCCCACAGAAAGGTGAAGGAATGGAAACAATGGGATGTCCCTTATATTCCCATCCAGCCCAGTTGCAAGATAACCGAGACTGCGTTCTCTGTATGACCTGTTTAAAAGCCTGTCCCCATCGCTCTGTGGAGTTCAATCTGCGTCCACCTGGAATTGAGTTGTGGACAACCCACGTACCGCGCACTTACGAGGTTGCATTACTATTGCTATTACTGGGAGGAATATTCTTACATCGATTACCAGAGTTACAAGTCTGGTTGGGCTGGGATTGGAGCCTGGACAAATTCCTCCCTCACTTAGGTCTATCGCTAATTACTTTGAGCCTTCCTGCGCTCATTCCAGCGATCGCCTATGGATGGATGTGGCTGAACCATCTTACTTTCAACTTCTGCAAGCCGCGATCTTTTGTCGAACTAGCCTATGGTTACCTGCCGCTAGTATTAGGTGGTACCCTAGCGCACTATTTACGTCTGTTTTTGCAGGAAGCTGGACGTATCTTGCCCGTCACCTGGGCAACATTTGGCTTCAATGGTGTGGGGTTACCAGTGGCGATCGCCCATCCTGCCGTGATTGCTTTTTTGCAGGGCACTGTCCTAGTTTTTGCCATCCTGTTATCCTGGGTATTAACTCATAAGATCGCTCGACATCCATTTAAGGTGCTCTTACCACAACATCTCGGTATATTAGTTTTGGGAGCAGGTCTATGGCAGCTAATCGTCAACTAGAGATCAGGAAGGGTGCGAGAAAAGCCAATGAGATTCCATTTCTGCCTGAAACGCTCGTCGTTCTGCCCCGTGCATCTTGGATGCCGCCAGACGCAGGTCTGATATTTGGGAGGCTGTTAATGGCTCACTGCCAAGAGGGGATAACTTCACGGATATTTTCTTAAATCCAATAGAGACTTAAGATTACTAACTTGTATTACCGATCTATACTCTAAGCGCGATCGCATAACTTCGCCATTATAGCGAGGTAAACTATGGTTAGATGCTAGTTGAAAGCCAAGAGCGATTAGCTCTTAGGGTATACGTTGCCCAATATCATCTAAACGCCAAGATTCGACAACTACTCAGAATTATTGCATGGGCTTTACATCGATCTTGCGGCAACTGCGCCAGTTGTTACAGCCAAAACGTCTGGCTGTAGTTGAAGCTTGCATCATTGGTTTAGTAGCAGCACTGGCCGCCATTTTACTCAAATTGATCGTGGGATGGCTGGGCGGATGGCGCGTGCAGGTATCGCATCTCATACCCGCCTGGATTGCATTACCTAGCCTTGGCTTGTTGGGCGGTTGGGTCGCAGGATTTTTAGTGGAACGGGTCGCCCCAGAAACCTCTGGTAGTGGCATTCCACAGGTCAAGGCTGTTCTATCTCTCGTTCCCCTGACACTCGATCTGCGAGTTGCCCTTGTGAAGTTAATAAGCGGTGCCTTAGCGATTGGCTCTGGATTAGTTTTGGGCAGAGAAGGGCCTACTATCCAGGTCGGTTCAGCTTTAGCCGCACAGTTAAGTCAGTGGTTCCCTACCTCTCCCGACTACCGCCGCCAACTGATTGCGGCAGGTGCTAGTGCCGGATTAGCAGCAGCATTTAATACGCCGATTACAGGCGTGCTCTTTGTTGTGGAGGCACTACTTCAGGACGTTTCTTCTTTTACCCTGGGTACGGGAATTCTGGCTTCCTTTATCGGTGCAGTGGTTTCGCAACAATTGGGTGGAGAAAGCCTGTTCAGCTTTGCGCTGACTCCACCCAAGATGCGTTTTGATATCCGAGAAATTCCTCTCTATCTGCTGCTTGGTGTTTTAGCTGGTGTTTTAGGCGCTTTGTTTAATCGCGGTATTCTCGCCAGTCTGGCAATCAATCGTCGCATATTACCGCTCAGCTTGCCCTGGCGCGTGGGTCTAGCCGGACTGATCTCCGGCGCTGCGATCGCTCTACTACCTGATGTTTTTCGCGACAGTACTGGCTTGCGGACGCTTTTGGTTACAGGTGGAGCCAGTTGGGAATTGACCGCGATCGCTTTTGTTACCCACTTCATACTCACGCTGGTTGCCTACGGTTCGGGTGCGCCGGGTGGCCTATCAGCTCCAAGTTTGGTATTGGGCTCTGCCTTGGGTTATCTTGTGGGCTTTTTTGCAAATAGCACCTTAGGTGTGGGTGAACCGATCTTCTACTCTATGGCTGGAATGGGAGCCTTTTTTAGTGCCGTCGCCAGGACGCCAATTACCGCCGTGACGATCGTGTTTGAGCTGACCACCAGCTTTGATATGGTGCTGCCCTTGATGGTTGTTGCTTCAATTTCCTACTTCGTTGCTGAGAAACTGTATAGCGGGTCAATCTACGATCGCTTGCTGGAGTGGAATGGCATTAATTTCTCCAAATCCGATCTTGCCGAAGCTCCTTGGGCCAATCTCACCGCGCAAGATGTCATGCAGCAACGTGTCGAAACCTTAACGAGCAACATGGCAATCGATCAAGCCGTTGAAGCGTTTGCCCGTTCCCACCATCGCGGCTTTCCCGTAATTGCAGATGGCCTGCTAGTTGGCATCATTACCCAAACCGACCTCAAAAATCTCGACCAGTTCAAACTAGCATCGGCTAACAGCGTTGGCGAAATCATGACAGCCCGACCGATGACAGTAAACCCTCAGGATAAGCTTGCCGATGTACTATACCTTTTGAACCGCTACAATCTCAGCCGCTTGCCGGTCACAGATGGGCGCAAATTAGTCGGCATCATCACGCGTAGCGATATTATCCGTGCTGAATCAGATTGTTTGAGTGGCGGTAAGCAGGAGTCAGGGCCGCGTCCCGATCCATCCTATGTGGTTTACCAAACCCGTGCCCCTGCAACGGGTAAAGGTCGTATGCTTGTCCCGATTCACAATCCGCAAAATGCCGTCGCATTACTGCAAATTGCAGCGGCGATCGCCCGCGATCTGCACTACGAAATTGATTGCCTGCATGTGATCCGCATTACTCGCGATCGCGCTCCCAATGAAGCCAATGTCAGTACAGTTGCTAGCCGCCGTCTTTTAAATCACGCTCAACATCTGGGTAGAAATTGGCAGATCCCTATTCATACAGAAATCCGAGTGGCACACGATCCAGCGCAGGCGATTTTAGAAACAATTAAGGAGCGACGCATAGACATCACCCTTATGGGTTGGAAAGGGAGTACCTTCACACCGGGCAAAATTTTTGGGGATGTGGTGGATACAGTACTGCGCCAGGCAGCCTGTAGTGTGATTTTTGTGAAGCTCGATGATAATTTTGGTACTACTAGTATTAACGAGAATCAGTCTAGGCAAATCTTCCAACCTAATTCTCAACAGGCTTCCCCTAGCACTAAACTCACCATAAATCGCTGGCTAGTGCCGATCTCAGGTGGTCCCAACGCCCAACAAGCAGTGAAGTTGCTCCCAGGGCTAGTATCTCTCAGTCATACACCTGAAATCAGGCTCTGTCAGGTATTTCATCCCTCAAATACTAATCACGATCCTAGCGCTTTGGCTGAAGAAACTAAATTCTTGAGTCGCAAGCTCAGCCGTAGGCTTGGTAGCCGCATTGTCTCCAGCTCAGTTTGTGCTAAAACGATTCCTGAAGCTGTGCTCGATTTAGCCAAAACCTATAAATCTGACGCTATTATTCTCGGCGCTAGTCGCGAAGGCATATTTCAGCAGGCAATCAAGGGCAATATCCCAGAAGCGATCGCGCTCCATAGTAATTGCACTGTCATAATTGTCAGAGGTGCCCTCGGTAATTAGGGCTTACTGAAGATGAGCGATCGCGATCGCGATAGATTTTTAGTTAGCGATCGCTTCCGAATTCTGCGATTGGTTCCACTTCATGAAAGTAATTATAGTCAATATAGCGATGACCATCGGCAGTTTGGTTAATCACATCGACAAAACGACGATTTAATAGGATATCGTGAGCATAGTACGTGTGGCGAGCGTGGACGGATTGGGCAACGGTTTCATCAATCCCACTCAAGGAAACTACAAGCATAGATTTTGTTTCCATTAGATTCTCCGTTGTCATGCCATAGAGTGGGCTATATTCATCAATGGGATGCATGGCTAGCCAGGTTAAAGTAAAGCTGGGCGTCTGGTTTCGCAACAATTTGAGATCGCGAATCCGACGGATAAAATGTCCCTCAGTCGTCATCTCATCTCGCATCAAGTACACTCGCAATTGCGCTTCCAGGATTTGGTTGCGACGCTGGTTAGCTGTTCGGAATGTCAATGTTGGTACACCATCATGTGGGGCAATAGTCGCAACTCGACTAAATAGTACGCGTGCTGTTGGCCGCGAGAACCGCGCAAATGATAGGCCAGTCATCACTGCAATGCCCATTAAGCCAGTCAGCGCCTCGATCGTCACGATCATATTGGCATAGACTGTTTTGGGATACATGGCTCCATAGCCAATGGAAGCAAGTGTTTGCACGCTAAAGAAAAATGTATCTAGGAAAGAGCCAGGTTCAGCATTGGCAATGCAATCTCCTCCCAGTAAATAAGCTAGGGCAAACAACGTATTAATTGCCACATACCCCAACACAATCAGGGCTAGAAAACCGAGCCAGGGCACTGTTAACAACAAATGATAGGGATCGCGCCAGTAGGAATACCAAGCACCCAAGCCCACAATTTCAAACTGTCCATCGCGGATCAGGATATGCACCAATGGTAACGATCGTTGCCTTTTTTGTTGGGATGATTTCTTTAGTCGGAATCTCATCGGGGGGATGCCAAAAAATTAGGTAAATGGGATTAGGACTGACTGGCACCATTAAATGGCACCACATTGCTCCAGAGTACAATAGTTAAGGTAAAGCATAATTTCACTAACTACAGTCAAAAGTCATGGCGTTATTCGGATTTGGCAAAAAACTCACGTTGCCTACCCCTGAGCAGGCATTACCAGGACGGGCGACACCAATGTCAGTACCTCAGACTCACTATGTTAACGGCAATCCCCTGAGTCCTCCCTTTCCCGAGGGCATGCAAATGGCAATGTTTGGCATGGGTTGTTTTTGGGGAGCAGAGCGCAAGTTTTGGCAGCAACCTGGTGTATTCATCACAGCAGTAGGCTATGCCGCTGGCGTCACGCCAAACCCCACCTACGAAGAAGTCTGTAGCGGTATGACCGGACATAATGAAGTCGTTTATGTTGTGTTCGATCCCAGTCTTGTCAGTTATGAAACACTGCTAAAAGTTTTCTGGGAAAACCACAATCCCACGCAGGGTATGCGCCAGGGTAATGATGCTGGCACACAATATCGCTCGGGCATTTATGCATATTCCGAGAGTCAGAAAAAACTAGCTGAGACATCGCGCGATCGCTACCAGGAAGCGCTGCAAGCCAAGGGGTTTGGCACGATTACGACTGAGATCCTGGATGTGCCTGAGTTCTACTACGCTGAAGGCTATCACCAGCAATATCTAGCCAAAAATCCGAATGGATATTGTGGCTTAGGCGGTTGCAGTGTCAGCTTACCAGTGATGGCAGAAGCTTGAATCTGACCTGATTTGGACTTACGCAATAAATGGCTAGAAAATTGATCGCGCTTTTTTAAGTGGTTTTAGGGATCGATTGCGTAAGTCCTGTAATTAACAGATATAGCAAATAGAAATTACCAAGAGATATTCGATGTGGCCTAGTCGTCGTGCAATTACTCGATTAGCTTTTGGCCTACTAATCCTTGGCTTTTTAGGATATTTAGGTTATCAGTTTGCTAACCAGAGAGAAATTCGTCTGCTTGCGCTTGATGCTAAAAATGGTCGCTTGCTCTGGACAACCTTATTAGGCGATAACACAAAAACAGAAGCGAGAAGTCCATTAGCAGCAAATGGTCGCGTCTTGGTGAAGGTGGCTGAACAAGTAAAAAAATACCCTGAAGATCCAGGAACCTATGTTTGGAAACTAGTAGCCTTCGATTCCATTTCTGGAAAGCAGATGTGGGAGTTTAAACCCGCTCCCCTTAGCTATGATGGCGTTAGCTATGATGCCAGTGGAAATAGCGTTTTCGCAACGGTCAATCTTGATGAAACAATAAAGCTTTTTGCATTTGATCTCGCCACTGGTAAACAGCTCTGGGAAACCAAGTTTAAAGTAGAACGAATGGATCGCAAAAACTTTGTTTTGGCTACTGGAGATCGTGCGATCTTACTTACCCAGAAACGTGACACTCAAACTGCACTAAAGGTTTTGGATGCACACACAGCAAAACTCATCTGGCAGATCGAAATGAATCCTAAACCTGATTATTCGACTATTTTGATACCAAAAAATCGTTTGGCCGTCAGCGATCACAAGGTATTCCTCAAAGACAAAGAGGGCATCACTCGCGCCTACGATCTGGCGACTGGCCAGTTGCAATTCACCATTAACAGCAATGCGCTAGAGGTCAAATCGACAAACTCCACTTTCTATGAGTTTGGTCGTTTTGGAATTACTGCCTTTGATGCGAATTCAGGGAAAGAGCGCTGGAAGCGTATCTACGAAAGAGACAGTAGCCTTCAGTGTGCTGGCAAACTAGGTGTTTACGAGCGGTTTCATGTCAACAACCTGGTATATCTCACTTGCAATAAACTCGGTAAGGGCAATGAATTTAAAAGTGATGGTAATAGACTCGAAGGTGAGGGGTATTGGTTGCTGGCACTAGATGCTAAAGATGGACGAGATCGCTGGTTCAAGCAACTAGGTGTCCGCTACGCCACCCTTGCCGTAACGACTCCAATATCTAATGCAGAATCGGTCTTTACGACTGGAGAGATTAGGGAAGGATCTAGAGATGTTATTCAAATTTTGGCACTATCCGCTAAGGATGGCTCAGAGCAGTGGAAGCTCTCAATTGCTAGTCGCAATCCCTGGTTACCCGCCACCGATAGTAGTCATGTTTTTGTTATTGATGATGCACCACGTTGGCGATTCTGGCTAGCACAGCTTAACCCTAGCTGGTACTAGCCTCCTTTATTGGCTATCTGTCATTATTTCCACATCGATCGCATCAAGTTCCAAATCATCTACTGCTCGATCTCCAGCACCATTTTGGAACTCTTCGTCTTCTAGTTCCAGCAGGGGAATAATTTCATAGTGCACGCGCAGGCGATCGCGATTTTGGCGCTCTGCTTCCGCAATAAATCTTTGCGCTTTCCATTCTGAGTCAAATGTGCCAATACACCGCAGTGTGTCTTTCCTATGTCTTTCTAGATAAGTCCACACTTGCCAGGCGATCGCGGAGGGTGGTGCTTCTGGAATCGGATCGACAGGTATCGCATCCGGTTCGCCAGTTTCAAGATCGATTCGATCGTTAACGGCGCAATCGCTGCTGGCCTCAGAATCTTCGCGATCAGAATTGTTGCTTGGATCGGGATCGGGTGTTTCGGATGAATTAGCGGTAGGTGGTGCTTCGGTTTGTGGTGGCTGGGGGAGGCTATCAGCAACTCGATCTTTGAGTTTATCTTTGCCCTGAGCGATCGCCTCTACTTGTTCGCTCAGGGCATTTATTTTCCCATGAGAACTTGCAATTCGGCTTTAGTGGCATACTCAGCGTTAAGATTAAACTCTGATGGCGTAAAGCTTAAAAACTGCTCTAACAGTTCAATCAGGGCTTTATTATCGCTAGCGATCCCCTGCTTGGCCTTCCATGCTTTGAACTGATTGTAAAGAGTGTGGGGTAAAGAGCATGAGAGCTTGCGATTGGTGATTGCCATATTTCCAGGAAACTCAAAATGAGCTACTAATACTCTACTGCTTTACATCAACCTCTGCGTAATGTTTTTATGCAATGTGTTCTAACTGTGTTCTGATTGTATTTTTTATTGACCATGTCCTCAATCCCTGCCTGGTTATCGCAACGAGCCTTACAAAAAAGTAATTATCCTGCTTTGCTGTTTGAGCGTAAAACATGGACTTTCGCAAACTTAGAGGCAATTTCCATCAGTATGGCGCTTAGATTAGCCGGAATGGGGATTGGTAATGGTAGCTGTGTAGCGGTTCTGATGCCAAATCATCCTGGTTATATCTTCCTACTTCATGCGCTGAGTAAGTTAGGTGCGATCGCTGCCCTGATTAACATTCGGCTCAGTGCCCAGGAAGTCGAGTGGCAACTACAAGATTGCCAAGCACAATTGCTAGTTTACGATCGCACTACCAACGAGATCGCCTCTCAACTTCATGTATGGCGATCGGTTGAGATCGCAGAGCTAGAAAGCGTAACGACAGATCATACCGCTTTCCCCCTATTAACCGATATCGATCTAGAAGCCGTGCAAGCGATCGTCTACACCTCAGGCACAACAGGGTTCCCCAAGGGAGTGCAGCTCACCTATGGCAATCACTGGCATAGTGCTGTGGCCTCAGCCATGAATTTAGGGATTGACGGCAGCGATCGCTGGTTGCTGTGTTTGCCGCTCTATCATGTGGGAGGAAGCGCAATTATTTGGCGCAGTTTGATCTACGGTACGACGGTGATTTTGCAGCAGCACTTTGACGCGGAAGCTGTGATTCAGGCGATCTCAACGGAGCAAGTAACCATGCTCTCTCTAGTGCCAACCATGCTGTTGCGCATTTTGGAGAACGCGCAATTTCCTCACTCACTAACGCATTGGCAAAAGCTACGCGGTATTTTGCTAGGAGGAGCAGCGCCTAGCCAAGCACTACTAAAGCGATGTTTAGATCTGAAGTTGCCAATTGTGCCAACCTACGGCTTGACGGAGGCGGCTTCGCAGGTAACGACGCTATTACCCCAGGATCTCGATCGCAAACCAGGCTCGGCAGGACAACCATTGCTGTGCGATCTCATTCGGATTGTAGCGATTGGGGATGAGCTTACAGAAGTTGCCGTAGGCGAAGTTGGTCAGATTCTGGTGCAGGGCGCAAATGTGACGAAGGGCTATATTAATCGCTCCCCAGATGCTATTAAGGACGGCTGGCTTCACACGGGTGATTTAGGATATGTGGATAGCGAAGGATTTCTGTATGTAGTCAATCGCCGCAGCGATCTAATTATCAGTGGTGGCGAAAATATCTATCCCACAGAAGTGGAAATGATTCTCTGCCAACATCCTGCCATTGTAGAAGCCTGTGTTGTAGGCACAGAAGATCCAGAATGGGGACAGGTAGTTACAGCAGTAGCGATCACCAAACAAACCATCACATTAGATGAAATTCAGACATTTTGCAGCTCGCATCATCTTGCTCGTTATAAATTGCCACGCATCCTACATGTAGTTGAGTCAATACCCAGGACAGCAAACGGGAAGCTTAGTCGACAGAGAGTGCAGGAATTTATAGCGGAGGTGATTGACAGTTAAGGATTTGCGCTTGACAATCGTAGGGTTCAGTCATTGATGATGGCTGTTTGGGGAGCTGATTGAGCATCAAGATTGCAAGAAGAGGAGTCACATCAATGGTACAAGAAATTCAAAAGCCGCTGACGGCAACTGAAACAGCAGCTGAGACGGCCTGGACAATTCAGGACAGTGAGGAACTGTACCGCATTAACGGTTGGGGCGATCCTTACTTCAGCATCAACCAGGCAGGACATATCACCGTTTCCCCCAAGGGCGATCGGGGTGGTTGTATCGATCTGTATGAATTGGTCAACGATCTGACAAAACGCAATCTCCGCTTACCACTGCTGATCAGATTCTCTGATATCTTGGCCGATCGCATCGAGCGCCTCAATGCCTGCTTTGCTAAAGCGATCGCCCGCTACAACTATAACGGCAGCTATCGTGGTGTTTATCCGGTCAAAGTCAACCAGCAACGTCAGCTCGTTGAAGAACTGGTCAACTACGGTAAACCCTATCAGTTTGGCTTAGAGGCAGGCTCTAAACCAGAATTGCTAATTGCGCTCGCGACACTCAAGACCCCTGGGGCGCTCCTGATTTGTAATGGCTACAAAGACCAGGAATACATTGAAACTGCCCTGCTATCACAACGGTTGGGACAAACGCCAATTATCGTGATCGAACAGTTAGAAGAAGTCGACATCGTAATTCAGGCAGCTAGAAGGCTGGAAATCGAGCCGATTGTGGGAGTACGTGCCAAACTCAGCTCCAAAGGGATTGGACGTTGGGAAGACTCGGCCGGCGATTGTGCAAAATTTGGCCTTGGCACTTGGGAGATCCTAGAAGTAGTAGAGCGACTTAAAGCTGCTAATCTACTCCCATCTTTGCAGTTACTCCACTTTCATATCGGTTCGCAAATTAGCTCCATTGGTGCGATCAAAGATGCACTGAGGGAAGCAGCACAGATCTTTGTGCAGCTCGCCACAATTGGCGCAAACATGAATTATATCGATGTTGGTGGCGGCTTAGGCGTAGACTACGACGGCTCTAAAACTAACTTCTATGCTTCCAAAAACTACAACATGCAAAACTACGCCTATGATGTCGTAGCTGCCCTCAAAGAAGCCTGCGCGGGCAAACATATTCCCGTCCCCACAATCATCAGTGAAAGCGGTAGGGCGATCGCCTCGCATCAATCTGTGCTGGTATTTGAGGTACTGAATGTGAGCGAAACTCCTAGTGGAACAATTCCACCACTAGATGAAGGCGAACATTTGACTATCCGCAATCTGTTTGAGACCTTAAAGCAGATTGACGAGGACAACTACCAGGAGGCATACCATGATGCCGTGCAGTTTAAGGAAGAAGCCGTTAGCCTATTTTCCTTTGGCTATTTAAGCCTGCAAGAAAGAGCGCGCGCCGAACGACTGTACTGGGAATGCTGTGATCGCATCCTCAAAATCGTGCGCAAACAAAATTATGTGCCCGACGATCTAGAAGACCTGGAGAAAACGATGGCAGTAACGTACTACTGCAACTTCTCCGTATTTCAATCCGCTCCCGATAGCTGGGCGATCGATCAACTATTCCCCATCGTCCCCATTCATCGACTGAATGAAGAGCCCTCCTGTCGTGGCACCCTAGCCGACTTGACCTGTGACAGCGACGGCAAAATCGATAAATTTATCGATTTGCGGGATGTTAAGTCTGCGCTAGAACTGCATCCTTTTACCCCAGGGGAAAAATATTATATCGCGCTATTTCTCGGTGGAGCCTACCAGGAAATCCTAGGAGACTTGCATAACCTGTTTGGCGATACCGATGCCGTCCATATCCACATCACGCCCAACGGCTACCATGTCGAGCATGCGATCAAGGGCGACTCCATGGCTGATGTACTGAAGTACGTGCAATATAGCTCTGATAACCTGCTAGAAAACATGCGTCGTGCCACCGAAGCGGCACTCCAAAAGAAGCAGATCACCCTCGAAGAAGCCAGATTGCTCCTGCAAAACTACGAGCACAGTCTGCGCGGCTACACCTATCTGAGCTAGGCTTGAGCTAGACAGAACACTAGGTAGTAATCGGCACAAATCGCGAGCGATCGCGGGGGAGATGGCGCACAGATACGCGCTTCAAGCTGAGTTTATCCTCAAACTCTTGAATATAGTCAACTCCTTCTCCACTTTCCTCGCGCCGATCTAACTCCTGAAGCAATTGCAAAATTTTGGTATCTAGACCAGGTTCACCACTGAAAAGATGCATCAAAGTTTCACCACAATCATCATCGGGATAGATGGGAATGTAATAAATGTAAGGAGTATCCATAAAAGTTTTAAATTTGATAATCACCCGTTATTTGGCTAATATGCGCAAAGCGCATCAGCCAAATAACCTGTACATTCACCTAACACTATAGATCGCTTAGCTATTGTTGAGCAGTTGTACAATATTAAGCTCAGCCTAAGAAATGTTAGCTCAGTTACATTAAGCAGAGATTATATACAAATAATCGTATATAGATATTTATGATTGTATATATGTCTTGAAAGGTCTAAACCTTCCTAAGCCATTTACATGCCAAGCCTCGATAAATCATTATGCGATCGAGCGCGCACAGCGAGTAAGCAGTAATTACTAAACCATGCTCAACCCAGATCTGGATTCGATCCAACTTAACCAAGACGAATACGAACGCTACTCACGTCACCTGATCCTGCCTGAAGTCAGCCTAGAAGGCCAGAAACGGCTTAAAGCCGCCAGCGTACTTTGTGTGGGAACAGGAGGACTAGGATCTCCCTTATTGTTGTACCTAGCCGCTGCCGGAATTGGACGTATTGGTATTGTTGACTTTGATATCGTCGATACTTCTAACCTACAGCGTCAGGTGATCCACGGTACATCATGGGTAGGCAAGCCTAAAATTGTCTCCGCCAAAAACCGGATTGCTGAAATTAATCCCCATTGCCAGGTCGATCTCTATGAAACAATGCTTAGCTCAGCTAATGCACTAGAGATCTTTGCCCCCTACGACATTATAGTAGATGGGACTGACAACTTCCCGACGCGCTACCTGGTGAATGATGCCTGCGTACTGCTGAACAAGCCTAACGTCTATGGTTCTATCTTCCGCTTTGAGGGACAGGCTACGGTCTTTAACTATGAAGGTGGTCCCAACTATCGCGATCTCTATCCTGAGCCACCACCTCCTGGCCTGGTACCATCCTGTGCTGAAGGTGGTGTGTTAGGGATTTTACCCGGCATCATCGGTGTGATTCAGGCAACTGAAACTGTCAAGATTATCCTGGGTAAAGGTACGACTTTAAGCGGTCGACTCCTGCTGTACGATGCCTTGAATATGACCTTCCGCGAACTCAAGCTGCGCCCTAATCCCGTCCGACCTGTGATCGAAAAATTAATCGATTACGAACAGTTCTGCGGTATTCCTGCGGCTAAAGCTAGCGAAGCGCAATCTCAACAGGATATTCCTGAAATCACCGTGCAGGATCTCAAAGCGATTATTGATGCAAATGCACATGATTACGTCATTATTGATGTGCGCAACCCCAATGAGTGGGAAATTGGTAGAATTCCTGGCACACATCTCATCCCACTACCTGAAATCGAGAATGGGAATGGTATAGAGACAGTCAAGTCCTTACTGAATGGTAACGATCGCAAGCTTATTGTTCATTGTAAGATGGGTGGGAGATCTGCTAAAGCTCTGGGCATTCTTAAGCAAGCTGGAATTAATGGCATCAACGTTAAGGGCGGTATTAATGCCTGGAGTCAGGAGATCGATCCGAGCATACCGAAATACTAACTGATTGAATGTAATTGGAGGCCAAGCAATATGCTTTAGCCTCCTAAACACTTGAATGACAGTTGAATGACAGTTTAAGGAATAAGCCATTGAGAGTTGAGGATTTTCTGGAAAAGTACAATCGCGGACAGAGAGATTTTGCTGGGGAAGACTTGAGTGGTATGAGTCTGAAGGGTGCCAAGTTAAATGGTATTAACTTGCAAGGCGCAAACCTCGCCAAAGCAGATCTGAGCGGAGCTTATCTGACCGATGCAAATTTAGATGGAGCCATGCTGCCTGAAGTTAATTTAAGGGGAGCGATGGTTAAGGGCTCCAGGTTTATTCGTGCCAATCTTAGCTGGGCAAACCTAACCTGGGCTAATCTCACAGGTGTAGACTTTAGCTACTGCAACCTGAATGTGACTAATTTCAGCGGGGCTAATTTGATCGATACCAACTTTAGTCTGGCTAACCTTAAAGGGGCAAATCTCCGAGGCACTAACCTTAGAGGTGCCAAATTACTCAACGTGCAGACCATAGTTGATGCTGAATTTACCGGCGCTAAAAATATTAGCGATCCCGTCAAGGCATATTTATGTTCGATCGCTTCTGGCGCGCATCCATTTACTAAAAATAAGACCAAAGCATCACTAGGGTGCCCACCAGATTAGTTTGCTTTTAGCCAAAGCGATAGCCCTTACCATAGACCGAGTCAATCAGTGATTTGCGATTGGCTACGCCACGCGGGCTATCGCCCAAGTCAATCTTACGCCGCAACAGTTTCACCTGTGCTACTAGAGCATTACTAGCAGGTGCATCTTCACCTGACCAGAGATGTTGGTAGATTTGCTCGTGGGTGAGTAGCTGGTTGGGATGACGCATAAAGTATGCCAAGAGCTGATGTTCTTTATCAGATAGGGCAATTGTTTGCCCCGCTCTGTAGGCTACCTGGTTATCGAGATCGAGTTCTAGATCGGCAAATTGCAAGCGATTTGACTTAACTTCATCAGGCTGTGCGGGCACCACTAAAGGAGATCGCCGCAATAACGCCCGCACTCGTGCCAGCAGTTCGCGCAACTCAAACGGCTTTACCAGATAGTCATCCGCACCACTATCAAGTCCCTCGACGCGATCGTCCAGGGTGTCTTTAGCCGTTAGCAACAGTACGGGTGTATGGTCTCCCTGTTGGCGCAAATGACTGCAAATTTCCACACCCGATCGCCCCGGCATCATCCAGTCCAAAATTAGCAGATCGTATTCTTCCTCTAGCGCTAGAGCTAAGCCGCGATCGCCACTATTCGCCACATCAACTGTATAACCCTGATTGGTCAGCAATCGCTGCAAAGGTTGAGTAAGCTCTACTTCGTCATCAACTAAAAGCAACCGCATAGTTTGATACTCACAAGCTATCTTCTTGGGCTAAACCCATGACGTAATCTGTCATGCCCATTTGAGCTAGCTGGCGATCTTCTTCAGCAAAATCCTGGTAAAGTCGAAAGGTTTCAGGAGTCAGAAGCGCGACAGGTGAGTGTTCAGTTTGAAATTTTAAAAAGGAGACAAAAGTAGCCAGTTGTTTCAACTTAGCAGTGAAAGATATAAGCAAATTCCTAACCAATACTTGATTTAGCAATGGTTGTCTCATTTTTGAAGGATCTGAGGAGTTTGCCTTACCCGTTCCAACTTGCGCTGACAAATATCCTGCTCCAATCTAGCATTCAGTTCAGCTAATTCCAAGTTTACTTCTCTCAGTTCTAAACGAGTCCGCCTTAAGTTAGCTAGAAGACGATCTCGTATTTCTGGATTTGGAATATGTGGTTGCTTAGTCATAGCAAATCCCATTCAATTTTTACTTCTTGGATACTACGTTTTAGAGCGGGAATTCTGGCTTGGGTTCGAGGAATTATTCTTGCGATCAAATTTAGCATATCCGCAGAAGCAATAGGCTGGGTTTGAGCAACCTGAATTTGGAATGTGGATAACTGAGTAAACGACGATATAGCTTCATCTGCCACATTTTTCATTTCTTCTAAGTGCGATATCGTTTCTTCTGTTTCTCCAAAAAGCTCAAACAACCTAAACTCTACTGCTGTCGCCTCATCAACAATTTCTAAAGACTGGCGTTTTAACTGCCAGATAAGTTCGATGGTTTCTTCAGGAAATTTAGCCATAATCGTAGCGTATGCATATCAAGAGTATCCGTGAGCAAACTGTTAAGCACTTTATTAAGTTAAAACAAGTTCCGCCAAGCCCAAGTATTCAATCCCTGTGGGTGTAACGTGAAAGCGGCAGGGTAAAATTTCCACTCCAGCCGCGATCGCTTCTCGCAGCAATTTACCGTACTCAGGATCGGCTCGATCGCCTGGGGCAAAGCGATCGCAATCGCCACGATTGATGAAATATAACAATACTGCTCTAGTATTGGCATCAAGAACAGAGATCAACTCGCGAATATGTTTTTGTCCTCTGGTTGTGACCGTATCGGGAAATAAAGCCAAACTGCCATCGCACCAGGTTGTGTTTTTGATCTCTACGAAAGTTTTGGACTGCGGCGCAGTGAGCACAAAGTCAATCCGACTTTTTTCATTACCGTAGGCGACTTCGCCTTGCGCTGAATCATAGGCTCCTAGCTCGGCGATCGCTTTCTGTGCCAACATTTTTCCTACTACCTGATTGGGCAAGCCAGTGTGTACGCCCACCCATACATCATCGACATGAATGATTTCCCAACTGTAGGGTAGCTTGCGCTTGGGGTTAGTGCTGCTGGACACGCCTACTCTATTACCAACTTTACATATCCCTGTCATTGGCCCCGTATTAGCGCAATGGGCTGTGATTAGCTCGCCAGTTTCTAGCTCAATATCTGCAAAAAAACGCTTGTAACGCTTGACTAACGTGCCAAACAGTAAAGGGGGATAGGAGTGAACTAGCATAATTTCCGCGATCGCTTGCCTTTGATGAACCTCAGTAGAGTTTACTTTGTACGGTTGCCTACCCCCAAGTTCTGGGAAAATTAAATAGGATAGAAAGAATTAACTACGATCGCCTTATCAAATCAAGCATGACAAAGCCGCGTAAAATCTGGTCAATTATTGTAGTTCTGTGTCTGGCATTTGCGATCCAATTCCTCAGTATAGGGAGCGCCACAGCAGCGATCGAGGACTGGACGCAAGAGCAGAAGTTTTTTAATAACGTTTGGCAGATCGTGAATCGATCGTACGTGGACGAAAACTTCAATAATCAAAACTGGTATCGCGTGCGCAAGCAATTTGCTAATCGTAGATTTAATAGTCGTGAAGAAACCTATGCCGGGATTCAGGAGATGCTGGCCAGCTTGAATGACCCATTTACCCGCCTTCTGCCCCCCGATCAGTTCAAAACTATGCAAACTAGTACCAGTGGGGCACTGACAGGTGTAGGCTTACAGATTGCGATCGATTCCCAAACTAAATCCCTGATTGTAGTTTCACCCATTGAAGGTTCTCCTGCCGAAAAAGCTGGTGTGCGATCGCTAGACCGCATCCTCAGAATTAACAACATGCCTACTGCCAATATGACGCTGGATGAATGTGCGGATCGCATGCGTGGCGAAATTGGTACTAAGGTGACTTTATCGATCGGACGGCCTGAGGATAGCTCTAAAGCAAATTCTGAGCCAAATTCTGTTGCTAAAGACGGCAAGGATCGGCCCAACCCCAAACTGAAAACCTTCGATCTGGCAATTGTGCGCGATCGCATTGAGGTTAACCCGATCGTGACGAGTCTGGCTGAATTTAACCACCATAAGATTGGCTATATCCGGCTAGCGCAGTTTAATGGCAATGCCGCCGCAGAGATGTCAAATGCGATCGAGCAGATGGAAGCTAAGGGCGCGGACGGCTATGTCCTGGATTTGCGCGGTAACCCAGGCGGTTTACTCCAGGCAGGTATTGAAATTGCTCGCATGTGGTTACCCGATGGCACGATTGTGTATACCGCCGATCGCCATGGCATCCAGGAAAGTTTTACGGCACATGGCGGTGCTCTGACACTCGATCCGATGGCGATCTTGCAGGATGGTGGTACGGCTAGTGCTAGCGAAATCCTGGCCGGAGCGTTGCATGATAATAGTCGGGCTGTGCTGGTAGGTACGAAGACCTTTGGCAAGGGCTTAATTCAGTCTTTAGTGGAGCTAGAGGATGGTTCGGGACTGGCAGTAACAATTGCTAAATACGAAACGCCAAATCACACCGACATTCACAAAGTAGGCATTGCACCAGATGTGGAAGTCAAGCCCACGCCGATTAGCCGCAGCCAGGTTGCAACACAGGACGATACGCAGTATCAAACCGCCCTGAAGCTACTTGATACTAAGATTAGCCAACCACAACAGACTAACAAAACCGTTGCCAAGGCAGCTTAATCTGAGAAGCAACACAGCCTTAAGTCGTAATATATATACATTGGCTTAATGATAATTTTTGATTCCCACAGGACTGCTTTTACCCATGAATGATATGCGATCGCCAAGTCTTGATACTGAAACCATCTCTGACCTGAATGCAAAATTAGGATCGGGTAATGAAGCAACGCAACTACAAGCGATCTCCGACCTAGCAAATTGCGGCGATCGCGGTATCGAAGTACTGATAGATTTTCTACTCAAGCGTCAGGGTGAGAAGATAGAAGTGACTTGCTTAGATGGCAAAGCATACCAAATTCTGCTCCAACTAGATTCACCTAGAGCAAGGGAAGTATTGCAAACTCATTTCCCCAAGGGAGTTGTGTCGCTAGAGACGGAATCTGGCATTGATTACGAACCATTGCAAAAGCTATTAGTGCAGCAAGACTTTCAGGAGGCTGATCGCCTTACATCTCAGACTATGTGTGCGGCGGCAGGAAGTGCAGCAATGGAGAGGGGATGGTTATATTTTTCGGAAGTAGCGCAAATCAAAAATGTTGATTTGAATACGATCAATAATCTCTGGTTAGTTTATTCCGAGGGCAAATTTGGCTTTTCAGTACAGAGAAAGATGTGGCTCAACCTAGGTAAAAATTGGGAAAAACTGTGGTTTCAAATCGGCTGGAAAAAAGATGGTTCATTTACCCGTTATCCCACCGATTTTATTTGGAGTTTGGAAGCACCTAAAGGCCATCTACCCTTATCCAATCAAATTCGCGGTAATAAGACAATCTCATCCATCTTTGCCCATCCTTTGTGGTAATTGCCGAAAGCCGGGGTTAATGAGTCAATTTAGCATTATTATTCAATCGTCAGATCGCAACAAATTTGGAGATAAACTTTTTCCGCTCATCTGGGTAAATAGGTGAAATAGTAAAATAAGAGGAGTAAAGTGATCGCTTCGGTGTAGCGCTGCATTGTAGTAATGATGATCGCATTGGGTTGAGGTTTGATCGGCTCAGATAGAATATTCGTATCAATCAGATATAGACTCACAGAGTTACTTCTCTCCCAGTTGAGTGATCGCGCACATCATCCCAAATTTCATCAAGGTCGATATTAGCCTGTATCAAAGGGGTAACTTTGCAATACGATCTACCCACTTTTCGGCAACGGATGCTGCCCAAATGAGCATCAGTTCGTCGATAATGACTTCAAGTGAGAGCTTTCGGGAAACGATTATAATGCCTGGGCTTTGATTTTTAGTGATGAACTTTGCAACCTCCAATGGCATCGTTTTACGATCGTGACTGACAAGGACGCGCCCCTGCTGTGCCGCAATTGCCAGTACTTCAGGGCCTTTTATACCTTCTAACTTAGCTTCAAAGGCTGTTTGAAAGTCGATGGCTGGCTCTCTTCGTAGAACTCCAGTTACGATCGCCTGATTCAAATCAGCATCAGCTTGGTAGCGAATATTCACATTCCTATCTGTTGTTTTGCTGCTTTAGCTGCCATGAGTTTGTTATACAAAATTGGATCGCTGTCTTTTAGTGGCTGGGGCATTGCATCAAATGTAGCTTCCTGATCGGCAAGGTAAGCATCAATTGCAGCGCGATTAGCTAGATAAAAAGCGATCGCTCCATAAACCAGTTCGAGAGTGAGTAATGGGAAAGACTGAACGATGCTCTCAGGGGATAATCCTTGGCGAAAGGCATAGACAATCGAATCAAGGGAAATCCGAGTTCCTTCAACCCAATAAGCATCATTTCGATACTCGATGTAAGTTTTAGCTCCGACAACTGACATAATATGAGACCGCTTTTTATTGTTACCAATAACTTTAGTATAACCCTGGTTGCTATGGCGGGTAGCGATCGCAATTTCACCTATTCTCGTCATGGGCGATCGCTGAATGCAAAATTTGAACCCATTTGAACGGATTTTAGCTTTCAGTCCACAATTTATTGCAGGGAAACTGATGTAAGTGTAAGAAATACTAAGAGAACCCAATGACCTGATTTTGGTCAATTATGTTGGATAAAAAGTCGTTTTTGAATTAAGTACTCCTGTTTTTTAAACAATCCCAATAATATTCGCTACAGACTAAAAACTGTTTTAAGAGTTTTGATTTTGGGAGTATCAATGCCACATTCAAGCTTAGCAATGGGATTTAAGGTTTTCCATTTATCCTTAACAGCAGTAAGAATGGCATCGGCTGATGCATCTAGATCAACTTCTTCAAAGCCACCTACCTTGTAGGTTGACAAATAGCTAAGGCGCTCGAAGATTTCATCTCTA
This sequence comes from Rhizobium sp. Q54, assembly GCA_943367755.1. GTDB lineage: Bacteria > Cyanobacteriota > Cyanobacteriia > Pseudanabaenales > Pseudanabaenaceae > PCC-6802. The sequence continues at coordinate 2,766 of CALRKB020000030.1, read as the reverse complement.
GTTGCTTTTTTGACACTGATGATTTCTGGCGGTGGTGGCGGCAAGACAGGTTCCGAGAGAAAGAATACTTTGGCAAGAGCATCTAGTTTCTTTCCTTTAGTAATCCCACACTTAAGTTTGATTATCTCGTCTAGATTTTTCCATGTCTCACGTGGTGCTTCAGAAATTCGATTTGCCACAACAAGCACTTTTATACCTTTCAAAGCACTATTCGATTGCTCAGTGGCATATTCCAATGCCGTTTTAATTTGCTCATAGGAAGCAGTACTAAGATTCAATTTAGGGATAGTTTCTCCTGCTAACACCTTTGCAACATGCTCTGCATTTTCACTCTCATCTGCGACAATACACCAAACTTTTTCTAAACCTGCGGCTTCAGCAACGGCATAAACAAATGAATTGGCAATGACTTCATATTGTCCTTTCCCTAACTCTTTCACAACTACAGGAATCCAGTTTTTCCCCCCATGTTGATTCAAAGTATCCGCAGCTACATCAACAAGAAATCGGGTAGTATTTATAGGCTCTGGCACAGAAATTTCATGAACCCATAGATACATTAATTGCATCGCATCATTAGTAATGTTCATTGAAAAAAGTACTCCTTGACTAAACCCTGGTAATAATCTTTGGCAATTTTATTAACGTATACCGCAGGCAAATGGGCAAAACCTGCATTGGAAATCACTGCAAAGCTTGGCAATGTAAAAATACTTCGATCTTTTGTAGAGTGCCAACGTGGATAAAAGTAAGGCAACAAATCAAATCTTTCTTCTTTTTTGTACTTTACAATGAGTCCATCAATTAGCTTTTCTGCTACTGCACGCTGCGGATCGGTCATTCTCTCTCCATTGAAGAAAACTGGTAATACGTGAGGGCAACCATCTTGGCGCTTTTGTTTGATCTGCGGAATTAGTTTGGCGATCGCTTGAGCAGCATTCTCAATTGAGAAAATATTATTATGCTTGATAGGCATAAGCACAACATCGGATGCATAAACTGCACTTTGACTAAAATACTGCCAGTTAGGAGGTGCGTCAATCAGAATATAGTCATAGGTTTCTCGAAATAGATCGACCACCTCTCCAAGTCGATCCTCTTTAGCACGTTGCAGAATACCAGTATAACTAGATGAACTAGCTAACTCGTCGTCAGCAGGTAAGATGTCAAAGCCTAAGGACTTTCCTTGCTTAGTTTTAACGCAAAAGTTTTGGATTGCTTGGATTGGATCGAGTCGGCGATCGTCTAAACATTTATACAGAGTAACTTCTTTTGCCGAACTTCGTAATGCTTGTGTGAGATCGCGCTGGTTGGGATCGAAATCTACTACTAAGACTTTTTTCCCAAGTCCATTCAGAATAGCAGCCAGATTGATGGTCGTCGTCGTTTTACCTACGCCCCCTTTATTATTATAAATCGCAACAACAAGCGCTTTCGATGGCTTCAAGATTTTTTCACAAATTAGATGAACGGTTGACTCTAAGTTGTGTTCATTTGTTGCCAGACATTGCGTAACTGGAAAGATAACTTTTCCGTGCTTCCGAAACAATTGCCAGTGATTGCTATTGGTCATTAATCCCCACTGGACACTATGACATTTTGACGAAAGCATATACTGATGCAACTGCCGAACTGTTGAAGCATATTGAGCCGATGATTCTGATAGGTTGATATCTCGTCCTTTTAATTCAACCAACAGATTAGGATTTTCTCTGTTATCTAGAAATATATCTTCCCCGATAATATTATGTTTTGCAGCAAAGTCAACTGCTCTACCCCCAAGACCAGTTTGGAATTGTGGAATGCGCTCACTCTCACTAAACTCTAATGCTTCAAAGAGATGGGGCAAAACAAAATTCGTAGTAACAAGAGCTTCGGATGCATTTGTGGGTAATTGCTGCCAAGCGCGTAGAAGTGAGGATTCAGACATACAATAAACTATTTAAGCTAAGGTTTTATTAAAAAATTATGTTATGGCGATAGATTTGTATCACTATTTTTTCATTTTAGTTAGATTTGACAGGCTGTCTTGCAATGTTAGCGCAATCTCTTCCCGTCCAAAACAATGGCACAAATCGCACACTTAAGTAAATATCTTAATTCACATCCTCAGATTATCGCAGAGTAAGTTGTCAGTGAGATCTTTCTATACATCTAAACAAATCACATTCTATGATCGCATTTCCATTTCTGAAACTTGATGAAATTTGCGATCGCCGCGTTGCTTTTATGACTTTAACAGACTGGCAAAGTCTATACTGGTAGCTAGATACCTTTCAAGATCGGAGGCAAAATGTCTGAAGCTATCACCCTAGAGCTACCTGAAACACTGGTAAAAAAGGTAAAGGAAATAGCTACGCTCAATCACCGCAGCATTGAAGAGATGCTGATCGAATGGATAGATCGAGCAGTTAATGATGTCCCCATCGACTCCTTACCTAACGAGCAAATACTCGCTTTATGCAACCTGTAAATGAACAAGCAACTGCAGGAGATTTTCAGCGATTTACAGACTCGCAATAGAGAAGAGCAACTCAACGAGCAGGAAACTAACAAGCTAAACGAGTTAATGCAGATCTATCGCAGTGGGTTGGTGCGCTTTGCGCACGCAATAAATGTATAGCTGTCGCCAAGCAGGTTAGGACACAGCTTGTTTAAGAACAGAGTCCATCGCATCACGCAAATTATCCGAGTCTCGTAGCAATTTGCGGATACGGCTTTTCAGCCAAGCCCAACATTTTTCGATGCGATTGAAGTCAGGGGAAT
>CALRKB020000029.1:0-61793 GCA_943367755.1 Rhizobium sp. Q54 | reverse complement strand
GTAAATCTTTATCAATCTTTCCAAACTGTCTGATTATCATCTAAGCAAATAGGATGATTAATTTACGATGTCCAAAATCTGGAACTACTTATGAAATAAATGGCTGAAACCCACTTGACTCCTCCACGGCTTCATAGTCGGTGAAGTTGAGCCGCCGCAGATCAATCCAGCTGCTCACAGAGCAACTTTGGGTGGTCGGCTCCAACGCAGGGTTAGGCTCCGCGCTTCGACTCCTGAAATTCCAAAATTTTGGCGTATAGACTTGCTACCGATTCTTGCCCGAAAAGCTCTTCCTTAAGTTTTAGGTAGTCTCCACTTCCTGAATTACAAGCCACCCAAAATCGAGTAACCTTCGATGGCTCCATGTTCACGAACAGAACCCGTAACCCTTCCTGTAAAACTTGTTGCTCATTCTTGACTTTGATCGTCACCGTTTACCTCCAAAACAAAATCGACTGGATTCAATACTTTCAGCATTAATCCCGCACACCGATTAATCAGTCGCTTGTCACAAGTGATGAAATAGTCACTCCTGAGCGTCTCAGCACAAGCAACGCAGACATAGTGTAACAATCCGTTCCGCCTGCATGCAGTAGTTAGACTTGTGCAGTAAAGCGAACTGAAGCATTCAAGCTATTTTACCGTCAGCGCGATGCATTTTATTTGCTTGATGACGGGTGATCACACCACCCCAATAACAAAAACTCACAACCACAGCCGAAAAACCGCGCCACTTAAACCAAAAGTGGACTGAATAGAGAACTAGAAACCGCTGGTGGGGTCTAACGACCAAGATAACCAGGCGGCGGCCAGAAACCTCTGCTTTGTGAAAACGCCCGGTCAACCGGAGCGGTGAACCGCCTTGTTGGGTGATCGGCTTGTGAATCCGTTCGTTAGCTTTGGGGTGTTTGAACCATGCCGTTACCGATATCCTCAAACGAAGCACCCGGAATAAAGATCGCCGATGCAAGCGTCTTGGCCGCTAGGTTTTCATTAGTTAGTACTCCAGTCAGTTGCTTCTGTTGCTCTGCCCATAATGCTGCACATCCGGCAACGTGAGGAGTTGCCATACTAGTCCCACTGATGGTTTGGAGGGCACTGTTGTTGTCAATCCATGCGGAGGTCACGCGCACTCCTGGTCCACAGAGATTGCACTGAGTATTGGAAAAACTGGCGACGCTCAAATTGCCAGCGGTAGATTTCTGTAGTGCTCCGACCGAGATCATGCCATCGCCTGCTGCTGGTGGAGCAACGGCAATTTCATACCGAGGACGTTCGCTCTCATTTCCGGAGGCAGCAACGATGACCGCCGCCTGAGCAAAAGCATTTGACTGTGCCAGCAAGAGGGTCAAGCTGGAGAAGAGATTGACATTTGCGCGGTATTGTTCGAGAGCGATTGAAGTCGCCGCTTCGGCTGGAAGCCCTTGTGAAATCAACTCAGCTACGAATCCCGGAAAGTCAATCCCCAAGGACATTGAGATGACATTAGCTCCATTCTCATAGGCCCAATTGATTGCGTTTGCCAATGTGGCGGACGATCCGCCTCCGGATCCCAAGACCTTTCCAATGAGTGCTTTCGTGACGCCTCGTGCAACACCAATACGTAGTCCATTTACATCCCTACCGAAAATCGTTCCGGCGCAATGTGTGCCATGGCCATTCTGGTCATCGTCAGGGTCCTGGGTGAAATTGCGGCGCACCAGCTGAACTCCTTGAAAAGCGATGTGGTTCGGGTTAATTCCGGTATCGAGTACTGCAACAACGACCCCGGCTCCCGTAAATGGACTCGTGTGAGCGCGAACTGCTTCAATTCCCCATGTGTTTCCCGTTGCCGCAGGAGTTAGCTCGGGAGCACCAACAGGCTCGATCAGCTTCAGGGGCATTGGCGTCGCAATCACTTGCACTTCCGGGTCGCGCTGCGCGTCAGCGACTTCCCGAGGTGTCAATTGAGCCTCCTCGATAATTGGCTCGCCAAGAGCAGGTAGGTTCTCAAAGGTGCTCAGGGGGGTAGCGGTTCGTGTTCGACGGAATATGAGCTTTCGTCGAAGGATGATTTGCGGAGTCGGTTTGTCAGACATGATGTTGTCCTTTCCAGTGGTAAGTGTCAGTACCTTTTAATGAGAACGTTATGCTTTGAGGTGGTCGCCTAACTAGTGTTTATACAGAAAGTTTCGGGGTAACACCTTTGATTGGGGTGATTATACAGAAAGTTTCGGGGTAACACGCTAATTAGCGTGCTATATAGAATTTGTCTGGATAAAACCCTTGATTTGGGTGATTATACTGATAAATACGGACTAATATAGCTAAATAGCAAGGTTTTAGTATGAGCTTTTCACCTTCCCTACATACTCTGTCGCTTTAGCCAAAACTACAAGTAGCATTTATTTTATGAGATTTTTATTGCTCACAACAGTGATTTCTTCTGCAATAAAAATTGCGTTAAACCGTACTTTTAATTGAGTTTAAATCACTTGACTTGATAAGATGAGCTAAGAGCCTGTTTGAGAATAGAAAAAGCTAAGCTAACTGTTTGAGCATGATGATAATCATGGAGATATAGATGCTAGCTAGCATTACTCTCCTTGTCTAACCTGTCCCTCCGCGCGATCTCTTTCTGAGGGATAATGAGCGATCGCCTCTTGGAAGCTAAAAATGCAGCTATTAAATCGCGATCGCCCAACCTAGAATGCAGTCAGATCATTTTGACGGACTTATCAATTGCTGGCATAACTAGTGTTTATACAGAAAATTTCTGGGTAAAACACCGTATTCTGACTTTTTCCGTATCTTTCCGCCGCGCCCGCAGGATGAAATCTGGCGTGGTAAAAACTGGGCATGCGCCAATGCTGCACCCTATGCTACGTTAATTTAATTCGCAATCCTTAGTGGGATTGCTATAGTTAGACATACACTATGTAATAAATTTGAAAATTTTTTGTTCCCATTATTCATCGGAGATTGATTAATGTCCCAGTTACTCGTTAAGTTACCCTATTTTGATTTTCTCCTTAAAGAGTTTGAAGCCGGGAATGTCGATGTAGAAGCAGTGTTTGGCCGACACGTACATTGGGGTTATTGGGAGAATCCGAAATTTGCAAAGGGAACTCCCGAAGACTTTGCGCTTGCGGCAGATAAGCTATCTCAAATTACCTACGAACCGGCTGCGATCGCAAATGGTATGCGTGTCTTGGATGTAGGGTGCGGGTTTGGTGGCACGATCGCCTGCATGAACGAGCAATTTTCTCATGTCGATCTGGTAGGACTAAATATCGACGATCGCCAGTTACAGAGAGCAAGGAAAAAAGTTTTGCCTTTGAATGGAAATAAGATCGAATTTGTTTGCGGCAACGCCTGCGAGTTACCGTTTCCAGATAATTCCTTCGATGTCGTTCTGGCTGTTGAATGTATTTTTCACTTTCCTGATCGCAATTCTTTCTTTAAAGAAGCGTTTAGAGTATTGCGTCCGGGTGGAAGGTTGGCCTTGTCCGATTTCTTGAGTCCGGAAAAAGCATCTTCTTTCCCCAGGAGCCTCTCTTCTCTGTTAGCAAATTTTGTGGCGCTTTTCTATGGAAAGTTTAACGGCTTCACAATGGAAGATTATCGGAATCTTGCTAACAGTACGGGATTTAAGAATATTTGCGAGAAAGATATTACTGCAGAGAGTATGCCAACTTACAAGGTCTTATCTAGTTTGTTCGCTAAATCTCGGAAATTCAACCCTGTTCCCTACTTGGCGACGCGAGTAGTTGAGATTGCGCAGCGATCTGGGAATATGATCTACGAGGTACTTGCTTATGAGAAGCAGTGAGTCTTACATGCCTATAGCAATGTTAAGCAAGATATAACGTTCGACATGAGCGGCCCCAGTCAGGCACTTCTATATCGAGCCAACGTTTGTGGCAAAATCTTTAGACAACCTCTGCGTTATTGGTGACTAGGCTGGCTTAGTGGTGGGATTGTCGTGGCGATCGCTTTGACATCGATTGTTAAAACCGACGACGATGTCCAGATGGTCTAAATTCTCTACTCTTATTGATGAGGATTTAAGCATTGGTACAGTAGCGATCGCGTCCCTGCTGTTTTGCTTTGTATAATGCTCGATCTGCTTCAGCAATTAATGTATCTGGTTGCGCTTCCATGATGGGGACAAGTGAAGCAATTCCCAAACTAACTGTGACCATCGACTTCACGTCAGACTGTTCGTGAGGAATTGCTAGAACTTGAATTGCCTGCTGAATGCGCACTGCCACAGAGATTGCTCCTTCTAAATCTGTATTGGGAAGAAGTACTACAAACTCTTCGCCACCGTATCGTGCCACTAGATCGCTAGGGCGATAAACTGACTTATATGCTGCCAGTGCTACCTCGATCAAACAATCATCTCCTGCAAGATGTCCGTAGAAGTCATTGTAGTGTTTGAATGAATCAAGATCGAACAGAATTAACGAAAGCGATTGCTGTTCTCGTGCTAAGCGGTTCCATTCCTCCTCTAGTTTGACATCAAAGCAGCGACGGTTAGCTATCTTGGTCAAACCATCCAAATTTACTAAGGTCTCTAGTTTTTGATTTGTATCTTGTAAAGCTAGTTCGATCTGTTTGCGAACAGTAATATCTCGGACAGTAATCGCCAGACCATCTTCTAACTTGACAGCTACAAATTGATACCAGTAAGACTCTCCCAATCGATAATAAAAATCTCGTTCTATGGGTTCCCCTGTCTCAACAATCGCAACAAAGCGATCAAAGAGGTTTGGCTCAATCAGAGTAAGTAAATCTTTGGGTACCATTTTGCCAATTAAATCTTCGCGGCTACTATTGAAGGCTCTAATAATTATAGGGTTGATCATCAGGCAACGGAAGTCTTCGATATTACCCGTTGTAGGTTCGCGCACTGCTTGTAGAGCGACAATGCCATCGAGCGAACTATTCAAAACCCCTGTAAGTATGTCTTCCGCTTCCTTTCGCTTGCCAATCTCTTCTTGTAATTCGATCGTTCGATCTTGAACTCTTTTTTCTAGCTCATAATTCATCGATTCCAATTCGGTATAAGCTTTGTAAGATCGCAGAGCTGTAATAATCGTTGTGAACAGTTTATGAGCAGTCAATTCTGTTTTAGTCTTGTAATCGTCAATATCATAATCAACGATTGCTTGTCGTTCGGGTACTTGCCCTGGCTGACCCGTGCGCAAAACGATCCGAATTGCTCGATTGTGCAGTGTTTCGCGTATGTACTTTGCTGTGATCAACCCAGCATCATCAGATTCCATGATCACATCGAGCAAAGTAACAGCAACATCAGGATGCTCTGCCATAATCCGACGAGCATCAGTACCTGAATAGGCGCTGAGAAACTTTAGCCTCTTGTTATCAAAGGTAAAATCTTCTAAAGCAAGTCGCGTGATGTTATGAACTTCTACTTCGTCATCGACAATTAGAACTTTCCAAGGCTCTAGGCTCTGCTGTGAAACTTGACCTGTTTCATCTTCATTAGCAAATTTCATCATGTCAGCAACCATTAGCTCATCATCAACCATTGGCAATATGAATGTACCCAACTTTTAAATACTCCTTACAATCTTAGAGGAATTTGAATCATAAACTTAGTACCTGCTCCGACCTGACTTTCACAGGTAATGCTACCTTGTAATTTTTGTGTGACGAGATTGTAGATGATATGGAGACCCAAACCACTCCCTCCTTGTCCGCGTTTGGTTGTATAAAATGGATCGAAAATCTTGGCAAGATTATCTTGGGAAATACCTTTGCCATCGTCTCTATATTCAAGCGTCAGGTATTGTTTTTGTCGAGAAATAGCCATAGTAATCGTACCGTTGTCGCCAGGATCGTAGGCATGGATTAAGGAGTTCATGACTAAGTTGGTTACGATTTGGGAAATCAAACCTGGAAAGCTGTCAAGAATGATATTTTCGACACACAGAATTTGAATCTTGATTTTTGTGCGCTTGAGTTTGGGTTGGAGATTGAGCAAAACTTCTTCCAGGTAGGCTTTGATCTCAAACGATCGCCTTTCTTCACTAGACTGATCGACGGCAACCTGCTTAAAGCTTTGAATCAGATCGGCTGCCCGATTTAGATTTGCCAAAACAATCTGGCTGCTTTGTTGCAATGTATTCATAAACTTCTCCAGATCGGATCGTTTCAGCGTTCCGTTATTAAGTGCATTGGCAAGCTCCTGGATTTTATCGGCGATCAAGGAAGCTGCGGTCACCCCAATCCCAATCGGTGTATTGATTTCGTGGGCTATCCCTGCGACTAATCCTCCTAAAGCCGCCATTTTTTCCGATTCGACCAGTTCGGTTTGGGCGGCTTTGAGGTTGGTAAGTGCCTGCGATAATTCTTGGGTGCGATCGCCGACCAGTTGTTCTAAATTTTCGTTAAAGCGTTTGAGGTTCGCGTACAAACGCGCATTGTTGATGGCAATAGCAGCTTGACTGGAAAGCAAGGTCAGGATTTCAATGCGATCGGTTGTAAAGGCATCGGTAACCAGATCGTTTTCCAAATAGAGAATACCCGCGAGTTCGCCTTGATTGATCAAAGGCATACACAACACAGATTTTGGCTGTTGCGATCGAATATAGGCATCATTTGTAAACTTACCTTCCTGTGTGGCATTGCCAAGCACAACGCTCTCCAAAGTGCGGGCAACGAAGTTGATCATGGAGACAGGGGTAACATTTTCTATAGAGCGAGATCCCAGCACTTCAACCTCGATGCTTCCGGCATTTCCTGAAGCCTCAATCTTCAGCCCATCTTCACTTTCAAGAATTAAATAACCAACCTCTGCACCAGCATTTTCGATTAAAATCTTCATTAGTTTTGCCAGCAGTTTGGTTAAATCGATTTCATCAGAAAGAATTTGGAAGGTCTTAACAACTGAGGCTAAATCGATGCCCATCGATCTACTCTTCGTTGGCATAAATGTGGTTGTGTGTAAACTAGCGTAGGGGCTATGAAAGGTAAGCGTATCTTGACGAAGATCGAACTTGCGGTTTGTCAATTGCAAATAGGTATCTTGTAAGTGCTGCACTTTTGCAGTTGCACCCCAACTTTGATAGCACAAGAAAGCATCAGCAAAATATGTTTGAGCGACTTTGTCTCGATTGTGGTGGAGATAAAACTGTCCGGCAAGTTCGTTAGCTAGAGCTTCTTCTTGAATATATTCGGTTTCTTTTGCTCCTTTGATGGCGCGATCGTAATATTCCATTGCCTTTACTGGCTGTCCAAGTAGGGCTAACTTTTCTGCTTCCACTAAATCGTATTTGTGCTGAAAGTTCATGGGACAGTGTTTAGCCCAACGCTGCATTCTTTTCTGGTTCTTAGCAACTTTCTTGAGATATGTATGGCGATAAGAGCTAGGCAAACTCTTGCACAAGCCAAGCCAAGCGAGGGATTGATAGAAATTATGGTTGGCAAATCCGATCGCACTGACAATCGATCGCGAGAAAGGGATAGCTTGTTCGAAAGCCGCGATCGCAGTCTTGTAGTCATAAAAGAAATAATGCGACATGCCCTTAGCGGTGCAACCATAGTAAGCCGGAATTCCATTCTTCTCAGCCAATAAAGTAGGGAGGAGATTGAGTTCGTTGAAAGCAGTACCGACAAGGAATGGCATATTCTCTCCCAATCCTGCAAAATTGAGGCATAGCTGATGCAAAGCTCGGTGTTGATCGACGATCTGAGGCTGTTTGATTTTATGTAATAGCAAGTCATCATAGTTTTGAAAATCCTGAATAACCACCTCTAAAGGGTCACCAACAAAAAAACGATGGATACAGTAAGCCGATACACCAAAGCTGATCGCTTCATATTCACCGACTTCGATGCCAAGTTGTATGGCTTTTCGTAAATTTGGTAGGGATTCTCTCAGGTGTTCTTTCCAATGCCTCAGACAAGCTTCAAATGCTGATATAGATAGAGAAGAACCGGCGCGAACATGATGCTGTTCGATTAATTGCAAACTAACTAACCCAATCCGATAGCTGCCTTCGATATCTTGAAAAGCCACCCATCGGATTAATCCATAGGCAGCACCTATAATGAGTGAATCTGGAGAGACTCCGTATTGCAGGGTCAAATTCACGATGCGGAGAATCACGATACCTACGAGTAAAGGATTTAAATTGATCGCGGAGGTCGCGATTGATGTCATAATATAGACCGCAGCAAGTTTGTAGGGATCTGTCATAGCTGGTAAAGTCGTCCAGTCCTCGATCCCAAGTAAGCGCGTGCGCAGCTCTGTACGCAGGAGTTCTAAACCAACCTGCAGTTCGTTCGGAAAAGGTGGAATAGTTTCACCCAAACGCATCAAGATGGAATTTACGGTTGCGGGAACTTCGAGAAATTGTTTCTGCGCTGTATAGGCATTAATCTTGACTTTATAGGACTTAATCGTATCGAGAATATGTTTGGTATGGTGAACGATGCGATCGACCAGGCGATGGCACTCATCGTAGTCTGTATTCAAATAGGCTGATTCTGCCGCAGCCTCATATAGTGATAAGGTAAGCTGGTAATGTTCTTCCCATGCACGATCTGGCAACAAGCCAATACCTGTGGCGATGTACTTTTGGGCATCGGCATAGGCGTTGGAATCCTTGGCTTTTTTACCTGCGATTAGATTTAGTTCTGCTAATTCGAGCCGTTCTTGAGGATCTGTAATTAACCCTATTCCCATATTCAGGTGGTTGACGATCCGAAAAGCCTCCTCTTCGATCGCCAAACCTTCTCCATGCGATCGCTGGCTGCGAAATTTCTTGAGCAGTTGACGACCAATTTTGAGATGGGTAACTTGCTTTTCTGTGTTGGGAATGAGCACGTAAGCTGCTTGCTGGACGCGATCGTGGAGAAATTTGTAGTCAGTTAAAAAATCTTCTGAAAACTCATTTTCTACATCAACAATCGCAAATTTGTAACTATTGGTTAGAGGTAAAATCAACCCTTCTGTTAAAACAGGCAAGAGATCCTGGGTAACTAGTCGGTGTGGGCGATCGGCAGCGATCGCTAGGGTTTGAGAATCAAAATGGTTGCCAATACATGCAGCAATTTGGATGATTTTCTGAGCATCGGGTGTCAGCTTTTGGATTTTGCCCGACATCAACTCAACCACATTATCAGTAAAGTCTGCGGACTGGATTTGGCTTAAATCCCATTGCCAAGTACGATTTTCCAAATCAAAATCAATCAAGCCATCTGCATATAGTGATTTCAGAAATTCGTTAATAAAAAATGGATTGCCAGAAGTTTTTTGGAGTATGAGTTCAGCAAGAGGTTTGATTGTTTCGCGATCGCATTTCAACGTATCAGCTACCAAGTCATACATATCCGATCGCTCTAGAGGCAATAGTACGATTTCGTTGATTGTGGTTCCCGTTGCAGCAATCTCATTCAGAGTTAAACTTAATGGATGAATGGCATCTACTTCATTATTGCGATAGGCTCCAATAAAAAAGAGAAACTGGCTCTCTGTGGAAGTGATGAGTAATTGCAAAAGCTTTAAAGAGGCAGCATCTGCCCACTGAAGATCGTCTAAAAAGATCGCCAACGGATGCTCTGGTTTCGTAAAGACGCGCACGAAGTTCTGAAAAACTAAATTGAAACGATTCTGTGCTTCAGTGGGTAGGAGTTCTAATACTGCAGCTTGCTTGCCAATCATCTTTTCAACTTCGGGGATCACATCAATGATAATTTGTCCGTTACTTCCCAATGCATCCAGTAAGCGATCGCACCATGTCTGGAGCTGGCTTTCGGTTTCAGTCAGTAGTTGCGTCACGAGTTCGCGAAATGCATTCACAAAAGCACTATAGGGAATATTGCGTTGAAACTGATCGAACTTGCCGGAGATGAAGTAACCGCGTTTTGGAGTGATGGGTTTGTAAATTTCGTGAACGAGAACCGATTTACCAATACCAGAGAAACCTGTTACCATCATAACTTCAGGTTTACCAAGGCTCAAGCGTTCAAATGCTGTCAGTAATAATGAAATCTCTTTTTCCCTGCCATACAGCTTCTGCGAAACTTGAAGCCGATCGGAAACATCACGTTCGCCCAGCGCAAAATCGGTAATTTCACCTTTATTTTCTAAGAGCTTGCTGCAGATTGTTAAATCTGATTTTAGCCCCAGTGCGCTTTGATAGCGATCTTCTGCTGTTTTTGCCAGCAGCTTTATGACAATATCCGAGACAGGTTTGGGAATCTCAGGGTTGAGGTTACATGGAGCAGTAGGTAGTTTGGCAATATGGCAATGGACTAATTCGAGCGGATCTTTCGATTCAAAAGGGAGACGATCGGTGAGGAGTTCATACAACGTTACACCCAAAGAATAAAGATCGCTACGGTAGTCAAGCGTACGGTTCATTCTACCTGTTTGCTCGGGTGACATATAGGCAAGTGTCCCCTCCAGGGTATTGGGATTGAGGATCGTCGGATTTTCTCGCGACAAAATGTTCGAGATGCCGAAATCTACGATCTTGACTTGAGATGTCCTGGGATTATAAACAATATTAGAGGGATTGATGTCCTTATGAATCACATTTGCGGCGTGGATTTCGCTGAGGATGCCAGCAACTTGGGCGGCGATCGCTAAAATTTCTGCCAACTGAAACTGGCGCGATGACTTCAAGATACGAATGGATTCACCACCAAAATCTTCAAACGCGATGCATCTAAATCGCTGATATTTTGTAAAGCTATAGGCTTTAACCACGCCCTCAATATGGTTGAGTCGGCTACAGATTTCGTATTCTAATTTGTACCGAGCGATCGCCTCAGGGGTTGGATACTCCAATTTGAGAATTTTGAGGATAATCGGTTGGAAATCGCTCGTCTGATATCCTCTATACACGACTGATAGAGAGCTTTCATAAATTAACGAATTAATTTTGTAGCCAGGAATCTCAAGCATGACCGTGATTTCCTTATATTAAGCCTGTATCGATTCATCAGGTTGATGCCAGAATATCTCTATCCTACCTTCGCGCTTGGACGCGCACGTAAAACTTATTGCCTGGGGAAAGGGTAGGATTGCTAATTGGTTGAATTGTGTAATTTGGAGATTCGAGGGCAAACTCAAACCGATCTAACAGCGTCGCCATGGTTAGCATAATTTGGACTTCGGCTAAACCAGATCCTAAGCATAGATGCGCACCTACACCGAAGGGGGCAAAAGCCCCACTTTGTTTGTGTTCGCTACGAGGTGGATGGAAGCGATCGATATCGAAGCAATCGGGATTTGGGAAGAATTGCGGTAAAAAATGCGGCACCGTGGTGGCAACGATCATATGCGTTCCTGCCTCGACCCGAGAGCCTTTAAACGAAAAATCAGCGATCGCATATCTTTGAATCGCAGGGGCAACAGGGTACATCCGTAATGTTTCCATTGCCGTACCATGCAAAGCACTCATCCCTCGCAACTGCTCCGCACTGGGTATGCCTTCTTGAAACAGCAGATCGACTTCCTGCCTTACTTTTGCCATGGTTTCAGGAGATTTTAGCAATGCATAGAGCATAAATGCACAGGTATTCGCAACCGTATCTATGCCTGCCAGGTAGGGCCCCACAGCCGCCGCAATCATTTCGGCTTCAGAGAACATGGGCTGTATTTGTTGAGAGTCAGCAATCAGATCGTCGATTAAATTGGGTTTTTCATGCTTAATCTTACTGCTGCGATGTTTCGCGATCGCGTGACGAGCGAGTTCCAGCACCCTTTGCTTGGCGCGTTTGTAAGACGGCTGCCACAGCAAAAATGATGGCCATTGCCTCACAACGATTACGTTTAAGGCGGTCTGTAAAAACTTGACCAAATCTGCACAATACTCACCGGGCGAGCAATCGGCCAGCAACATCCCTAACTGCTCGCAGACAATTTGTTGAAAAAAGGGTAAAACTTGCAGTCGTTGTCCCGATCGCAAATCTGCGGTCAGAGTCTGTATTAATTGGATGGTCTCTGGAAAAGCATTGATAATGGCGTTGCGCGAATACCCTGGTTGCAAAAATCGGCGCTGCTGTTGGTGGCGATCGCCGTCTAAACTGACCAGTAAATCCTCAACGCCTAACTCCTTGGCAAACCCTTGCCAAAAGTCTTTGCCGCTAAGAAATTCGGTTCCGACCTGGTTGACAAACTGGTTGGCTTCCACTCCTGCCAGTACCGTAAATTGGCGATCGAGCGATCGCACGCGGAAAATTGCACCGACTTCATGATATTGCTTGACAAAAAAAGCAAGGCTATCGGATCCAAGTTCCAAACTACTTCCTAGAATCGGTAGTCCCCTGACTAAAGGTGGAAGCGGTGCATTAGCAACTTCATGCGACCAAACTACAGAATCGGGCATCGTCTTTACTCCCTTCTTACTCCCTAAATCAATGCTAGAACAAGAACTGAGTCCGAAATGCCACTCCCCAAATCGCTGGGTTACTACTAAAGTTGTTAGCATTAAATGTAGCAAACAACGAAGGTGTAAGTGTGAGAAATTTCATCACTGGGTAAGAATACGTTAGCTCTAAATCGTATTGCGTGCCGCCATCACCATTACCAGAAACGAGGAAATTTCGTCCAGAGAGCACTTGAAATGGAATTGTAAATGAAAGCGTGCCTAAAGCTCCTTCCTTACCTAAATCGGGAAAGGCGAGGCCAAATTGGAAGGCTTGAAGATTGATATTCCCGCTAGCGATCGCCAGATTTACGGGTGCGACGCGGAAACTACTATACGAATAGCGACCAAATACGCCAAAAGACTGACTTAATAGCCAATCAAAGTTAAAGACAAAGTTGTCACCTGTACTGTCCTGCAACCTACCCCCAAATCCATCGTCAACCACGCCACGCGCTGAATAAGTTAGGAAGAATGGAAAATTTGGTTGGCCGGGTGGAGAGGCTGGGGGGGCCTGGTTATATGTGCGGCTATAGAGAAACCGTAAATTGGTGGAATCGCTCGGTGAATAGGTGAGTTCGGTAAGCAGTTGATTGGAACCACCAAATAAACCGCGATTGGGATTGTTCGCACTGTCTCCACCAAAATAAGCGAAAGAGGCATCGTTACGCGCAAGATAACCCGCTTTCAGCAGAAATTGATCGGACATCCGCCAACTCACAATTGCACCTGCCCCCGATAGACCGGTGTCGGCGAGTGTACTTTGATAGGAATTCAATCCCCCTGCGCCATTAATTACGGATGTAAAGCGATTGACATCAAATTGGCGAAACGGCAGGATGCGTGGGCCAACCTGAACCCTAACACTATCGCTAATTGGAAAACTATAGAAAAGCTCAAATAAACCAACGCTATTTGCTGCCAAAGGCACAACTGGGTTTGAATCAGCATAGGGAACACCGAACGTACTGGAAAACCCTGCCGAACTAAAGGCACTAGCTGGCGGATTGCCATTACCCATCGCCAAAATCAGATTGAGCGTGTCGCTCCCCGTAAACGAAGAGGTAAAGAGGAGATAGGTGGAATGACTGAATGTGGTGTTGGGCTTTTCTGTAACTTTGCCCACAATCGGACTTCCTGTCAGCGGATTGCGAGCTGCAAAGCGGGCAACAGGAACGCTACCAGGAATCGGCAAGCCTTCAGCGAGAATGTCACCACTACTAAAAGCACTGCTCAGATTAAAGGAACTGAGGATGTTGAGTTTTGTGGTGGTAGAGAACTGTTGGATTTCTAGTTGGCTAGTTTTTGCCTCAAGCGCATCTACTCTACCCCTGAGGATTGATAGCTCAGCGGCAAATTCCTCCTGAAGCTTTTTGAGTGTTGCCAGATCGGCTTGACTGACTTTGTCGGCTAGCCCTGCGCTTAGAATTTCATTGATTTTGTCTAAACAGGCATTCAGTCCGGCAGCAAATTCGTAGCGCGCGATCGCTTGCCGTCCCCGATAGGTTTGATCGGGATACCCTGCAATACACC
This sequence comes from Rhizobium sp. Q54, assembly GCA_943367755.1. GTDB lineage: Bacteria > Cyanobacteriota > Cyanobacteriia > Pseudanabaenales > Pseudanabaenaceae > PCC-6802. The sequence continues at coordinate 47,871 of CALRKB020000029.1, read as the reverse complement.
CATAACGCTCGACCAGACTTTGCAGCGCTGTAAATGCCCAATCGGTTGTTTTGATATCTGAGAGTTGAGATACAGAATTGATTTGTGCGAACGGTTGCTCCGCTTCAGGCGGAGTGGTGTCGTTGGAGATGCGATCGCGCTGCTCTAACACAGTGGGAATCGCAGGCACTATGACCCTGGTTTCTTTAACATCTTGGGCAGGTTCTAGTGCAAACGCTTTCGTACCAGGATCTAAAAAAGCATTCAAGACAGTAATTGTGACGATCACAAAAATCTTTACGTTCATTTGCGCCCGCATAAAGGTGCTCCGTTCGCACTCTGGATCTTGGCAGCGATCGCGCTGTTTGCCTTCAGGGGTTTTGCCATGTTTAATCACTTGGGTGCCGTCACAACAGGGGCAATGAATCGGTTCGAGAACCATTAGATGGAATTGGTTGAGTGGGACTTTTCTATTCCAACAGATTCTCCTGTCAAAAACAACAGATCTATGGCACTATCCCCTGACTGGGGTTTAGACTAAACTCCAGTCATAGCGATCGCTCCCAGTCGGCAAATCGAAGGACGCAACGAGACCATAGCCGATTACTCCTTGATTGAAGCAGAATACTAGAAATTTTACAGTGAATTAAGCATAATGCATCAATAACAGCAGATGATTAAAGGAATTAATATCGAATGAATCCTGAACTTGCCATTGTCCTGATTCTGCTAGCGGCCGCGATCGCGATGTTCGCGATTAACAAACCCCGCATGGATGCCGTCGCTTTAATTATGATGACCGTTTTGCCCTTAACCGGGGTAATTAGCATGAACGAGGCTCTGGCAGGCTTCAGCGATCCCAACATCGTGCTGATCGCGGCTCTGTTTGTTGTAGGTGAAGGGCTGGTGCGTACGGGCGTTGCCCAGCGGCTTGGAGACTGGCTAATCGCAAGGGCGGGCACTGTCGAAGTTCGCTTGATCGTCCTGCTGATGTTCGTGGTGGCTGGCTTAGGCTCGGTGATGAGTTCGACGGGTGTTGTCGCCATCTTTATTCCGATCGTGCTTCGCATCAGCCAAAACACGGGTATCTCCGCCAGTCGCCTGATGATGCCGCTCAGTTGTGCCGCGTTGATCAGTGGCATGTTAACCCTGGTTGCCACAGCTCCTAACCTGGTTGTCAACAGCGAACTCGCCCGGCATGGTGTTGTGGGCTTTCACTTCTTTAGCTTTACTCCCTTTGGTTTACCCATTCTGGTGTTGGGCATCCTTTACATGACCTTTGCCCGTCGTTGGCTCGCCACCAAAACCCGCCAGAATGACGGATTGTCCAGCCGTCCAAACCTGCGCCAATGGATTGACGAATACCAACTGAGAGACCGGGAGCATCGGGTTTGCGTCACCGCGCGATCGCCCCTCGTGGGAAAAACCATTGAGGAACTTAACCTGCGCCGCACAGCAGGAGCCAACATTGTCGCCATTGAACGCAGTCGCAGATTTTCTAAGGAGCTGATCGCACCCTCAGCCAAGACGGAATTACAAGCCGACGATGTACTGCTGGTCGATCTGTTTGCACCAAACAGTAACCTGGAGGCACTGCAGCAGCAATTTGGTCTGGAGGAGTTGCCTCTCACGGGCGACTACTTCACCGATCGGTCCCAGGAGATTGGCATGGCTGAGGTCTTTATCCCCGCCAATTCTAATTTGATCGACAAGACCATCCTTGAATCGAGATTTCGCAAGCGCTATGGTCTAACGGTTGTGGGTCTGCGTCGAGGTAAAACCTGTATCCGTCGAGGTCTGCTGAAAGAATCTCTCAAATTAGGCGACACGCTACTGCTGATCGGGCCTTGGAAGGCGATCGAGAAGCTGCGCTCCGATGCGACGGAATTGGTACTTCTCAATCTACCTGTCGAACTCGACGATGTGTTGCCAGCGGCAAAACGCTCTCCTCAAGCCATTTTTTGCCTGATCCTGGTGATTGTACTGATGGTTAGTGGAGCCGTCCCCAACGTCCAGGCTGCTTTAATCGGTTGCTTGCTGATGGGTGCCTTGCGCTGCCTCGATCTCAATAGTGCCTATCGTTCAATTCACTGGTCTAGTCTGGTGTTGATTGTCGGCATGTTGCCGTTTTCGATCGCACTGCAAAAAACCGGCGGGGTCGATCTGGCAGCCGATGCCTTGATCCGTGTGGTTGGAGGGGCTAGTTCTTACACTGTGCTTGGTAGCTTGTTTTTGATTACTGCGGTACTGGGGCTATTTATTTCTAATACCGCCACTGCCGTACTGATGGCTCCAGTGGCACTGGCGATCGCCGATGAGTTAAAAGCCTCCCCCTACCCGTTTGCGATGATTGTGGCACTGGCGGCTTCCACAGCCTTCATGACCCCCATCTCTTCTCCGGTTAATACCCTAGTGGTCGTCCCCGGTCGTTACGCCTTTGAAGACTTCGTACGAATTGGAGTTCCGTTCTCCCTGATTGTGATGGTTGTTTGCGTGATTCTGGTGCCCTGGTTGCTGCCGCTTTACTAATTTGTCATTTAATTTTGCCTTGTTTTGCTGTCACTTTACTCATTTGCCAGAACTTTCCGAAAAGGTCTAGTCATTGGGCGGCTTACCCTCAAATTTTTCGTGACCTTGACATGGGAAGATGGAAAGAAGATGGAAAAGTGTAGATAAAACTTTTCAACCATTCAGCCTTGGCAAATTCAATCCACTCAAAGAACATGCTTTCACCCATATCCACTGGACAGTTGCCCTCTCCCAATTTTGTGCAGGCATTAGTGGAAGAGGCGTACGATCGCTTCCGATCTGTTGCTGAAGGGCAAAATGCTGACTATATTCCAGCGCTGGCGAGGGTTCCCCGCGAGCTATTTGGGATATGTGTGGTTGGAGCGAATGGTAATATTTATCTGGCTGGAGACACGGACTATGAGTTTTCGATTCAAAGTGTGTCTAAACCGTTTGTGTTTGCGCTGATTTGTCAGGCGATCGGTGAAGACGAGGCCCGACATAAGTTGGGGGTCAATAGTACAGGGCTGCCGTTTAATTCGGTGATCGCTCTGGAACGGATTGATGAGGGGACGAGTAACCCGATGGTGAATGCGGGTGCGATTGCAGCGACCAGTCTGGCACCGGGCAATACAGCCGAGGAAAAGTGGCAGTTTATTCACCGCGAGTTATCCCGCTTTGCCGGTAGAAGCCTCACTTTAAATGAAGAAGTGTATCGGTCTGAGGCGGCAACCAATCAGCGGAACACGGGGATTGCCAAACTACTCCAGGCATACGATCGCATTTTCTTTGACCCGATCGCAGCCACGGATGTTTACACCAAGCAATGCTCTCTTAACGTAACTGCGAAAGACCTGGCAGTTATGGCGGCTACCCTGGCCAATGGAGGAGTCAATCCCCTCACGCAGGAACAAATTATTCACCCGATCCACTGTCAACACGTTCTAGCCGTCATGGTCACCGCCGGACTCTACGAAAATTCTGGCGATTGGTTGTACGAAACTGGGCTACCCGGTAAAAGTGGAGTCAGTGGTGGACTCTTGACAGTCTCCCCCGGCAAGGGTGGGTTAGGGACATTCGCCCCCCCGCTTGATGACGCTGGGAATAGCATCAAAGGTCAACTAGTGACAAAGTTTCTTTCCGAGCAATTGGGACTCAACCTATTTGCCTCAAAACCCGTCGAACTGTCGTGAATCAGAACTACCAGGATTGATAACAATAGTTAACGGGTTCGATCTGCTGATCTGCTACTTGCCCTTCAAGTTGTGGGAAATCTTATGGTATTGCCTAAAAATTAAAGAAGTCTATGCTCAAAACGAAACCAAACCTTACGCTTGCGATCGCCCTAACAATAGGATGGGTATCGATTCCCTGCGAGATCCTTGCCGACAGGGCTAGTTTTGCTTCGCCCATCAATCCAACCATTAAACCATATGAAAGAACGATGGCTAAGGCGGACAGAACTGCCGAATGCAAAGCATTTACGGCTATAACCGACAAGGCTGCAGGAGCACGGAACACGATGGACTTGTCGGTGGCATGGCGTTACACTAATGACCTCAAACAAGATCTCCTGACACTGAAGGTCGAAGATAGTCAGCTCAAGTCTTTGCAAGAACGCTATTTGCAATTTACCGTCGATATGGGAGAGAAGTTGCAAAAAGCAAAACGCGAACAAGCTCAGGGAGACTATTCTGCATTACTGGCAGCAATGCCAACCTTAACTGCGACTGGCAGCAGAGGTATCGATTTAGAACAAGAGCTATGGCAATATTGTGGGAAAACTGAATCACATTAAAGATGCCCAAACCCTCACTATAAGCGATATCCCTATCCCCCCCCAGAGACTAAGTAACACCAATGCGTCCAGACGATTACCATGGCCATGGTATCCAAACAACAGTACTGTCTGAGCAGTTCGTGCCACTTGGCGATTACTTCTGGCCGATCGCGATCCTGACCATGCAGAATTTCTTGATAGGCTAGCATTGCCCCAGTCCCTTCATTAATGACGACTGGCTTTCCCAATATTTCCATTTTCGGTAGAACCTCATAGGGGTTGAGAATGCTGCCATCCACTTCCTTGAGATACGCAGTTAGCCACGGTAATTTATGTAGGTAGGGGTTTGTAGTCCAAATTGCTGGTAAGACATTTTTTAGAGAGGTTCTACCCTTCATCAAGGGATGAAAATAATGCTGTATTGTCAGAGCATTCAGATCTACTAGACGCGACTTGCTGTGGCGATTGATTTTGGCAGTATTGAGTAACCATGTCTTGAGTTCGCGATCGCTGCGATCGTATACTTCCATCTGCGTGTAGATATCTTTTAAGACATTATTTTCGTGGGGTGCCCAGGTGAAGATCGTACCGCGATCTCCAATCTGTTCCATCAAGGCTCTAGCGAAGCTAAAGTTGGGGAATGTATTATTCAGTGCCAGCCAGTCAGAATGTATAGGTGGTTCGCCTGGTTGATTAATTGTGTGACAACTCCACTGAAATGCCACTTGCTCAAAGGGACGCATCCCGGCATGATAAGGAACGGTCATGCGTGAGGTTTCGAAATCAATAAAATGTAGTGGATATGGGAATTTTGCCAGAATGCTAGGCAGATGATCGGAAATCCATTCCGTATTTTTGTTTGTATGTTCGAGTTGTACTAATTGCCTGAAACTATAGGTCAGATCGTCAAAGTGCTCCATTGGGACATCATACATACTGACCTTGCCCTGTTGAATCAGTTCGTTTACAACAGGATTTTCGTGACCTCCAATCCGACCCATATGATAGAGATCGAGAATGTGAGGCTCCACATCCGCTAGTTCCCCCCAACATTCCTTAAAACCATTCTTAGCCCCAAGGTCATTACTCCTAAACTCACAGTTTTTGCAGTTTTTGCTAATTGGCACTTCAATCTTCTGCCCCCCATTCACCAAACTTTCCACAAATATCTCAGTTGTCTCAATTACTGAGGGCATTACTTCTAAGACTTCATTCTTTATATCTACCAGTGTCAGGATGTGGTTGTCTTGTAGCTGAGCCAGATTACCTGAGAAATCAACTTCAATATTATTAAACTTAGAGAAGGAATTGCGTGACTTAACTTCTCGAATCTGAAAGTCAAATGCCAGACCTTCGATCGCCGTGGTTTTCCCTTTGTCAGGCAAAAGCAAATAAGGATGAACCTCTACATGCAATCCCATTTCAGTCTCTAGCATCTCCTGTAGCACATAGGTCTGAAAGCTAACATCAGCAATACATGACCTCCAGGCACTAGATACCCGACCATCTTTTTTACTCCTGAATATATTGATGCCTCTAGAGTTAATCAGTTCGGCATTCTCCTGGCTATCAAATGCCTTAGATTTGACTTCGATCAACTCAATGCGATCGCCCTGTTTAATTAAGATGTCAATTCTGGCGAGTTTATGTCCGGCATAAATAACAGGCTCGAAAAGGATGACATTTTCCTTTTTGAGTTCCTGCTTAGTCAGCTTAATGCATTGCTCTATGCCATTCTGGGGGCTTTGATCTGAACCTTCATCTGCGGCGGCGATTGCAATCCCATCCGGGTATAGCAACCTCGCTATCTTGTGGACGATGAATCCCCCATCAACCAACATCTTGGTATAGTTATTGTAGGTGCCGACTGTTGGGTAGCCTTGTTTTTTGTAATAAAGTTTAGTGGGGCATGTTTGGGCAACTTTGAGATCGGATTTAGAAAGATAGATAAAGTTTGACATTATGACTATGGGCGAACCGATCTGTGGTTGGGACAACTCTCTTTAAGACGGCGCAGCCGGATGCGATTAACTAGCTTGAGGGTACTCTTGCCAAAGATTAGTCACCTCTCTAATACTCTTGTAGTCACCATTTCCTAAAATCAAGTGATCTAACAGAGGAATATTAAGGAAGCGAGCCGCCTCTAATAATTGTCGCGTTAGCGAGATATCCTCAGGGCTAGGATCGGTATTGCCTGAAGGATGATTATGGGCAACTATTAGCTTTATAGCACCACTTCTGAGTACCTCACGAAAAATATCGCGGGGATGTGCCAGAGTCTCTGTTGCTGTACCAATTGTAATCGTGCGCTGCGCCACAATACGGTTTCTATTATCTAACATTAAAATTGCTAGCCGTTCCTGGGTCTGCCACATTAGATCCTGGCTGAAAGCGGCAACCGCAACCGATGGATCGGTAATCTCGGCCTTATCGGGTGGACGGGCGCAGAACGCTCTTTTACCCAGTTCGATCGCCGCCAGGATAGTAGTAGCTTTTGCTGGTCCCACACCAGAAATTTTCATTAATTCTTGTGGCGATACATTGAGCAATCCTGCTACTGGATCGTTAAAATCCTTACCAATAGTTTGTAAGATTGTCTGACCCAGGCCGATCGCAGATAGCTTGCCATCGCCCTGACCACCTTGTCCTGTGCCAAGCAAGATCGCGATTAGTTCCCCTGTTGACAGATACCGTGCCCCCTGACTCAAAAGTCGTTCGCGGGGGCGATCGCTTACTGCCATATCCACAATTCGCAGCGAGTAGGTCATAGTCACCTAGAAGTAATGAGCTTGTGATCTGCGCAATCTCACCACAAGACCGCACAATCATAACAATACCCACCTCAGGCATCAGCAATAACGCCCACTTACCCCATCTATCCGTACGATTAGTTGAGGGCAGGCACAGAGGCTCTGCCCCTACCATTATCGGTATATTTTTTCGTGGAAATCACCCTAATTTACAGATGCTACATACTCGCAAAAGTGCTTGGAGAAAATATCTGGCTGAAACCCTCTCTGCTGGAGTTCACCTGTATTCAAGCGCGGACGAATAGTGGCGATACACCTGTTAATGAATTGTGGCTGAGCCACGCCACTGGTTTTGAGCTGTTTGAGCGCTGCTTGCAGGTCGGGGGTAACACCATTGGGCCAAAGTGATGCGGCAAAGTCAATTTGTTTTTGCGTCTGTAATTGGGCTGTAATGGCTGTGTAGTTACTGCGATATAACTCCAGCTTTTGCTGTGCTTCTGCCGATGCCAAACTGTTTTTGGGAATACCTTCCAGCAATTTCAGAGATTCTTGCCACTTGTTCTGGGCGGTTTGCCATACTTCAGACTTGTGCGGTGGGTTTTGGACGATAATGCCAGCTTCCTTGGCTAATTGCTTGGCATTTTCCAGCTTATCTGCCGCTGGCTTTTCGATGTTGAGTTTGGCGTCAACTGCTTGTAGCCTTGGTCGTAGTGTTTGTAATTGCGCCTGAGCTTGATCGTAGTATGAACCAGGGCGATTGGGAATTTCCTCTAAGAGAGTAACTGCTTTCTGAAGTTGTGTTTGGGCATTTTGCAGGGCATCTAATTTACCTAACTGCTGGGGGTCAATTGTTGTCTTAGCTGCTACTGCCCGGGCTTCCGTTAATTTCTGCTCCTGGGCCGAGCGATCGAACATAAACCAACCACCGCCAGCTAACGCCACTACACCTAACAAGGCGATCGCCCCTACATACTTTTTGCCATTAGCGCGATCTGGCGCAGCATTCTCTGATGTAGGAGGTTCCTGGCGATTGTTTTCTGCAGTTACTCCCAAATCCTCAGATATAGACAGATCGGGAGTACCATAGTCATCGGACATGCCAAAGTCGTCGGGATCGGTATATTCAGTTACATCAGGCTGATCGGGAGCACTGTAATCCGGTATATCAGCAGATACATCCTCAGCACTAAATTCAGGCATATCATCCGATTCATCGGCAGTGCTAAATTCAGGCGGTATGTCAAACTCCTCGGGAGCAGTGTATTCAGGCATATCAAACTCGTCCTGAGTATCAAAGTCCGACATATCTGCAACAGCACTAAATTCAGGCATATCAAACTCGTCCTGAGTGTCGAAGTCCGACATATCTGCGCGAATAGAATCTGAGATATCATCACTGCTGAGGTCTGGCATCTCCAGATCCTCCTCCAGTAAAAAATCTGCCGACTCGCTACTGAGGTCTGGGATCTCGGGCATTTCAAAGTCAGATGCGATCGCCGCCTCGCCGCGATCCAAGTCTTCGGGCATCTCTAGTTTTGCCGAGAGGGATTGCTCATCAATCGTCAGGTCAGGAACTTGTATTGTTGTTGGGTTAGATATCACCTGACTCTCAAATTTAGGCAACTCGATTGTGCTATCTTCCGCAAGTGCATCTACACTCTCAAGATCGGGTAACTCGATTGCACCATTTTCTGCCAGTACATCCGTTAGCTCCGCAAAATCAAGTTCTCGATCCAGTTCTCGATCGAGATCGAATTCTGCTGTATCGGTGAGCTTGGGCAATTCACCATTACATTGCCATTCAGGTTGTTTTGCCCCAAATACCCTACCGTAGACTGTAAAAGTTTCTACTGGCAGGTGTTTTTGCGCCAAACTATTTTGGACTGCGTCAAATACGACTGTGTAATCAACATCGTTTTTTTGACTTCTACTAATCAAGATGTGTAACTGATCTTCCCTATGCTTAACCTGAACCTTAACTTTAAAAAAGTTAAGGTCTGCTTGCAGTGCTTGTGTTATTTCAGCCTCATCCATCTTGATATCCTCACATGTTTTAACATTCTAGAGACGCTTGAAAGCATACTAAACGAAAGTAGAGAAAATGCAATCAACTATGTCTTTTGTAATAGCAATATATTAATAGCTGTAAAGGCTGTAAAGCTAGACAAATTAAGCTAAAAAGACTCGTCACTTTGCTACAGGTTCATTGCATTTGCTCAGTCATGGCAGAATAGAGGTTGATATTTAAATTTGTTTTGATAAAAACCTCTTGATTTAAAGCGTTGCTTAACCTTCTGTCACAAATCTACACAACTATTCGGCGTTGGTGGTTAGAGGTCACCCTCCAGACCAAACTAATGGCTGTGGTTACTCTGCTGGTGTCCTTACTTATGAGCGGAGTGACGTTTTGGGCAGTCAATGATATTCAGACTGATGCGCGTCTCAGTGATACCAGGTTTGGGCGAGATCTAGGTTTGTTACTCGCCGACAATGTGGCGCACCTGGTAGCTGAGGACAATCTGTCGGAGGTAGCTCGCCTCTCTAAGAATTTTTACGATAGCAGTTCCAGTATTCGCTATATTCTCTACGCCGATAACGATGGCGAAATTTACTACGGCATCCCGTTTTCCTCTAGTGAGGTGAAGAACTCTCTAACTATTAGGCGGCGCATTCAAGTCCCCAAGGATGCTACAACTAATAAGCCTGGACGTCCTTTGGTGCGTCAGCATGTCACGCCTGAAGGTGAGGTAACGGATGTGTTCGTTAATCTTAGTCATGCAGGCAAGTCGCTGGGGATTTTGGCGATCGGTATTAACCCCAATCCTAAAGCTGTAGTTTCCTCAAACCTGACTCTGGATGTAACTACGGCTGTTTTTGTCTCGATCTGGGCCATGGTAATTTTAGGGGCTGCTTCTAATGCCGTTACGATCACAAAGCCGATTAAAGAGCTCGTTGTCGGTGTGCAAAGCATTGCTGGGGGTAACTTCAAGCAAAGAATTGACCTACCGTTTGGTGGGGAGCTAGGAGAGCTAATCAGAAGCTTTAATGATATGGCAAAGCGACTGGAAAGCTATGAGGAGCAGAACATTGAAGAACTGACAGCGGAGAAGGCAAAGCTAGAAACCTTGGTATCCACGATCGCTGATGGTGCGCTTTTGTTAGATGCCGACATGAAAGTTGTGCTGGCCAACCCCGCTGCGATCGGCATTTTGGGATGGGATCGCGATAAAGCGATCGGCATGAATATTCTGCACTTACTGCCTGCGCCACTGGTAGCTGAGATTTCTCGTCCCTTACACGAAATTGCAGCAGGCGAAAGGGAAGGTGGAGAGTTTCGCGTCATGATGGACACAGGCGATCTGAGCGAAGGTGGCCTTTATCATTCTCTGCGTATTTGGCTTGATACGGTCATGGGTGTCGGCAATACAGTTAGAGGCATTGCGATGACCGTACAGGATATCACCAGAGAGGTGGAGCTAAATGCGGCTCAAGGTCGCTTTATCAGCAATGTCAGCCATGAGCTACGCACACCTTTATTCAATATCAAGTCCTTTATTGAAACCCTGTATGAGTATGGGGATGAGCTTACTGAAGATCAAAAACGTGAATTTCTCGATACTGCTAATCGCGAAACCGATCGCCTGACTCGGCTGGTCAATGATGTGCTGGATTTATCCCGTTTAGAGTCAGGTAAGCAATATCAGTTCGATGCTGTCGATCTCCACCAAACCATCGAGCAAACCCTACGCACATACCAACTTAACGCGCGTGATAAGGGTGTTGAATTACGCAAGGACATAGCTGAGAACATTGCCAGGGTATGGGGTAACTACGATCTGCTCCTGCAAGTGCTAGCCAATTTGGTCGGTAACGCCCTGAAATTTACTAACTCTGGGGGCAGTGTCGTGATTCGCGCCTACGAATGGCAGGATCAAAATGCTACTACCCCCCATAGATCTGTAAATCGAGTCCGGATTGAGGTTTCTGATACGGGGGTTGGTATCGATCCTGAGGATCAAAAGCGGATCTTTGATCGCTTCTTTCGTGTGGAAAACCGCGTACACACCTTAGAGGGGACTGGTTTGGGGCTATCAATTGTGCGCAATATTATTGAGAAGCACCACAGCAGCATACACATCAAAAGTGAAATCGGTGTGGGTACGACTTTCTGGTTTGACCTCAGCGTGATTCAGGATCGATGCGATTTGCCATTTTGGGATAGCGAGGCTGAATTAGGAGAAACTCCAGATCCTAAACATGTTGAGATTGAAAAAGTGCCAGAGATGTTAGAAGTCGAGGTAGAAGTATAAGAATTGAGCGATCGCTTCCGATCGCAGTTTCGCTTATATATGAAATACTTTTAGCCGTACGCTATGTGTCTGCCCTCTGCCCTCGAATTTATCGAGATACCAGCTCAATATCTTGTAGATTCACGGTCATCTTCAACTGCCCCAGACGCACGGATAGATCGCCTGCCCCATTTGGTAAAGACAGCACTTGCGCTTTTTGGTCAAGTTTGACAAGGCGAATGCGATCGCCCACTTGTGGCGAATATTGCGTTACGGGAATTTGGGGCTTTGCTTGCTGCGATGGCAGATGTCGCTTGCTCAACTCATCCATGCGGTGCTCGGCATGCTGGGCAGACTGCGCCGATTGGTCGCCCGCCTGTAATTTGCGGATCACTCTGGCAATTTCTTTTTTGGCCTGCTGGATCGCCACTGTCACCTCCCGCTCTTGGGTGGCGCGCAGTTCTTGATATTGCGATCGCAATAACGCCGACTTTTCACAAATTTCTTGGTATAACTTTTGCGTTGACTGGAGTAATTCGGCCGCTGCCTCAGTTTTGTGAATCTGCTGCCGTCGCTGTGCTTCTAGCTCGGCAATTACGGTCTCGATCTCGGCTGAGTCTAGCCCCAGATGGGTTTGCGCTGATTCTAAAATTATTTCGCTAAGGCCAAGTCGGCGGGCGATCGCGATCGCATTCGATCTGCCAGGAATACCCCATTGCAGCCGATAGGTAGGAGCTAGTTGCACATCATCAAACTCCACGGAGGCATTTTCAAACTTAGCGTCCTGATATTTCAGCGCTTTTAACTCGCCGAAATGGGTGGTAGCAATCGTCAGGCGCGTATGGTTGGCCAGATGCTCCAGTAATGCGGTGGCGATCGCACTGCCTTCGGTGGGATCTGTCCCAGCACCGACCTCATCCAGAAGTACCAACGACTGAGGCGATGCTGCATCCAGCACCCTGCCAATCCGCCGAATATGTCCAGAAAAGGTGGATAGGTTTTGTTGCAGTGACTGTTCGTCGCCAATATCTGCCAGTACCGTATCGAACCAGGGCAGTTCCACTGGCTCCCGCGCCGGGACGAACATGCCCACCTTCGCCATTAAGGCGGCGAGGCCAAAGGTTTTTAAGGTTGCTGTTTTCCCTCCCGTATTTGGCCCCGTAATCACGACGACGCGAATTTCGGGAGCGATCAGCACGTCAACTGGCACGACGGCATGACCCTGCTCGTGTTGCTGCTGCCAAACTAGTAAAGGATGGCGGAGTTGGCGCAGCGTAATACTGCCTTCAACAAATGAGGGGGGATTGGCACCCAGCCAGTAGGCATAGCGGGCGCGGGCGATCGCCAGGTCGATCTCGGTGACGATCGCTAATAATCTATACAAGTCCTCAGCTACAGATGCGACCTGCTCGCTCAGCCGTCGCAGAATAATTTCAATCTCTGCTTGCTCTTGCCGCGCCAGTTGCCTCAGCTTGTTATTGTCAGGCACAATCGCATGGGGTTCGACAAATACGGTCATGCCCGTACTAGAGGCATCGTGCACGATACCAGGAATTTGATCTTTTTGCGGGGCTTTGACGGCCAGGACGTAGCGATCGCCGCGTTGCGTGATGATATTTTCCTGCAAGGCATTGTGGCGGCGCTGCATAATTCCTTGCAGAGTATTGAATATGCGATCGCGCACCTGCCGCAGTCCTGCACGCAGATGACCGAGATGCTCCGAAGCGCGATCTAAAACCGTTCCGCCCTCATCAATACAACGGTAGATCTCCTGTTCGATTTCGGGATAAGTACGTAGATCGCTTACCAGGGATTGTAAGTAGGGACAGCCATCAACGCTGTCGAGACTGCGGCGCAGATTTCTCGCTCCCGCCAGAGTAGTTGCGATTTGCCAAAGTTCTTCTGGTGACAAAATCCCCTGCTTTTGCGCCCTTAAGATCGCGTTGGCAATATCGTGAATTCCCTCTAGAGATACACCTCCTGGCAACTTGGACTCCAGGTGACAAATTTCTTTAGTTTGGCTGAGGAGTTCCAAACTGCGATCGCGCGCGGTCGGGATATCAAGATCGCAAGCAGCCAATGCCCCCAGTTTAGTGGCGGCAAAATTAGCTAGATGCTGACATAGTCTCTGCCATTCCAGCAGTTCTAGAGTTTCGGCTTGCATTAATCTCGATCGATAACCTATCTAAACATTCTGACATTACCAAACCTGTTCAGATAGGATTTCGTCAATATCAAGGCTAAATTGCCAGCGATCGGGGAACTGGACTTTAGGGTAGTCTCGGCGAACTTGCGACAGGGCGTAACTAAAACAATCGTCAAATACATCGGCAAAGTAATGCCGCAAACTTGGAGATTGTTGAAGTTTTCGGCTTAGACGACGGCGCTGTTCAATAATTGTGTTTTCCCAACCATGATTATCATAGGAGCTATTAACATATACGCGCTTGAGAATGTGAGCCAATAGCACTTCTAATCTACTTTCTAGCTCCTGCCGATCTTTTCCTGCCAAACCTTCTAACTCCTCAATCAAATGCACGGTATCGAGATTGTGAAGATCTCCAACCTGTAAACGTGCGATCGTCGTTTGCAGCCACAGGGCAAAGTCCTGCTCATACAGAGTCTTTTCAGTTACTTGAATCATAGATGGGTTCACTGAAATAGCGAATTAAATGGGGTATATCTCAGTATTGTAGGTTAACATCCTCTAAAGATGCGATCGCTGTAGGGAACTTCTTCTCACAAAATGCGTCGCAATTTCTCTTTCCAAAAATTTCAGATCAATTATCTTAGAGAATCGATAGCTAACCTATTAATTCTCATTATATAAAATCCCCTCTCCAGGTTTAGGGAAAGGGGAATATAAGATATTTATGGAGTTGATTCGAGAATTACCTAACTAGATTTTCCCAGTCAGCTTTGTCAGTAGCTTGTTGGAGCGCTCCAGAAAAGTCTTCATGCTATTCGCATCAAAGCTCTTTTGCGCCATCAGCGCTAAATCATAGACATGATTGCAAATCAGGTTCGCTGTTTCGCTTGATTCTGAAGGTTGCCCCGATGCCGTTAAGATCGCGCTCTGATCGAGATTGAGCAGGTTCTGCATCAATGGGTGCGCCGTGTTAATCAGTAGAATATGCTCTTCTGGGAAAGAGACTCCAGTTTGCTGCATGAGTGCCGACATTTCCTGCATTCGTCGTGCAGTTTCAGGCAGCAAGATCATCGCAGGCGGAGCCGTATCGGCATCGTTCCCCTTTAATACTTCCGTGCGAATTACCAAGGTGGGTTTATTGAGCGCACGGCGGAATATCTCTTGCAGATGGTCGCTCTTGGTCTTATTTGTCTTGGGATCGACAATTTCTGTCTTTGATTCCTCACTAATCAGGCGATCGTCAATCTCCGCATCAACCCGCGCAAATTTTACATCCGGGAATTCCCGCTCCAAGAAGTGAATGTAGTGGCTATCAATAAACGAGTCCAGCGTGATTACCTCTAGACCCTGTCCCTTGTGTAGTTCTACATAGGTAGACTGTGTTGCCGGATCGGAGGTATAGAAGACGCGATTCTCGTGTTTTTCCTTATTGCGCTCCAGATAGGTTTGCAGCGTAGTGTAATTGCCGAACTCACTTGTCTGGCTGTCATCAACATAGGTGGTGGGGTAGACCAGGATCTCTTTAACCTGTTGATAAAACTTATCGCTATTCATGGAGCCAAATTTCATGAATAGGCTAATGTCCTGCCAGCAACGCAAAAATTCTTCGCGGGAGTCTGTATAGAGGTGGGTGAGATGATCCCCGACCTTTTTCGCGATGTAGTCTTGAATTTTGCGTACCTTGCGATCGCCCTGCAAGAAGCTGCGCGATACATTTAGGGGAATATCAGTACTATCGATCGCTCCACGCAGAGGCAGCAAAAACCTGGGGATCACTTCCTCACAGTTATCGCTGACAAATACCTGATTACAGAACAACTTGATTTGTCCTTTGTTAGGATCGATATCCGCCTTGATCTTAGGAAAGTAGAGAATGCCTTTGATGATAAACGGATAGTCCGTATTCAAATGCACCCAAAATAGCGGATCTTCCTGGAAGGGATATAAATAGCGATAAAATTCCAGATAGTCATCTTTACTCAAAGAGCTAGGAGACTGACTCCATAAAGCTTTTTGCTTGTTTGTAACCTCATCATTTAGCTTAATGGGCACGGGAATGAAATCACAATATTTACGGACGATCCGCTTAGCTTCGGCTAGATCGAGAAATTCTTCCGCATCCTCTTGAATTGTCAGCTTAATCGTAGTACCGACTGTGGTGCGATCGCCATCATCAAGCGTAAATGCGGTTGTACCATCGCAGGACCAATGGACAGCTTGCGCTCCCGACTGATAGGACAAGGTCTCAATTTCTACTCGGCTTGACACCATAAATGCCGAATAAAATCCCAGACCAAAATGACCGATGATTTGTTGATCGCTGGCCGTACCCGTATATTTCTGAATGAATTCCTCAGCGCTAGAAAAAGCTACCTGATTTATGTATTTCTTGACCTCATCAGCGGTCATGCCGATGCCATTATCAGTTACCGTGATTGTTTTACTGTCTTTATCGACTGTGACACTGATTTCTGGTTCAGGCAGTTCTCCACTAGTCTCACCAGCATAAGACACCATTTTGAGCTTGCTGATTGCGTCTACGCCATTAGAAATTAATTCCCTAAAGAAGATATCTCGCTCTGAGTAAAGCGCCTTCTTGATGATGGGAAAGATATTCTCAGTGTGGATACTAATCGTTCCCTGTTCGAGCATGGTCTTGCAATCTCCAGTAAAATTGTTAGTAAAAATCAATTATATAGTGGCTGGCAATTAATGACATTTGCTAACCACACCGTAATTCTTGGTTGAAAATTCAGGCTTTCTCCTCTATTGTGTTACCAATATCGCTCATCTTTGTATTATGGCTACCGCAGTAATCTACGTCTTGGTTTTAGCCTTTTTGATCCTAAGCTCGGTAATGTTGTTTCGACGCGCGCTCAAGTTGCTGAGCCGACCTGTACATCCTGTAACTGTGGGGCATCGCAATCGTTTCCCGGTTAATCCAGCATCACCGACGGCTGAACTCACTGACAGAGATGAGATCGTGGCGAGGCTAGAGCGGGAATTTCATAGCAGTCCTTCTATAGATTTATAGTGCTTTAATAGTGCTCATTAGTGCCCGCAGTGAAGTTTCAAGTGCAATTTAAAGATCAAGATCAAGATCGAGACAAGGCAATGGCAACGACCTCCGATCCGATTTCTATAACGGATTTTACTGAGCGCCGCAAGCAAATCAGGCAGAAGCTCCGCGTTAAATTTTTTCAGCACATCTGGCAGTTTCTATTCATCAGCGGCTTAACTGGCGGTATGTTATGGGTGGCGACCTTGCCCGATTGGATCTTGCGTAGCGCCGATCAGGTTGATATTGAAGGGAATCGCCTGCTTACACGAGAGGCGTTGCAAAAGCTCGTGCCCGTTTCCTATCCCCAATCGATCTTTCAGGTGCAGCCGGGTGCGATCGCCGCCAAGCTGGAAGCCACTGCACCTGTGCGTAGCGTTGTTGTGATGCGCACACTTTTTCCGGCCAGGCTAACTATTCAGGTGCAAGAGCGAGATCCCGTCGCCAAAGCAGAGATTGATGGACAGATGGGGCTCGTAGATGCTGATGCCGCATGGATGCCCCTCAAAAGCTATCCCACAAACGTGAAGAAACCGGAATTGACGGTTTTAGGACTTAGCAAGCGGGTATTGCCACTTTGGCCAAGCGCCTATCGTCAGATTAGCCAAAGACGCGTCAAAATATCGCAAGTTGATTGGCGAGATGAGAATAACCTTATCCTCAAAACCGAATTGGGAAAAGTTCACTGTGGACTTTATTCTAGTACCGAATTTGCCAAGCAATTGGAGACATTAGAAAGATTGAGGCCACTACCGCAGAAGCTAAAATCTCAGTCATTTGCATACATAGACTTAACTAATGCGCTTTCGCCGATCTTGGAAATGAAGTCGCCAACGAGGTTGCATCTGCCAGAAACGAAACAGTAGATTAAATTCCTTCTGTTTCGCGGTATATAGTCTTATACTAAGTGAAAATTATATTTTGCGAAACATAATTTTCCCATCAGCACATCACCTTAACAGATGATCCCGTGTACCTTTCGCTGGCAGTCTCAATGATACCCAGAAATAGCTGGTCAGAGTTAGCCTCCAATAGCTCTGGCGATTTAGATCCGTCGGATCTACCAATGATTAACGAAACATATGAGAACATGAACCATAGTGGAATACATTTGGGGCACTCCCGAAATAACAGCATGAAGCCACAATTAGGAGTAGATCCTGAAATGAGCAATATCATGTTAGGAAGCATAGCTAAAATCAAAGTCATCGGTGTAGGCGGTGGTGGCGGTAACGCTGTCAATCGGATGATCGCCAGTGAAGTGGCAGGCGTCGAGTTTTGGGCAGTAAACACTGATGCCCAATCCTTACTACAGTCTGCTGCGATCAAGCGCTTTCAGATGGGGCAAAAGTTAACCAAAGGTCTAGGTGCGGGTGGTAATCCAGCGATCGGGCAAAAAGCTGCCGAAGAATCACGCGACGAGATTGCCCAGGCAATTGAAGGGGCAGATTTGGTATTTATCACCGCAGGTATGGGCGGTGGCACAGGAACGGGTGCCGCACCGATTATTGCTGAGGTCGCTAAAGAAGCTGGTGCTTTAACGGTGGGTGTAGTTACCAAGCCCTTTACATTTGAGGGTAAACGCAGAATTCATCAGGCTGAAGAGGGTATAGCATCGCTACAGAGCCGGGTAGATACATTGATTGTGATCCCCAATGACAAGCTCCTGTCCGTAGTACCAGAGCACACTCCTGTACAGGAGGCGTTTCGCATCGCTGATGATGTCTTGCGCCAGGGCGTACAGGGTATATCAGACATTATTACTATTCCTGGTCTAGTCAACGTTGATTTTGCTGATATCCGCGCCATCATGGCCGATGCCGGGTCAGCTTTAATGGGTATAGGTGTAGGTTCGGGCAAGTCGCGCGCGCGCGAAGCGGCGATGACAGCCATATCATCACCATTGCTAGAAGCCTCAATTGAGGGAGCTAATGGCGTAGTATTCAACATTACTGGCGGCAGCGACCTCACACTGCACGAAGTTAATGCGGCGGCTGAAACCATATATGAAGTTGTCGATCCCAATGCCAACATTATCTTTGGTGCCGTAATAGACGATAAAATGGATGGTGAAATCAGGATCACAGTAATTGCGACAGGGTTTGCCCATAAAGCTGTTAATTCTGCGCCACAAATTAAGAGGCAGCAACCTGTCAAAGTCGCTGGGATAACTCCGGCACAGGCAGTCCCTCAGGTTGAGCCTAAACCTAATAAGACTGGGCTTGACATACCTGACTTTTTGCAGCGTCGCAGACCAAATAACAACTAAATAGAATATATTTTTAAGATTGATTGGAATCGCCATAGTCTAATATGTGATCTTGTCAGGATTTGTAGTGTGCCAACCATAAGTCCAACCATAAGCTTTGAATAACAGCGGTGACCTACTTAACAACTACAAAGCATAGATATAGTTTGCTATCTACTAACGGTAGCGAAGATAAGCTAAGGCTATTTGCCGGTTCTGCTAATGTTCCATTAGCTCAAGAAGTTGCTAGATACTTGGGCATGGGGCTAGGCCCGATGGTGCGCAAGAGTTTTGCGGATGGGGAGATCTATATTCAGGTACAGGAGTCTATCCGGGGCTGCGATGTTTACCTGATTCAACCTACATGCAGACCAGTTAACGATCATTTAACTGAATTATTAATTATGATCGACGCCTGCCGTCGTGCCTCAGCGCGTCAGATTACGGCTGTCCTACCCTACTATGGCTATGCTCGTGCTGATCGCAAAACAGCCGGTCGCGAGTCAATTACGGCTAAACTTGTCGCTAATCTGATTTTGCAGTCTGGCGCGCAGCGAGTGATCGCGATGGATCTGCATTCAGCCCAAATCCAGGGATACTTTGATATTCCTTGCGATCATGTCTATGGCTCACCCGTCCTATTTGGCTACCTGCTAGAAAAACAACTAGAAGATCTAGTAGTTGTCTCGCCCGATGTGGGTGGTGTAGCGCGCGCGCGTGCTTTTGCTAAAAAACTCAATGATGCTCCTTTAGCGATCATCGATAAGCGTCGTCAGAGCCATAATGTGGCAGAAGTGATGAATGTAATTGGTGATGTTGCTGGTAAAACCGCTGTATTAGTCGATGACATGATCGATACTGCTGGCACTATTTATGAGGCGGCAAAACTCCTGCGCCAAGAAGGCGCGCGCCAAGTTTATGCCTGTGCTACCCATGCTGTATTTTCACCACCGGCGATCGAGCGGCTCTCCAGTGGGTTCTTTGAAGAGGTGATTGTAACTAATACTATCCCCGTGCCGCAAGACTCGTATTTCCCGCAACTAAGAGTACTGTCTGTGGCCAATTTGATTGGAGAGACGATCTGGCGGGTACACGAGGATACTTCAGTAAGCAGTATGTTTCGCTAACACTCAGCTTGTGGTGGGCAATTAAAGTTTGGCAGATTTAAATTGCCAGGGTCGATTCCAGAACTTACCGCCCACCTCTAAACCTGCTAGATGGCTGGATGTATCGATCTTTACGTCTGCGTTGAGTTTAAATTCCATGTAGCCTCTAGTTGTATCGCGGCAACAGAATTCTAAGCCCGATGCCCTTGGTACCATAATCAGCGTACCATCGCGATCGCTTTTAGCCTTAATGCAAACATGCTGTAATTGACCATCAACTAGACGGCTTGCCTCGATTTGCCACGATCCCCAAGGCGAAATGGTGCAGTAAATATCGCTATTTTCGGGCATGAAACTATATAACCTGCCCTGGTAATGGATACCTACCATCGCCACACTGGTTTGCACGCCCAGAAATTCACGGATACCGCCTGCTACGGTAATACTCAAATCTGGATATGCGCTAAAAGCATTGCATTGCAGCCAGAACCATTGCTGGGGGAAGGATCGGCCCCAATTCTTTTCACAGTAGGCTGGTACGCGATCGAACTCATATACCCGATCGCCCCAAACAATTGCCCCACTAGCAAGACCATGTGCCATCAGGATCTGCCAACCTGGCTCGAAGACAGACAAATAGGAGAGATTGCCCATGGTGGGGATCTCCCGCCCTGCATTGCCCCAGGTATAGATGGGTTCGATTTGGTAGTCCCACTGGCATGATATCAATCTGACAGGATCGAAGATCGTACCTTTGTTGTGGCGATCGCTAGCACTATAGCCCTGTCCTGATCGCCCCCAATGTTCCAGCATCAGGCGCTCGCGGCTGGCGCGAAAGTCCTGTGTATGGGGGAGCGTACGCCAGATATGGCGATCGTCAATGCCTAAAACCTGTACCGATCCCCCACTGCAAGCCGAGCCACCCTGGGGATCGTCGATCGCATACATAAAGGCAAACGATTGCGCGATCTGGGGCAAGGTGAGTCGATAATACCAACCTTCAAAAAAACGACCCGCGCCACCCCGCCAATGGTAACCACTATGAGGAAGCATTAATTAAAGAAATGCGTCACTGCACAACTAAAGCCCGGCATCAAAGGTGAACTTAGCTCATCGTCATCTTTTAGCGTCTCAATTAATTCCAAGTCTTGACCGACGCGACGATAAACTTCAACCTGCTGGAGTTCCCACTGTGCAATCCAATACTCCTGCACGCCCTGTTTGTTATACAGCATGAGCTTGGCCTCTTTATCGCGGCGTTCGTTATCTCTACCGGGTGATAAAACTTCAATTACCAGCTCTGGAGCCCCTGTTAAATGTCCCGAATCATCAAGCACTTCTGCCAGGCGATCGTTGCTGATCCAGATCACATCAGGAATTACCATGTCGGCATCGGAAAAGATAATTTCTGGATTCAAAAATGCCTCACCGATACCATTTGGCTCAGACCAGTCGTCAAGTGGGCGTAATATCTTGCCGCAAGCGCGCTGATGTCTTAGGTGAGGTGATTTGGTTATAAATAGTTCCCCATCAATGATCTCGTAGCTCAGCCATGCATTGTCGGGTAATCGCTCTAGATCGTTAATAGTCCAGCGTTTTTCCTCATTTGCTTTTGGATCCATGCTAAAAGTCCTTGCGTTGTGGCTTAACCTACTAACCTTATAGTCTAAACTTTCTTTGGAATCTTAACAAACGGGAGCAAAAGCGATCGCGGCATACTTGGCTCATTTCCACATCTACCAAGTTGTGGGAAAGGCAATCCAATCAGTTATCGTGAGTTCTAGTGTTCTGTCAAGAATTTTTTGATGGGTTGAAACCCTCAAAAAATACACCCCAAAAACTTCCTAGCTTCGTATAACCATCAACTTTCAGTTGATGGACTAATAGTTTGAGATGATTTATGTGTAATGTTTTCAGCATAGAGGTATTACAGGATTTGATCCGGCAGTCGCCTGCATCTTGGCATCCGCTTGTCTTTACAAATGGTTGCTTTGATCTTCTTCATGTGGGGCATGTGCGCTATCTTACCGCTGCGAAGCAATTGGGTAAAACGTTGGTAGTGGGGCTAAATAGCGATCGCTCTGTCCGCCAGCTCAAAGGAGATCGACGTCCGATCGTACCTGAAGCACAGAGAGCTGAGGTGATTGCAGCACTTAAGCCCGTTGATGCCGTAGTAATTTTTAGCGAACCAACGGCGATCGCCACGATTGCAGCGATCGCTCCCGACATCTATGTCAAAGGTGGTGACTACACACCAGAGACTCTCCCAGAAGCTCCGACGGTATTAGCATATGGCGGTAGGATCGAGTTGATTCAAGTTGAGATACCCACTTCTACATCTGCGATCGTGCAGCGGATTCGCAATAGCTATAGTGTCTAATCCCGATTCTATTTTGCCTATCTAAGCAGAAACCCAAAATTATTGGTGGATAACCTTTGCTAACGCTTACTTCTTATGAAAAAGATGAGCAGAATACTACTAGCATTCTGCTCATGATAATATCGAAACTAGTCGATGATTAGGATTTGACTTTGGAATTTAGAACTGGTAACCGATACCACCTTGGACGGAAGTGGCGGTTCTGCCATCGGAGAAGCCATTGATTGCTACGACGGCATTGCTGTAGAGCAATAAATTCTTATCCAGGCTCACTTCTATCCCTGGCTGGACGGCAAAAGCATTGCGATCGCCTGTGAGTGAATTACTATTGTTGGGGACGACGGATGCGCCTGCGCCAAGGTAAACATTAGTACGATTACCTAAAGGAACGTCGTAAGAAAAAGTTGGAACGATCGAGGTGCCACCATTTCCTAATAGTACTGAAGTGCGGAAAGAAACGGGAGATTCTTCAAATTTATAGCGACCCGTAATATTACCACCCAAGCTAGAGGGAGTATCGCTGTTAATTCCTCCTAGAGAGACTCCTGCGCCTATATAACTACTGGGAGTTTTCGTATCATCGGCTTTGGCTGGCAAAGCAAGGAGAGCAGCAAATGTGAAGGCAAATGCACAAGGTAGTGCATATTTAATCAAAGATTTCATATTAGTTACCTGTCGATTTCTTGTGAGGATATATACATAGACTAGACAGATTTAGCCATGTTCCTCTAGATTCCGCTTGGCGATCGGAATCTACCTTTATGGATAGAAACTCAAGCAGGCAAAGAGTAGCCAATCTAGCAATGACTGCTTATCTCTAAAATCGGCAGGGGGTTTATAACTTCCGCCCCATCGGCTGAGCCAGTCGCCAATACCACTAAAAAACTTAAGTACTTGCTGAAAGATTTGTTCTGGCCCAATACCCGTAAATACTTGCAGACCAAATACAACCAGTGCAATCAGAAATGCAGTCTTGAATGTGGTTTTGATCATGCTGAACAAGCCAAACAGCAGTAAGACCGAAACCACAAATGCCCCAATTATCAATGGACTCATAACAGCTAAAATCCCGCTTCTACTGAATAGACCTCATTCTAATCAAAGACTGGCAGAATCTAGATGTTTTACAGATTACTGGTTAATAAACTGTGACTAAACACAATGCCAGAACTTTTTATTGCGATTAGCGTCACTTGCATTTGCTAATTTAGTTAGTACGCTTATTACTCAATTAATTATTCCTATATCAAGTGCGATCGCTACCCTAATCAAACCTTAGAGATCAAATATCATGCGTCGATTTAGTAGCTTTTTACCCCTTTTACCTTTTTTACTTTTGCTAGCAGGTTTGCCAGCAATGGCAGCAGATCCTCTCGCGATCGAAGATTCGATCGAACAGTATTTGACAGGGCCAGGCCCAACTGTAAATCCAACTGTGGCGGCTGACCCCATACCCTTAGATAGTGCGATCGCCCAGGTTGTTGCTGCAAAACTAATGACTAATGACTCTGATGGTAAGTTTCATGCGGAGTCAATTATGAGCCGTGCTGAAATTGCTACTATCCTGGTCAAGGCTTTTAATCTGGAACGGCTCAAGCCCACCGTCACAACTCCGGTTAAATTTAACGATGTCTCTAGTTCCCACTGGGCTGCGAAGGATATTGAGATTGTAGTGAGAACCGGAACCATGGAAGGTTATGAGAAAGGAAGATTCTTCCCCAACCAAAGAGTGAATCGGGCTGAAGCATTTGCCATTTTTGCTAATGCCTATGGTGTGTTCCAATTCCCCGATGCCACAATTAACGAAATTCTCTCAGCATATCCCGATGCTAAAGACTTACCCATGTGGTCGAGACGTGCCCTGGCGACCGCTTTAAATGAAGGATTTGTAAATTTAGGTGCAGACAATCGCATTAACCCTTTAAAACCGATGACGCGAGGCGATATGGCTTATGCTTTGAGCAAATTTATTGAAAAAGAACGAGGACGCTACCCAATTAACTCACCTTTACGCAAGAATCCGGTACCTTGAGACACAGTAATTCTCGTGATTGCCATATAATGCTCAGGATCGGTGAAACAAGTCAATAAAATTATGGCAAAGCAACCTGCAATTCTCGTGCTGGCAGATGGTAGTACGTATAAAGGCTATGCCTTTGGTGCAACGGGGACGGCGATCGGTGAAGTTGTCTTTAATACTGGCATGACCGGCTATCAGGAAGTGTTGACCGACCCTAGCTATCGCGGGCAAATCGTTACTTTCACTTGTCCAGAGTTAGGCAATACGGGGATCAATCCTGAAGATGAAGAATCGGCACATCCCCAGGTAAAAGGGGCGATCGCACGTAATATTACCTTTACCCCAAGCAACTGGCGATCGCGTCAATCCCTCCCCGACTATTTAAAAGCTCACGATATCATCGGTATTGCTGGGATTGATACGCGGGCACTAACGCGCAAGATTCGATCGCTTGGTGCAATGAATGGTGCCATTTCCACCGAAATTCTCGATCCGCAGTCACTTTTAAGCCAGGTTAAAGCCGCTCCATCGATGCAAGGGCTGAACCTAGCTAAAGTCGTAACGACACCAGCAAGTTACGAGTGGCAGGAACCAACGCCAACCGCATGGGAATTTATGGAAGCTCCGCTTGAAATGGCTGAGCCTTTGACTGTGGTCGCGATTGACTTTGGCATCAAGCGCAATATTCTACGCCGCTTAGTCAGCTATGGCTGTCGTGTCATCGTCGTTCCAGGCGATACTACCGCTGAGAAAATTTTGGAGTACAATCCTGATGGCATTTTTCTTTCTAATGGCCCTGGCGATCCTGCTGCCGTTACAGAGGGGATTGCCACAGCGAAGGCATTATTGAATGCTAACAAACCGCTATTCGGAATCTGCTTAGGGCATCAAATTCTGGGTTTATCGATGGGTGGCGATACATTTAAACTTAAGTTTGGGCATCGTGGCCTCAATCAACCTGCCAAGAATCAACTACCCACTTCCGACCAACGTGTAGAAATTACCAGCCAGAATCACGGTTTTGCCCTAAACGGTGAATCCCTAGCTGATTCTGAAGCACAGGTAACGCACATTAACCTCAACGATCGCACTGTAGCGGGACTAGAACATAAAACTTTGCCGATTTTCTCAGTGCAATATCACCCAGAAGCAAGTCCTGGCCCCCACGATGCCGATTACCTGTTCCAGCGATTTGTGGAATCCATGCGCGTTGCCAAGCAAACGGCCATGAATGCTTAGTAGCTCAGCAGGTTAGGATATGCTTGTATGTCCGATTCTAACCTGAATTGTCAATGCCCATTCCGCCACCCAGCCAGCCAAACAATCAAATACCAGAGACGCTTTTAGATGAACAATTTCTACATCCCGATCGCCATAATCAAGAAGCAATGCGACAACTTGGTTACGCCTTTGTGGACTTAATTGTGGATGGCGTGCTTGCTAACCAGGAGCAGGCTTTTGTCAAAGATGCCTCGCCTCTAGACTTAAATATTGGGGCGACAGGTGAGAATTGGCAAGATCTATTGCTGGAGGTGCGATCGCAAATTTTGCCGCGTGCGCTCAACCTGCATAATCCTGGCTATATGGGTCACATGGACAGTGTCCCGTTGGCAATTACGATCTGGGCTGATGCTTTGATTGCGGCGCTCAATAATAATATGCTCAGCGAAGAGCTAGCCCCGGTATTTACCCAGCTAGAAGCGCAGTTGGTCAAGTGGTTTGGTCAGTTATTTGGGTTTGGCAGCGACTGCTTTGGTACGCTCACGGCTGGCGGTAGCCTCGCCAACATTACAGCTTTACTGCTGGCGCGCAATCATCACCAACCGCAATATATATTTCAAGGTGTAGAGAACAGTAATCGCCGTCTGGTGGCACTAATCTCTGATGCTGCGCACACATCCTTTGATAAAGCCATGAATGTGGTCGGTTTAGGGCGCGATAACTTGATTAAGGTTGCGACTAACGCACGCGGCGAGATGGATATCACAGCCCTAGAAGCTAGTATAGAGACCGCGATCGCCCAAGGCAGAATCCCTTTCTTTATCGGTGCGATCGCTGGCACGACGATTACGGGGGCAGTGGATAATTTACCTGCTGTAGCAGCGATCGCCCAACAATACGGCTGTTGGTTTCACATCGATGCTGCCTACGGTGGTGCCGCAATTTTCTCCCCCCAATGGCGACATTTACTCAAAGGTTCAGAGCTTGCAGATTCCATTACTTTCAATCCGCAAAAGTGGATGTGGGTAGCCCGTACCTGTGCCATGTTATTAGTGAAACAAAAACAGCACCTGATCGATGGTTTTGATGCCCACCTGCCCTACATGGCCAATAACTCCCTCAATTTTGGCAATCTTAACCTGCAAGGTACGCGCCGTACCGATAGTTTAAAGCTGTGGCTCGCGTTGCGATCTCTTGGCACATCTGGGGTCGCCCAGTTAATCGATCGCTCTATGCAACAGACATCCGCTTTGCGGGCATGGGTAGAACAATCCGATCGAATCGAACTAGTGTGTGAGCCTACTGTGAATATTATTTGTTTGCGATCGACAAATCCCCAAGTAGATAATGCTACTCTACGTCAAAACTGGATTGCGGCAGGAAAATTATGGCTATCTCTCCCACTATGGCAAGGCGATCGCATCTTAAAGGCTGTGGTTCTCCATCCTTATGCGCAATGGTCTATATCGTCGTAGGTGCAATTGCTATATATCCTGAGCCAGATTAAGATAAAGCAGGGAATGCGATCTTAAAGATTTTAAATTAACAATACCGCCTTGTTACAGAAAAAACTGCAATCTGCTATCAAGCCCAAAAAAGTACCACTCCGTTTAGTTCTAGTGGTGCCTTTTGTGCTGCAAATTGTAGGAGCTGTAGGGCTAACTGGTTTTCTGGCTTGGCGCAATGGGGAACAAGCAGTCAATGACTTGGCGATGCAACTGCGCAATCAAGTCAGCACACAAGTGAAAATGTACCTCAGCAATTACCTGGAAAAACCCGAACTAATCAATCGATTTAATGCCAAGGCTGTGCAGCTCGGCCAGATTAAACTAGAAGATACCGCAGGCTTAGAGCGCCATCTCTGGAATCAAATCCAATTATTCCCTCTGATATCTTATATCCAATTTGGCACAGAAACCGGTGAATTTGTTGGTGCTGAGCGCCAAGATAAACAGCGGATCGATATCACCATTTCAGGCAAAGCAACAGGTAGGAATTTCTCCACATATACTACGGATAAAAATGGCACTCGCACTCAACTAATCAATTCAAAGCCCGATTACGATCCCCGCCAACGTCCCTGGTATATTGCTGCTGCTAAAGAAGGTAAATCTGCATGGAGTCCAATCTATGTCTATTTCAGCTCGCAGAAGCTGGCTATTTCCAAGGGATTACCTCTGTATTCCGCAACAGGTAAGTTAATTGGCGTTACCGCTGTCGATCTATCGCTGGCACAAATCGATGCATTTCTTCAAGAGTTAAAGATTGGCAAGAGCGGAAGCGTTTTTATCCTGGAGAGGTCGGGAAATTTGATCGCTGACTCCACGCCCCGCCGACCGTATGACATTCAAAACGGTGAAATAGAGCGCATTAATGCGAAAAATAGTTCTAACTATCTCCTCAGATCTACGATCAGTCATTTAAATGCAGAAGTAGGCGATTTAAACAACCTCAAGGTTGCACAAAGTTCTGAGTTCTCAATTCGTGGCGATCGCTTACTCTGGCAAGTAATTCCCTTTCAGGATGGACAAGGTATTGACTGGCTGATTGTAGTGGTTGTGCCTGCCTCGGATTTCACGCAGCAAATCGATAATAATACTCGTGCTACCTTTCTGCTCTGCGTGCTCTCACTCGGTATCGCGATCGCCATAGGTAATTTCACTGCGAATAGAATTGCCAGACCGCTGTTACGCCTGTGTGATGCTAGTAGAGCGATCGCGGATGGCGATCTCGACCAGGATGTAGAGGTAAATAACATCGAAGAACTGCATGTGCTTGCGCAGTCTTTTAATCAAATGTCCGATCAATTACAGAAAGCCGATCGCCTGAAGACTGATTTCCTTTCTAATATCTCCCATGAACTAAAAACTCCGCTTGTTTCCATTCTGGGATTTACCAAAGTAATTGACAAAAAATTTGATGATGTTACTGCTCCACTTAGCGATGTCGAGGATAAGAAAATCCAGCGATCGGTCAAACAAATTAAAGAAAACTTAGGTATTGTTACATCTGAGAGTCAACGTCTCACAGATATTATTACAAATGTTTTAGATATCACAAACTTAGAAGCCGATAAAGTACTTTGGAATATGCAGATGCTTGATATTGGTGAGTTGGTCGAGCAATCGATCTCTACTTATCAGCAGAAATTCCACGACAAGGGTTTATCCTTAAGTACTGAGGTGGAATCTCGTTTACCCAAAGTCATGGGCGATCGTGATCGCCTCTTGCAAGTGATGTCTAATTTGCTGTCTAATGCCCTGAAATTTACGGAAGCTGGTAGTGTCACCTGTGCGGTTAAGCAAAATAGCGATTCCTTGCAGGATGGGTACCGCCATATAATTGTCAGCGTTAGCGATACTGGTATTGGCATTAGTCAAGAAGATTGTTGGCAGGTATTTGAGAAGTTCAAACAAGTCGGTGATATTCTCACTGGGAAGCCTCAAGGTACTGGCTTAGGCTTGCCAATATGCAAAGAAATTATTACCCATCACGGCGGTAAGATTTGGTTTGAGAGTACGCCAGAGCAGGGCAGCACGTTCTCATTTACATTGCCGATCTCCATGCAAGCAACTTAGATATTTTTGCGTGATATAGCTAATAGTTAACCTCCTGTTTTCAGTTTTTGTTCTAAGTTATTGCGATAACCTACCAGAAAGACATCGTTCGGGGAGATCTGTATGGCTTGCTTATATGCCTCAAGGGCTTCTTTGTTGCGGTTCAGCTTTTCCAACGCATAACCGCGATTGGCATGGGAGTAGGCATCATTCCGATTCAATTGAATTGCCTTATCGGCGGCCTCCAGTGCTTCGTTGTAACGCTCCAGAAAATTGAGCTGGGCGCTGCGTCCTTTCCAAGCAAAGTCGAGATTGGGATTAATCTCTGTGGCTCGTTCGTATGCCGCTAGAGCTTCTTCGTAACGCTTTAATTTCTCAAGGGCAAAGCCACGATTGGCGGAAGCATAGGCATTATTGGAGTTCAACTCAATCGCCTTGTCAGCGGCATTTTTTGCCTCTTCATACTGCTTGAGGGAATTAAGCGCCGAGGCGCGCCAACTCCAGGCGCGATCGTAATTCGCATTAATCGTGATCGCCTTATCAAACTCAGCTAATGATTCTGCATATTTTCTTTCATCCCATAATTTTTGACCTTGATCGATGATGGCATCAGTATTAGCAGCATTTGGTGGGGGAGTAGGAGTGACTGAAGGTGTAGGAGTCGGCGTGGCTGAATGTGTGACTGAAGGCGTGGGAGATGGAGCAGAAACCACTGAGGTTGGTTGGATAGTGATTTGTTGCGATGTCCAAAACTTAGGTACGACAAGACTCGCACCAATCACGCTACCTATGATACCCAGACCTGCCAAAATGGGGACTAATTTGAAAGGCTGTGGCTTATCTACTGCTGTTTCTGCAACTTTTTGTCCTAGATCTGCCAGCACCTCACTGGCCGACTGATAGCGATCGCGAAAATGAGATCGCACCATCTTGTCAATTATTTTAGCTGTAGCTTCGCTCACCTGTGCGTGCGATCGCCACGACACCTCACCTGTGGTTATATCTTCTTTCAGTTGCTCTGGGGACACTCCTGTCGCTGCTTGAATTGCCGTCATACCAAGAGCGTAAATATCGCTACTGAAGCGGGGTTTGCCCACGGCTTGCTCACCAGGCATATAACCTGGTGTCCCGATTGCGACGGAACTACCTGACTGCGCTTGTATCGTTGTGACCAACGAGCGAATTTCTTTGACTGCACCAAAGTCAATCAATGCTAATTTATTGTCACTGAAGCGTCGAATGATATTTGCCGGCTTAATATCGCGATGAATTACATTTTGCTGGTGTACAAACTCTAAAATCCTAAGGGTGTCGCGCAAGAAGGCCAGTACCTGTGCTTCGCTCCAACGCACTCCTGGGAACAACTCCTGGCTTAAATCCCGACCATCGACAAATTCTTGGACTAGGTAAAACTGTTGATTTTCTTCGAAGTGAGCCATCAACCGAGGAATCTGGTCATGGCTACCCAACTGATACAGCACGGCTGCTTCTGTATCAAATAGTCGTTTTGCTGTCTGTAATACAAATGGGTCATCGGACTGCGGTTGCAATCGCTTCACTACGCATTTAGGAGAGCCAGGTAGATCTCGATCTTCAGCTATGTAAGTTTCGCCAAACCCACCACTGCCAAGCTGTTTGATAATTGCATAGCGTCCTCGGAGTATGGTGCCAATCATAATGCTCAATGCCAAGTTTATTCCAATTTACTACGTACATTCGCACTAGGTCATTGCTTGCGGCAATGTTCGAGATAGGGCGATCGCGGTAATTCCAAAAAACAAAACCCGGATCGAGGAAATAGCATTCTGTTAATGTTACGGATCGGCCTACCCATTTGGATTGGTTCTAGTCCCAAAATTGTGCAAGTAAGTTCGGGAGCCAGTTAGTACGAACTAAAAATGATATCAAGCTTGCAAAGACAAGCGATCGACTAAATTGCCCTATTATTGTCAATGTATACGGAGAAGCAATGAAAGTAACACAAGTCGCGATCAGACCTTCGCAGGCATCAGATGCTGCGGGAAGACCTTCATTAACTCCTGAGCTATTAGCTGCGACTGGAGCTAGATACTCTCGCAACAACGAGGGGTTAGAAGCAATTATTAGCAAAATCGATCCTGCTAATCCAGATGCTTCTGTCGACTCGATTTTTCGTATGGTTGACTACGGTCATCAGTCAATCCTGGATATGGTTCCTGTCGCAATGTTCATTGATGACATCTCGATCTGGCTCGCCTACTACATTTGGTCGCTGAGTCCGACTGCCGGTGGTCAAGAATCTTCTACTCGGTACATTAAGATCTCACCTGACAGTGTAATTTCTCCAGAAATTTTAGGCATTCCTCCTGAACAAATTGGTGAGTGGGGTAAGCTCATGGATCGAGCTTTTGAGAGCTATAGTACTGCTCTAAGTTTTTGGGAAGCGATCGCTCAAAAAAATCCAGAAGTTACTAAAATTCCATCTTCTCTATTAGCCGAAAACTCTGAAAGTTCGAGAAAAAAATTAGGCAGGATGCTGAGAAACTACGCATTTGACCGAGCGCGATACTTTTTGCCGATTGCCACTGCCACCAATATTATGCTGAGCATGTCGGCAAGAGGATGGGTACAGTTATGTCAGTACCTACTTTCGAGTCCGTTAAAAGAACCAAAGCTGCTTGGTGAAAAAATCAAACAAGAGTTAAGCCTATCAACTTCCCGAATGCTCAAACATGCGGTTGAGAAAACATCAATTGTGCAAGGGTTGCAGAAAGAGTTTAAGGACTTAGTTGACAAAGCTGCTTTACTCAATCTTCCCCATTTATCAGACCCAAACGGCTCCATTGCAACTCCTTGTGAGGCATTCCTAGATATCCAAGCTCCTTCAGATATCCAGGAGAATGACATCGTAGAATCTCTTCAATTTCACGACAATCGATACTCTTGGGTAGGTAATAGCTTGCAAAGAATATCAGTCCGCTTTGGCTGGAGTGCCGTTGCTTTTGCAGAAATTCGAGATCTAAACCGCCATAGAACAGGATCGAAGTACTGTCCGCTTGTGCCACAAGGGTTTTATTCTGCACTCGATCAAATTCCCGAAACTTTAGAAGAGTATTCTAGCGATCGCGAGCTACTTCAAAGTCTAAGTGATATTGGTGCGCAGTCTATATCTACTGCCCGTAACTTGATGCTTAATCATGACTACAGCTATATCTACTGGCTGTTGCTTGGCACACAACTCCCCTTTGAACATTTAACAACAGCCGACAAATTCATTTATGAAGCAGAGCTTCGAACCGGAACAGGAGCACATTTTAGATATGCTCAACATCTACACGATGTACTTGATTTATGGTTCAAGAAGTTCCCTGCCAGTCAAAGCTTTATACTAGAAGGAACTAGCGAGCCAGAATAATGGTAGTGATCCAGAAGTAGTGAAACATGTCAAAGCATTGCAAGACGAGCATTGTAGTCATGAATGAAGTACCAAATGGCTCCAATGTGATTGCCCAACTTTTTAGAGAAGGATAGGCTCTGTCGCACTAGTCGAGAAATACGTTGACGAAACGTATTATTGAGTCTTTCAATATGATTAGTTTGTCCAGTCTCTTTGCCAACAGCATGGTGACGTTTACTGCGGGCTAAACTGTTATCCATGGCTGGGACTGCTTATAATTCAATACTTTAAACTTAAAGCCCAGCCTTTCTTATGGCTTCCTTCTTACCGTCGAACTCACGTTCATTTAAACCCAAATGAGTTTGGGTTTAAATTGGGTGGACGAATAGAAATGATTTTCTCTAACGTAAGCGGGTGAAGAGATTCGAACTCTCGACATTCTCCTTGGCAAGGAGATGCTCTACCACTGAGCCACACCCGCATTTAGTGCTTTACTATAGTGCCAAACTTGTATCGTATTGTCAACTACAAATTTAGTTTTTTAGTCAAAACTAACCAGGACTGATACTAGATGAACCGATCGCATTAACAAGATCGGCCTTAAGATTTAAAGTTGCCCCGCGATCACTCACCTGAATCTGACGCATCAGATTTGCCATTTCAATTGCATTCATGGCATATTCCCAGCCTTTATTACTCTTAATGCCCGCACGCTCTAATGCCTGCTGCATCGTATCTGTCGTAATAATGCCAAAAATAATAGGGATGCCAGTTTGCATACATGCGGCAGCAATACCCTTAGACACTTCACCTGCGACATAATCAAAGTGAGGTGTATCACCACGGATCACGGCACCAAGACAGATAATTGCGTTATAGCGACCTGTAAGTGCTAGCCGGTGGGCAACTAATGGCACTTCAAAACTACCTGGCACCCAAGCATAATCTACCTGGCTATTATCTCCAGCAGTACTGATACCATGCCGTTGCAGAGCATCCTGACAGCCTTCTAATAAGCGCGTCACAATTAGATCGTTAAATCGGCCAATTACGATCGCAAATTTTAGATCGTCAGTGCGGTTAAAGTTTCCTTCGAAGGTTGTCATGTTAAGTTCACTTACTAAGGCATAAAGTGATGAATGGGCTAGTTACTCTCCCATTCATCACAGCCTTTGATATGTTTTTTTGGTAAGGTTATCTGGTTTCTTTGTCAACAAAGTTAAGCAACTAAGCTATTCAAAAAGCCCAGTAAAATTACCAAGGCTGCCCAGATAATTGACCCAAGTAGTAAGAGGGGCTTGGTTTGGTTCCAGTTATTAGGTGAAGCATATGCGACGGGCACTGCCACTACCATGACAAATGAAAACAGGACAAAAGCTGCGAGTAGAAGTTGAAATATATAGGTCATGTCTAAAAAATTCTCCCGAAAAATCGTTTTTCCCTTCAGTCCAAATTAGCAGAAAATGCACGATCGCAGTACAGCATAATTTTAGAACCAATACTGCCCTTAGGAACTCTAGGAAACTTAGAATGTTCTTAGACTACATGATTTTCTAAAAGTCTAAAGATATAAAGTTGGGCATAATCTAAAAGTAATGACCAAACAAAAGCCTAATTTACTGACGCAACTCACCCAAGTGGTGAAAAATTTGCCAGTAGCAACAAAACTGCGGGGGAAAGGTTTATTGAAATCAAGAGCAAGAGTGCCTAAGTTAGAGGTACGTCTTACTAATAGTCAAAAACCGGAGATTTATAATTTAGTAGCTGATCGCTACATTATTGGTCGGAGCAGCAGTAAATGTGACATTGTGGTGCAAACTCCTTTGGTGAGCCAGATTCATGCTGAGTTAGTCCGAGATAGTACCAAAGCCAAAGCCCGCTTTATCATCAGAGATCGAGACTCTACCAATGGTATCTTTCGCGGTAGACAACGCCTGAAATCTTCTCCCCTACGCCACAAAGCAATAATCTCCTTAGGCCCCTCGGAACTCAAAGATGCCGCGACATTGCGCTATCTCGATCCACCTCCCTGGTACATTAGGGGGTTGCAATATACGGGTATTGGCCTGGCTAGCTTAACTGCTCTGTTTATTGCGGCGATCGCTCTGGAGTTTCAGCGAGTCCCAGATGTAAGACCGCTACCCGTCACCGATCAGGGGCCGGTAGAGGTACTAGCTGGAGATGGCGTTACCTCAATTGGCCCTGCAGACGTGGAGAAGCATACTGAACTCACAAAACTGCCGGAATTTGGGTCATTACTGCCTAGGGCAGTGATTGCTTCTGAGGATACTTCCTACTACTGGAATATCGGTGTCGATCCGCTGGGTGTGCTGCGGGCAATCGTCACAAATGTCAGAAGCGGCCAGCTCCGCGAGGGTGCCAGTACGATTACCCAACAACTAGCCCGCCTGCTGCTTGGTCGTAGCTATGTGGGTACAGAAGATTCTGCTGGTCGCAAGTGGCGCGAGGCAGTAGCCGCAATCAAGCTGACGCTTAATTATAGTAAAGACGATCTACTCACGATCTATCTCAATCGGGTCTATCTGGGTAATGGCGTCTATGGTTTTCAGGATGCGGCCAAGCTATATTTCAATAAGGATGCCTCAGAATTAGATCTCTCAGAAGCAGCCACCCTAGCTGGCGTTTTGCCTGCGCCTAATGCGATTAATCCCTTTAAGAATAAGAAACTGGCACTTGAGTACCGCGATCGCGTGTTGAACCGCATGGCAGAACTGGGTTTAGTCAAGGAAGAAGAGGCAGAACGAGCCAGGCGATCGCTGCTGCGGCTAAATGAAGAAGCTAAAAGTAAAGTTCAGGGGACACTTGCTCCCTACTTTTATGGTTATGTATTTGACGAGTTGCAGGAGGTTTTAGGCGATAACCTGGCAAAAGAGGGCAATTTAATTGTCGAGACCAGTCTGGATATGAAAATGCAAAAAGTCTCGGATGCCTCCCTGAAACGCGCCGTAGCAGAACGCGGCAAAGAATTTGACTTTAGTCAGGGGGCGATCGTCACGCTTGATGCTAGTAAAGGCTCAATTTTAGCGATGACTGGTGGTGTGGATTTTAAGAAAAGTCAGTTCAATCGGGCTACGCAGGCCCAAAGGCAACCTGGTTCTACCTTTAAGCTATTTACATATACAGCAGCAATCAATCAAGGTATTTCCCCATCTACAACCTTTTCCTGTGCACCTGTGAGTGGTGTGATTGGCTGCCACAATGGTGGTAGTGGGGATATCGATATGTATCGAGGTTTTGCGCTCTCGGAAAATGTGGTAGCAGTGCGAGTAGCTCAGGCCGCCGGCTTAAAAAATGTGATTCAGACGGCGAAGCGCTTTGGGATTAAAGCCAAGTTGCAAGAATCGACTAACCTGGTGCTTGGTGGTTATGAAGTGACGATGTTGGAGATGGTGGGGGCTTACGGCGCGATCGCCAATGAAGGCATTTACACTCAACCCCATGCGATCAGGCGTGTCCTGGATGGACGCGATTGCAAGAATAGCAAGGATATTCGTACCTGTCGGGTTATTTTTGATGCAGACAAGGACTTACAGCCGCGCCGAATTGTGGATGCTGGTGTGGCTAATACGATCGCAGATCTGATGCGTGGCACGGTGGAATATGGCACTGGCAGGGCAGCCGCAATTCCTCAAGCTACAGTTGTTGGTAAAACTGGTACAACTGATGCGGGACGAGATCTCTGGTTCATTGGTTTTTTGCCGCAAAGGCGATTACTGGCTGCGGTATGGCTGGGCAATGATGAGGGGACTACGGGTGGCAGTAGCGGACTTGCTGCCCAAGTTTGGGGAGAATATATGGGTAAAGTTGTAAGGTAATGTTAGCTTTTGTGACCAACTCTATATTGCAAACCTATGCTGCGTGGAATTCTGACTTTGGCGATCGCGATTTTCTTCTTTTTGAGCTCACCTTTGTCAGCATGGGCTGAGCCCGCTCAAACCCAAACGCAACAGCAGCTCAATGAACTAGCAGATCTGGCTTTTGCAGCTACGAATAAAGGGGATTTTGCTACCGCTGAAACCTACTGGACAAAAACGATCGAGCAGTTTCCTGATAACGCTGCGGTCTGGAGTAATCGCGGCAATGCCCGTATTAGTCAAAACAAGTTAGAGGAGGCGATCGCGGATTATGACAAATCCACCGAGCTAGCACCTTCTGCTCCCGAGCCATATTTGAATCGCGGTATTGCCTGGGAAGGTTTGAAACAATGGGATAAAGCGATCGCGGACTACAACCATGTGCTCGAAATAGATGCCAGCGATGCGGCAGCCTACAACAATCGTGGCAGTGCCAAAGGCGGTAGCGGTGATTGGCAAGGGGCGATCGCTGACTATAAAAAAGCCACGGAACTAGCATCCGATTTTGCCTTTGCGAGCGGTAATTATGCCCTAGCGCTTTATCAAGTGGGAGAGACGCAGGAAGCGGAGAAAAAGATGCGAGCTCTTTTACGCAAATATCCTAACTTTGTCGATATGCGTGCGGCTCTCACTGCTGCTTTATGGCAAGATCGAAAGCGCGGTGAAGCGAAGAGTAATTGGGTGTCTGTTGGAAGTATCGATCCGCGCTACAAAGATATCGACTGGGTAGCCAATATACGCCGCTGGCCTCCAGCAATTACATCTGCTTTGGCAGGATTTCTGAAAGTGCAATAATTAATCAGATTGCATATTCAATCGCTGCTTGCAGATTTCCAAATATTCAGGCACGATTTCAATGCCAATGTAGCTGCGACCTAAATTTTGTGCTGCAACGAGGGTTGTACCAGAGCCAGCAAAAGGATCGAGCACAATATGCTCGCTAGATGGCGGTACGAATAGATCGACCAATTTCTCCATTAGCGCCAGGGGTTTCACGGTGCAGTGAATGTTGAAATCTTCATTTTTGTCTCTAGGGATATTCTCTAGGATATTAGACTGAAATGAGCGATCGCTATTCATCGTGTGAAACAGACCAATACCGTATTGCATCACCGTGTTCTCATAGTTATCAATCAGAGGTTTTTGGACGATGACAATTGCTTCCCATTCATTCCGTAGGCAACTATGCCATCCTTCCCAGTCTCGATCGTTAGAAGCTCCTTTTTGTTGTAACTTAGCCTGAAAGTTCAGACCTTTGGGAATGCCACTGGAACGGCGATAGACCATACAATCACGGGCATAGAAACCTGCATCTTCTAAGGCAACTTGAACGTGCGCCATTGTGCGCGTACTGTTGAATGCAGCCACAATCGCACCAGGTTTGCAAACGCGGAATACTTCTTTTGCCCATTCCAGACACCATTGCTCATAGGCCAGAATATTCTCTCGGACTCGCTGGTACCATCTTTCGTTACGCACTCCCCCCGCCAAACCACTGCCATAGGGGATATTTTTAATCATTGTTTTGCTGTGCTTGACCCTGCTTAGCCTTCTATCAACTTCCCGGGCATCCCATTTATGCCCAATAAATTCATAGTTGTAAGGAGGATCGGTAATACAGGTGGAAATAGAATTTTCGGGGATCTGCTTGAGAATTTCGCGACAGTCACCCAAATAAACTTGATCGTGTAATATCACAGGCATTTGCCCAAACTTACGATTACCGTTGCCAAAGCGGATAATACTGTATAGTGATTTTCATATCAACACGATCTGCTCTGTTTCCTCTCCTATATGTTAAGAGTAGGCGTTTGCCCTGGGACACTCATAAGGTGTAAGCATTTCTCGTTAAGGAGTTTTAGTCTGAAAAGGGGTGTACTTGCCACCAAGTCCCTCAACAATTGTGCGCGTATTCGCAATTAACATACCAGTATAGGTTTCGCCTTCTGTGCCCTTCTCACCCAATCCATCCGTAAATAGCTCTCG
This sequence comes from Rhizobium sp. Q54, assembly GCA_943367755.1. GTDB lineage: Bacteria > Cyanobacteriota > Cyanobacteriia > Pseudanabaenales > Pseudanabaenaceae > PCC-6802. Next base: position 9,589 of record CALRKB020000029.1, on the reverse strand, counting down.
TTCTGAGACTTTGGCCCCTGCTTCTTTTGCCACTGTGGCAATCAATTTGGGGTTTATTGTTACTTCGGCGAAGATGGTTGGGACATTGGCCTCCTTAATCACCTTGACTAGCTCTTTAATCCTTGTCGGCGTAGGCTGCTCTTGGGTGCTAATGCTACTCAGTGCCCCTTCCAGTGGAATATTGTAGGCTTGGGAATAGTAGTTCAAAGCGTCATGGGTTGTGACCAGCTTGCGCGATGTGGGAGGAATTGTCTCGACTTGAGCTTCGATCCAGGTATCGATTTGTTGGAGCTGGTTAGTAATTCTTGTGGTGTTCTGTGCGTAGGTACTGGCGCGATCGCTCTGTAATTCGCTGAGTTTTTGACTTATCACCTTGACGATCGCTATACCATTTTTGGCATTATGCCAGACGTGCGGATCGGCAACTTTTTGACCATCTGATTCAAACTGCTGGGGCTTAGGTACGGCTAGCTCATACACGGCAATTTTGGGAGCGGGGTTAGATGTAGCATTAATTAACTTGATCAGGCTAGGCTCGAAATCGTAGCCTCCGTAGAGAATTAGTTTCGATGTTTCAATGGCTTTACGATCTTCGGGCGTAGGTTCGTAGACATGCGGGTCAGTTCCTGGGGAGATCAAACACTTCAGGTCAATGGTGTCGGCGGCAATTTCTTTGGTTAAACCGCAAAGTACTGAATTAGTAGCAACGACCTGTGGACGGTTTGCAACGGGAACGGTTTGAGATAGAGGAGAGTCAGCAGGGGTAGGGGTACTTGTAACAGTTGTTGTATTTTCAGGAGCAGGGCTGCAACTAACTAAGCTAGCTGTAGCAGCGAGGAGAGCAGCACCTCTAGGAAAGAACATGCGATCGCTAAGCTTTCTGAGCATTGTTTCTTTTGACATTGCAGATTTGGTCTACCATCTAAATTTATGATAACGATTATCATTATTAGCTTAATTTTATCGATATGGCAATCCTGAGGATGCTGTTTTGCAACTCATCCTAGGGTTGTGTAGATCGAGTTCTGGATCGCGATATCAGGACTTACGCAGTTGTTAAGAGCCTAGATTAGATGACCGAAATAAGCGATCGGGATTCAAAATGTTTTGCGGGTCGAATTTCTGCTTCAATTCCTGCATAACGCTTAGGGCATTACCCGTATACCCCCAAACATCTACTTTTTGTGAGATCGGGCTTGGCGCTTCAAGCAGCGATAGAAACCCCCCAGTCTTTTCGGCTAGATTCCTAATTTCGCCCATTAGCGTAATCGCAGATTGAGGTACAACCTGCGTGGAAAAGTTGCAGCGCAGCACACCCAGACCGCTACTAGCATGGATCTGAGCGTAAATGGTTAGATTCGGTAGATTTGTCGCCATAGCGGCAATTGCCTCCAGAATATTACCAGCCTCAGTGGGCAGCACCCCTAGCTTACAAATAATCGTCTTATCCACATCGCCTACCTGCCAGAAGCAATCCTGCAACTGAGTCCAAAAACGATCCGAGTCTTCGATGTTAGTAACTTTAAGATCTAAGGATTTGGCTAGTTCGGCGAGGCGATCGCTTTGCTGCGTCGTACTCTTGGTAATACTATCAAAGCGCGCTGCTAACCCCAATCCGCGATCGCCATCTGAATTTATACCCAACTTATCCACGACACTGCCAGAGAGCAGATCGAGTCTGGTTGGAGTCAGAGATGACATCAGAATTTCGCTTCTGACTTGACTAATTGCCGTAGCATTACCGCTCAGAACTACGGTGGCAGATGCTGCCGCTAAGGGATAAAGGCGAAAAGTTACCTGCGCGATCGCGCCCAATGTCCCGTAGGAACCCGTCAGCAATTTCATCAGGTCGTAGCCTGCCACATTTTTGACTACGCGTCCACCCGCCTTTACCAGTTCGCCATCGGAGCGCACAAACGAAATGCCAATGCACATATCCCGCACGCTGTTGTAACGATGCCGTAGGGAGCCAGTATTACCAGTGGCCACAATGCCGCCAATCGTTGCTGTATCGGCATAGGCGGGATCGATCGCTAAAAACTGCCCAGATTTGGCTAAAGTCGCCTGCAAATCCGCAAACCGCATGCCTACCTCCACGGTTACTGTCAGATCGCCTTGAGCATGTTCGATCAGGCGATTCAGCCTCTGGGTACTTACCACCAACTGTACGTTCTCGGTGGGATTGCCCCAGGCTAATTTACTGCCCGCCCCGCATACAAGAACGTGGTGGTTATGCTTGTGGGCAAACGCGATCGCGCCACTGAGTTGCTCTGCTGTGGCAGGATAAATTACATGGCTGGGCGTGTGGTTCGATTGGAGCGATCGCGATATTTGTTGCTTGAAAGCACGATCGAGGTTTTGCCACTCCACGACACCACTGGGTTCGGCAATTTCTTCTAGGGCGGCTGTGCCGATCGAACTCGGATGCATCACTATGGCGTTTAATTATGGATTGATAGCGATCGTATTTCTTCCTGCATATTATGTCTAGTTGCCATTTATGGCGCAGCGAATTACCGACCTATAATCTTCTTGTGTAATTGCTGGGTTGAGCATGATGAATGTGGCGGCATTAGGGCTGGATGTAGGACGTAAGCGCATCGGTGTGGCTGGGTGCGATCGCATGGGGCTAATTGCGCATGGCATCACCACCATAGAGAGGCGAAACTGGCAAGCAGATCTGGCGCAGCTTCAGGACTTAGTCGATAGTCGCCAGGTCGAAATCTTGGTTGTGGGGCTTCCCTATAACATGGACGGCTCATTGGGGTATCAGGCGCGTCAGGTGCAAAAATTTGCCCACGCCGCCGCCAAGCAATTAAATTTAACTTTGGAATACGTAGATGAAAGGTTAACGTCATTTGAAGCAGAGCAAATGATGCAGGCACAGGGGATTTCACCGCGATCGCACAAAGCCACAATCGATCGCAAAGCGGCAGCGATCATCTTGCAACAGTGGCTAGAGCAACGCAGAATTTTGTCAACCTGACTACAAATAATCAATATTTTGACATCCAAAAACTGTCATAATCTTTAAAATCAACGAGGTCATTCCAAGTTTCAAAGCTTTAACCTGGCTATTGGCTTGTGCAACCTAAACTCATATTGGTACTACTGCAACCCCAACATATGGACGACTCAATTCTAAACTTGAACGATGAAACAGGTAAGACGCTACCTTGCCAGGTCGAAATCACTCTAGAGGTTGATGGGGAGGATTACCTCTTGCTCAAGCCTGTCGATCATGCTGTGTATATATTTGCTTGGGGTGAAGGTGAAGACGAGGAAGACGAACTCCTGCTGGATATCGAGGAAGATGAGCTAGATCGGATTTTTTCAATAGCTCAGGCTGTTTTATCTGAGCAAAATCTTAAGCTCCAACGCACTGCTTATACCTTAACCGCCTCAGGTGAATTACCCGAATTAGATGAAGATGAAATCTTTACCATTGATGCGGAAGAAGAAGATGCCAGCGAAGAATTTCAAGAGCTAGCCCACTTTTTCTTTGAGGAACAAGAATATTCTGTTTTTACGTCGTTAGATCCGCTAATGTTCTTTGCCAAACTAGATAGTAACGGTAATCCTGAAATGCTATCTCCAGAAGAAATTCAGCGCATTCAACCCTACGTAGAAGAACATCTAATCGATCCCGATGAAGAAATCTAAGTGGTTATTCTATGGCTTGCTCTTTCCTATAGCCATGGTGGGTGGTGCTTGGGGAGGCAGCCTATGGTGGCTATGGGCTAGTGCCGCACCGACTAATACCGTTGCAAGCTCGCCAATCAGGCTAATTATCCCTGAAGGCACGCCAATGCAGGTAATTGGGCAAGAATTAGAATCCACAGGTGTAATTCGCTCTAGCTTGGCCTTGAGACTTTGGTTGCAGTGGTTGGCGGTGAAAGATGGAGATACCCGTCCGTTGCGAGCTGGTACCTACGACTTTACTTTAAACCAGCCACTCAGCGAAGTTGTCACGCAAATGCAGGAGAGCAAACCTGTAGAAGTACGCTTCACAATACCTGAGGGATGGTCGATCGCTCAAATGGCGGATTATTTTGAGCAAAAAGGCTACTTCTCCGCCAAGGACTTTATTGCGGCCACCGGCAAAAGTGGCCTGAGTCGTAAAGCCTGGTTGCCTACTGACATACCTAACCTGGAGGGGTTTCTTTTTCCCGATACATACCAGCTACCACCAGCGGAAATTACGCCAGAGCGAGTAGTCGATCTGATGCTCAATCGTTTTGAAGAGGTGGCATTGCCGCTGTATAAAACTCACCAACAGACCAATCCCAAACCAACACTAAGTTTGGCAGAATGGGTAACTTTAGCTAGCATCGTCGAAAAAGAAGCAGTCATAACTAAGGAACGCAAATTAATTGCTGGCGTATTTTCGCAACGACTGAAGCGCAATATGCGACTTGAATCTGACCCTACGGTGGAGTATGGTCTCAAAATCAAGCAGACAAAGGAGAAGCCACTGACGCTCTTACAGGTCAAAACCCCTTCCCCATATAATACTTACCTGAATGCGGGGCTACCTCCAGGGGCGATCGCCTCACCTGGGCGATCGAGCTTAGAGGCAGTTTTAGATCCTGATGCGACGGAATATCTTTTCTTTGTCGCACGTTACGATGGCAGTCATATTTTCAGTCGTACTCTGGAAGAACATAACAAAGCTGTAAAACAAATTGACAATCAGGTGAAACAGCAAATTGAGCAGCCAGCGCAAACTGGGCAACCGCGACGTTAATAGCTATAATTGCTCTTATTCATCTGCCCCATTAAATCTGGCTTCACAACTCATAATGCACGCATGGCAGCTCATTACCCCAGATCTGGTTTTGCAAAAGCCAATTTGGTTTATTACACCCGCACTTTTGTCTGAGTACAAGCTGCGCGGTTTGGTTTTGGATGTAGATAACACAATCATTGGCGATAGTGAAACCGAAGTTTCTCCAGAGGTACATCAGTGGATTGAGACTATGCGTTATGACTACAGTATTTGGCTGATCAGCAATAATTTTAGCGATCGCCGCATTAAGGCGATCGCCGAGTCTCTGAATCTGCCCTACCGTAGCAGAGCAGGAAAGCCATCACGTCGCATAGTGAGACAAGCTTTAGAAGCTATGGAGCTACAACCAACAGAGGTAGGCATGGTGGGCGATCGCCTATTCACAGATGCGATCGCTGGTAACAGACTAGGTATGTTTACGATTTTGGTGCAGCCAATTGAAAACAAAAAATCTTCCTGGCTGGGGGAGCGATCGCGGGTATTGCGTAATTGGGAAATCTGGCTAGCCCGTAGATCGGGGATTAATATCTAGCTTGGCTGAGCGCTACACTAGAACAACCTGTAGCAACGAAACGAGTAGCAAGCGATATGACTGCAAATTTGCCGACCTTAATTCAGCAGATGCTCTCTCCTGACTTTTATCCCCACACTGTTACGCAGGAGATTGAGCTGATCCAAACCCATATATCCTTCGTTTTGCTCACGGGTGAGTATGCCTATAAGGTCAAAAAGCCGATGAATTTTGGCTTTCTAGATTTTTCTACGCTTGATAAGCGCCACCATTTTTGCCAGGAAGAGATCAGACTCAATCGTCGCCTCGCCCCCGCATTATATTTGCAAGTTTTAGCGATCTCCGAACGCGGAGAAAAGTTCGCGTTTGCCACAGAGCCAGACGAGCCTGCGGTGGAATATTGCATCCAAATGCGTCAGTTTCCCCAAGCAGATCTGCTGATTAATGTATTTGAGCGTGGCGAGTTAACCACCGATCATGTCCAGGATATTGCTAAGCAATTGGCCAAATTTCACGCTGCTGCTGATACCAATGCGCATATTTCCACCTTTGGCACGATGGAAGCTGTTAGAGCGGTTGCCGATGATAACTATCAACATACAGTCAAATATGTCGGTCGAGCGCAAACACAGGAACAGTTAGATCAAACTCGCGCCTTTAGCGATCGCTTTTTCTTAGAATCTGCCGATCTATTTGCCCAAAGGATTGCGCAGGGCAAGGTGAAAGAGTGCCACGGCGACATGCATTTAAAGAATATTTGCTTGTATCAGGGTAAGGTGCAAATTTTTGACTGCATCGAGTTTAACGAGCCATTTCGCAATAGCGATACCCTTTACGATGCAGCATTCCTCCTGATGGATTTGCAATATCGCGATCGCCGCGACCTCGCCAATATTTTCTTAAATACATACCTGGAGCAAACTGGCGATTATACCGCCGTGCCATTATTGCCGCTCTATAGCAGTATGCGTGCCTATATCCGCGCCAAAGTCACCTCATTTTTACTCGACGATCCTGGCATTCCCCAACCAGTTAAAGAGCAAGCTCAAATAGAAGCGGCGGCCTACTACAAACTGGCATGGCAATATACACAACCCGCACAGGGCAAAATCATCATTATGTCTGGCTTGTCTGGCTCTGGCAAAAGCACTACTGCGAGGAGCTTAGCATCCCAACTCGAAGCCATTCACCTTCGTTCTGATGCTGTGCGTAAACACCTGGCTGGGATCGATCTAAACCAACGGGGTGAAAACGCTATGTATACACCTGAGATGACAGCTAAGACCTATGCCAAACTAGCTGAACTAGGGATAACGATGGCTAGTCATGGCTTTAACGTCATTCTTGATGCTAAATACGATCGCCTAAATTTGCGCCAATCTGTAATTAGCCAAGCTGAAGCACATGGCATACCCTGGCAGATTTTGTATTGTCAGGCCGATACGGCATTACTTAAACAAAGACTGAGCGATCGCGTGGGAGATATTGCTGATGCTACAGCCGACTTGGTAGATAGCCAGCAGCAACAATTTGAGGCTTTTACAGAGATGGAGTTAGAAAAGGTAATTAGCCTGGATACAACCCACTACATAGATTGCGCCAATTTGATCGGCAAAATTTCTTAACTGCGTGCAGCCTGCAATACTGAAATAAAGGCGGTAAGAGACATAGAATAGATGTTTATAACAATTCTGTTTTTTACGATCTAACGGCCTTTATTTCGAGAAGATATCCATGCCCAGACCCAGAAAAACCGTTGCCAAGCCCGCAGGAACTCTTTCACTGAATAAGCAGGTTAAGCCTAGCCATCTCTTCAACCGCGAACTCAGTTGGATTGCCTTTAACCAAAGAGTACTCAGTGAGGGACTCGATCTGCGTACGCCTCTACTAGAGAGAGTCAAGTTTTTCTCGATTTTTAGCACCAACCTTGATGAGTTTTTTATGGTGCGGGTGGCACGCGCTAAAAAGAAGATTGCTGATGGCCTTGACATACTCACAGATGATGGCTTAACACTCCCAGCCCAATTAAAGTCTATCCGCGAAGCATTAATCCCCCTCGTCAAACAGCAACATACCAGCTTCGAACAACAACTTCGTGTTGAGTTAAAACAGGCCAACATTCATGTGTTGGACTACAAAGAATTGAGTGTCAAACATGAGAAACATTTAAGAGAATACTTTCAGAATCAACTCTTTCCTGTCCTCACACCACTAGCAGTCGATCCAGGACATCCCTTTCCTTACATCTCTAATCTCAGTCTCAGTCTTGCGGTTGTCGTTTACGACGATCAAACGGACGAAAAGCACTTTGCACGGGTCAAGGTACCACATCTGCTGCCTCGGTTTGTGCCAATCCCAGATGCACCAGGACATACATTCGTACCTCTAGAACAGGTAATCGCCCATAACTTGGGATCGTTATTTCCAGGCATGAAGATTTTAGAATACTATCCTTTTAGGGTGACGCGCGATGCTGAGTTGGATATCGAGGAAGAGGAAGCAGATGACCTGATTTCTGTACTACAAGCCGAACTGCGCAAACAAAAATTTGGCCCTATAGTGCGCATGGAAATTACTGCAGATGCGCCGACATCTATCCGCACCGATCTAATGCAGAGATTAGGAATAGAAGAAGAAGATGTTTATGATATCGATGGTCTACTGGACTTAGGCGATCTAATCGCACTGGCAGGGTTACCCTTCCCAAAGTTAAAAGATAATCCGTGGACATCGATCAGTCATCCTGGTATCAAGGCTTGCGAAGCAGAAGATGATGATCGCAGTATTTTCGACATCATTCGTCAAGAAGGTGATTTTCTACTGCATCATCCCTACCATTCCTTTACAGGCACCGTCGAAAAATTTATCACTCAAGCTGCCCTAGATCCTGACGTACTGGCAATTAAACAGACTCTTTACCGCACTTCTGGGGATTCGCCAATCGTGCACGCCTTGATTACTGCCGCAGAAAATGGCAAACAAGTGGCTGTCCTAGTAGAGCTAAAAGCCAGGTTTGATGAAGCAAACAACATTGTCTGGGCACGCAAATTAGAAAATGCAGGTGTCCATGTTGTCTATGGCTTGAGAAATCTGAAAACCCATACCAAGACAGCTTTAGTTGTGAGACAGGAAGGCGATCGCATTCGGCGTTATTTCCACATCGGTACTGGCAACTACAATTCTAAAACCGCCAGATTTTATAGCGATCTCGGACTTTTGAGCTGTAGTGAAGATTTGGGTGCAGACCTGACTGACTTATTTAATTTCCTGACGGGTTATTCACGCCAGCATGAGTATCGCAAACTGCTAGTTGCACCCGTAAATATGCGCGATCGCTTTGTCCAATTAATTGAACGGGAGATCAAACATCAGCAAAGTGGTTATGCTTCCCATATTATTTTAAAGATGAATTCCCTCGTCGACCCAGAGCTAATTTCATGGCTCTACAAAGCATCGCAAGCCGGAATTAAGATCGACATGGTTGTACGGGGTATTTGTTGTTTGCGCCCTGGCGTCGAGGGCATGAGCGAAAACATTCGCGTTATGAGCGTGATCGGTCGATTTTTGGAACATTCACGCATCTTTTACTTTACTAATGGCGGCCAAGAAGAGATCTTTATTGGCAGTGCTGACTGGATGCCGCGCAACCTAGATGCCAGAGTCGAGGTAATCACGCCGATCGAAGAGCCAAAGATTGTTCAAGAACTCAAGCAGATTTTAGATATTACGCTCGCCGATAACCGTCAAGCATGGGATATGCAGCCTGATGGCACTTATATTCAGAGGTCTCCCCAACCTGATGAACCAGAGTTAAGCTGTCAGCGCCGCTTTATGGCGCAAGCACGCCCAGAATTTGCTTAAGAACGGTGATTTACGTGTATTGGCAGACCTGTGTGTCTGCCATATTTGTAATGATATGGAACCCGCGATCGCACCAAATTCTCTGTTTGTCAGCGATCTGGGTCACCTAATCGAAGTGGAAATGTCGCAGGCTAACTAGGGGTGCGATCGCATCCTGAACTCTTGAAATCTCTTACATTAGGTTCATCGAGGAAATGCCACCTTACACCAGCTAATCAAATACTCAAAACAATTGAGAGCTAGGTAAGGCAGAAGAATCGAAAACTAGAACTTGAACACTTAAGAGAAATCCGAGGAAACGACAATGGCTATTTTTGGAGTAAGTTTGACAGGCAGCCCAATTGCTGATGCTTTTGCCCCTGATGCAGGCCCTGGCCGCAAAACCACAGTTAACGATGATATAGTTTCTGGCTTGGGTGGCGATGACT
>CALRKB020000028.1:0-62766 GCA_943367755.1 Rhizobium sp. Q54 | reverse complement strand
ACAGATGCACCTGTGGCACAAACAATATTGGGATACATGGGCAGCCCAGAGAGCAAAACGGCTCAACTACGGGCAGTCAATTTCTCACCTCACCCAGCAGCTATCCATGCCAATTAAGAAGGAGCGTAGATGAAACACCTTGACTTATTTTCTGGCATCGGTGGTTTTAGCCTTGCAGCCCAATCGCTGGGCATTGAAACCGTGCAATTTGTCGAAATCAATCCCTATTGCTGCCATGTTTTACGAAAAAACTTCCCTAACATCCCCATCCACAGAGAAATTAGGACTTTTAATACCAAGCCAAAACAATTCGACCTCATCACGGGTGGATCTCCTTGCCAAGACCTCAGCATTGCTGGCAAACGGGCAGGAATTACAGGCACGCGCTCTGGACTATGGTTCGAGATGCTCCGAGTCATCGAGGAAGCAAAGCCCAATTTCGTTATCTGGGAGAACGTCAAAGGAGCTATATCAACAGGAGCATTACTCACAGTTTTGTCTGGTTTGTGCGAAGCAGGCTATCACTTTGATGCAGAAATCTTATCAGCAGCGGAAATTGGGCTTGACCACAAGCGCGATCGCATCTTCGTTGTTGCCCACGCAGATGGCATATGGTGGGACGCACCGCCCTGGCGCGACCAAATTGGATGTCAGATTGAGGCAGCTAGGCTTGCTGTCGCACGGCAAAGTATTGAACCCCCAACGTGGGGAATATCGCATGGGTTTCCCCGTCGACTGGACAGACTTGCAGCCATCGGCAACGCAGTTATCCCTGCTTTAGCTGCGGTTGCTCTTCAAAGAGTCCTTTACTTGGAGTCACAGGAAAAATATGACCCGAAAATTTGAAAAAACAATGCAAGATGCCCAAGGCATCCTAAAAAAGTCATATCGTCAAATTAAACGATACATAGACCAGGGACTTTTGCATGAAACAATTCATTTCACCTTCTCTGGAAGGACATACCTATTCAGTGAAGACGACTTAAGGCAATGGTTATCAACCCCTGCACACAAGCGATACCTTCAAAAAAGGTAATGTCCTAACCGAGATAAAAGTAGGATGCAAACTAGGATGCGTCCTAGATCGAAAACCCTGAAACCTAATAGCAGCACCCAGACTTGAACTGGGGACCTACGGATTATGAGACCGTCGCTCTAACCGACTGAGCTATGCTGCCACAGGTGCTCATTGTAACTTAGTTGAGGATACATAAACAACTATTCTTCAATCAAATAAATCAGCTTCTTGTAAAAGTTTTCCGGCTCGATCTTTCTCTGACAACAATGGCTCGATCTCACTTGGCCAGGTGATCGCTAGTTGTGGATCGTTCCATAAAATGGTGCGATCGCTTTCTGGCGCATAGTAATTGGTAGCTTTGTAGAGGAATTCTGCATATTCGGATAGAACTATAAAACCATGGGCAAAACCTGCTGGCATCCAGAACATGCGTTTATTCTCAGCACTTAAATTTACCCCTACCCATTTCCTAAAGGTGGGAGAGCTTTGTCTGATATCGACGGCTACGTCAAACACTTCTCCGACAACGACCCGCACCAGCTTGCCCTGTGGTTGCTTAATTTGGTAGTGCAGTCCGCGCAAAACTCCTCTGGCAGAACGAGAGTGGTTGTCTTGGACAAAATCGATAGAAACTCCGGTTTTATCAGCAAAAACTTTGCGGTTAAAGCTTTCATAAAAAAAACCACGCGCGTCGCCAAATATAGTTGGCTCTAAAATTAGCAGATCGGGAATTTCGGTTGTAATTACTTGCATGATTAATAGTCTTTTAGTTCGCTGGCGTCTTCGTTTGCAATGCGCAATAGATATTCACCATAGCTACTTTTAGCCATCGGTGCTGCGAGTTCTAGCAATTGCGATCGCGTGATATAGCCCTGGCTATAGGCAATTTCTTCAACGCAGGCTACTTTAAGACCCTGACGTTCCTCCAGGGTTTGAATAAAAGTGGCAGCCTGGTGCAGTGATTCGTGAGTTCCTGTATCTAGCCAGGCATAGCCACGTCCCAAAATATCCACCTTGAGCTTACCTTCCTGCAAGTAGGCTAGATTTAAGTCGGTTATTTCCAATTCGTTACGGGCTGAGGGTTTGAGTTGAGCTGCTTTTTTCACTACTTGAGCATCATAAAAATATATACCGGGAACAGCGTAGTTAGACTTCGGTTGTTTCGGCTTTTCTTCTAAGCTAATTGCTAAGCCATTTCGATCGAACTCAATTACGCCATAACGCTTGGGATCGGTGACGCGATAACCAAACACCAGTCCACCTGAGTGTAACTGAGCGGCCGATTGCAGGACATTTTGAAACCCATGTCCATAGAAAATGTTATCGCCCAAAATCAGGCAAACGGGATCGTTACCAATAAAGTCTTTACCTAAGATAAATGCCTGAGCCAATCCCTCGGGATGGGGTTGGGGAGTATAGCTAAACTTGAGACCCCATTGACTGCCATCTTGCAACAGTTCTTGAAATAGGGGCAGATCTCTGGGAGTGGAGATAATCAAAACTTCACGGATACCTGCCAGCATTAATACTGATAGGGGGTAGTAAATCATGGGCTTGTCGTAGACAGGCATGAGTTGCTTGCTAACTGCTCGCGTAATCGGGTAAAGGCGCGTCCCAGATCCTCCGGCTAGAATAATGCCCTTCATTTATTTTTTGCCGATCCGAATATAGTTGGACAAGTCATTTTAGTTTTTTTTGCGCAATTTAGCATAGGGTTAGCGCGATCGCGTAATTATTCAATCTCCACATCGCCGATCGCTAATTAATGCTCTAAACTACAGTCATGCTCTCTCTTATAGGAATAAGTAGACATAAGTATGATCCAAATTAGATACTTTTGGGCGGCCTTACTTGCTGCAGTAATGACCTTCTGTGGCATTGTGGGTTGGCACAGCTATTCTGTGGCAAATCCCCTGGATACGCCCACGCCAACTCCGACAGAGCCTTCTCCAGCAAAAGCACCAGAGGTAAAACCATCCAGTCCAAGTCTAGCGGCAGCGGGTTTAACCCTTCAAGAGTTGGGCCGTGGTGTCTACGGCTTAATTGCTAGCACAGACTATCCTCCTAGCGACCCTGCAAAAATTGCGATTTGCAATGGTGGCATCGTAATTGGTAGTGACAGCGTACTCGTGATCGATCCATTTCAAAATCCCACATTGGGAAATTTGATGATGGATACGGTTAAAACTCTGACTGATAAACCAATTAAGTACGTTCTCAATACTCATTATCATTTCGATCATACTGGTGGCAATCCTGCTACTTCTCAGGGTATCCCAATTATCGGTCGCGGCGTAATTAGAGAATTTATGAGCGGTCGCAATCGGGAATTAGATCCTAATCTTAGGATGCCGGACATTATTGTGAATAGTGAAAGTGATATCTGGTTGGGAGATCGCCAAGTTAAGTTACAGCGCGTAGAAGGGCACTCTGGTGGTACGGATCTTGTTGCCTATGTGCCGGATACTAATGTCTTGTTTGCAGGCGATATTGTGCTCAACAAGCGCATTCCCTATGTTGGTGATGGGAATATTCGCGATTGGCAAGGAAGCCTTTATCGCTTAATTGCTACCTACCCTGAGGCGACTGTATTGCCTGGCCACGGTGAAGTGACTAATAAATCTGGCATGCAGGAATTACAAGCTTACTTCAGCGATCTAGAAAGATTGGCACTGGAATGGAAGGCTCAAAACCTTACCAAAGAAGAAGTGCTGACCAAATATGTCAAAGTCCCTGAGCGATACAAGGATTATAAATTTCAAATCATGTATGGCCCTAACGATGCTAAGTTGCGCAGTAATTTAGAGGTTGCCTACGAGCAATTTACCCGTAGCGCTACTATTCCTCTGATTCCGTAGATGAGATTGCTAGCTAATCCTATAGCGATCCTATTTGGATTGGGAAGCTCTGGAATTCTCAAGTAATTTAGGATTGCTATAGTTTGTAATGAGTAACAAGTAGTAAAATGCGATGAAAAAGCGACATCTCAAATACCTGCTCTTAGGATTACTTAGTCTAGTGATTGTGTCGATTGTAGGCGCGATCGCGATGTTCGCTCCACCCAGTGCTGAAGCCCTCCAGGCTATGGTAACGCCAAGTAATCCGCAACTCGGCGATACGATCTCAGTCAGCATCCAGATGGAAGAGACAGCAGGCAATAATGGTAATGCTCCAGTTGTGGTGATGGATCGTCATCAATATCCTGCCTTCTTGGTAGGTAAGGATCGGTGGCGTGCTTTTATTCCCACCACGCCGCTGGATCGACCTGGTACGAGGCAAATCCAGGTTGTCGGAGCTGGGCGATCGCAAAACTTTAACCTGCAATTGCGCAATCGCAGCTTTCCTACTCAGGACATCTGGTTTGACGCAAGTACTGCCTCTACGGAAGGCAGCGATCATGAGTTCGATCGCGTTGATGCCTTTAAGAAATTAGTCACACCGCAGAAGTTCTGGCAGGGAGCTTTGTTGAGACCGAATGAAGGGCCAATTACTTCGGGCTTTGGAGTTCGCCGTTACTACAATGGTGTATTTGCCAACGACTACTACCATCGCGGTGTTGACTATGCGGGTGATACTGGTTCAGCGGTAGTTACGCCAGCAGCGGGACAGGTACGCTTAGTCGGCACGGTCAAACAGGGATTTCGCATTCACGGTAATGTGGTTGGCGTCGATCACGGCCAGGGAGTGGAAAGTATCTTTCTGCATCTCAGTCGTATTGATGTCAAAGAAGGTGATTTTGTCAGCGCGGGGCAAGTAGTGGGAGGAGTTGGCTCTACTGGCGCTGCTACAGGTCCTCACCTGCATTGGGGGTTCTACGTACATGGCGCTGCGGTCGATCCTGTGCCCTGGCGCACTCAAAGTATTGAATAGAAGTAAATAGAAGTAATGCGTATTCTTGTTGAAGGCTGGCGATTTGTACCGCATTCCTACGCTACAATCAATCAGTTTCAACTATTGGAACTGTTAAAGCGGCGCAATTTAGAGCTTTTTCACGTTGACGCGCCTTACTTAAAGCCCTGGCAGCCCATAGGTGGTCTATTTGATGCTGACGTCGAAGCAGCGCTCAGGAATATTCCTCACCCTCGTGCACTTGAGCCGATTGATGTCAAGTTACGCATGTTCTTCCCCGCTAATCTAAAGGATTCAACCGCAACGCGCACATTCGTATTCAGTACGACGGAATGGGGACATGTGATTGCCCAAGATCTGATGCTTATGGGGGTCAAGTCGTTTGAGCAAGCCCATGCTGACTCGAATGCCGTAATCATCACATCCTCGCAGTGGTCGCGCGATGGTTTTTTACGCAGTGGTGCCGATCCCGATCGCGTTGCGATCATCCCCCATGGTGTCGATCCAGATATCTACAAGCCTCTCTCGGATGAAGAGAAAAACGATCTGCGGTGTGACCTAGGATGGGATAATGATTTTATTTTTCTAAATGTTGGCAATCCAACTCGCAATAAGGGATTACCATTTCTATTTAAAGCTTTTGCCACTGTGGTTGAGCGCTATCCCAATGCTAAATTAGTGTTAAAGGGAGTGAATTCTCTCTTCCCAGGTAAGGATTTCACCGCCGAACTTAATAAAATTATTGGCAATATTCTTACAAGTGCAGAAATAGCGAGGATCGAGAAACGTTTTTGCTATATCGGCACAGCAATGTCATTTGCAGAGGTGGCAAGGCTTTATCAGGCTGCGGATGCCTATGTCTCTCCCTACATTGCAGAGGGCTTTAACCTGCCAGTGTTAGAAGCGATCGCCTGCGGATTGCCTGTCATTTGTACCAAGGGTGGTTCTACCGATGACTTTACCAATGCTGATTTTGCCTGGAGAATCGATAGCAAGTTAGAAGTTGATACTGAATACGAAGAAAAACCGCTGAGACTAATTCCCAATATCGAGCATTTAATTGCTTTGATGATAGAAATAATTGATAGTCCATCGTTTGTGGCCCAAAGCCGCCAAAAGGGTCCTGCATTTGTGGAACAGCACTATACATGGAAGCACGCTGTGGATCGTTTGCTCGATCTATTCCAATCAACCGATCGCATTAGTTATGCCAATGGCAATAGCAAGCCAAATCCTAATATCGATATTGACACAGATATCGATATCTTCCTTAGTATAGAGCTAGAAAATGCGATTGTGCTTACTAGTGATCGCACCGCAGACTCTGTAGCGTATGTGATGCGGGCGCAGCAACTTCAGCAGCAAGGACAGCTTGATGAAGCGATCGCCCATTATCAGAAAGCGATCGCACTCCAGCCAGATACGGTGAATGCCTACTGGGCACTAGGAGATATTCTATACAAGCAGAATAAACAAACAGAAGCTTTTTTGTGCAAGTATCATGCTCTGGCGATCGCACCCCAGAGGTTCAACGCTGATATGCACTTAAGTTTAGCTAATACTCTAGTACAAAGAAATTGTTTGAATGAGGCTGCAAATATCTATCGCACTCTGTTACACCTCGATCCAGAACGCTCGGAAGCCTACTTCAATTTGGGTAGTGTGCTAAATAAGCAGGGGAAGTTAGATGAAGCGATTAATAGCTTTCGCACTTTTGCGGCTCTCGCACCTGGCAATGCTCTAGTTCACTATAGTTTGGGTAACACCTTCAAAAAACAAGGGCAGCTAGATGAGGCGATCGCTAGCTTTAGAGAAGCCATTGCCCGCCAAGCTAACTATCCTGAAGCACTTTACAATCTTGCTAACAGCCTGGTTGAATGCCAACAAATCGATGCAGCTATCCTTTACTACGAAAGAGCGATCGCGAGCAAACAAGACTTCAACCAGGCAAAGTTTAATCTTGCTATTCTCTTAATGGAACGAGGAGATTTCGAGTCTGCTACAAGATACTTGCAGCAAATCTTAGAGGTTCAGCCAAACTATATGGAGTGTTACTGCCGCCTCGCAACAATCCTCCAACATCAAGGAAAATTGCCGGAAGCAATTAA
The DNA here is from genome assembly GCA_943367755.1 of Rhizobium sp. Q54. Classification (GTDB taxonomy): domain Bacteria; phylum Cyanobacteriota; class Cyanobacteriia; order Pseudanabaenales; family Pseudanabaenaceae; genus PCC-6802. The sequence continues at coordinate 55,791 of CALRKB020000028.1, read as the reverse complement.
TGCTTTGCAACAAGCGCTACAAATCCAACCAGACTATGCCGCAGCTCACTATCAGTTATACAATCTTTTATCTGTACAAGATCTCGCTGCATCTAGACAAGCTGCTGAATCCTTCATTCATTTCTGTGGCGATCGCGAGCGAATTCTTCCGGCCATTTGTCTGGTTGCTAGTTACCTCAAGTCGGGATTACATCAGGAAGCGATCGCTAAATTTCTGGAACTAGAACAATATGTTTATAGCCGCTACCACAACTTAACAGAGATTGAGTTGGAAGCTCTCTACGTTAAGATTCTCTATTTTCTGCCATTTATGAGAGACGATCGGGCTGCAAATGCAAGGTTCAGCCGATCGATCGGTCAACTATATCTGCGTCAACCAACAACAAAGATAGATCTAAGCATTAACGAATCTACTCGAATTGCTAAGTTAGGCGATCGCAGTGCCCCTTTGCGGATCGGCTTTATGTCGATGTACTTGAAACGACATCCAATTGGTTGGTGTGCCTATGACTTTATGCGCGAGTTATCTAGCCTCACACCTCACCTTTATATCTATACTACGCGTCAATTTACTGAAGACGATCGGACGCAAAAGTTTACGCAAATCACCGATTGCTTTTATCGGACAACCCAGTTAGAACCTAAGGCGATCGCGCGGGAAATCAAAGAGAGAATTATTGCCGATAAAATAGATGTTCTGGTAGATCTTGATTCGATTATGAACCTCGTTCATGCGGAAATTTTGCGCGATCGGCCTGCTCCAGTTTGTATTACATGGCCATCTTTTGATGCTCCGTTTGTTTCTAGCTATAACTACGAGATCTGCGATTGGCACACCCACCCCGCAGGAGTAGAATTACACTATCTCGAACAGCTTGTGAGAATGCCAGATTCTCATATGGCTGTAGGTGGATTTGAGACTATTTCTATAGATAGGGATGCCTTGAGACTCCAGTATGGCATTCAGCCGGAGCAGGTAGCATACTTATTTTCTGCACCAGCACACAAACTCAGTCTTGAAAGTTTACAGGCTCAGATTGACATTCTACGGCGCGTACCATCATCTATTCTCATCCATAAAGGTATTGGCGATTTGGAAATTATTAAAGACCTTTATCGCAGGGAGTGTAATGTTAAAAGCGTAAATTTTGATCGCATACTCTTCTTGCCGCGCTCTAGTACTGAAGAAGAACATAGAGCAACGTACTTGATTGCTGATGTTTCGTTAGACTCCTACCCCTATAATGGTGGCACTCACAATGTCGAAGCATTTTGGTGTAACCTGCCATTAGTTACGCACGTCGGCGATCAATCTTTTGCGCGGATGGGATTTTCTTTTCTCAATACATTGGGAATTACAGCAGGTATTGCCTACTCCTGGGAGGAATATGTGGATTGGGGTGTGAAGCTTGGACTGGATCGCGATCTACGCCAATCGGTGCAGGAGCAGCTAGAGCAATCCAAACTAAAATCTGAACTAAAATCTGAGCAGGGCGATCGCTTCTCACCGCTCTGGAATCCCAAAAAGTATGCAAAGGATCTGTATGCGATTTTGTCTGAACTGGTGCAAGCAAGTTAGTATTATCTATAGAAATTAAGTCCTGAATTTGCAAGTGTAGTTTCCTGACACATGCCAGTTCTAACAAGATATAGAGGCAACGAGCGATCGAGACTTTTGGGGAGAGATATACAGGAATTTATAGTGATAGATTTTGCTTTGCCCACAAAGCTGCTTGCGTGCGATCTCGCACTCCTAAATTCCCTAAAATTTGAGTAATATAATTCTTGATTGTACCTTCAGTGAGATAAAGCTCATGGGCAATTTCTCGGTTGTTTTTGCCTTGCCCAATTAACGTGAGAATTTCTAATTCTCGATCGCTAAACATATGCTTATAATTGGTTGGTTGGTTCGAGATCGGTGAATTGAGCTGGGCAAAGACCTTTGGAGCAATTGTAGGCCCAAGCTGGCTGTAACCTTGGTGCAAGGTGCGAATCGCTGCTGCCACTTGGCCAGAGGGAGTACTTTTGAGAATATACCCCAAGGCACCTGCTTGTAATGATTGCCTAATGTACTCATCTTCATCAAATGTAGTCAGAACCATAATGCGTATCCAGGGATAGCGTTGGTGGATTTCGCGCGTGGCCTGCACACCATCACAAACTGGCATGCGCACATCCATGAGAATAACTTCAGGTTGGAGTTGCTCTGTCAAGGCGATCGCTTCCTTGCCATGATTAGCTTCGCCTACGATCTCTAAATCTCCTTCAAGAGCTAACAATGAAGCAAGACCTTGGCGAAACAAAGGTTGATCGTCTACCAGTAAAAGCCTAATCATAAGCAACTTAGAGTTGGGATAGTGACTTTAACAGTAGTGCCCTGGTTTAATTTACTTTTAACATTAACCTGTCCACCCATAATACGAACTCTCTCTTGTATGCCTTGCAAGCCAAAGCCAGAATACTGCCGATCGGGATCGAACCCTTTGCCATTATCTTGTATTTCTAAAACAATTGCCTCATGGGTATGTTGCCCCCTTAGAATAACTTGAGAAGCATGCGCGTGCTTCTGAACATTTGAAAACCCTTCTCGAACTATACAGTAGATTTGATGACTGGTTTGGAGGGACAATTTGGGTAGATGCAGATCGAGATGCACTTGGAAAGGCTGATTTTGCTTAACCTGCTCAGTAAGCGCTATTAAGGCCTCATTGAGGTCAAAATTTGACTGGTGCATTGTTTTTAGAGCAAGACGCACATCTAGTAAACATTGACTGGATAGCTGCTTTGCAATGTCCAGCGATTTTGCAGCACGATAGGGATCGTTGCCGTAAATCCTTTGAGCAAGCTCTAATTGTACATCTAGTGTAGTCAACGAGTGTCCTAGGGAGTCATGAATATCACGGGCAATGCGATTTCTCTCCAAATCTGCCGCCAGGGTTTCTACCTGCTTTGTTAAAGCCTCTGCTTTATGACGGCTCTTTTGTTCTGCTGTCCAGACAAATCCTGCCAAAATGACAAAAGTACTGGTTCCAATAAATGAAATGAGATTTGACAAAAGAATGTTGGAGGGGTTGAGATAAGGTTCTATACCACGCTGTCGAACCACTTCAATTTCTGTCGGCAAAATCTGAGCAAGATTTATCATTTGCGCTGCGCCTGATGCGATCGCCACCAAAACCACATCTCTTCTTGGCAATAAAAAACAGCTTTTGAGTAGAAAGAGGTAAATTAGAGCATCAAAGGATATCTTTATACTCTGAGCTATAACCAGCAGCGTGATTTCAACAAAAATGTACAGACGCTTTTGCCAGAGGGGGCTATCCACTGGGAATACCAAGCCTAGGTAGATAAAGGCTGAACTTAACGCGATCTGCCAGAATAGTGTTACTTGTGAAAGCTGGAATCTGACATTTTGGACGAGCAAAATCAAGCTGGTTATTAGCAGTATCAATTCAACAACCAGAAAAGTGCGCCGGACATTTAGGGAGAAGTTTGCAGGAGCCATCATGGTCAATGTATTTGCGATCGCGAATGCAATATTACTTTATAGCAATCCTTTTTAGGATTTGAATGAGGTGTAGAAGCGAATCCTTAACTAAATATTTAGTTGCAAAACTATTTATGACCGCTATAGGCAAGGCTAGGCCTAAGATCGGTGCGTGTTAATGTCCAAGTAGCTAGCAAATCGGGATTGACGACAACTTCGTCGGTAGCCAAAATCCTATACTCCCCTCTGGGGGCCGATCGGATAGCATCGAGATCGGGCGGTAAAATAAACTCATTATCCAAGCTACAATCTAAGCAGTAAAGTCTAACCGAGATCGCCACATCATCAATGTCAACTATGCGACCCTGTAGCTGAATTTGGCTAAACACACTGCCATCGCGATCGAGGTAGGTGATGTCGATTAATATGTGTTTGCCAAGATATGTCTGTGCTAGTTTCCGATCCATAATTCACCAATCTTTTGGCTGGGAGATAGCTTTATATTGCGATACTTTATTCAATATGAGACGTGACAAAAGTCATAAATTTCAATGACCTTTGTGAATAGTTTCCATGACTTTTGTGAATAGAATCAAGCGAATATTCCAGCTAGTTTATTCACTATCATCGTTTTGCAAGCGTTCTTGCAAAGCACTAAGCGACGAATTAAATCATGAAAATCTTCTTCCCTCTGCTTTTACTGACTACTAGTTTTGCCATCCAAAATCCGGCGATCGCTGCACCCAACAACCGATCCGTAGTACAACAAGCAACTTCACCATCTAGTGCTAAAGTTATTACCCCAAAGGCTGCATTAGAGCGGCTTTTTACTGCCAAGAATTTTGAGCCAAGCTGGTTTGCCCCTGAGATTTTAGCAAAGGTACCTTTCCTAAAATTGCAACAGAGTTTGCTAAATTCAAGAGAGAAAGCATTCGAACAAGTCGGAAACTATAAAGGGATACAAGTAGATGATAATAAGTATCAGGTGTTGTTTGAACGGGCAACTGTACTCGCGAAGATACGTCTGGATAGCAAAGGACGAATTCTTGAATTAGATTTTAGCGAGAATCTCAAATGATTGAATTTACGCGATCGCACCCAAGCAGCACTTTGGACACAGCGGAATCTAGAGAATTTCTTATGATTTCGACCTCACAACAAAACGTGAAGTATCGTAGGTAGTGGATTTAGGTAATGCAACTTTGTTGAAGTATATCAACATGGAGAGATGTTATGAGAATTGGTATTCTTGGAACAGGTAACGTCGGACAGGCACTTGGGACAGGCTTTGCAACGCTTGGTCATGATGTCAAAATGGGATCGCGCGATCCAAACAGCGATAAGGTAAAAGCATGGGTAGAGAAGAATGGCGATCGCGCATCGGCGGGCACTTTTGCTGAAGCTGCAGCCTTCGCTGAGGTGGCAGTCATAGCAACGCTCTGGGGTGGAGCTGAAAATGCGATCGCGTTAGCAGACCCACATAATCTTGCTGGCAAAGTGGTGATTGATGTGATAAATCCATTGGTCTTCAAGGAAGGCGCACCACCGTCTCTGGCTGTAGGACATACGGATTCAGCCGGCGAGCAAGTTCAGCGCTGGCTACCTGATGCTTACGTTGTCAAGGCGTTTAATACCGTTGGCAGCCCACATATGTTTAACCCACAATTTCCAGGTGGGCCGCCTGATATGTTTATCTGTGGCGAGGATAGCAATGCTAAGAAGATTGTGGCTGAGTTTTGTGAAGCATTCGGTTGGTCGCCAATTGATATTGGTGGTATTCAAGGGGCACGTATCCTCGAACCAATGTGTATTCTGTGGGTAACCTACGGCATCCGCACTGGTACCTGGAACCATGCATTTAAACTCCTGAGGAAGTAAAGTGTGGCTAAAATCTATGCCCTGCGTGCGGTGTTATGATTTACCTATCAAGGGCGATAATTCTTAAACAAATATTTCTTTAGTACAGCTTTATGTCCGTATTGCTAGCAATTTCTGTTCTGGCTCTGTTGGTTATAGTCCACGAGTTGGGCCACTTTATGGCAGCTCGCCTCCAAGGTATCCACGTTAACCGCTTCTCGATTGGGTTTGGCCCCATATTGTGGAAATATCAGGGCAAGCAGACAGAGTATGCCGTGCGAGCTATCCCTCTGGGCGGATATGTAGGCTTCCCCGATGACGACGAGGAAAGCGAGATTCCTAAGAACGATCCTAATTTGCTAAGCAATCGCCCGATCGCCGATCGAGCGATCGTGATTAGTGCGGGAGTCGTTGCTAATTTCGTGTTTGCCTATCTTGTTCTGCTAGTTATGACAATTAGCGTTGGAGTAGGCACCGTCGATATGCCTGGCGTGCGTATTGCTAGCATCCTGAATGCTGACTCACCCGCTGCGGTTGCAGGGTTAAAATCTGGGGATATCGTGCAATCGGCAAATGGCACCACCTTTGGTACTAGCCTGACCACGCTCGAAGAATTTCAAGCGTTAATTGCCAAAAATGCCAATCAGCCAATTAATCTGGCCGTCAAGCGTGACAGCGAACTTCTCGATCTCACAGTTGTACCTAATGGCGAAATTGGTCACGGGCGCATCGGCATCAAGCTAGATTTTACAGGCACTCCCTTCCGCCGCCCCATCCGCAATATTGGCGAGGCCGTAACCAATGCGGCCAAGAGCTTTGAAAGGCTTACCGTTATGACAGTACAGGGACTGAAGCGGCTTGTTACCAATTTTGAAGAAACGGCGAGCCAAGTTTCGGGCCCGATCGCGATCGTGGCGATGGGCTCAGAATTGGCAAAATCCGATGCTTCTAGCCTGTTTGACTTCACGGCGATTATCAGCATCAACCTGGCCATTATCAACATCCTGCCACTGCCTGCTCTCGATGGTGGTCAGCTAGCCTTCTTAATCATCGAAGCACTGCGAGGTGGTAAACCCTTACCTTCAGCGTTGCAAGAAAACGTGATGCAGGGAGGTTTATTTCTCCTACTGGGATTGGGCGTATTTATGATCTTCCGCGATTCGTTTAACCTGATCCAGCAATCAGGTATTAGTCCTTAACCCTCTTGTTGTTGGAGGGTTTGGGTGTTACTCGCGCCAATCCTGTAAACTAAGAACTGCAATCTAAAAGCGATCGGCGATTAAACCTTGATTTTAGTTATTGATAACTACGACAGTTTCACCTATAACCTGGTGCAGTATCTGGGTGAATTGCTCCCAGAATATCCACACCTGGGTGAGATAGTGGTGCGGCGTAATGATGAAATTGTGATCGCCGAAGTGCAACAACTTGCCCCCAAAGGTGTTGTGATCTCTCCTGGCCCTGGCCGTCCTGAAGAAGCAGGTGTTTCCTTAGATATCATTCGGGATCTAGGCGCAACCGTACCGATTTTGGGTGTCTGCCTCGGACATCAAAGTATGGGTTTGATCTATGGAGGTAAGGTAGTATCTGCACCCTATCTCATGCATGGTAAAACATCGGAGATCTATCACACTGGTTCAGGTGTTCTAAAAGGGCTGAGCAATCCCTTCACGGCGACGCGATATCACAGCCTGGTTATAGATCGCCACAACTGTCCTGAAGTACTTGAGATTACCGCTTGGACTGAGGATGACATCATCATGGCAGTTAGACATCGTGACTATCCGCACGTTCAAGGCGTCCAGTTTCACCCAGAGAGTATACTAACCAGTGCTGGCAAAGATCTACTACGCAACTTTCTAGAAGGGCTAGAGTCTGGAGAATAGCGATCAGCGATCGCTGTTCTGTAGCTCATGGCCGATCGCCAATACTTGACAACCAAATAATCAATAACCGATCACAAAATAACTAATAACCGATATGCAACGCAGGCAATTCATTCAACTAGCTCAAGGTGGATTAATTAGCACTTTAACCGCAGTAGGAGCGATCGCTCTGGATCGTAATCTGTCCCCCGCCTACGCGCAAAAAAAGCCTAGAAATAGCGGCGGTGGTGGATCGCTGACGATTGAATGGCTGGGACACATGAGCTTTTTGATTAGTGGTGGCGGCGCGACGATTCTAACGCATCCGTTTAAACCTGCTGGTTGCACGGCCAATAAGCCGCAGCCTAAAGCTTCTGCCGATCTGATCTTGGTTAGTTCGCGTCTATTAGATGAGGGGTATCTGGATGGCTTCCCCAAAAACAAGCGTATCCTGACTCAGCCCGGAGCCTATAACGTCCAGGGACTGAATATTCAGGGTATTCGCATGGATCACGATCGCCTGGGTGGGCGACGCTTCGGCACAAATGTGGCTTGGCGATGGCAGCAGGCAGGCATCCGCATTTTGCATCTAGGTGGTGCGGCGGCTCCGATTGAGGCCGATCAACGCATCTTGATGGGTCGCCCCGATGTGCTGATTGTGCCGGTGGGTGGTGGCCCGAAGGGATATACTGCAGCAGAGGCACAAACTGTAGTCAATGCCCTGAATCCCAGATTAGTAATTCCGACCCACTACCGCTCTGGCAAAGTCAGCGATAGCTGCGAGCTAACTGCAGTTGATGAATTTCTGACGCTGATGTCTGGTGCTAAGGTGCAAAAGCTGGGTGGATCGAGTTTGCAGTTGACAGCATCTAGCTTGCCTGAAGGTATCTCCGTACGTGTATTTGGCTAGTTGTTGCAATAGATAGGTTCCCGAACATGGCAGTAAAACCTGATTGGTTAAGAGTAAAAGCGCCCCAGTGGGAGAGAGTTGGTAGCGTCAAGGAAACCCTGCGCGATCTAGGATTAAACACGGTTTGCGAAGAAGCCTCTTGCCCCAACATTGGCGAATGCTTTAACCTGGGCACTGCCACATTTCTGATTATGGGCCCTGCCTGCACGCGCGCCTGTCCTTACTGCGACATTGATTTTGAGAAGAAACCCAAACCTTTAGACCCCACAGAGCCCGATCGCTTAGCAGAAGCGGTGCGGCGTATGGGACTTAAGCATGTGGTGATCACTTCCGTAAATCGCGATGACTTACCCGATGGTGGGGCATCGCAGTTTGTCGGCTGCATCGATCGCATCAAAGCTCTCATGCCACAAACCACAATTGAAGTGCTGATTCCCGATCTGTGTGGTAACTGGGAGGCTTTAGCCACAATTTTATCCGCACAACCGCACGTCCTCAATCACAATACGGAAACTGTACCCAGGCTTTACAAGCGCACGCGCCCCCAGGGAGCTTACCATCGTAGCCTAGAGCTATTGCAGCGTACCAGAGCGATCGCCCCCTGGGTATATACCAAATCCGGCATTATGGTGGGTCTGGGTGAGGAGCCAGAGGAAGTGTTGACCGTCATGCATGATTTACGGGTGGTCGATTGCGACATTATGACAATCGGTCAGTACCTGCAACCGTCGCAAAAACATCTGAATGTGCAGGAGTTTGTCCATCCCGACCAGTTTGAGCAGTGGCGAGTTGCGGGTGAGGCAATGGGTTTTTTGCAGGTAGTGTCATCTCCTTTGACCCGCAGTTCTTACCATGCCGAACAGGTGCAAGCGCTCATGCAACTTTATCCGCGATCGGCTCAACCAATTAATCAAATGTAACTAAGATTAGGTAATTTTCACGCAAAAATGTACCGATAATTGTAGGGATAGCGCTTCTGTGCCTGCCCTCAACCAATCAGGGCAACCACGGGGGATTGCCCCTACGGGTATTTTATTTACAAGAAATCTCCTTAGCCCTAGACATTCTTTTGCTTTTGCCCTTTTGCCCCATCATGCAGCCACCTGAAGAAGTCGAACCGCCGCAGCTACACCATATAAAAGCTCATCTCGATTTGGTATTGCTAGCATTAGAGGCACTGACAGGTATTGGTTCCGAAGCTATGCTCCAGGCCGCAGAAGAGTTGAACTTGCAGGAGGTTTTAAGCGATCGCATTACATTGTGGCGGTTGCGACAAGCCAACCCGATGCGTAAGGGTAAGGGGGGCAGAAAAAAGCTGGATGTGGATGAGGCTAGGGCGATCGCTTTGATCGGTTGTCATCTGGCTGCCAAGAGTCATACGACGATTCGCGATGCGGTAGCGCAGTTAGAAAAATGCACGATCCAGAAACGTCCCCCCTACCAGGAAGCAGGTTTAGGTGATTATCTCGATCGCTTCAATGATTTTTACCAGGAACGGATGGCGGAGGAAGAGCAGGTTGTCAGTAGTAGTTTGCAAAGGTTAGCATTGAAGTTATTAATCGATCTTTTGTTTTACAGTGCGCCAACTGGCTCGCGTCGCCTCTGGATTGCCCTCCTAGAGCGCAGCCGGGGGGCAGGAGCAGAAACATAGATTGCCCGTACAGCCCGTATATAGCTCGTATTCTATTCTCGGATTGCTTATTCAGATATGTCCACTCAAGCATTAGTACAAAAGCGGCTTTACGATCTACCCACCTGTTTGTTAGAGGTGTGGTCGGAGCGATCGCCTTTGTCGGAGTGGAGCGATCGCTATGTTGCCCAAAACCTCCGCTTCTGCTTGACAGTTGAGGAGATTGGAAGCTTTGGGCGGGTCAAGCAAAAGACGATTCAGGGGAATCAAAACCTGTTGGGCAAAATTATCGAGGCTGTGGCAGACTATGCAGATAGATTCCTGGCTGAAGATAATTTCTCTAGCCTGAACCATCATCTTTCCATTCCAAACGTGCCTAAGTTAAATCGCTTAAATCTCACTACGCTGCAATTGTTCGATCTGGTTTCTAGTTTGGAACAGTGTGCGATCGAGGTGACGATCTTGCCTACGGTTGAACTAGAGGTGAAACGGATTACGCCAGCCTGGCTGAAAATTGCCGCTTTGGTAATTGCCACTTTGGGTGTTACCACAAGTGCTGTGAAGTTAATTTTCGATCGCCCCACCCTAGAAATTGTGACTAGCTCCAACCGAGAACCTGGAGTTGTGGAACAGCTCCCGCAGAGGGAGAATAAGAGCAAAAAGGAAATCATTAGTGCGGCTAGTCCATCGCCCAATACAAATCCTAAGCAAGATCGATACAACGCGCCACAAGCTCCCCTATCTCAATCTCCAACTTCGATCGTACCTTCCCCAAATGTAACGAACGCTCCCTCGAGTAGACCTGTGGAACGATCTGAACCGCCTGCATCCCTAACTGAGCCCAATCAGCCTGAAGTTAAATCACCCAGTCCTCTACCTACGCGTGAGGATGGTGAGGATAGTAAGGATGCATTAGAACCTAAGCCATCTAACGCTCCAGAGACTCCGCTGGGAGATACTCAACTCAGCCGCCGCAATCCGATCGCTCCTCCTAATCCCACTCCAGAAACCGTGACAACTCCAAATACCAGCGGGAGCTTTAGTCCAGCTCCATCATCTAATACTACAACCCCAGAAAATAACGCGCAGAATACTCAAAAATATGGTCAAGATCGTCTGAGAAAACCCTCACCAATTCAACCCAGTCGCCAAAGTGAGACGACACCGCCCGCCGCAACAGCTCGTATTCCGCAGGAAATCGCACCTCCAATTACGCTTCCGAACAGGGCATCCACATCTGGCAAAGTCAGTCAATCGAGGTCAGTACAATCCGCGGATCTAGATCGAGCCAGATCGTCAGTCAATCTCCCTGCTTCCCAAGCAGGTATTGCGGCGATAACATCTAATATCCGAATTGAGAGTATAGACACTACGCTTAGTGAAGATATTAAGACATCTCTATCTAGGTATATAAAAACCACCAGCTTGTCTGAAAAAGCTAGTGGCGAAGTAGTATTTGATATCTCTCTCGATCGGGGCAAAGTCGTACAAGTTAAGCTTGATGAAGTTGCATCGTCACTCAAGAATAATTTAGTAGTTGAGAATCTCAGGCGATCGCTACTCAAATGGCAAGCACCCGCATTTGCCAATGGCAAGATTCGCCTGAATTTAAGCGTGAGCGCAAGTTCTAGATGAGCTTAGCTTTGAACCGAACCCATAATTGATTGCAGGACAACGCTTACGATCTCGCGTTTACTCCTCAGTCGGAGCTTCGGATGATGTTTCAGACAATGATTCCTGACTATCTTCAACTTGTTCTGTTGCTGCGTCAGCTTGAACCTCTTCGACTACCGGAGGTTTAGCTTTGACTGGTTTAGGGCCCCGCATCAGTGCTGGACTCCCCGCCGATCTGGGTTCCTCTTGTTTAGAACCCCTTCCACCTCTGCCCCGATCGCGATCGCGGTCACGATCTTTATTTTGGGTAGAGCGATCGGCACGTGGCTGTTCTGACGGCTGCGAGGTTGAGCTGTCGGTATCATTAGTTGTGTCTTTAGCTGGCCGCTCAGACTTTTTAATTGGGCGCTCTACCATATGTCTTAGTTGAATTTGTCCCCAATATCATACCGCAAACCCACGTTAGAAACAGTGTTAGCGATCGCCACCATCGAGAAATGCAATTATGGCTTGGCTATTTACTATGAGGGCAATCTAACAATACGCTCAAGCTATATTCAGATGAGTAACATACGCTGGAACCTTAGTGGTAGGGGAAACCTGTAAAAAGGTTACTGTACCTATACTGTCAATATTATCTTGGAAGCTGCGTATGCTTAAATCACGCGTTCGTTACCTCCATCTATCGGCACCTGCGCCGCAGTGGTGCAGGCGAATAGAGAACCGCACATTTCCGCTGCCAGTTCAGCAACATGGCGGCTGCTAACTTCTACTTTTAGTAAGTTATTGGTTTTGTACGCTTCCACTGTCAAGCCGTAGTGTTGGGCGCGATCCTGTAGTACGTCATCCGTCCAGATACCCGTATCGAAAACAGCATTGGGATGGAGAGAATTGATCCGAATGCGATCGCTACTCCACTCCAGTGCTGCCACCCGCATCAGTTGTGTCAGCGCCGCTTTAGAAGCGGAATAGGCCGCAGCCCCAGGGCCAGGTGCGGGGACATTCTTGGAGCCAACAATCAAAACTCTCCCTCCATTAGGAGCCAGTTTCAGGAAGGGATAGCACTCTCGCAACAAGACCAAATTAGCGTCGAGATTCACACGCATAACTCGCTGCCAGGTGGATGTGTCAAGACTATCAATTCGGCAACCCGCTGGAAAGATACCCGCATTTAGCACCAACATGTCCAGTCCACCAAAGGCTTGAATTGCTCGTTCTAAAGCATCAGCGATCGCACCCTCATCTGTAATATCACAGGTAATACCGCAGAAATCTGCGCGATCATAAAGATCTTGAATGAGGGGATTGATATCCAACCCAACAACCGCCGCGCCCCGCCGCAGGAATGAATCGACACAAGCTTTGCCAATCCCCGATGCCGCACCTGTCACCAGCACTACCTCACCTGTAAAAGCAGGAGATTGACCTCCTTTTTTCAGCTTGGCCTGCTCTAGTTCCCAGTACTCCACCTCGAAGATATCGCGCGCAGGTAGTGCCTGATAGCCGCCCAGGAGCGTAGATCGCTGGATAATCTCAATGGTGTGCTGGTAGATATCCGCAACAATCGCAGCATCCTTGGCTGTACGCCCGATCGCACATATACCAAGTTGGCGATCGAGAATAACGCGAGGGGCTGGATCGAGCATGGCGATCGGTTGCTTGGCGGTGGGGGCATGTGCGGCAAAGTAGGCTTTGTAGTCTGCGGCATAGGCACTGATATCCCGACCGATCAGTGGCAAACGTTTCGTGCGGATGACGTGATCTGGTGTAGCTGGCCCCTGCTGCGCGATTTGACCAATATCATCACGTTGGGTAAACGCTAAACTTTGGGAATCACCATGACGGCTAAGAATGACGGGAAAGCCTGCGGCTTGAGACACATTGCTGCGTAATTGGGCAAGATCGTGTCGCAAAGTCTGTGGTTTTGTGTCGACTGTGGCAATCACCGATTTAGCAATTTCCCATGCACCCTGCTGTTGCAAATATTGCTCCGCGCGATCGACCAGTGCAATCATTCTTTCGTAGGCGATCGCGGCAGTTGGTCCAAAGGAAAAGATGCCGTGGTTCATCAATACCATCCCAATCGTGCGATCGCTGGCTTCAGCCGTAAATTTTTCGGCGCAGACTCTGGCCAGGTCAAATCCCGGCATCACGTAGGGGATAACCACGACATCATCACCATAGATTGCGCGAATGCGATGCAGTCCGTCGGCGGTGTTGGTCACGGCAACCACAGCATCAGCATGGGTATGATCGACATACTTATAAGGCAGAATCGCGTGCAGGATCGTCTCTACCGATGGTGCTGGTGCGCTGGCGCGGGTCATTTGCGTTTTCAGTTCGTTAACCATCTGGGAGTCCGAGAGGGCAGGTAGTTGAGCTAGTTTGAGCAGATGGGGCATACGCACAGGGGCAAATCCCGCCTCGGCGATCGTCTCTAAATCCCAGCCACTCCCCTTGACATAAAGAATATCTTCTTCCTCTCCAACCAGATTTTTCTCGCGGATTTTAACAGATGTATTTCCCCCACCATGCAATACCAAGGATGGATCGCGACCCAATAGCCTTGAGGTATAAACCCTCAGCGCTAAATCTCCTTGATACTGTTCCGCAGAGCGATCGTCCCACAAACTTTTCACAGCTATGCCTACCCACTAGACTATAATTTACACTCTCAAAATTCTACTTGATTGTCCCTTACATAAAATCGCTGTATGAAAACTGTTTCATGTATCTTGAAAGTTATCCGGATGGCAGGACTATGCTTGTGCGGCATATTCTTGGAAAGGGTTGAGTGTTATTATCTGTTTGCAAAGCCTATGTCTGCTGAGCTTGTGATGCAGTCCTGTTTAGCCAAGCCCGAAGCTTAGTGGAGTATAATACACCCATGTATGCCCTCATTTCCCGCGAAAAGATCCAACTCCCCCCCGGCACTGTGGTGCGGATGCCGGGTTCCTGGCAAACTTACCGTACACTATGTGAAGGGCGTAGTGACGGCTCCATTCCGCGTATCAAATACCGCAATGGAGAGATATTGCTTATGAGTCCATTGCCCATTCACGGTCGTAATGCTCATCTCATTGCGAATGTAGTAATTGCCCTGCTGGATAGCATCAGCCAAAATTATGAGGCCTTTACTCCAATTACAATGGAACTGCCAGAAGAGGGGGGCATTGAACCAGATTATTGTTTCTATATCGACAATTGGCAAGCTGTAGTGGGTAAAGATCGCATCAACTGGGAAAACGATCCTCCTCCCGATCTGGTGATCGAAATTGATGTCACTTCCTACACGGCTGTCGAGGATTATCTGCCCTATGGAGTGCCGGAAGTCTGGCTGTTCAAGAATAATCGTCTCAGCATCTCAGCATTAGAATCCGACCAGTACCAGATTAAAAATGTCAGCCGCTACTTTCCCGAGATTGACTTGCAGGAACTGGTTAGACAATGCCTTGAAACTGCTAGTCAACAGGGTACGGGTACTGCAATCCGAGACCTAAGAGCAAGTTTAGCTAAATCAAAAAATCTGGACTGAAACTCTCGTTCTAATTACTGCACTGATGAATCGAAATTTTTGGATTATTGCGCTAATCTCCTTTATTAATTCCCTCAGCTTTACGATATTAATTCCCATTATTTATTTGTATGGCAAGCAGTATCACCTCAGTGATTTTGAGACTAGCCTACTATTCTCTATCTACTCTCTGGCGCAGTTTTTTGCCACACCTGTGATTGGGAAACTCAGCGATCGCTTTGGCCGAAAACCATTATTAGTAATTAGCTTAGCAGGCACAGTTATTGCTAATTTTGTTGCTGGGGTGGCTCCCACCGCCGCAATTCTGTTTTTTGCCCGCTTTCTGGATGGGATCACTGGCGGTAATAACTCTGTGGCGCAGGCAGTGATTTCCGATGTTACCACTCCTGCTAATCGCACTAGAGCTTTTGGCATTAATGGTGCCGCTTTTGGTTTGGGATTTGTCTTGGGCCCAGTTGTGAGCTTACTGGCGCAGAAAATTTCTTTAGGCACATCATTTCTAGTGTCTGGGGCATTTGCCTTAGTAGCGCTCATTCTTACTATCTTTTTCCTGCCGGAGACGCTTAAGTATAAAGCTGAGAAATCGCGCAATATATTCGATCTAGGATTGGGGAATTTAATCAAAGGTTTGTTTATTCCTAAGATTGGCATTCTCTTAATTATTAATTTCTTAATTGGCACCACTTTTACGATTTTTACCTTTGCATTCCAACCGTATTTTATTAATGTATTGGGGCAAAATAGTGATTCTCTTACGCTGCTATTTTTTGCATTCGGCGTATTAGGTGTAATCATGCAGACCGTTGGAATTTCCACTCTAAACAAAAAATTTGATGTAGTTCAGATCTTGTTTATTGGGATATTCATTCGCAGCTTGTCGTTCGTCTTGATGCCAATATGGCCAAACATTATTTATTTTGTGGTGGTTGCTATTCTGTTTTCGCTGTTTAATTCTCTAGTGCAACCTGCAATCAATTCCTTGATTTCTCTCAATGCCAAACCTGAAGATCAAGGTACTGCCTTAGGGCTGAACTCATCATATCTCAGTATTTCTAATGCCGTTGGCCCTGTGATTGCCGGAGCGCTAATCCACAAGAATAATCCCATAACCTACGGCTACCCCTTATATCTAGCCGGAATACTAACTTTTTGGGTATTACTATTGGCAATATTTACTCGTCGCAAATACGCGATCGCCGATAAATTTAGGCAGTAGCTGCATGCTAATCAAACTATCTATCATCGGGGAGACGCATATTAATGTGTTCTATGACAATATATTTACCTGCTAATTGCCTCTCACCATGCTGACCAAATGAAATCTCCCGATCGCCTACTCATAGTTGATGATGTACCAGATAACCTCTTCCTCG
This sequence comes from Rhizobium sp. Q54, assembly GCA_943367755.1. Lineage (GTDB taxonomy): Bacteria > Cyanobacteriota > Cyanobacteriia > Pseudanabaenales > Pseudanabaenaceae > PCC-6802. Next base: position 39,520 of record CALRKB020000028.1, on the reverse strand, counting down.
TGCGTACCATCTTAGAAGAGGAGGGGTATGAGGTTTTAGAGGCAGATAACGGCGAGACGGCTCTAGAGCTTGTAAAGTCTGAACTACCCGATCTAGTATTACTGGATGTGATGATGCCAGTTATGGATGGGTTCGAGGTGACACGAAACCTACGCGCATGCAAAGATTTACCCTTCATTCCGATTTTGCTAATCACCGCCTACGATCAAACTAGTGCAGTCAAGGGCTTAGATCTCGGAGCCGATGAATTTATTCGCAAGCCGGTCGAAGCTGATGAATTGCTAGCCAGAGTGCGATCGCTATTGAGGCTCAAACATAGTATCGAAGAACGCGACAATATTGCACGTCAACGTCAGGATTTTGTCTCGCGCCTCACCCATGACTTGCGCACGCCCCTAGTAGCCGCCGACCGGATGATGGGGCTTCTGCGAGATGGGGCACTCGGTGACATATCACCACAGGTACGCGAGGCGCTAGAAATTATGTCGCGCAGCAACCTTAACCTTTTAGAGATGGTGAATAAGCTGCTGGATGTCTATCGCTATGAAGCAGGCAGCAAAACCCTGGAAATGCGTCCCATTGATGTGGCAGAACTGGTGCGACAGGTCGTGCAAGAATTAGGCCCGATCGCGCAAACCAAAAACTTAGACCTGATTGCCAATATCCCAACTGGCTTACCGCTTGTGAAGGGCGATCGCCTGGAGTTGCTGCGGGTCTTTAATAATTTAATTGGCAATGCCCTGAAATTTACCGAGGAAGGTCATGTTGAGGTGAGCGTCGAGCAAAAACAGGCCGAGATTGTCATTTTAATTAGCGATACGGGGCCTGGTGTCTCCGAAGCCGAACGCCCCTTTCTGTTTCAACGGTTTCAGCAAGGCACACACCATAAACAGGGTAGTGGATTGGGCTTGTATTTATCGAATTACATTGTTATGGCTCATGGGGGTAGGATTTCGCTACAATGTGGGAAAGATAAAGGTTCCTGCTTTTCCGTACATTTACCGATATGATTACTCTACAGACTCAGTACGAAACCTTGCTGTGCCAGTACTGCAATCAGCTTGAGGCAATTAATTTGCTGCGGCAGTACCGTCCCTACTTTGAGCTATTACCAAGCGTACGCAGGCCGACAGAGAGTCTGATCTGCCTCCCTTTACCAGTTGTGAAGTTTGTGAATAGTCAGCCTGGAAATAGCCACATGCAGATCCAGTGCGACGTAGTCATGCTTATGTGCGATCCCGAGTGGAAAATCAAAACTGGCCGCGAGGTTTTTGTGTTCGTTCATCGACCCGGCGAAGATTTTTCGGGACTGCTAAACCGCTGGCGACAAGTTGAAGTGATGTTGGGAGAAGATTACTTCTGGTTATTACCTTGGAAATACCGTCAGATTATGAATGATAAGGGTGAGTACCACTATCCATTGTTTGTTACTCTAAGCTACACCCCCGATCGCATTAAGAAGGGTCTGTCTGGTGCTTCGTTACCGTTTGTATCGGTGGATTTACCGGAGCTTCACAGTCTGCCCTTGGAACCCCAAGAAAATGCGATCGCCGAGATCGACCATCATGAATGAATCAGACTCTAAATGACTAACACCATTACCGTCACAGTCAAGTTATTTGCGGCTTTTCAAGAGGCGATCGCCATCCATGAAATGCGGTTAGCTATACCTTTAAATGCACCAGTTACGCAAGTTTACGATCGCCTCGCCAGCGAATACCCTGTCCTCGAAAAATGGCGATCGCTGACCCGCTATGCCGTCAATTTAGATTTTGTGGAATCTGATACGCTTTTAAAAGACGGTGATGAGGTGGCAATTATTCCACCAGTCAGTGGTGGATAGAATCGAAAACACGACATGGAATGGATACTTTTAATAATTTCTGGCATTTTAGAAGCAGTCTTTGCGATCAATCTAAAAGGCAGTCAGGGTTTCACGCAGGTTTTTCCAGGATTAATATGCATCGCCGCAGGTGTTGCTAGCGTCTACCTACTCTCGTTGTCACTACGAGTATTATCAGTTGGTAGCGCCTATGCCATTTGGACGGGTATGGGCAGTGTGATCACAGTGTTAGCAGGAATTATGTTTTTCAGAGAATCAGCCGATCTGCGCAGGATTGCCTCGATTTTGATGATTGTGGTGGGAATTATATGCCTAAGACTGACTGAAGGTAAATAGTGGCGGTACGCATCCTGTAAGGAATCGCCTAAAATACGATTAACTCTGTCGAGGAACCCATTATGACCGCAGAACTAAGAGCTAAGCAAAAGAGCTTATACGAAGCAGACTATCTGCAATGGATTGAGACTACTGTTGAGAAATTGCGGATTTGTGACTACTCAAATATTGACTGGGAAAATTTGATTGAGGAAATAGCGGACATGGCGCGCAGTGAGCGCAAAAGCTTAAAGAGCAATCTTGTCATAGTTCTGATGCACTTGCTCAAATGGCAATATCAACCCGAACGTAGAAGTGGTAGCGGGAAGGGCAGTATTGTTGAGCATCGCAGGCGGATTCGAGATGATTTGAAGGATTCTCCCAGTCTTAAATCTTATCTTGAAGAAGTACTTGCTGAATGCTATGCCGATGCCGTTATACAAGCTAGTGCAGAAACCGATCTGCCAGTAGAAACATTTCCGCGATCGCTTCCCTACACATCCACAGAAATTTTAGATCCTAGCTTCCTCCCAGATTGATGGTTACTATGCCTCAGAATGCTTGAGTTTGGCAATCAGACCGTGTTTTGGCGCAAAGATCATCGCTACGACAAACACCAAAGTCTGCAAAACAACGATACATCCACCCGTTGAAGCATCGAGATAATAGCTGATATACGTACCCATAACGCTGGAAAATACACCACTAGCTACTGCTAACCAGGTCATGTGATCGAAGCGATCGCTAAGCATATATCCCGTTGCGCCTGGAGTCACCAGCATAGCGATTACCAGGATGATTCCTACGGTTTGTTGTGCTGCTACGATTGTGAGCGCAAGGAGAGATAAGAGCGTGTAATAGAGCGCTGTCGTATTCAAACCAATCGAGCGTGCGTGGGTGGGATCGAAGCAAAAGAGCAGTAAATCTTTGCGAAGCACAAACATCACTAACATGGTGATGGCGCTGATAATTGATGTTTGCAGAATACTCTCATTGGATATACCGAGTACATTGCCGAACAGGATATGAGACAGATCGACAGCAGCAGGTGTTTTGGAAATTAGGACGAGGCCAAAGGCAAAGAAGCCAGTGAATACCAGACCAATTACCGTATCCTCCTTTATCCTAGTTCTTTCCTTAATAAACCCAATTGAGATCACTGCACCTAAACCAAATACAAAAGCGCCGATCGCAATGGGAATATTCAGGATGTAAGCAAGCACTACTCCTGGTAATACAGCATGGGACACCGCATCGCCCATTAAGGCCCAGCCCTTAAGTGTCATATAACAAGAGAGAACGGCACAAACCATTCCCACCAAAGCACTCACTAAAAGCGCTCTCACTATAAACCCAGAGTATAAGGGCGTGACAAGCCATTGCCAAAGTGATTGAATATCCATTATTTAGTTAGAGGTTAGGGGTGTAGTTATGTATGGTGAATTCTCCCTCTTCAGTCTTCCACCTTCACAAGTCCGCCTATGCCAAACGTGCGAGCCAGATTCTCAGATGTAAATACCTCTGAAGTTGGCCCATAGGCAAGAATTGTGCGATTGACTAGAATTACCTGATCGCAAAATGTGGAAATTGAGGTGAGGTCATGGGTAGAAATTAAGATCGTCTTGCCGGCATCCCGTAATTCCTCTAATAGCTGCACGATCGCTTTTTCCGTTTTGATATCGACGCCAGCAAAAGGCTCATCCAACAAAATTACTTCTCCTTGCTGTGCCAGCACACGGGCTAGAAAAGCGCGTTTTTTCTGTCCGCCTGAAAGTTCGCCAATCTGTCGATCTTTAAACTCAGTCATGTGAGTGCGCTCTAGACTGTCTAACACAATCAGGCGATCGCGGCGACTAGGAATTCTTAGCATATTCATGTAGCCATAACGACCCATCATCACCACATCTTCGACACTGACAGGGAAGTTCCAGTCCACATCTTCGGATTGGGGGATATAGGCTACCAGGTTTTGCTTTTGCACCTTACTGGTTGGCAGACCGTGAATCAAGACGCGCCCACTTTGGGGTTTGATAAAGCCCATAATCGCCTTGAATAGTGTGGATTTACCGCTACCATTCATGCCAACCAAACCGCAGATTGAGCCAGGTTGCAACTGGAGCGTCGCACCGTGGAGAGCTACCTTGCCGCTGTAGGCAACCGTAACATTTTCTACTTGGATACTGGGTGTATGCATAGGAACCTCTGAATAATGACCGAAGAAAGAAAATGGAAAATGGAAATCCCTCTGTAGGGGCGAACGGCCGTTCGCCCCTACCTCTCTTGTAATCCTTTGGTGAGAGTATCGACGTTATATTTCATTAGGGTTAGGTAAGTGGGAACAGGCCCACCTGCTTGGGATAGAGAATCCACATAAAATACACCACCAAATTTCGCTCCTGCTTCTACCGCTACCTGTTTTTGGATATCTGCACTCACCGTACTTTCACAGAACACTACAGGAATTTTGGAGGCACGTACTACGTCTATCACCTTTTGCACTTGTCTTGGCGTCGCTTGTCGTTCTGAATTGACCGGCCATAGATACAATTCGTTCAAACCATAGTCTTTAGCTAAGTAGGAGAAAGCTCCCTCACAGGTGACAATAAAGCGGCGATCGCGCGGGATTCGATCGATTTCTGCTTGAAGCTGCCGATCGATAGCTTGAATCTCCTTGCTATATTTTTGGGCATTGGCATTATATGTAGTGGCATTCTCAGGGTCTAAATTTGAGAGAGCTTTGCGAATATTCTCCACATAAACTAGCGCAAGCTTAGGAGACATCCAGGCATGGGGATTGGGTTTGCCAGCATAGGCATCTTCAGTAATATCGATTGGTGTAATCCCTTCACTAATCGTGACATGCGGAATATTGCCTAGCCCCGCGTAGAACCTCTGCGCCCACCGTTCTAGACCCATACCGTTATCCAGAATCAGATCGGCTTTTTGGGCGCGTACTAAATCGCTGGGAGTGGGTTCGTAACCGTGAATCTCTGCGCCAATTTTTGTGAGCGATTCTACCTCAGCGGCATCGCCAGCTACGTTGCGAGCAAGGTCTGCTATAACTGTGAAAGTAGTAAGTACTACCTTCTTACGCTTTTTCTGAGATGCCTGGTTGCCATTAGAACTATTCCCGCGATCGCGAGATGGTTCGCCTAGAGGGCTACATCCTGCTAAAGCGATCGTCAGTAATAACCCCGCTGCCAACTGCCACCAATTCTTCAATTGCTTGTGCCTGCTGCTGTCACCTCCTGTTCGATATTTCTGCATGGGTAATGGGTGAATAGAAATGGTTTTTCATAATTCCTTCATTTTCACTATTCTTTCATAATTACACGAATAGCATTGAAAATGTTACAAAAATTGTTGTGGTAAAAAATCCATTGACGTAGGCAGCAGGTTTCGTGCAAGCGCTACTAGGGAAAAGCAAAAACTTCTAGCTAAACCTGCCCGTACATAAAGCCCATCGATGAAAAATTTACAGGTGACAAAAATTTAATGGGGGTGTCTCGCACTATTTTTTACCGATGTAACAAAGGCTTAAACAATATTGCTATTAATTTGCATCTTGTGCAATCTAGCTTTGGGGTTATTTTGAAATTCACTATCAATAGTTATAGTCAGCGATCTAACTCGAAACCTTCTCTAGCATTGTCGGAAATTTATCCAGTTACCTTTAGTTGATGCCTTAGGTGCTCTCCAGGTTAGCCAAACACAGCATAACCTTATGACAGTAAATGCTTCCCCTACATTCAACCATAGCGATTTTCGTGTAAATAGAATACGGCATTATGTAGAGGCAAACGGTCGTTCCTCCCTACTCCTCAATTCACTATTAGTGTGGTTTTATGTAAGGCTTATTGATTTTATATTGCATTTAGTATAATCTTATTCCAAGATAATTTGATTAAATTTCCTCTTTTAGGGTGATGTGTAGTGTTACAGCTTAATTCTTCATGCAGGCAACCGCTAGCCGTTTTGATCTTTGCTTTTTTGCTTATGGTGGGTGGATGCTCAGATACTCAAAATCCTTCCACAGTCTTGACTAACGCACCCTCTAGTCCTAACACAGTTTCCCCAGCCAATACCTCCAGTACACAGTCAGAGTCAAAGGGTAAGAAGATCGATATCAACAAAGCCCCGATCGCTGAGTTAGATAAATTGGAACTGCCTGGCACGAAACCGTCTTTGTCAGAGCGCATTCAAGGTGCTAGACCCTACAAAACCATTGATGATTTGGTAGCAAAAAAAGCAATTTCTGCTGAAGAACTGGCTTTGATTGTGAATCTGGTCACAGTTGGGGAAGATTCTGCTGCAAGTACGAGCAAAATCAATATCAACAAAGCAACGATCGCTGAGTTAGATAAATTAGAACTACCAGGTACGAAACCGTCTTTGTCGGAACGCATTCAAGGCAGTAGACCTTACAAAGACCCAGAGGATATGGTCAAGAAAAAAGCAATCTCCCAGGAAGAGCTTGACCTGATTAAAAATCTTGTTACAGCCGAATAGAAGTAATAGAGCAATAATTAGGAGTAGAAATGGATTTTAGCAGTGCCCTTCCTACCTTTTTGATCGTATTGCGAGAAGGAACGGAAGCAACTCTAGTAGTTGGTATTGTGCTGGCCTATCTGAGCAAAGCCAAGCAATCTTTTTTAAGTAAGTGGGTGTGGCTAGGGGTAGCTGGCGGGCTTTTTGCCAGTAGCATTATGGGCGCGATCGCGCAGAAGTTAATTGGTGGCTTTAGCGGCACAGTATATTACTTGACGAAGGGAATTTTCTCTTTAGCAGCGATTATCATGCTGAGTTGGATGCTGATCTGGATGACTCAGCAAGCGCAAACTTTGCGGCATCAAATCCACTCTAGCGTTGAGTCTGCTCTTAGTGACAATGCTTCCAGAAATAAAGCAGGTTGGGCGCTGCTAACCTTGATTTTTGTGGCAGTCCTGCGCGAAGGAGCGGAGGCAATTCTATTTATTGCTGGGGCATTCACACCCGATCCAACTCAGTCAGGGCTAGCACAATATGCTCCTGCTTTGGGATGTATTTTAGGGATGATTGGATCGGCAGCTGTAGGGCTAGCAGTGTTTAAGTTTGGCATCAAGCTAAATATTCGTCTCTTCTTTCAAATCTTGGGGGTTGTGCTACTTCTAATTGTGTCGGGACTGGTGATCACTTCCCTTGCTGCCTTTGACCTAGCAAACACAATTGATAAAGTTAAAGATCCGATTACCGGAGCATATCAATTTCTCGACCCACCCCAAAAGGTAGTCGGTTGGTTTACCTTGGGGCCACAAATTGTAGATACTTCAGGATTTTTGCCACAGGATAAAGTCCCAGGCATCATCTTTGCTACGCTATTTGGCTATTCTGACAAACTTCACGCTGTTCAGCTCATCAGTTACTTGATATTCCTGGTGACTACTGGCACTTTCTATTTTCGCTCTTTAAAAGGCAAACGGGTTCTTCCCGCTAGAGTGAGAAGTTCGCAACAGTAGCCCTGTTTCCAGAGCGATCTCTATTTCACACGATTCAAGAGTTTATAACATGGCTTTAATTCAACACTTTACACCTGGAACCTTTCTAGGTATGTCTTTGCTGGTTTCTACTTTGGCGATCGCCTGCTCTCCCACGCCAGAGTCAAAGATAGAATCTGCCTCTCCGACAGTTGCAAGTAAGACTACTACTGCGGCCAAATTTAATGACCGTCAGGTGGTAATTGATTTCACTGATAAAGTTGTCATACCCACCTATCAAAAATTCACTGCTAAAACCAAAGATCTCAAGACCGCAGTCGATACGCTCGCTAAAACGCCGAACGAGCAAACATTAAAAACAGCTCAAGCTGCTTGGATTGAGGCGCGTGAGCCTTGGGAACAAGGAGAATCTTTTACGATTGGGCCAGCTAAATCCCTAGGCTTGGATGGCTCGCTGGATACCTGGCCTCTGGATAAAAACGATCTGGAGAAAATCCTGAAAAGCAGCGATAAGCTGACGCCAGAGTCTGTGAAGAAACTGCAAGAAAGTCAAAAGGGCTACCATGCGATCGAGTTCCTATTATTTGGGGCTGATGGCAAAAAAACTATTGCCAACTTTACGCCAAGAGATTTTGAATACGTACAGGCAGTAGCTACAGTCCTGGATGAGGATGCCAATAAACTGCTAGCGGCTTGGACAAAAGGGGTTGATGGTAAACCTGCCTATCGAGAAGTAATTGCTACGGCAGGAGAGAGTGGTAACAACACCTATACATCTGTACAGGCTGCAGCTCAAGAAATGGTGGAAGGGATATTAGATAGCAGCACTGAGGTTGCCGAAAATAAGCTTGGCGAACCTTTTAAGAAGAAGGATAAGACAGCAATCGAGTCCCAGTACGCGATCGCTAATCCGATCAATGATTTTCGCAATAACATTCTCTGCATTAAGAATGTCTACTTTGGTGGGATTGAGAACCACACGCCTGGCAAAGCAGGGTTGAGTGCCTACGTTGCCAAAGTGAATCCGACCCTGGATGCTCGCATCACACAAGAGATTGAAGCGGCGATCGCGGCTGTAAATAAGATTCCTGAACCTTTCCACACTGCTATTTCCGATCCCAATGCTGCGAATAAAATCGAAACAGCGATCGCCGCAGTAACGACTGTTAAAGAGACATTTGAGAAAGACATCAAACCTTTAGTTATTCAATAATCTCAGGTGTATTATGCAGTCACAATCGTTTTCCAGATTGCTCAGTCGCCAATTAGTTACAGCTCTGGTTTTATTTGCGCTTGCCGCTACGATCGCGATTAGCCTTCAAACCTGGATCGACTACCAGAAGTCTCAACTAGGGAATGACGATCCCCTGTCTGGTGGACAAACATCGATTGTTAATCGTACATCTCGTGCCTTTGACAATCCTGCCGCCAACTTGACCGCAGCCGAACAGCAGAAGCATAGCGAAGCGAACGTTACGTTTAACGATATCTTTGTCAGCGCTCCCTCCGAAGTGAATCCAGGCTTGGGGCCACTATTTAACAATACTTCCTGCAACGGTTGCCATTTGCAGAACGGTCGGGGTATGCCCGCGATCGGTTCCGATACTTCGCTAAAATCTCAGCTTCTGGTGCGGGTGAGTTTGCCTCAAGGACAGCCTGAAGTTCCTGGCGGTGCCGTACCAGTTCCCGGGATTGGCACGCAAATCCAGGATCATGCGATTTACGGATATGCGCCCGATGCTAGTGTTACAGTGAAATGGCAGGAAAGCGAAGGGAAATATGGCGATGGAACTTCATACAAACTGCGATCGCCCCTCACAACCGTTACCCTGCCTGATGGCAAACCCTTCCCTTCAGAGATCATGACTTCTCTAAGGCAACCACCACCTGTAATTGGATTAGGTTTATTGGAAGCGATCGCAGAAAAGACAATTCTGTCCCTAGCCGATCCCGACGACAAGAATGGTGATGGGATCTCTGGGAGACCCAATATGGTCTGGGACGTGGAAAAGAAAGCAACGGTACTGGGTCGGTTTGGATTAAAGGCAAATCAACCCAATCTGCGCCAGCAGTCTGCTGCCGCTTACGTTAATGATATGGGGATTACTAATCCTGTATTTCCCGATCCCAGTGGCAAGAACGATATTACAGATGAGAAGTTGGTATCGGCGACATTTTATACGCAAAGTCTGACCGTGCCTGCTCGTCCTGTGGCGATGCTGGCCGATCCCATAGTAAAAAAGGGCGATCGCCTTTTCCAAGAAGCCAACTGTGCTAGCTGCCATATTCAAACCCTACGCACTGGCAAACACCAACTTGCTGCTGTATCCAATCAAACCATTCATCCTTACACAGATATGCTATTACACGATCTGGGATCGGGATTAGCCGACGGTAGACCAGACTTTGCGGCATCGGGTAACGAATGGCGTACTTCTCCTTTGTGGGCGATCGGGTTAACCCATACCGTACTTCCCTATTCTGGGTTTCTCCATGACGGTCGCGCTCGCAGCCTGGAAGAAGCAATTCTTTGGCATGGAGGTGAAGCGGAGCACTCTAAAGAAACTTTTAGAAATATGGACAATCGCGATCGCGAAGCAGTCCTAAAATTCCTGAGTTCTTTGTGACAAGTACATGCCAGAACTTGTATAATCTCCACTCAAACCTAATTTAGAATACTAATAAAGGATAATCACAGAATGAAAGAACTAGACAATACAAAAACGGTTAAATTGTTAAATACGATTATGGAGTTCGAGCTAGCAGGTGTAGTGCGTTATACCCACTACGCTTTAATGATTACTGGCCCCAATCGCATCCCCATTGTAGGCTTTTTTAAGGCTCAAGCTAATGAATCTCTATTACACGCACAGCAGGCAGGGGAAATTCTCACGGGTTTAGATGGACATCCCAGTTTAAGGATTGCGCCGATGGAGGAAACTTTCAAGCACTCCGTCCAAGATATTTTGTCTGAGAGCCTCAATCATGAAAGAAAAGCATTAGAACTGTATAAATCACTGTTGGATGTTGTAGAGAATGCCAGCGTATATTTAGAAGAATATGCACGTACTATGATCGGGCAGGAAGAGATGCACAATCTCGAAATCAAGAAGATGCTGAGAGACTTTAGTTAAAGGCAGACAGACTTTTCCTGGTTCAGGCGATCGCCATCTAATAAAGTAAAAGAGTTTCAAGATCTGCTCAGTGACAGAATTTAGTAAGTTTGAAGATAGCTGGAAAATAGTTGAGGACGGGGTTAAGGCCAAATCTCGTAATATTTACGATGGCATTGAGGAAAACTTAGATAAAGCAAATAATGCACTCAAGGAAAATCAGCCAGATAAAAAAGCTGTTCTTGATATATTGAAATCTCTTCAAGAGCAGATTAAATCAACTGTGAAGTCCTAAGCTAGATTGAATCTTGTTACCCAATTATACTCTCACAGGAAAATAGATTTTCCCTAATCAAAGGAGATTGTCATGAGGCATCTGTTGCGTAAAAGCCATCTCTTCCTTGCGCCCATTATTGCTTTGCCCCTTGTCCTTACCGTACTTACAGGAATAGCAGCGACCGTAGCAGAAGAGTAGCCTTTAAAACTCGGGCTATCGTCTAGACTGTTGCTAAAAGTTCACACAGGTGAGATTTTTGGACTTCAAGCAGTTTATCCTATCTTGAACGGTTTAGGCTTGCTAGGGTTACTTGTAACTGGATTGAGCATGTCTGGATTGTTGAAAAAAAGAAGAATGCAACAATCGAACGATTAATGTGAGTTTAAAAGCTTAACTCCCTTTTGGACACTTCTAACAACCGCATTATTCTCAATAATTTTGAGTTTTGAAGTGCCCTTTTGACAGACCTGGAAGAAACCTTGATTCTCATTGACTGAAACATAGCATCCTCCTCAAAACCTGCCACAGTGGCAAAAGAGAGATTTTGCGCGTACAATTTCTTGAAAATTTTGCTATTTAGCATTCAAAATTTATTGCGATCTGCTACTATTAGTTATTGATAATAATTAGCGAATAGTAATAAGTATTCTAGCTCGTAATACAGCTTATTTTGCGATCGCCTCATTCCCATGCTAGGCGCATTTCAGATTTTCATGCCAAATTTCTATTCAACTTAACTAACCAATAGAGGTAATATGTGATGCTCGATCTAATGGAATACAAATATGAAAAATTGAAGCGATCTCCATGCTTGACAAATAATATCATAGCTGAATTTATTCCAGCATTACCTCCCAGCTTGATGCAACATACATTTGGGCGAGGTGAGTATATCCCTCTAACTCCCAATGTGTTATGGCAGATTGAATCCGGGATTGTGCGCACGCTCACCTGGAATGATGAAGGGAAGCAAAGTACGCTGGGATTATGGAGCAAAGGAGACATCATCGGTGAACCACTGTCGAACATCAATCCCTATGAGGCTGAATGCATGACGAGTGTGACGGTTAGTGTTTTGCCTTCCAGTCTTTGGTACCAAGCATTCGATGCGATGTTTGCTCACATCCAACAAGCTGAAGAATTGTTGCATATTCTGCATTGCGATCCAATTCATCTGCGCCTGCGTCTATTACTCTGTTGGTTAGCGGAGAAATTTGGTGAGGATACACTACATGGCCGATTGATTTCTCTCAATCTCACCCATCAGGAGATTGCCGAACTGATTAATACATCAAGAGTAACAGTAACCAGAAATCTCAAACAACTTGAGCAGAATGGAGTTATCTCATATCATAAGGGGCGATCGATTGTGTTGCTTTCTTTAGCTTCTTAGTTGTAATTGAGCAGTTCTCTTGTAAAATTGCGCTAAAAAAAGCCAAGCTAAGGTGTATTATAACGAGAATGATTATTATTCTCATGTGCTTTTGTCTATATTCTTGGCATGAGCTTTAGGATCGAGCTTTTGAACAAAAGCAAAAAGTGTAATGTAATGTAGTTTTTGTGAGGAGTATATATGAGTAGAAATAAGTTACATGTTTCGCTGGCTGGTGCTCTTGCACTCTGCGGTTTTGGGATATCGACACAGGCAGTCATGGCAGAACCATCTGCGCTCTCTCCGCAAATGCAGCAATATGCCCAGGAGGCAGTCACTCCGGCAGCTAATCCAGCCGCAACTACAGCCCAAAATGTCACATCAGTATCCCAACTTTCTGATGTAAAGCCTACGGACTGGGCTTTTACAGCATTACAGTCTCTGGTTGAACGTTATGGCTGCATTGCAGGCTACCCTGATAAGACCTATCGCGGTCAGCGTGCCATGACCCGCTATGAATTTGCGGCTGGCTTAAATGCCTGCTTGGATAAAATCAACGAAATTATCACCACCGGATTGGCGGACAAGGTGAGCAAAGAAGATTTTGCCGCCGTGCAAAAGTTGCAAGAAGAGTTTGCGGCTGAGCTAGCTGCCCTGAAGGGACGCGTGGATGCCCTGGAATCCAAAACCGCGACTCTCGAATCGCAGCAGTTCTCTACAACCACAAAACTAGAAGGTCAAGCAATTATTGCATTTTCGGCGAGTGGTGGAGGTAACAACCTGTTAAGGCAACCTGCTCTTGATGCGCTGGGGCAAACCGTACTATCCGATCAGACTGGGAATGCCAATACTACAGCGATCGCCCGTGTCAGATTAAACTTCAATACCAGCTTTAACGGTGAAGATCTGCTCGTAACTCGTTTGGAAGCGGGCAATAATGGCACAAATGCCGCCAACTTCCTATCTCAACCGGAAGCATTCTCAGGTTTTACTGGCTTTGGGAATAGCTCAGCGCTAGACTATAGCGGTGCTGGTACCAACTTCTCTTTGGGAAAATTAGCCTATGAATTTCCCATTGGCAAGGATATTAAGGTAGCTGTAGGGCCAGTAATTTCTCTGAATGACTACATAGATCATAATAGCTTTGCTAATGATGAAGCTAGTGATTTTTCTAGTGGCATGTTCATTAATAATCCACTGATTCTGCCTGTTAGCGGTGGTGCCGGTGCGGCAGTTGAATGGAACTTTGGTAGTGGTCCGATTACCCTGCGGGCAGCCTATGTTGCTGCCAATGGTGAGTTCCCAAATGCTGATGCTGGGATCAATCGCGGTCTAACTGGCGATCCTTATCAGGGTACGGTAGAACTGGAATTCGCGCCCAAAAATGGCGATAAAGCAGGGCCATTTGCCATTCGCTTGCAATATACGGGTGCGTCGGTCAATAATCTCGAATACAGCATTGGTGGTGTGAACCTGGAATGGGCGATCGCCAAAGGTGCCGCTCTCTTTGGACGCTATGGTTTTGGTAGCATTAGCAATCGCGGTAATGCGATCGCCACCGCCCTACCCACCTATGTCAATGCTGCCTTTACTGGTTCTAACCTGAATCCATCTACGTGGTCGGCGGGATTTGCCTTCCCAGATTTGTTTAAAGAAGGCGCACTAGCTGCGATCGCCGTCGGTCAGCCATTTGTGGAAAGCAATGTTGGAAATAGTACGCAGACCAATGTGGAATTGTTCTACAAGATCCCCGTCTCAGACAATATCCACATCACACCTGACTTGCAGTTCATCTTCAATCCCAACAACAATAGTGCGAATGGCACAATTACAGTTGGTACGCTACGCACAGTCTTTACTTTCTAGACCAAGTATTGTCTAGGAGTATTGTCTTAGTCTTGCGGCACGGCGATCGCCGTGCCCTTTTTGTATTATTTCAGGACTAAGTAATACAACGCACCATCATTACTCATCAAACCGGCGCGATTTTTGGCAATAGTCCCCGTACCCATAAACACATCAACTCTGCCCGCCCCTCTAATTGCACCGCCAGTATCCTGATCCAGCACAAATCGCCCAATGGGCTGAAACTCAAACTGGCCTGACTTATTTTTGGCAATTGGTAGAGAGGTGTGAATCAAGGCGATCGCCCCTGGTGGCATGATCGATTTATCGGTCGCGATCGAACGCTCTGCTGTAACGGGTACACCAATACTGCCCGTGGCGGGAGCGCCCTGAGTTTCTCGGAAAAATACAAAGCTTTCGTTGCGATAGAGATATCCCTCCAATTCGTTGGGATGCTGCTGAAAATAAGCCATCAGCGATTGCAACGTCACATCTTCTAGTTTCATTTTGCCATCGCGTACCAACTGCGCTCCTATAGATGTATAAGGGCGATCGGTTTTTGCCGCAAAGCCAACAGTCATCACGGTTTTATCCGGTAACACCAACCGCGCCGATCCCTGCACCTGCACCAGAAATGCTTGCATGCGATCGCTCAACCAGGCTAACTCCAATCCCTGCAATCTCTTACCTGTTTCCAGTTGCTTTCTGCCGGGATGCGGTCTTGACCAGTTTTGAAAATCCCCAGGCAGTGAGTAGAGCGGATATTTAAACTTGTCGGTGCGGGTGCGGCTGGCTTCATAAACCGCTTCATAATAGCCAGTGAAGTGGACGGTACCTTGCCGATCTAGTCCCACGGATTTATAAAAATCAAATTCGCGTACTACAGCATCTTTGAGAGCTTTTGCATTCGGTGCCGCTTTCACGAGTTGTCTAAACCGCACCAGACTGCGCTCAACGCGATCGCGACTAATTCCTGCGACGGGATAGCGTTTGCTAGCCGCAGGTGTATTTATATATGTGAGGCTATGGTCGATCGCTGCCAGGAGTTTTGGGCGATCGCTATTCAACAGGTCATCGTTAGGCAAAGCATTAAGTGTGGCAATCTCCGTGGGTGCGAGCTTAACTAAAACCTGCGATCGCGCTTGGGAGATTTTCCTGGGGCTGCGGGTAATAGGTATGACTTTAATAGGAGCACGCGATGGTCTGGATGCAGCATTTCCAGTTTCCATCACTGTGGTAACACCTAGAGTTATGAGTGCTAGGCAAGTTGCGAGTGCATATCTCAAATTTTGGCTTTGCAAGTTCACCTTGACCTCGCGAAGAATCGTATTTCGTAATTTTACGTGACTATGAACCTACAACAGAAGTTGCGAATTGGCAAAAATTATTAATTACTAAGCTGGCCTAGGGGCAGACTAAATTTGCGCTGTTAATATTGCCTTGCTGGGGTAAGGTTGTTAGTAATATTCTGCCTGCGGGTGAAACAGTTAAACTCTGCGCTTCCTGGATGGGATACTTTGCTTTCTGTGATGTGTAGTTGGATATGGGAATATCTGCTTGCACTTGATTGGATATATTGGAGTGATGATCCTGAATGCTTTCTATCTCAGAATTAACCGACTGACCTTGCAAATCAGCCACATAGTATCGGCTCGCAACTTTGTCATCATAGGGCGATCGCGGTAGCCCACCTGTACCAGTAATTACGAAGCTCCCCTTGCCAGCATTTCGACGTGTCAGACAGCTATCAGCAATCAAGCTATTAGGATTGGTAAAGGTAATCGCGATCGGGGCGAGGGAATTTTGCAAATTTAGCTCTGGGGTTTTAATCTCTAAAATACCATCAATGCCTAGTAGCGAGCTGGCAGAAATCACACTTGCATCTGAACGGAAAAGAGCTTGTGTATTGATTTGGATGTTGCCGCCATTGCCTTGAATCGCACTGGCTGTGATGTTGCTACCTTCTAAAGTTGCGAGAGTATTCGTGTCGATCGCTAAATTACCACCATTTGCTGTGTTGCTAGCGCTGGCAGTAATCAGACTGGCATGGCGCAATTGGATATTTTGGGACTGTAACGAGATATTAGCACCTGTACCTGTTGTTGTTGCAGCGTTAATACTAGCCTGGTTATCAAGGCTAATTGTATTCGCAAATACTTGTAAATTTCCAGCAATCCCCTCTTTGGTAGCGCTTACAGTAATTTCTGCTCCATCTCGAATACTTAAATTCCCAGTAGTTATCCTGACATTACCTGCATTACCTGCCCCAGTGGTACTAGCAGACAAGTTGCTCGGGATTCCATTCCTGGAAACTCCAATTAAATCTACTGCATTTGTTGCCCTAATCGTCAGTCTTCCGCCCAAGCCAGGGGTAAATGTTGCTGTTGAGATCGCTCCACCGTCTCGTAGGGTAAGGCGATCGCTATTAATTAGAACATCACCGGAATTGCCAGTGTTGAAATTTGTCGCTACAATTCTGGTTGACAACTCTCCACTGCGAGAAACACCGCTCAAATCTATATGTTTAGCAAAGATTGTGACTGTCCCTCCGGCTCCAGTATCAAAGACATTACTACCGATCTGAGCACCACTACTTAGCATCAGTTTATTTGTTGTTAATGTCAGGTCTCCTCCAGCTTCGGGGCTGATCGATGAGGTGGAAATCGTTGAGGCTGTACCAACATCAGAAAGTAGATTGAGACTAAAACCTGTGAGACGGAGAATAGCAGCATTGATGGTAGATGCACTCCGAGAAATACCAACAATGGGAGCAGCACCAGCTAGTTCTACAGACTCAGTGGCAGTGAGTACGGCCTTTCCTCCCTTACCCGTACTAAAATTCTCTACTTTAATCCCTCCTCCCCCTGTAACTAGAACTTTTTTAGCATTCACGGTTAAGTTGCCTGCCGAACCAGAGCTAAACGATTGGGTAGCAATGAGTGTTTGAATTGGCACTAAGAATCCCAATGAACTTAATAAAGGATCTTTAGGCTCTTCAAGTGTACCTGTGCCACTGACCTCCAATAGATCGCCCACATTGATAACTAGGTTACCTCCTGGAAAACTACCTAGTGTATTTGCCAACACCCTAGAACCGCCTGTAACGCGGAGATTCTGTGCTTGGATTTGGATATTGCCACCACCTTCACCACTGGCATCGATTCTGCTTAGGTTACTCACCTGCACATCTCTAAAATTACTTACGCCGCCATACCCTAAGGTGAACCCATCGTTAACTGGAGTAAGGCTTACCTGCGTATTATTTGTATTATTTTCAACGGCACCAACTTCGATGCGTCCCTTGGGAGCTGTAAGATAACCACCATCGAGAATCACTTCACCACCTAAAATCGCGAGAGTACGATTGGGTTTGACCTGCAAACCAATGATTGTGGAGATAGGAGGCTGACTCGGATCGGGATTTGGAGTGAGAGTACTGGCTTGAGAGAGATTTATGATATTTCCAGTATTTCTGGAAGTAGAATCAAATCCCAAGCCAATAGGAGCACTAATTGTAAGTAAGGGTGATGTTTGCAGATGTGTGGCACTAAATTTAGTCTGATCGGCAAAGTGAATCTCACTCGCGGTACTTGCAAAAAAAGAGCCGCCAATATCCAAAGCAGCATTCTTGCCAAATATGATACCAGAGGGGTTGATTAGGAATAGATTCGCTTCGCCATTGGCTTTGATGATGCCATTAATATTAGAGATACTATTCCCTGTAACCCGAGAGAAGATATTTTGAATTGCGGCAGCATTCTGAAAAAAAGCAGTTTCTCCTGTGGGAATGGAAAATTGCTGAAAGCTATGAAAGAGATTGTTTCCTGCTCGGCTTCCTCCGGTAATATTTTTGATATTGCCACCTGTACTAACAACTGAGTTAGTTGGTAGAGTCCGATCAGGAATGATTTGGGCGATCGCGGCATTCGTGTGCGCAATCGATGTCGTGCCAATCACGATCCTCAAAAGCCATTCCCGATCTATTTTCATCATCTCCACACAATTATTAGTAAATTATTTGATCGCAACATCCTTAGTGATGGCGATCGCGCTCGAAGTCAGTATATACCTGTTCGAATAACTGCTGCATCTGGACTTGAATTTCTGGTTTGTGCACTTTCATTGCTGCTGCTACTAAGTCGGCAAAGTCAGCACGCACGTCATAGGGACGTGAAGCCACAGTAGTAGGATCTTTCATCCAGGTAGAATGGAGAGTAAAGCCAAAGTTGAGTAAAGGATGACTCATGGTATAGAGTGGCCCTTGGCATAAGTTGGCTGCATCAAATATCCAAATTTCACTATTATCAGACCAGTCTTGTTCGCTGTTCTCAGTGACGGTAGGCAGTAGGCGATCAGAATGAATGACTATGCAAACAATGTAGCCATCTGTGCTGGCTGTAGAATCGGGACGGGGCACAAATTGCGGAGAACTAGCAAAATAGCCTTGGGGAAACTCATAGTTGTCAGCGATCTCCAGTACTGACTCTCTAACCTTTGCCTCGCGATTGATATGCAATCGATTAATTGAGACTGGTACACCTTCTCGCACTACTGTGAGAATAACGGCTAAGGACAAGTCTTGATATTTATATTGCTTGTACATTTCAAAATAGAAGTCAGACAGCATGTCTTCCCAAGCACCAAAACCACTCCAGTAAATATCATCAAACTGCTGCGTGGGCATATCATCACGGTAAGCATACAGCCCCAAAGACCAGGTGTGTTGCTTCGACTCTTTTAAACACAGGATTTCTGCTTTTTCTACTTTTGCCGTGTCCCCGTTAATAGTGTAGAAAGCGGGACGATTGACAGCCATCCCGTTGTTAAACATGCCAGCAAGTTCTTTCAAGCTATCACTAATTTCGGGACTATCTTTGAACACAGAGATATCGACATTACGCAGGAATTCCGCCGGATCGGTAGCTTTGTTTAAAGCAGCGTGAAGGCCGATTTTGCCATCGGGATTTTTATAATCAACCAAAAAGTGTGTGATTTCTCCCTGCACAGAAAATGATTTGGCCACAATTGATTGGCCTGGGGATACCTGTTGAAGCTGAGCGCGATCGATAATACAGAAACTAGTATCAGGAGATTGTGGGAAATCTAAGTTATTACGCAAAAACTCCAGCAACTCAGCAATATCTGCGGTTGTCTTTTCTTCTATTTCACTCTCTAAAAAATTTGCTGTTTGATATTTTTCTTGCAACTTGAGCACGCGATCATTGAAACTAGGAATTAGATCGCTAAGCACGATTTTGAATGCTGTATCTGCCAGCACAACGTATTTTTCGGTAATTCCCATTTGGTGCATCGTCTGTCTAATTTTGACTGCACGACCATTTGGATGTACGACTTGCCATTTCTGCACAGCCCCTGAGCCATCCCAACGCATTAAATAAAGTCGATCGCCACTTCCTATGCCGAAATACTCTAAGATCTCTTCTAGTAATTGAAAAAATGCGACAAATAATCCAGTCAAGAAAGCAATTAGGATTTTGAGTAGATAGATTTGCGATAGCCAACCCAGAAATTTTTGTAAATCAAAGGCAAATAGACGTGATATCCAAAGTAGGGTACCCAGAGACTTCACAACATTGGTGCTAAACATCTCACCAGTCTTAGCATCAAAGCTTGGGTGGGCTGAAGTCATAACCTGGCGAAATGGCACGGTAAAAGGTAATTTCAAAAACTCCTGCCAATCGAAATTTAATCCTACAGGTGCAATTACTTTTAGCGATTTAGGATCGACTTCAAAGGGATAACCGACATCCCAAGTTACTAGCAAACGTTGCTTTTGGTTAGTAAACTGCATCGGTAAAAAGGCTGTGTTGACTTCGTTACAAATTCCTAGAATTGGCGTGAGTCGTGATAGTCCAAAATTACGGAATTTGAGCTGGGGATAACTGGTATTACTAATGCGATCGGCATAGTAGGAGGGAGTCTGAACAAACCTGGATGTCAATTCTGCTTTCCCTTGCTGAAATTCTAAACGATAGACTAAACCATCTCCATTCAATAGAGAAGTCCAACCATCTTTGGCGGGTAAAACCGTAAAATCATCCAACTTGGTAGAGGCTACATTTCCCGCTGGAGCAACGACAAATACTGCCCCTGTCAGATCGGCAGATAGTTGGGTAGTTTCTTGAGTTCTACCTTTATGAATGGTTAGAGTTAGCGGTAATGAACCATCTTCTCCAGCCCCAAATTGTTGACGAGTCACCGACAAAATGGCCTTTGGGAAACCCTGCGATCCTGGTGATTCAGTATTGACATTATTGCTTGAGGAAGTTTCGGTGTTCATGCGATCTTTCTAAAATAACTGCAAAGTGCCAAAGTTAATTTACCTTAATTGCACTCCCAAATGACGTAGCGATCGCGATTAATTAATATCTATTAATAGATATTACATCTCGTAACCAAATAGATTAGCATCCACTTCACCAAGATTGAGATCGGCTAAACCATACTCTGCCCAGCGGCGATCGCACAGGTTAGCCACATCTGGATCGCTTTCTAGGGCTTCCCCCCATTCATGATCTGCTTCGGGATGCACTTTGGTGGTGGCATCAATGCCCATGCGACCGCCTAAGCCTATTTTTTCACTGGCGAAATCAAGGGAATCAAAGGGAGTGCTGGGCAGAATAAACACATCACGCACCGGATCTACCTTGGAGCTAATTGCCCACACCACCTGGCGCGGATCGCGAATGTTGATGGATTCGTCAACCACAATCACGAATTTAGTGTAGGTAAACTGCGGTAACGCACTCCAGAAGGCCAGGGCAGCGCGGCGGGCTTGACCTGGATATGACTTTTTAATCGAGATAATCGCGGCTTTATAGCTGAGTGCTTCCATGGGCAGGAAGAAGTCGGTAATTTCCGTGACCTGCTGGCGCAAAATGGGAGTGTAAATACGATTGAGTGCGATCGCCATCATCGCTTCTTCCTTGGGAGGTCTACCGCTAAATGTAGTGAGATAGATTGGATCGCGGCGGTGGGTAATTGTATGGAAGCGAATTAACGGCGAATCTTCGACACCGCCGTAATAACCCATATGATCGCCAAATGGGCCATCGGGCATCACTTCTCCAGGCGAGATCGTGCCTTCAAGAATAAATTCCGCTTGGGCAGGTACTTCTAAATCCAAAGTCTTGCACTTGACAAGCTGTACTCCTTCGCCACCATATAGTCCAGCAAATATCCATTCCGAGAGGTCAACGGGAATGGGAGTAGCCGCCGCCATAATCAGGATGGGATCGACACCGACGGCGATCACAATTTCCAGCTTTTTGCCCATTTCTGCCGCCTTGCGCAGATGTCGTGCGCCGCCACGCACAGATAGCCAGTGCACTGTCATCGTCTGTTTGGACTGTTGCTGTAAGCGATAGACACTAATATTGGGGATACCATTTTCAGGATCTTTGGTAATCACCAAGCCCAATGTAATTACCTTACCTGCATCCTTAATCCAGGGACGAATCATGGGGATGATGTCTAGATCCACATCTCGATCTTTTAGGATTACTTCTTGACATGGTGCCCCACCAAACATCAATTTCTGGGGCCGTGATTTCACGACATCGAATAAAATTTTGCCGAAGTCAACAGCTTGTGAAAGTTTCTTTGGTGGTTTGGGACTTTGCAGCTTGCCCAATTTGTCCCCTAATGCTTCTAACTCTTGCTGGCTCTCCATCCCCATCGCCCAAGTCACTCGCTCTACAGTGCCCAGCAGATTGACAACAACGGGAACCGTTGAACCCTTAACGTTTTCAAATATCAGCGCTGGCCCTCCCGACTGTAAAAGACGGTTACTAATTTCGGCAATTTCTAGATCGGGATCGACCAGAGCCATAACGCGACGCAGTTGGTTACGGGCTTCTAGCAATTTGAGGAACGAACGCAGGTCACGAGCCATAAGGATTTAAAATGGTTTTGTTAAGTTATGTATCTTGATACTCCTACCATTCTACGTGGTTTAGTACTTCCTGGCTCAGATCCGGCAGGTAAGCTGTTGATATGGAATACCTTGGTCTGCGCATGTTCGCTCCAGCAATCTCTCGACTGCCTTTTGCTCTAGTGGCTTATCAAAAAGATATCCCTGACCTAGTTCGCATCCCAATGCTTTGAGCCGATCGCATTGCTCTACGGTTTCTATCCCCTCGGCGATCGCATCCATACCTAGCGAGTGAGCCAGCATGATAATTGTGCTGACAATCTCAACATTTTCTGTATCCGAACTCATAAAGCTGACAAATGAGCGATCGATCTTCAACGTGTTAATCGGAAAGCGATGTAAGTAACTTAGGGATGAATAACCCGTACCAAAGTCGTCAAGGCTGAGGTGAATTTTTCTCTCTCTAATTTGCTCAAGTCTAGTAATCGCTACCGCTGTCCGATCCATCAACATGCTTTCCGTAATTTCTAGTCTGAGATTGCTCCCGTCCAGACCAGTCTCCGCTAGAATTTGGTCGATGACTTCCAGTAGATTCTCACATCGAAGCTGTTTGCTGGTGATATTGACACTGACTTTGAAGTTCTCTGACAGAGAAAATTGCGATCGCCAGATTTGCGTTTGACGACAGGCATCGCGTAACACCCACTCACCAATCGGCACAATCAATCCCGTATCCTCTGCGACGGGGATAAATTCCATCGGTGACACTAAACCACGCTCAGGATGTTGCCAACGCAGCAGTGCTTCAAGACCAGTCAACTGACCAGTAGTCAATGAGACGATGGGTTGATAATGGAGGAGGAATTCCTGGTGCTCGATCGCTTGACGTAAGTCATTCTCCAACTTGGAGAGCTTGAGGGTTTGAGCGTACATTTTATGTTCAAACACTTCGTAACGTGCTTTGCCATTTTCCTTCGCACGGTACATGGCGATGTCAGCGTCGCGCAGTAAATCTGTTACACTCTCATAGTCGGCAGCAAAATTTAATGCGATCCCAATGCTGGCGCTTGTAAACACAGAATGCCCATCGAGATCGAATGAGGATACCATCTTCACCTGAATGCGTTCGGCGATCGCAATGGCATCACTGACATCTTTAATATCATCCAGTAGAATCGTAAATTCATCCCCACCTAAGCGCGCTACACTATCTACATCACGCACGCAACCCTTTAGCAAACCAGCGATCGCGATCAGGAGTCGATCTCCCACTAAATGTCCCAGGCTATCATTGATAATCTTGAAGCGATCGAGGTCAATAAAAAGTACAGCAAACGAGTAATCTTGACGACGCTTGGCATGAAA
Organism: Rhizobium sp. Q54; assembly: GCA_943367755.1. Taxonomy (GTDB): domain Bacteria; phylum Cyanobacteriota; class Cyanobacteriia; order Pseudanabaenales; family Pseudanabaenaceae; genus PCC-6802. The sequence continues at coordinate 16,022 of CALRKB020000028.1, read as the reverse complement.
AAGGGCAATTTCAACCCGATCCATAAACAAAGCGCGATTGGGCAGACCTGTAAGTGCATCGTGAAGCGCATCATGAATTAACTGCCCTTCTACCTGTTTCTGCCCTGTAATATCAGAAATAATGCCGTCAACACGAATGGCTACACCATTTGGATCGTAAATTATGCGACTGCGATCTCTAATCCACCGCACTTCACCATCAGGACGTAAAATCCTGTATTCCATGTCTAAGCTGCCGCGCTCTAGCGGAGACTCAAATAACTTAGAAACTTTGGAGTAGTCCTCAGGATGAATAACATTTAGCCATAGGTTGGGATTGTTAAAGAACTCCGACACGGAGCGGCCATAAACCTTTTCAGCAGCGGGGTTGATGTAAAGTAAATTAAGACTATTAACTGAAGTAGACCACACTACGTCATCCAATGAGTTCAAAATACTTTCTAGACGATCTTCACTTTCTTGCAGTCGTGCTTCTACTTGTTGGCGTTCGGCAATTTCTCGCTGTAGCTTTTGATTGCTTGTGTCAAGTTGAATAGTGCGTTGTTGTACCCGTTGTTCGAGGTCGGTATTGAGTTTCTGGATTTCCGCCCTAGCTAATTGGAGGTTAAGCTGAATGTCGATCCGCGCCAGCACCTCTTCAGCCTGAAAGGGTTTGGTAATATAGTCTACTCCCCCTGCCTTAAATGCCTTCACTTTATCGAGCACATCGTCGAAGGCGCTCAGAAAGATTACTGGAATTTCACGGGTGTTTTCATCGGCTTTGATCTTTTGGCAGACCTCATAACCGTTCATGTCGGGCATGTTGATGTCCAGCAAAATTAAGTCAGGCGTTGCTGCCTGCGCACCAGCCAAAGCCATCGAGCCGTTCTTTGCGCATCGCACCTCATAGCCCTGTGCGCTTAATGTTGCGGATAAAACCCGCAGGTTATCAGGTGAATCGTCAACAACTAAGATCCTTCCTTGAGGGGTATTGCTAAGGCTGCTTTTGCTCATAGGATATCAGAGCTTTGGGTAAGATTTACATCTGATTTAGCATCTAACAACAATGCGATCGCTTGTTCGGCGAGTTGCAAAATTCGATCAAAATCAAAGTTGTGAGCCATTTTTTGAAGGTTGGTAGCAAGGGAGGCTTGTTCTTGGGAAACTTGTGAGATTAAGCTGTCAATCCGGTTAGTGTCTAGTTCGATAGCCGCTAGACGCAATTGTGCCAACCACTCAACAGACATAACAGTTAAAGCTTTACTGGTTAATTTTTCAGCGATCGCTAGCGGTGGGTCTGGGGGTAGAACTTGCTCTTCATAGATATAGCATACTCCAAGGTGCTGAGCCATTTTCTCAAAGATCGTTTCGGCGCGGAAGGGTTTGCGCACGAAATCATTGCAACCCGCTGAGAGCACGACTGCTTTCTCTTCCTCAAGGGTACTGGCTGTGAGGGCAATAATTACTGTTGCTTGCCCTTTAAGATGAGATTTAATTTGTTTGGCGGCCTCATATCCATCCATGATCGGCATCCGCATATCCATCCAGATTAAGTGAGGTTCCCAACTTTCCCACAAAGAAACTGCCTCCTGTCCATTTTCCGCCTCGCACACTGCAAAACCAATCGGTTCTAGAAGTTTGATCATTAGGCGGCGGTTTGCCCAGCGATCGTCAGCTACCAGGATGCGATAAGTTGGCTGACCTGGTGCCAGTCCGATCGCTTTTCGAGTTGGAGCTGGTGGTTGCACGTCGGCAACTTCCCCCGGTTGTACCTGGATATCAAATTTAAACACCGTACCTTTGCCTAGCTCGCTGCTGACCGTAATGTCTCCACCCAGCAGTTGCACAAATTTGCGACTGATCGGCAAACCCAGCCCAGCCCCTTGTTGGGAGTTGCGTCCTGTCTCGGTCTGAATGAAGGGTTCAAATAAGCTGTCCAGCTCATCCGGTGCTATACCTGGACCTGTGTCTGCCACCTCGAAGTGTAGGGTATATGGGGCTAACTGTTCCTCGACCGTAGCCACAATTTTATTTTTGTTTATGTAGTCATCTCCCATTTTCACGCGTAATGACACGCTGCCCTTTTGCGTGAATTTAATCGCATTTCCTAAAAGGTTGATCGAAACCTGACGCAATTTGCGTTCGTCAGATCTTATATACTGAGGCACGTCGGGATCGTGATCGACAATTAGCTCGATACCCTGGGAATCAGCTTTGAGTTGAAACATTTCCTCGACAGTATCGAGAAAACGGTGCAAATCGAAGTCTGCCTCGTTTAAACCGACCCGCCCCGCTTCAATTTTTGACATGTCGAGTACATCATTAATTAGGGACAGCAGGTGCTCACCACTACGATTAATAATCCCCAAATTTTCCTGTTGTTCTGAGTTTAAGGATGTGTCATTACCCATCACTTGAGTAAAGCCCAGAATTGCGTTTAGCGGCGTGCGCAGCTCATGACTCATATTAGCCAAAAATTCACTTTTCGTCTTATTGGCAGTTTCCGCAACCTGTTTGGCTTCTTTTAGCTCCACCGTCCTTTGGTCGACGCGGGTTTCCAGTAGCTCGAATGAGTCCTGAAGTTCTTCTGCCATCTGGTTAAAGGAGCTTGACAGTACTTCTAATTCTTTAATGCCTTCGATCTCATTGCGGGCATCAAATTTACCCTCGGCGATCGCTGCCGCAGTTTTACTCAAACGACGAATCGGGTAGGCAATCCATTGAGAAGTAATCAGTCCTATAACAATTGCAACAGCTAGGGCGGCAATACAGAGCAGGATTGTGGTTTGGGTATTAGCATTAATTTGGGCCATGAAGTCAGATTCGGGCACGACCACTACCACGAGCCAATCTAAACCAGCTTTGTCACGCCAGGGGGTCACTTGCACAAATTGACGAGCATTCGTATTTGCCAGATAAAAGTCTAATTGATGGCTTCCATTGATTTGATCCAAACCATTAAACTTATTTTTCAGAAACTCAGCACTGGACTTCACCACTGGATCGGAACTTTCTAGGGCACTCAGTCGCTTTTGTTTGCCATCAACAATTTTAGAAAAAGGGGCATCACTGGAGCTAGCCACCACCAATCCATTCCTTTCTAAAATAAAGGTACGACTGGAAGGACTAATTGGAATTGTGCGAAGAAAATTCTTAATCTGGGAAAGAACTAGATCGACCCCAATCACACCAAGTAGCTTGCGATCTTTGTCATAGATTGGGTAGCTTGAGGAAATCGACAATACGGGCTTATCGTCCCATTGGTAAATCGCTGTCCATACTGGTCTTCCAGCCTTAGCAGCATCGGCATACCAGCCCTCTTCACGGACATCTCCAGGATCGTCAATTGTTTGCAAATATCTGCGATTGCCGCGATCGTCAACCGTATACTTAGAGCTTTTTTTTGGTGCATTCTTCCGAATTTCGTTAAGCACAAGTGTGCCATCATCAAGCCGCTCAACGCCAAGAAATTCTCTCTCTTGGTTAGCAAAGTCAATATAGCCTACGTTGAAAACCTGCATCTGTCGCCAGAACAAGCGACCCATCCGCTCAAAGTCTTGTAAATTTAGCAAGCCTGAGGCGATCGCTTCTTGATTAATCTGATTAATTTGCTGGGGACCTGATAGGTAGTCGCTGAGGTAATAGGAAATTTGTTTGGTTGCGGTTTCACGCAATTGACCAGCTAAATCGTTAACTGCTTGTTGTCCATTTTTGAATGAGAGATAACCGACAATCCCAACTGCCGCAGATATTTGCAACACAAAAGGCACGACGAGTATGACGCGCAGTGGTAATCCCTTAAAGGCTTGGGAAATACGGTTAGTTAAAGTTTTTGCAAGCATAGGTTTTAGATTGAGCTAACCCTTTCCAGGTTGGTACTATGCCCCCAAATGGCTGGAAGCCTTCAGCATTATATATTCTTCCCCAAAACATCCGAACTAATACCAATTGCCAAAATAATTGCTCAATCTATGCGCAGCATGGACTAGCTTCACATTATTTGACGTTTTCTCTAGGTTGCCTATGATATACCAGAATTATCAACGTTTGATGACTGAGGAGGGATTATGTTCTTACAGCACAAACGGAGCGGCGATCTAGTTGAAGTACTGACGCTACAGGAACTTTACAATCCTTGTAAGGGTGAAATTATTGGTAGGATGCATGCTGGTGAGGAAATGCAAGATCCTGAAGCTTTTGACAAGTCCGAGATGGGGTTCCCTTCTGGCGAACCTCTACCTCGTTGCTGGTTAGATCCAAATTACCGGGTTCAATTAGATCCAAATTACCGGGTTCAAGCTGCTTAAAACGCGCAGATATTGGGGCAGACACTTACAGGTAGATACACAGGGCTGCCCCTTTTATGCTCGCTTTCTGCGATCGCTTGTTGGCTAAAGGTCAATCGAAACTAGCTTTTGACCCTTATTTTCTTACTCATCTCTCTTGATGGGTAAGACTGCATCTACAGTGCGATCGCGTTTTAGGCTATATTGCTCTTAGTTATAATTATTGTTAAGAATCTAGAACCTTGACTGTTACTCAAGCCAGGCCATTAACCAAAAAGCGTCCGGTGTTCCCTTTCAGCGCGATTGTGGGGCAAGAGGAAATGAAGTTGGCGCTTATGCTCAACATCATCGATCCCAAGATCGGCGGCGTCATGATCATGGGCGATCGCGGTACGGGTAAGTCCACTACCATTCGTGCCCTCGCGGATCTACTCCCAGAAATTGACGTTGTTGCCGACGATCCATTCAACAGTCACCCTACAGATGCGGATCTGCAAAGTGATGAGGTGCGGCAACGGCTACAGCGCAGCGAACATGTACCGATTGGCTCCAAGCAAGTACCGATGGTCGATCTACCCTTGGGTGCGACTGAGGATCGCGTCTGCGGCACGATCGATATTGAAAAAGCCCTGTCAGAAGGGGTAAAAGCCTTTGAGCCTGGCCTGTTAGCCAAAGCCAATCGCGGCATCCTCTATATTGATGAAGTAAATTTGCTCGACGATCACCTGGTGGATGTGTTGCTAGACTCCGCTGCCTCAGGCTGGAATACGGTAGAGCGCGAAGGCATTTCGATTCGCCACCCCGCCAGGTTTGTGCTGGTTGGTTCTGGTAACCCCGAAGAGGGTGAATTGCGTCCGCAACTGCTAGACCGCTTCGGGATGCATGCGGAGATTCGCACAGTCAAAACTCCCGAATTGCGCGTGCAAATCGTGGAGCAGCGCACAGAATTTGACCAAGACCCTAACAGTTTTCTAGATCGCTACATCGACAAACAAACAGAAATTCAAAAGCAAATCGTGCAGGCACAGGACTTACTTAGCTCCGTTAGCATCCCTACGGATCTACGGCTGAATATTTCCCAAGTTTGCGCCAATCTTGATGTGGATGGACTGCGTGGCGATATTGTCACCAACCGTGCCTCTAAGGCGATCGCATCTCTAGAAGGGCGCACCGAGGTGACGGTTAATGATATCAAGCGCGTGATTACACTCTGCTTGCGTCATCGCTTGCGTAAAGACCCATTGGAATCGATTGATTCTGGTTACAAGGTACAGAAAGTGTTTAACGAGGTATTTGGCATCAACGAAGAATAGATAATGGTAGGGGCAGGTTTTGCAATCGATCTAAGACTAAAACGCTTAAATCATGGCTAAACCTGCCCCCTAAAGAGATTGTGCTTTATAGCCTTGCCATAACCCCAAAGCTTCGTAATGAGGAAAGATTGTGCTTTTATCTAAGGGATTTGAGGTCGAAGTTTATACTTGCACGCCGACAGGCGATATCGTGGGGTTTTCCGATCTTATCGTCGCTAATCTCGATGGTTTTGTGCGCGAACCCGATAACCGCAATGTCGAATATACAACTGCACCCTTCACCCAGTACGAACGTCTGTTTTTAGCCTTGCTGGAACCCCGGACTCGGTTGCGGAAATACCTGCGATCGCTAGGCGACTATACAATTACACCCGGTAGTACTCTAGCTTTAGGTGGTAGCGAGCGATTTGAGCGCTCCGATCCGAATAACCCCTACCACAGCTACATCGAACAGACCTACGGTACCAATGTCGTTACTGCCAGTATTCACATCAATGTTGGAATTCCTGACAATGAGGCGCTGATCAAAGCTTGCCGTCTCATCCGCCTGGAAGCTCCCCTCTATCTGGCTCTAAGTGCTTCTTCACCTTTTTTAAATGGTAAGGTGACAGGCTTTGATTCTACTCGTTGGCAGATGTTTCCCCAAACGCCTGCTAACGTACCGCTTTTTACCAGCCACAATCATTTCATTGAATGGACGGAAGCACAGCTAGATTTAGGCACGATGCAGAATGTGAGGCACCTCTGGTCTTCGGTACGGCCAAATGGCGATCGCCGTCCATATTCGATCAACCGTCTAGAACTTCGCATCTGCGATTTAGTGCTCGATCCCGCCGCCTTATTAGCGATCACAACCCTGTTAGAAATGCGCCTGTTAATGCTATTAATGGACGCAAATTTCTCAGCGCTCGATCCGATCGCACCAGGTAGCAGCCCCTTTACTCCTGAAGAATTAATTGAAATTACCGATCGTAACGAGATGGCAGTCGCAAAAGATAGCCTTGATGCCGTGCTTACTGATTGGCAGACGGGTAACCAGGTGATGGCACGGGATTTGATTATGCAACAGTATGAACTAGCACAACCGCTCGCCAAGCAAACAGGAACAGCATGTTTTCTTGCCCCATTACTGAAGATTCTCAACCACGGTAACGATGCTCAACGCTGGCGAGCCGCCTATGCCAATGGCATCAGTCCGCGTCAGATTGTTACGGATGCGATCGCTTCCACCGCTCAAATGGAAGCTGAGCTCGCTCAAGCCTTAGCGATCGTCTAATTGGCAATACCGACTTAAGAAGTTAGGATCTGCTATGCCATGGACAGCACATCCTCGCCCAAAAATCATTCTAAATTTTCTGGGTATGACCGGGAACAAATCATTTCATTTGCGCATCATGATACCCAACTTAGTGAGCCATTTCGCCGGCACGAGTTTGCTAGGGGGTATGGGGTTTAGATACCTGTAGAGATCTTACGATCTGAGATTCAGCTTGGAGTTCTACGTAATTTTGCACAATTTGTTCTTATTCTCGGATCGAATGGGAGTTCCATCCGAGATAAAAGTTATGCCTAGAGAAAAACGAGGTCTCAAAATTTTATGATTAAGAAGGTGTATGCAATCGGGCTAATGTCCTTTGCGAGCCTTGGGTTTGCGTCACTACCAACCCAAGCACAGAATGTTGTAACCACAAGCGGTCAAACTGCGAATCAAGCTGTAGTAATCAATGGCGATCGGAACAAGGTCAATCTACGCATCATTCAAGTGAATACAACAAATGGTCAATACTCCAATGCTGATAACTTAAGCAATCAACGCATCAATCAAGCTGCGGTAATCGACGGCGATCGCAATCGCGTTAATATGCGTGTGCGTCAGATGAATGCCTATAACCAAAGCAATAGGCAGTTCGATCGTAAAACCCATGGTGATGATGACAACCGCAACGGTCGTAATTACAACAATGGCAGATACAACGATCGTAATTATAAAGACCGCAAGCATAATGACTGAGACCTGAGATTCTATTCTACTAAATCTATCTATTATCTTCGTCAGAAAATCACTGGCGAAATTGATTAGATTTCGATAATTCTGCATTAGCACGGATGTATCTGTGCTAACGCTTTGACAATCTTATTCCTCCGCGATCGTTAACTTTAGGAAATTGGATATTGTTGGGAACAAGTCATTTTATTTGCCTGTCATGGTAATCAGCTTAGCAAGTTTCATCGCCGGCAAGAGCTTGCTATCTCCCTTACACCATTCCGTTTCTATCTGCGGTAATGTCAACTAGCTGTTTCGGATAGTCCCAGATAGAAGCCGACTAAACGTAGCAGAAGCGAAATGGATGGATATTCAATGTATGTCGTTGCAAGCAATAAGGTAAAACTTGCAATTTCAGGTGGTTTTAGACAATCAGTTTCTATGCGGTTGACTTCTATTCGACCGAGATTGAGTTCATGACTAGAAAGTAGTAAACGAGGAATTATTCTAATGTTTAAAAGAGCTTACTCGATTGGTTTGCTAGCCTTTGCAACCCTTGGTTTTGCTTCCCTACCCGTCCAAGCACAGACTGTTGTCAATACAAGCAAGCAAACCGCTAATCAAGCTACCGTGATCACTGGCGATCGCAACAATGTCAGTCTCCGCAGCACACAAATGAATGTCACAAATATTCTCAATAGAACAAGTAATACCTCTACTGATACGGTAGACAACTTGAGCAAGCAACGCGTCAATCAGGCTGCTGTGATCGACGGAAATCGCAACCGTGTCGATATAAATTCCGATCAAATGAATGTCTATAACCAACGCAGTAATAGATCGAATAATGGCAACCACTACGGTCGCTACAGAGACCGTTAATGCCATGAGCAAAGCTGCGAATTCCCTTCACTCACCGATAGAAATTCGTAGCTTTGACCTATCGCAATAGATTGCCTCCGTTAGAAACTTGATTTGTCAAATTTGCCGAGTTTGGGTAGTTCTCGATTCAGTTGAGATTAGATTCAAATATTCCCAAAAATTGGGTTTGTTTAGGATTGCGATCGCTTCAGAGTTAGGACTACCCACAACTCGTGAGATGGCTAAGCTTGCTTTTATGAGGCATTACCAAAAGTTCTTTCCATTAGCGGAGCCACATGTTTATGTTAACTAAGACTTCGATCTTGCTCCTGACTATCTCTGCACTACTATTGCTACCGGGTATAGCTGGAGCAGAGGTTGATGTTCAAACTAGGAATTCCAGAACAGTCATCGATGATGAAGGCCGGATCTTCGTCCAGTCTGGACGTTCGACTAGGGAAGATTGGGATGTAGACGATTACTACGATCGCGATAAATATCGTTACGAGAATGCTCCCTCCAAATGTTATACAAGCCGTCGAACCTACAGAAGCGATCTCGCTGGTAGCTACGGTAATAACGTAGTTCATACGCAAACTTCTACAACAGTATGTCAGTAGATTTTTCCCACACCTCACTTGCATAGGAGATTTGAATGAAGCTCAAGCTAGTTCCACTCAGTCTATTATCTTTGTTTACAGTCATGCTAGCTGAAGTACCTGGTCTTATTTCAGCAGCATCAGCACAATGCGTCATGACTGATGTTTCTGTGCAGACTGCTATTCGCGGTTCACGTCGTCCTGCAACTCAGACCAATAACGTGCAGATGAAGGCCGATAGATCTTGCTTTGGTAATACCAGTACGCATACCAGCTCACAGGTATATACCGGTAGCGACGATCGCGTTATCCAACAGCGATCGAGCATCCATGACCTCAGTGGTAATGGGAATAGTCGAGGAGTGCAAGGTGCCAACATTGCCGTGCCCGTCCAGGTAAAGGTGGATGTCTATAATCCCGCTTACGATCCTACTTTTATGAATAGAGTAAGACGTTAGGGCATTACGAGGCAGGTTGGTTAGCGCACTCTAGCAAGCTCACCAGTTGTTTGTTGCCATATTGCCGATCCATCACCTTGGCAATCGACATAGCTTGCTCGCGATCGCCCATGGTGTTATAGATCAGAGCCACATCAGCTAGCTGTCCTGCCTTATTACTAATCGGAGCCTTGGGGTCTAGTAAGATGTCTTGAATTTTTTGGAGCAAACTACTGGCAATAACGCGATCGCCCAGTTCGGCGTACTGATTCGCAATATCGAGCAGCAGCAGCACCTTGTCATCGTTATTGTCGGCACGATCTACTGCTTGCAGGCTCTGGGACAGAGTTTTGATTGCGTTACGTTTTTTGTCTAGATTGGTATACACCCTCGCCACTTCTGCCAAGCTATTGGCTTTACCTAAAGGCGCGATTACAGTCTTGGCCGCATTTAGTCCCTCTTCTAGAGCCTTAGTGGCTTGAGGATTTTGGTCTGACTCCGCATATTTGGTGGCAATTTGGATAAAAGCGATCGCGCGTTCGTATGGGTCGGCAATGCGTTTAGCTAAGTCGATCGCTTGAGCATAGTCACCTGCGGTTAAATATTCGCTAGCAACGTAGGCCAATGCCCTGGAATTAAAGCTGCCGAGCAATGTACCGAAAGAACCATCACCGGGGATGCCAGATGCCATTGCGGCGGCAGACAAGGCAGGGTCTACTTTCCCTGGCTGTTTGGTAATGGCATAGGTCTTAGCAACTTCAAGCAGGGCACGGGCTTTAGCTCCTGGAGCCTCAATTTTTTCAGCCAACGGTAAGCTTTGTGCCAATAGAAGTGCTGACTGATCTGGATTCTCTAATTTGGTATAGGCAGCCGCGATCGCTAGCAATACTCGTGTTTTGGCATAGGGAGCTTCGATTTTGTTGTTAGAGGTCAGCGCCTGCTCTAGTAAAGAATTAGCTTTCTCTGGCACGCCTAACTTGGCATACTGGGATGCCACTTTTACGGTCGCAAGCGTGCGATCGGTGACATTCTCGATCGCCTTTATTTGCAACAGGCTTTGCTCTAGGGCAGAGATGGCTTGTTTGGGTCGGTCGGCATCCATATACTCAGTGGCAATCTTGACTCGCACAAAAGCATTTGCCGAAGCATCATCCCACCCCTTTAAATAATCAAGGCTAGAGTCAAGTACTACAGCCGCTCTATCTTTTTGCCCTGCTTTAACATATTTCTCAGCCACCTCGATCAGAGCCACTGCTTTTGCCTGGGGATTCTTTTCCGCCTTAGTGCTAGATGCATAGCATGCTAAAGGAATACCGAGAAACCTGGGGTCATTCTTGGCAATAGTTACATTAGTTACGATTGCAAGGCGATCGCTTTGGGGGCGAGCGATTTCTGCTGCGATCGCTCTAGCATTTAAACTAAATACCAGCCCCAAAAAAACAGTAAAACAAGCAACTAGAGCCCGATACCACAGTTTTTTCACTTCTATTATTGCCTTACGAAACTTAAAAGAGCATGACATACCGCCAACCGATAGTTCCCAAAATTTCTAGAAACTAATCAATGTATTCATCGCTACAAGATGCTACAGGGTATGTCTACCGCAAGAGAGAGAATATGTAGAAATGTTGCGAACAGTGAAACATTCTGTTACATTTCTATTTGTAGGGCATTAATTTAAGGGCTAAACACAATGGAATCTAACGAACGCAACACTCCATCCTTCGGTTTTTCTAGTGGTGCTGAGAACTGGAATGGTCGCCTCGCTATGATCGGCTTTGTTGCTGCTCTAGCCACTGAACTCATCACCGGTCAAGGCGTACTACATTTCTGGGGCATCATCTAGATCTCTCGGCTACGCGAAAGGACGAATATAACTTCTTTTCTTCCCTCTGAAATTTGTAGATTCGGAGGGAATTTTGTTGTATGGGTTGCTTGTGCTTCGGGATAACTTTTTCATTTGGTAATTATTGTTTCAGACTGAACACTAAATTAAATTTCCCCCTATTTGCAAAACTTTGACTTAGACTTTAGTTTGTTCCGATCGCGCTTAATCCTATGTCTACTAAGCTACACTCTGCCACTATATTGCCCGAAAATCTCTCTAGTCCTGAGACGCAGCAGCTAGCGATCGCTGGACGAAAATTTAATTCACGTCTGATGACTGGTACTGGTAAATATGCCAATTTTGCAGTGATGCGGGAGGCGATCGCCGCCAGTGGTAGCGAGATTGTAACCGTGGCAGTTCGGCGCGTGCAAACCAACGCTCCTGGTCATGAAGGATTAGCGGAAGCCCTCGATTGGAGTAAGTATTGGCTGCTACCCAATACTGCTGGATGCCAGACTGCCGAAGAAGCGATCCGAGTCGCACGGCTGGGCCGGGAAATGGCAAAAATTCTTGGCCAGGAGGACAATAACTTTGTCAAGCTGGAAGTAATTCCCGATGCCAAGTATTTGCTGCCAGACCCAATCGGAACGTATCACGCCGCTGAGCAGCTAGTCAAAGAGGGCTTTGCCGTTCTACCCTACATTAATGCCGATCCACTCCTGGCTAAGGCGTTAGAAGAAATTGGTTGTGTGACGGTAATGCCGCTCGGTTCGCCAATTGGTTCGGGGCAGGGGATCAAAAATGCCGCGAATATCGCGATTATCATCGAACAAGCTCAGATTCCTGTGGTTGTGGATGCTGGGATTGGCGTACCTAGTGAAGCATCAGCTGCAATGGAAATGGGTGCAGATGCCCTATTGATTAATACAGCGATCGCCCAGGCCAGCGATCCGATCGTGATGGCAAAAGCGATGGGAATGGCCACCGAGGCAGGCAGAATGGCATATTTTGCGGGACGGATTCCGGTTAAAGCCTATGCCAGTGCCAGTTCACCGATGACAGGTACAGTTAAATAATGGAAATTACTCCCTCTACAAACCCTTTCCTGAAGCTGCAATATGAACCAGCGATGGAGGAATTGGGAGATGACTATTACGATGTGGTGGCGGCGGCGGAATTTCCGACGCATATTCTGCGATGGCGTAATGATCGGCTTCTGCCTCAAATTGGCTTAAATCCCACTGAAGTTGAGGATGAACACTTTGTAGAGGCGTTTGGCCGATTTCAAGGCATGCGACCTTTTTTAGCTTTGCGCTATCACGGCTATCAATTTGGCGAATATAACCCACAATTAGGTGATGGCAGAGGGTTTCTGTATGGCCAAGTGAGAGGTGTAGATGGAGAGCTATATGATTTTGGCACAAAGGGATCTGGTAAAACGCCTTACTCGCGCTCCGCAGATGGTTGTCTCACACTTAAAGGGGGAGTGCGGGAAGTATTAGCAGCAGAAATGTTACACCGCTTGGGAGTAAAAACATCGCGCTGCCTGAGTATGATTGAGACTGGGGAGAAATTATGGCGGGGAGATGAACCATCGCCTACTCGTTCGTCAGTGATGGTGAGATTTTCACGATCGCACATTCGTTTTGGTACATTTGAACGCCTACATGCACTTGGAAGAGCGGATTGGATCGAAAAGCTCTTGAACCATGCGATCGCAGTGTATTACCCCCACCTAGGCCAAACGAATGCTCAAATAGAACAGAAGGAGCTTTATGCTTTGTTTTATGCTGAGTTGGTTCAGAGGGTGGCTACCCTGACAGCACAATGGATGGCAGCAGGTTTTTGTCATGCGGTATTGAATACGGACAATATGTCAATCACGGGTGAGAGTTTTGACTACGGTCCATATGCATTTATGCCGACATACGATCCTCAGTTTATAGCGGCTTATTTTGACTACTACGGACGTTACTCCTATGCCAATCAACCAGCGGTGTGTTATTGGAATTTAGAGATGTTGCAATATCCATTGAGGATGGTGATGGAGCAGGTGGATATGGAAGCAGGATTGGCAACATTCAAGGAGCATTATCAAGCAGCTTATTGTGGAATTATGCTGAACCGATTGGGATTAGAACAACTATCCCCTCAAGAAGCAGAGGAAATCATTACCTTAACCATACAATTCCTTGGTTCGACACAGATGGGATATCATGACTTCTTTATTGCGCTCAGACAGCAATTCGATCGCTCCTGGCGAGAAGATATTACGCGCATATTAAGTCAATTGGATCTAGAGCTAAGCGATCAGAACAAGCAGATTTTAGAAAACTGGCGATCGCTTTATTATCAGTATTTAATCAGGATGCCTGAAGAGGAGATGACGGCGATCGCAGACAGATTGAAGCAACATAATCCCACCACAATTTTACTGCGCCCAGAGATAGAATCTGTATGGGAGCGAATCGCACTAGAGGATAATTGGCAACCGTTCTACGATTTGGTGTCGGGCATTCAAGCATTGTAGAAGAGATCTTCAGTAATAGAATGGAGGATGAAAGGAATTAAATATAGCGGTAAATGGCGTATCACTGAGATGGATCTAGCGATTGCTCCTAATACTTTCCGGCAGATACAACTCAAACTTCCTCTAACTCGAAAATCATTCCTGTCTGACGAAGTCTTTCTGCCAGAACATCACCGAGTGCTGTAGAAGGCGTTAGTATGCCACCATGCCGATTTCCGCCTGGTAGTGCATTGATGTCTAAGGCTAGGCATAGTGCTGACTCGCACAAGAACTTCACCGTAGCTCGGTTCCCTGGATCGCCGCGATCGCAAATGAGTCCGCGCACCTTGCGCCCGTCTTCAGCTATCCCAATCAGTTCGCAGCGGAACCATCCCTCGTCCATTGTTTTCTCGGAAGGGCCACTGCCTGGTTGTGGCAGATGGGATTGTAACAGGTGGCGGATGGAAGTTCGTCGCATGGCACCTGCAAAAAGAGTCCCGCCAACATTCATACTAGTGGCTTTGAGCCACGCCCATGGCCGATCGAACTTCATATATTCCTGGTAGGTGAAGTCCTGACCGTAAGGTTTCTGCCACAGTTCGTATAAAGCACAACTGCGACGCACGACTCGCGTGTTAACCGATCCCATGAAAAAGGGGCCGACCCATGCACCAATATCCGCATCGTATTGCGGCTGCCTGGGATCTGCATTGCGTAGAATCTCCTCCCTGGTATGTTCCCCTGGTGGGTTGAGAAGGAAAGGGTTGCTCACCTGGATTGCTTGCCCTGAGTCGTATAAGTTGAAGGCAGAGGCGAGAGTGCCGCCATTAAAGCCGCCATAAGCCTGAAAATATGCTTTCACTGTTTTGCAGGGCACACCGAGTTCTTTCTGCATGTGACGGACTACCAGGTAGGTACCCAAATCCGATGGAACCGAGTCGAATCCACAGAAGGGAATTATGCGGGTGCCATTGGAAACTGCTAGATTGTGATAGCGATCGATGAGATTCCTCACCCAGGGTGTTTCACCAGTAATGTCAACATAGTGGGTGCGCAATCTCACACAAGCATCGACGATCTCGTCCCCATAGAGAGCAAAAGGGCCTGCGGTGTTTAGCATCACGCGCGTCTGCGCTACCATCTCATCAACGGCACTGCGATCGCGGCTGTCAGCCACCAAAATATCTACATTTCCACCAGCAACACCGAGGTCTGACTTCACGGCTTCCAGTTTCTGGCGGTTGCGACCGGCGATCGCCCAACGCACCTTGCCGGAGTGGGCATGCTTTGCAAAGTAACGCACTGCTTGCCTACCGACGAAACCACTGGCACCATAAAGGACAACGTCGTATTGACGATCGGTCATATTAGTAGAGATGGACTAAGTGTACAATTCTGTTCCTTAAGCCTACAAGGGAGGTGACTATACTCAGTATTATTTCTATTTTACCTAATATTAAGACTAGCTATCTCAATATTAGACTCACCTTGCGTCTCATTTTCTGGTAATAAGACTAATTATTGACATGCCCAAAATCGATTTAGTGAAATCAAATATTCCCGTAGCAATGACGATTGCGGGTTCGGATAGCGGCGGTGGTGCTGGTATTCAGGCTGATTTACGCACGTTTGCGTTTCATTGCGTGCATGGCACATGTGCGGTTACCTGCGTGACGGCTCAAAATACGTTGGGAGTAAATCGCGTGGATGCGATGACTGCGGAATCAGTAGCTGCGCAGATTGAGGCGGTGGTAACTGATATCCATGTGCTGGCTGTCAAAACAGGGATGTTGCTGAACCAGGAAATTATTAGAACCGTTGCTAAGAAGCTAGCAGTGATGGGATTTGGGAATGTGGTTGTCGATCCTGTGATGGTTTCTCGGACTGGAGCGCAATTAATCGATGATGATGCTGTGCAAAGTCTTACCCATAACCTTTTACCATTAGCAGCGATCGCAACACCTAACCGTTATGAAGCGCAAATGCTTAGTGGCCTGGAAGTTAATACATTAGAGGATATGCAACAAGCTGCACAGCAAATTCATCAGCTAGGTGCAAGGGCCGTACTGGTTAAAGGTGGTGACCCTATGGTGGATAGTGTGGTGCTCGTCAAAAGAGTGCCTTTTCCATTAGCTTGAAGTTACGACATTAAAGCTTAGAGGATATATCCAATGAAAAACACCACCCCAGTTCCATCCTACGACGGTCAACAGGTATACGTTGGCA
>CALRKB020000027.1:0-63026 GCA_943367755.1 Rhizobium sp. Q54 | reverse complement strand
TTGTCGCTTTGTCCATTTTGGTGGTCTTGTCTTATGCTTTTGCGGTAACAGAGGTTCAATGATTGCCCACTCTTGATCGGTTAAACTGCTTGTGTATGTCATCTTTGCGCCATTTAGTCTTTATCCTAAGATACCAAATGGGTTCTATAACGGTTGCCTATAGACTCTTATGTTTATTGCAGTTGACTCAGCAACCACGCTCCTACCTTACCGTGATTCGTTTCGCGGCTGCGTCGCAGAGCTTCTTCTAAAAGAGAGATGTCCAAACCTGTCAATACGCCAGATTGCTTAATTTTCCTGCTGCCACCATTTTCGATCGCAAAAGCAATAATCCGAACGCTTTGCACGTCTAAAATCCAGTATTCCGATACGCCCAACTCCTCGTATAAAAGCCGCTTCTCGCCCTTATCATCAGCTAACGATGTATTCGCGACTTCAATAACTAAAGTTGGTGGAGGATAAATATCCAGATCGATAACACCACTTCCCCAAGGAATCAGGTTGACATTTTCACCAATGTAATAGGATGCATCTGGTTGTATTTCCCTAAAGCCGATCTTTCTGTAGGTGCAGTTATCTCTACCCTTGATATCGATGCCCTTCAACGTGGCAAACAAGTTGACCGCAAACATAACTATTGAATGATCCTGCGAATGTGCATCTCCAACTGGTGGCATCTCAATCCTCATCTTGCCGTTGTAATAGTAGCCCTTTGCCTTTTCGCACTCAGGAGCCTCGATCGCCTGGATATATTCGTCCCAAGTAGCCGTTACCCAAGTATCGGTTGGCAGTTGTGTTAGTAGGTTACTCACGGTTTTTGCCAGAAGTCCAGGAACATTTAACCATTATATTATCGGCGATCGCACAAATCAGCAGGCAAGCGAGTCTCTCCCCTTTTCACGGATGCGAAGCTTACTTCAATTGGCTCGATCGGATTAAGACCTTTGAACGATCACGCAGTTTGAATGCATTGTCCTGCCTACCTCGGTTTTTAGAGGTGCCCCTGAGCAGAAGCCAGATTTAATCCTCCTACTTCTTGCAAGCGAGAAATCACAAAGGATTTCTCTAAATAGGAAAGTAGAGAGCCCGCTTTAGGGCCGCGTTCTTTACCTAGAAAAGATAAATATACTGCTTTAAAGGCATCCTTTTGTTGGAGTCCCAATTCCTTCGCCGTGGCGAATAGAGCCGTTTGCAATACTTCACCATCCCAATCTGCGATTGCCTCTAGATTCTCTTGCAGTTTTGCCAGATAAGTAAATTGCTCTAGCGTAATTTCGTTGGTGCGCTCTGGTAGTTTATCCAGATACAATACCAGTTTCTCTTCTTCTTCAGCATAGTCTTGTAGCCACTTTTGCGCGACATTAATGCGCTCTCTGATTACTTGCCAATCGCGATCGCTCAAAGGTTCAGCACTACGCTTTTCTACTTCTGCTTCGATATCCAGGTGAGGGATTTGTAATAGCGAAATCAACGTACTAAAGTCGAATACTTGATATGGCTGAATTCCATCTTCCAGTTGAGCGTAGGCTAGCGGCATCAGTTCTTCGGTTTCTACACCATTGGCGGATTTATACTTCTCAATCAAAGTATCGTAATCGCGGAGCAGTCGCGTAATTGTTTCATAGTTAGTCTCAAAGTTAATCACGGTTCTTGGTTGCGTGCGCAACATCAGGAAGCGTAAAAGTTCAGGTGGCAGGAATTCAGCGATTTCCTTGGCACCAGAGCCAACTCCCTTCGATGAACTCATCTTCGAGCCATTCACCAAAATAAATTCGTAGGGTGAATGGAAAGGTGGTTGTTTTTTAAGCACCTTGCGACAAATTGAGTTAGCCACATCCCGCGATCCGCCTTTTTGCGAGTGATCCTTGCCTGCCATTTCAATAGTTACGCCTAGCAAATCCCACTTCGCTACCCACTCCACCTTCCAGGGCAGTTTACCATTGCCCCCAAAGGGCGACACCCAACCCGAATGACCACAACCCTGCACGTAATTGGTCGCACTTGGTTCACAGGTATAAAATACTTCCTTGCCGTTATAGTCAGTTACAACCGTGGTGGCAATCTTGCCACAGTTCTCACATATTGTTTGGAAAGGATACCAATTATCAGGGCGCTTGGCTTTGCTGATTTCCAGGTAAGATTCCCGAACTAGATGAGCATTTTGCAAGAATAGATCGATGTAGCGATCTAGCTGCCCCGTGCGGTAAAGATCGCGCAGGTAGTAAACTTCTGGATGAATGCCTAACTTGGCAAATACTTCTAAGAATTCACCCATGAAATACTTAGCAAAGTCACTTTCCCCCTCCGGTGAGGGTACATTACAGAGCGGAAAGCCTAGATATGGAGAAAATTTGGCTTGGTCTAGGTAGCCCGGTACTGTATCAAGAGCGTCATAGTCATCAACCCCGTAGATAAACTTGACGGGTTTATGGGCGTGTTTTAGAGCTTTGTAAATAACGTCATGGATGACTACCCCACGCAGTGAACCTACGTGAACCCGACCAGATGGGGTTTTAGAGTCATTAACAACCTGGTAGTCTTGCGTATCTGCCGCGATTTTATCAGCCCAAAACATATTTAAAGATCTAACTAAATGTCTAAGTATTAATTGCTTACTTCTTCTAGCATAGTTAAAGATTACTGTTTTACAACTAGGAGTAAAAACTAAAATGCTGGATCGAGTACCCGATGTCGTATTTAAAACTAGAGTACGCGATGAATCTGTAGAGGGGCCTAACCCTTTTCGCTGGCAAGACCTTACTACCAAAGAGATTTTTGGCGGTAAGCGCGTAGTCGTATTTTCATTGCCCGGAGCCTTTACTCCTACTTGTTCCTCTACCCACTTGCCTCGCTATGAGGAGTTGTACGATCAAATTCGTGCCACTGGTGTTGATGCAGTTGTTTGCCTATCTGTTAATGATGCCTTTGTCATGTTCCAGTGGGGTAAGCAACAGGGTGTCAAAAATATCTTCCTGTTGCCCGATGGCTCAGGTGAATTTACGCGCAAGATGGGCATGCTGGTGTCCAAAGACAATCTGGGCTTTGGTATGCGCTCCTGGCGCTACTCCATGGTGGTAGATGACGGAAAAATCGAGAAGATGTTTGTGGAACCCGAGTTTTCTGATAACTGCCCCACCGATCCCTTCGAGGTTTCTGATGCAGATACGATGCTGAACTACCTCAAGTCTGCGAAGTAGTAATAGCACAGACAGGGCAGACCTGTGTGTCTGCCCGTACAGCTAAAAGCAATCCACGATCTTCATACAGTAAGCGCTTCTCACCTTTATCATCAGAGAGTGAAGAATATGTTCAGTGTTAGCTAGAGTAAGCGATAATTTGTATGTGCTAACGCATAGGAGAAAAGGCAATGACCGTTGCAATAGCTAAAAAAATGTCGTTCGAGGAATTCCTCAACTATGATGATGGGACAGATGCTCTATATGAGTTGGAAAATGGAGAACTAATTCTTGTGTCCTCGGAAAGCGATCTCAATCAGCGGATTGCAATATTTCTATTGATATATTTTTCCCAATTAGGCATTCCTTCCTCCCGTATGCGGATGAAGGCAGAGGTGGCGGTGAATAGCAGGCAGGTGGGTGTGCGCGTACCCGATCTAGTTGTATATTCTGAAGAATTAGCAGTGGCAATGGAAGGGGCTAGTCGATCGCTTATTTTGATGGATATGCCACCGCCTTTATTAGTGGTTGAGGTGGTGAGTCCTAATCAGGCGAATCGCGATTATCGGTATAAGCGATCGGAGTATGCGGCACGGGGCATTTCTGAGTACTGGATTGTCGATCCGATCGCCCAAAAAGTGACGGTATTGGAATGGGTGGAGGGTTTTTATGATGAGCAGGTATATGTGGGAAATAATGCGATCGCATCACAAGTAATTGCCGATCTGGATTTGACTGCTGCTCAAGTCTTACAAGGTTGAAAACGTCAGCATATCTTGCGATCGCTATTTAGCTTTTCTAATCAAAAGGCGATCACCACTCTCAAAGACACTATGAGGCGATCGCAAAATTCTACAAACCACAAACCGCTATTTAGTCTTTCCAATTGAAGGGCGATCGCAATATTCTATAAACCTCAATCGTAAAAGCGATCGCTACTTATCTTTTCTAATCGAAGCGCGATCGCCAATCTTAAAATCACGATGAGGCGATCGCAACATTCTATAAACCTCGAATCGCTATTTAGCTTTTCTAATCGAAGGGCGATCGCAGCATTAGTTACCAAAATAGTGCAATCTGTTGGTTGTTTTTTGTGCGATTATCTAAGGCATCCCGACTGCCCCCAAGGCTTGCAGGGTCATCTTTTGAGCGGTAGTTAAACCAGTTACCCCCCTGATATTCATGCCTTCATAGGGGCGATCTATTCGCAAAACCTTAAGACATTCGCCTGTTTGTATATCCCAAAAGCGGATCGTGGCATCTTCTCCCGCACTGGCTAAAATATTCCCCGCTGCGCAATTTGGTCGGAAGGCGATCGCCCATACGGGTTTGCTATGCCCAACGAGCGTCTGAATGCACATGGCCTCGCGAGCATTCCACAGCTTGATCGTGCAATCGTCGCTACAGGATGCCAAAACTTTGAAATTAGGATCGGGATTGAAGATCGCCGCTCTCACATGATGAGTGTGTCCCACCAGAGTTTGCAGGCATTCATAGGTTTTGCCATCCCAAAACTTCACGGTGCGATCGCCACTGCTACTAACCAGGCGACTACCGCAAGGACTATAGGTCACTGAGGATATCCAATCTTGATGACCTGTTATAACCTGAAGGCAATCACCAGTGCGCACATCCCATATGCGGATGGTTTTGTCATCGCTAGCGCTAGCAAGCACCTGGTTATTAGGATGGAAGACGATAGACTTGACGCGATCGCTATGTCCAGTGAATATGTGCAGACACTCTCCGGTCAGCATGTCCCATAATCTCACGGTGCGATCGTGGCTGCTACTGGCAAGGATCTTGCCATCAGAACTAAAGGCGACGGATTGAATCCAACTGCTATGTCCCAAGAAAGTCCTGATACATTCACCGCTACTCGCATCCCACAGTTTGACGCTTTTGTCATCGCTGCCACTAGCAATGGTTTGGCTATCAGGACTAAATACTACGGCTGGCACCCAATTCGTATGGCCTCTTAGCACCTTGACACAGCAGCCAGTGTCAACATCCCATAATCTAATGGACTGATCTTTGTTCCCACTGATCAGAAAGCGACCGTCTCTGCTGAATGAGATAGAGGACACCATATTACTATGGGATTCCAGTGTCTTGAGACATTGTCCTGTACTTGCATCCCAAACCTTGATGATTTCATCTTCACCCACACTAATCAGCATTGAGCGATCGGGACTAAAGCCCACTGACCAAACGCGGTTACTATGTCCGTGTAGAGTCCTCAAACGTTTACCAGTAGACACATCCCAAATCTGGACGGTTTGATCTTCATTACCTGTCGCTAAGAAACGATCGTCGCTACTAAAGGCTACTGACCAGGCATATTGGTTATAACCTTGAAGTGTATTGATACATTCACCAGTAATGACATCAAATATCCTGACTTTATTGCCGTCGCTGCCGATCGCCAGCTTTTTCCCATCATGGCTGAGGGCGATCGCTAGCATCCAGTTGATATGGGTGGCGATTTTGTACAGACAATTGCCTGTGGATAAGCACCACAACTTGACGAAGCCATCATCACCGCCAGTAATTAGCGTTTGACGATCGGGGCTAAACATGACTGCCATGACGCGATCGCTATGAGCTTCTTCCCAAGTTTCGAGGCATGTACCATCGCTGACCTGCCATAGTTTGATCGTGCGATCGCTGCTACCACTAGCTAACGTAGCGCCATCAGGGCTAAAAGATAGGGTGAGGACGCGATCGCTGTGACCGCGCAAAGTTTTTAAGCATTGCCCTGTGCAGGCATTCCATAGACGCACTGTGCCATCATGGCTGCCGCTGGCGAGAATATTGCCATTGGGGCTAAAAGCTAGGGTGACAACCCAATCTGTATGCCCGCGATGGTTAAATAGCAGTTTGCCGCTAGCGATTTCCCAGATGCAAATTTCATGTTCCACCCCTGTGACTAACAGTTGGCTATCAGGACTAATCGCAATCGAGAGAATACTGCCGCTTGATTTAATGAAGACGGATTTGGCTAAGTCAGCATGGGCAAAATTAACATGGTGTAGGTCAACTCCTTGCAGATATGCCTGCCACACTGCAATCTGCGAGAAATCGAAATAACTCAGATCGATCCCAAGTAGATGGAGTAGGTTGATAATATTGCCGCCGATATAACTTCCCTTTCTGGGGGTATGAGTTCTAATTTCCAATAGCATCTGCTTAAAGTATGCAGCAATGCGATCTGAGGTACCGAAAAAGCTGCGTAGCACATCCGCTAATGGCTGCAAAATTAGCCTGATCTGGGTTTCGCGGATATAATCTTTGGCGTGAGCTTTGATCAGGGCATAGCAATTCAGCGATGGAGCCTCCTGGATCGATCCTGGTCGAGCGTCGATCAGCTCTAAATAAACCTGCTCGATTAAATGCTCTGTGAAGTACTCCATCACCACAGGTTGCTGCGTAAATCGGTTCTGCTGTTTTTCGATTAGCGATCGCACCTTGAGTGACTCTAGAGCATCTGTCAACTGCCCCGGCAAAATAGGTGTGACAAAGTCATTTTGCAGTTCTAATTCATCTACCCACTCCCGATTAATTGCCAGCCAAAACATCAC
The DNA here is from genome assembly GCA_943367755.1 of Rhizobium sp. Q54. Classification (GTDB taxonomy): domain Bacteria; phylum Cyanobacteriota; class Cyanobacteriia; order Pseudanabaenales; family Pseudanabaenaceae; genus PCC-6802. The sequence goes on along the minus strand of CALRKB020000027.1, from coordinate 56,269 downwards.
GCTTTTTTCCAGTTCGGTGAGGCGTTGACACTGTTGCGCGATTAGATCTCGAATATCCCCAAAAATGGTAGTGTGGCTGTCTAGGAAGGCGGCTACATCGCCAGCAAAGTGCTCCTGCACCCTTGTGGCCACAATCTTGAGCGCTAATGGATTACCCCCATAGTGTTGAATTAACGATTGCCACAGCTCTTCGGAACCAGAGAGCCCCTTAGCTCTAAACAACTCGTTGCCCTCTGATTGCAATCCTCGCAACACCAAAGACCGCACAGGTAGTCCCAGTCCTTCATTGGGTGACATACCACTGGGCTTCTCTCTACTGGTCAGCAGCAAACAGCTCTGATGCACCTCTTCTCCAAGTCTTCGCAGAATTTGACTGTAATCTTCATAGCTTGGGCGATATTGCCCAATATGGTAGTTGTAGTTATCTTCTTGCCGATCGCTACCGCTTAATAAAATTGATTCAAAGTTATCCAGTACGATCAAGCAGCGCACGGAGCGCAAGTAATCCATTAGCTTTGCCAGTAAACCGTCAAGCGTTTGCGGCATGGTCAAACTATCGGATTGACGATCCGCGATTAGCTGTACCAAACTAGATAGGATATTCTCCACTGGCAGGGCATTGCGCAGCGATCGCCAGATGATGTATTCAAATTGACCTTGTACGTGTGGTGCATCAGCTAGCTTAGCCGCCAAAGCAGTTTTGCCAATGCCGCCCATGCCCAAAAGCGCCACCAGACGGCAGCGATCCGTCACAATCCATTCGACAAGAGTGTTTAGCTCTTGCGTACGCCCATAAAAATTAGAGACATCGATTTCTTCATCGCAGTCGCGATCGGCCACCGCATCCTGGGATAAGTCAGTATCGAGATACTCCTGCTGGCACCACCTAATAACCGAACGAATATTCTTCTTATGAACTGGTTGTTCGAGCACTTCGCTCAGGAGCTGCCAGACCTGAGCCCCAACTTTCCTGACATAATCGTACCCATAGGCAGAGTTAGCGGCAATCGCCCTATAGGGTTTTTCCTCCCAACACTCGCGAAAAACCAACTCCTGAATATCGCTTAGTGTCTGAGATTGACCTCTTTGCCGTAAAGAACTATATAGTATAGCGATCGCTTCTGTGCCATTCATGATTAATCAAGCTACAGCAAGTTAAGGAATTATTTGAATTAATCAGCGGCGAATAACTTTCATCATATAGCTTTCACCGACATGGGGGAAAACATCTCTTAGCAAAGACATAGGGATCAGACTGACGAAAAATATTGGCAAACTAGTCTTGAGCATTGTTAAAACTAGCCATAGATGCGCCCTAAGAGTACAGGGTGGCTAGCTCCTGTGACGCGAGGCAGGTTGCCCGGCCGCTCTTGCAGTCTGAGATAACCTAAAACGGCAAAAGCGATCGCTTCTTTAAAGTCAGCATTCAAACCAGCCGCATCGGTATCTGTGACCTCAGCGGGAGCTAAATGATGTTGCAACCTTTGAACCAAATAGTGATTGCGGCTACCACCACCGCAGAGCAAAACTCGATCGGGAAATTTAGGTAAAAATTGCTGGTAGCTTTGCGCGATCGCCACCGCCGTAAATTCCGTCAAGGTCGCAAGAATGTCATGCTCGGATAAGCGATTTTCGGCACATTGGTCAAGGCAGAGATCGAGATAAGCCGGACTGAATAGCTCTCGGCCAGTTGATTTGGGCGGTGGAACTTGAAAGAAATCCTGCGCTAACCACTGTGCTACCAGATGCAGATTAGCCGTGCCAGTCGCAGCCAATTGACCGCCGCGATCGTAGGGTTGAGCGAATAATTTTTGGACTGCCATATCGATCAGTACATTACCAGGGCCATTGTCCCACCCATAAACTGCATTGCGATCGGCGCTAGCTGGCAGATAAGTAACATTGCTGATACCGCCAATATTTTGCACGCAGGTCACCTTAGTGGGATGCGTTAGCACCAACCAATCTAACATTGGCACCATAGGCGCACCATGTCCGCCAGATTCAATATCCGCAGTACGAAAATCGCTCACGGTTTTAATACCAGTTAAATGCGCGATCGCTGCCCCCCTCCCCAATTGCACGCTGTAGCCTAGCTGCTTGAGATCTTTGACCGGTGGCCGATGAAATACGGTCTGACCGTGGGAAGCAATAAAATCGGGTTCGATCTGACTCACTTGTATTAGTTTCAAGGCGGCGGCGGCAAAGGCGGCGGCAATCGCATCATCAAGCTGACAAATTTGCGCGATCGTTCTGGGTGACTCCGCACAGACGGCCAGGATCTCGTCTCGCAATGCTGGCTGATAGTCAATCGTTTCACCGGCGATCAGTTGGCATTGCAGCAACCCATCAATTTCAGAGATTTTGACTAGAGCCGCATCAATGCCATCCACCGAAGTACCACTAATTAAACCGAGACCTAGAGAAGGGGAGTGAGGGATTTGCATGCCTAGAAGTTTAGTCAATCTAAAGACATAAATTCTAGATGGAATTTGCTCGCGCGATACACTGATTTGCGATGATGCAGATTCAGTAACAGTACTTATGCGGGCAGCCTAGCTATTCGGAGTAATTGCTCATTCAAATCTAGCGCTTCAATTACTTATATGTACTTTTATCAAGTTATTGACGCTTTAATGAAATTGGGCGACACTATCTAGATAGGTTCTAGCTGGTATAAGCATGGAAACTTTAGAGTTCATTATTCGCCCCGACGGTAGGGTAGAAGAAAGGGTAACTGGCATAGTTGGATCGAGCTGTGAGGCCGTGACTGCCGCGATCGAAGAGCATCTCGGTATAGTAGCCTCCCGCGAACTAACTTCCGAAAATTTTGCACAATCCCTATCTGTTTCGAGCGATCGCGTCTCTCAAACTGAAGCCATTGACTATAGTCAATGGTAATAATTGGTAATAAATCTTCAGTATTTTTGAGTAATTGCTATCTTTAAGATTAAAAATTAAGTTCTACAATTAAAAAATCAAGTATTAGGAAACTAGCTTTATGTCACACTTTAGCCAAGTTAAAACCCAAATTCGCACCCTTGAGCCTTTACAGAAAGCATTGACCGATTTAGGTCTGGACTGGAAGTCAGGCCCATCTCCCTTGCGTGGCTATCGTGGTGAAACTACCTCAGCCGAAGTCGTACTACCCCAGGATAATGGTTATGATGTTGGGTTTCGATGGAATGGTGCTGAGTACGAGCTAGTAGCAGATATGCAATATTGGCAGCAGCCATGGACAGTGGAAAGCTTTTTAAATAAGGTTCGCCAAGGCTATGCCGTCCAGACTGTAATGACTACATCAGAAAATCAGGGGTTTACCTTAACTGAGCAAGCAACCCAAGAAGATGGTTCCGTTCGTCTAGTTTTACAACGCTGGAATGGATGATATTACGTCAGAATTGACTTCTGGATTAGCTTCTGGGCTAGAACCCGAATTGGGCGGCTCTTTGCGCGAGTACGATATCGAGCGTTCTGGCCTAGAACCTGAGTTGGGCGGTAGCCTGAGGCAAAATGCGGTTTATGTCGATGAAAGTGTTTGCATTGGCTGTAAGCATTGCGCTCACGTAGCCCGCAACACTTTCTTTATTGAGGACAACTACGGGCGCTCCAGAGTATTCTCCCAGGATGGTGATGCAGAGGAAGTGGTGCAGGAAGCGATCGATACCTGCCCGGTAGACTGCATTGCTTGGGTGAGCTATAAAGATTTAATCGAACTAGAAGCCGCCCGCCAGCACCAGATCATTCAAAACATCGGTATTGCTGGCGATAGCAGATCGGCACGGGTAAGACAAAATCGGCGCAACCGCAATCAAGCTAGCATTTCTAGTAAAGACATTGCTGCCTCACATCCAGACTGATAAGCACCTTCTAGATTTTCACCAGCACACCAATCACCAGCGCAAACAAGTGGTAGAGGTACTTCCGTGCTTAGGCAAGCAACGCCTATCGCTTCCTGTACAAGTGCGTAGTGCCATCTATGTACCTGCCACCACTCAGGTTGACTAAACCAGGGAGCGAGGTACTTGCTGACCTGCTCTAGTAGTGGTTTACCTGCTATTTCCAGGTTATGTTCCTCTAGAGACTGCTGCGCAAATTCTGCCGTACTTTGAAAAACAAATACTGGTTGCAAGCTATCCGTGGAGTGTTTGCTACTGTCAAGCCCAACCCAACTGAGGATGGGATCGTCGGTACAGTCGATCGCTTGCCATTCGTGCGGTATTTCCTGCTGTTTAGAGTAGCCAGCCATAATCGTGATGCAGGGAGCAAACTTAACTAATCTGACAGTTTTGAGAAACGTTGGCGATGCACTCAGAACTGATTCAAATAGAGGTAAAAACTGAGGTGCGGGCATGGTTGCTACTACCGCCGCCGCAGCGATCGCTTCGCCATCTTCGCAAGTTAAATTCCATCTGCCATCTTGTATATCTACATTAACGATGCGCTTGGCCAATCTCACATTCTGTCCTTCCGCCAGGTGCTTGGCGATCGCTGTCATTCCCTGCGGGCAACTATAGCGCGGATACATTTCATCGGCATCAGGAGCTACCAAACCCTCCGGCGTTAGCTTATAGATCGTGCGCGTCCATTCCTGGATAATGCCACGATCTATAAGCTTATTGATAAATCGCTCAAAGGACTCGCTGCGTACCGTAATATACTGCGCACCATGATCGACCCAGGTACCTTGCATCCGCCTGGTAGCCATACGTCCGCCTACCCCTGCAGATTTTTCCACGATTGTGACATCCACCCCAGCGCGACGAAGGTGTTTGGCACAAACTAATCCTGATAACCCCGCCCCAATAACAATTACATTTTTCATAGAATCCTGTGGCAGCGCCGCCCCACCCTAGCTACACAACTGTGGCAATCCTAGATTATTTGTAAATTTTAGGGCTTTGTGAGATCGATTTCCGCAGGGAATTCGGTTCACAATCCCTTAGGATCGCTACAGCTCCAGTGTATCGCCAATCGTATTGCCATTGTGATATGCCGCAAATAGTACGGTACTGGTTTTCCCCCAGGCGATCGCGCCCGTGGCATCAATGCAAATTGCACCAAAATCGCGCTGTCGGGACTCTGCCTCCGCAAATGATTTATTCACGGCTTCGGTCAAACTCATGCCATCGGTAACGCGCACGACGATGCGAGTGGCTAAGCCTTCGTCAATAATATGCTCTCCAATACCTGTGCAGCTCACCGCTGCTTCCTGTGTTGCATAGTTGCCAGCGGGCATGGCAGAATCACTCACCCGACCAATGCGTTCAAACCCCCTACCACCCGTAGAGGTGCCCGCACAAAGACGGCCTGACTGGTCTAGCGCTACGGCACCAATGGTTCCCATCGCCACTTCGGCCATTTTGCTTTGAAAATTAGTTTTGCGTTCCTCCGTCCATTCCTGCAAGCGCAGATCGGTCAGCGGATTAAAAATCGGTACGGCCAATTCGCGCACCAATTCCGCCGCGCCGTAGTCAGACAGCACCCGATCGTCCGATGATTGCAAGTGTTGTGCCAGATCGATGGGATGCTGCACGCGCGCCACATTAATCACACCGCTAAAGCTCTGGAGATCGCCATCCATTAGTGCCGCACTCATGCGAATTTGCCCGTCGGATTGTAGTACCGAGCCAGTACCCGCATTAAAACGCGGGTCGTCCTCTAACATTTGGCAAGCTTTCACCACTGCCGCGATCGCACTCTCACCCTTTAACAGCAAGGGATATACCGCCTCAATTACCGCATATAGCGATCGGCGCGTTGGCTCCACACCTCCCTTACTTTCGGCTGTGCTGCCTGCGCCACCATGAATGATTAACTTTGGTTGCATATATACATCGCTAAAATTCGGTGCAAATATTCTTAGAATATTCTGGGAACAAATAGAAATCAGGCTATCAGTTTAAGTTAATAGCATGGTAATTATGAATAGGATTGAGAAAATCTAGCGGCTATTTCTGGCATCATGTCTGCAAAGTCCTTCGATAAAACTAGCTTTGGTTGGCAGATCCAGCAAATCCAACAGCGCATTGGTGAATGGCTAGAGGTGAAATTTAGTCCAGCGCTATCTAAGGCGATTCATTCTTTAGGTTTTCCTGACTGGGTAGGGGACATCCTCGTTAATATCGGCTGGGCGATCTTTGCTTTCGTGATGGCGTGGCTGGGTTTGCAAATATATAGACAGTTGCGACCATATGTGGAATCGTTAATCTTCCCAATCCGCGATCGCCAAAAGTCAACGCTTACAGAAGATAAATCTTCAGCATATACCGTAGCGGAATGGTTGCAACAAGCCCAGAAATTGCGATCGCAGGGAAACTATAGCGAGGCTTGTCGCGCTTTGTATATGGCATTACTCCAGCGTCTGAGCGATGTCGAACTGATTCCTGCTCAAGCTAGCCGTACCGATCGCGAGTACCTGAAACTGGTGGCAAGAATCCCATCCTGTCAATCCTGCAAATTGCTAATTGCCACCCATGAGCAAATTTGGTTTAGCGATACCTCGATCTCGTCCGAGACGTTCGAGCGCTGTCAGCAGGCATATCAAGATGTGGACGATCGCCTGCGTAGCCTGCAAAGCCTGCAAACAAGAGGTGTGAACTAGAAATGCAGGTGAATGCGATGCCTAAACTTTCTAAACGCGGTTGGTTGATTGCGGCGATCGCCTTCCTAACGATTATTCTCCTCACCCTATTCAGTGCTGCGGCCGGGAGTCCTACTAGCCGGGGTTCTAGTTATAGCAGTACGCCCGATGGTTATGGGGCTTGGTATGCATTTATGGAGAATCGTGGTGTTGATATCCAACGCTGGCAGCGACCAATTCAAGATTTGTCGGCTAGTACTTCCACGGGCAATTCCACAACATTGCTGCAAGTTCTGAGCAGGCTAACACCCACGGATATCGCGATCGCATTGGAGGAGCGTACCTGGGTATCACAGGGCAATCGGCTAGTAATCCTGGGGATTAACGCGCCTGCCACCGAGGCATCTTTTAGCAAAAGCCTGCCAAGTAAAGATGGTCTTGTGGTAATTGACACGACAAAGCGATTTACCGATGCCACCAAATTACTAGGTGATGAATTTGGCGCTGTGGTGATCTCCAAAGATGAAGGTAATGGCGAGATTATCCTGGCCTCGACTCCCCATATTGCGGCTAATGCCTATCAAGATGCGATCGGTAATTATGAATTTCTGGCCCAACTCGTAACCCAGGATGGTCATCGGGTACTTGTAGATGAATACACCCACGGCTATAAAGATCGCGATTTAATCGTCAAGGAAGGAAATGAAGAGTGGCATGAATACTTAACAAGAACACCATTACTGCCTGCCATGCTGCAATTAGCCGTGTTATTGGTCGTGCTAATTGTGGCGCAAAATCAGCGCTTTGGCTGGCCAGTGAGACCAAAATCTCGCACCATTGATAATAGTGCCGCTTATATGCAGGCAATGGCCGCAGTTTTGCATAAAGCTGAAAGCAGTGAGTTTGTCTTAGAGGTGGTCGGTAAAGCCGAGCAGTTACGCATCCAGCAGGCATTGGGTTTGGGCAGCCAACAGTTACTCGATCATAAAACCATAGTTACTGCCTGGATTCAACAAACTAAACGTCCTGCAACTGAGATTCTGTCAGTATTACAAGTAAGCGGCGGCACGCATCCCAAAGGGAATCGCCCCCGTAAAGTCAGCGAATCAGAGCTAAAACTCTGGCTTACCAATCTGCAAACTATCCGTCAATATTTGCCTTAACTCGCAGCCCCCAAAATTTATGAGTGAAATTTATGAGTGAAATTCACACTGTCTTTAGCCAAATTGGTCAAGCCCTCAGTCAAGTTGTGCTCGGCCAAACTACTGCCATTAACCAACTCTTAGTTGCACTGCTATCGGGGGGACACGTAATCCTGGAAGGCGTACCAGGCACGGGCAAAACCCTCACTGTCAAAGTGTTAGCCAGACTAGTGCAAGCTGAGTTTCGCCGCATTCAGTTGACACCAGATATTCTCCCTACCGACATTTTAGGCACAAATATCTTTGACCTCAACAGTCGTGAATTTGTGCTGAAGAAAGGCCCCATATTTACCCAGATCCTATTGGCGGATGAGATCAACCGCACACCACCCAAAACCCAAGCGGCATTGTTAGAAGCCATGGAGGAGCAGCAGGTAACACTGGATGGCGAAAGCTTACCTCTATCCGATCTGTTTTGGGTAATCGCGACTCAAAACTCGCTGGAATTTGAAGGTACATATCCACTACCCGAAGCACAGCTCGATCGCTTCTTGTTTAAGTTGATTGTGGACTACCCTGATGCGATCGCCGAACGGCAAATGCTAATCAATAGCGAAGCCGCCGCCCCAATTCGCAGGCTCGATCTCGCCAAGCTTAAGCCCGTTGCCTCTGTCAATCATTGTCTGAGGGCAAGACAAGAAGTCAAAACCGTTAAGGTAAAAGAAGGCATCTTTGACTATTTACTGGCGCTAGTGCAGCGCACCCGCCAGCATCCCGATCTGGACTTAGGGGCTTCACCACGTGCAGCGGTGTCCTGGTTGCTAGCCAGCAAAGCCAATGCCTGGTTAGACCAACGCGACTTTGTCACCCCCGACGATATCAAAGCGATCGCCCCACCTCTTCTGCGTCACCGCCTGATCCTGCGTCCCGAAGCTCAGCTCGATGGCTTGCAGATTGATGCTGTAATCAATGCCATCCTCGCACAGGTAGCGGTACCCAGATGATTGCTGCATTTGTGCCTGCCAAGCGGACTTATTGGCTATTCCTGGTAGTAGCTGCGATCGCCACGCTGATTGCCATGATTACCCCTGAGACTATCCGCGTCGCGGTATCAACCCTGGTGATTTTGCTCGGTGACCTCGGCCTTTTAGGTATTGCCTTTTGGGATGCCAAGCGGGTGCAGCGCGATCGCGTCCAGGTATCCCGCCACCATCTAGCCCGACTCTCGATTGGTCGAGATAATCCCGTATTAATCACAGTGAAATCGGGGCGAGGCAGCCGCGATCACCAACCACATCAACAGTTTGCGATCCAGATTCGTGACAACTATCCTCAAGCATTTGGCGTATCGGTGGAATCACTTACCATATTGCTACCAGCCAATAGCACAGAAGAAATTACCTATACTGTTTGCCCATGGCAGCGTGGTGAATATGACTGGGGGAATATCCAGGTGCGTCAGCTCAGTCCCTGGCAGTTGGGCTGGCATGATTGGACGGTAGCGGCCAGTCAGAAGGTAGCTGTCTATCCCGATTTGCTAGCTTTAAGAGCGCTAACGATTCGGCTGACCATGCAATCAACTGGTTCGATTCGCCAGGTGCGACGGCTCGGTATGGGGACAGAATTTGCTGAATTGCGCGAATATGCGATCGGTGACGATCCCCGCCTGATTGACTGGAAGGCGACAGCGCGGCGCAGCCGCCCCCTAGTGCGCGTGCTGGAACCAGAACAGGAACAAACGCTGATTATCTTGCTAGATCGCGGTCGCCTGATGACCGCAAATATCAAAGGCATGCAGCGTTTCGATTGGGGATTGAACGCTACTTTGGCTCTAGCTCTGGCTGGCCTAAATCGCGGCGATCGCGTTGGTGTGGGTGTATTTGACCGTCAAATGCATACCTGGATTTCACCAGAACGTGGTCAAACCCATCTGAACAAACTGATCGAACGTCTCACACCACTGCAACCAGAACTTTTAGAACCGGACTATCTCAACGCCGTCACCACCGTTGTACGCCAGCAGACCCGTCGCGCCCTGGTCGTGTTGATTACCGATATTGTCGATGCGATCGCCTCTTCTGAATTGCTGGCGGCACTTGGTCGGCTCGTTCCCCGTTATCTACCCTTTTGCGTAACGTTACGCGACCCCCAAATAGACATACAATCGAACATGCTTGGGGCAGAAGTTATAGAAGGATACACCCGTGCTGTAGCCTTAGACCTGCTCGCACAGCGCCAACTTGCTTTTATGAACCTGAAGCAAAAGGGAGTACTGGTCTTAGATGCCTCCGCCGATCGCATCAGCGATCAGTTAGTCGATCGCTATTTACAACTCAAAGCCAGAAATCAACTTTAGGATTAGCCCACCTAACATTAGAACCAGATAAACACGAGGTTTGCCCCATGACCCCACAACTAGAAGCCGCGATCGCTGCGATCCAACCTCTCTCATCCACAGAGCGCCAACAACTGCTTCAAATTCTTATCCAAAGCGATCTATCCTCAAATTCCCAAACCAACCTCAGAACACTTAGTACTGAGTTTTGGCAAGGCACTACGCTCAAACAGCTACTCTCTACCCAGCAACCTATAGCTGTCAATAACCTTAAGGATCTCGCCACTGACTTTTGGCCAGAAGAAGACTCAATTGAAGACTTCCTTACCTTTCTGCGAGAACAGCGTCAAGAAGTAGCTTAACGTCCCATGAGTCTTCTCCTGATCGATACTGACATCGCCTCTTTTATTTTCAAAGGTAGCGACTATGCCAACCCTTATATGCCATTTTTGAGTGGTAATGAGTTGGCGATTTCATTTATGACTGTCGCTGAACTTTTTCAGTGGGCAATCCTACGTCAGTGGGGCGATCGTCGTTTCGGACAACTAGAGCAATATTTATTGAATTACGTCATCATTCCAGTGGATCGGCCCCTTTGCCTGAAATGGGCACAGGTTCGAGCCGATCGACAAAGCTCAGGACGGGGAATTTCGCCTCAAGATGCTTGGATTGCAGCAACGGCTATACGCCATGACTTACAACTAGTCACTCACAATATCAAGGATTTTCGAGAAATCCCCAATCTACAGCTCATCATTCCTGCTACCTAATTTTCGGAATATCGAGTTAATTCGGGGCGCGACGGCAGCAATATTGCACTAGCAAAACAAATAGAATCACGCCTGTCAAATATTTAAAAGCTTCTGGAATGGCAGGATTAGGCGAGAAAAATCCCTCGATCGCACCTGCAATTACCAACATCGGCACAATGCCAAATACTAACTGTGCTGCCTCATAGCCATAGATGCGTAATGCGTCACCACGGCGATACTTTCCAGGGAAAAGCAAACCTCTAGCAATTAGCAAACCTGCCCCACCCGCAAAAAAGATCGCGGGTAACTCCAGCGATCCATGTGGAAACACAAATGCCCAAAAGGGATATGCCAAATCATATTGGCTGACTAGAGAAGCGATCGAGCCAATCAATATGCCATTAAAAAACAACAAATATCCCGTAAACAATCCCCCCGTAATGCCGCCCGCCACAGCCTTAAAGGAGACAGCCATATTGTTGATCATAATGCTGCTAGATGCTAATGGTTCATAGCCAAGAATTGAGCCCATCCACAACTCATGCTTGTCCCTCACTTGAGAAATCAGTTTTTGGGGCACAACTAGAGACATAAATGTCGGATCTTGCCAAGCAAACCACCAGGCAATTAAGGCAGCTAGCAAAAAAATAGCAAAAGCCAGGGCAATATAACCCCAATTTTTTTGGATCGTGGCAGGTAACTCCCAAAGATAAAAGTTAAGGATCGCTTTACCTTCCTGCCGTCTCGATCCCTGATAAATTTGAGCGTAGCCACGCGAGGTGAGCATCTGTAAATCCTGGATCAGAGCATTTTCCATTTGCTGGGTTCTCGCTCTTGCCAGATCTGCTGATACAGAGCGATATAAACTCGCAAGCTGTTGAATCTCTTTTGCCCGTAAAGACTTGAGCCCCTTAGTCTCTGCTTGCTTAAGCAAAGTATCAAGTTGCTGCCACTGAGGTTCTTGACGCGCGATCCAACGCTGAATATTCATTACTTTTTACGCTTGAAAAGCTGGTATTAGCTTAAAATTACCTAAAATTTACGCTTCCCATCATACTTGGCAAAGCAAATGTCTAATATACCTAGCCCTGTCAGACCACTGAATGTTGGTAACGTTGTGAGTGCAGGACTCGTACTCTACCGTTCTAATTTGAAACAGTATTTTAGTATCGCGCTCAGAGCCAATCTTTGGGCTTTACCAGCCGCGCTATCATTTTTATCCTTATACTTTTCGGGCTTAATTCAGCTCTTTAATTCTGTTCGTTCACCGATTGGTGCGTCCACAGCATCACTGCAAGCCCTAGAAGAATCAGGTCTAGGTCCCGTATTAGAATTAGTAGAGCGGTTTAGCTCTTTTGCACCGATATTAAATCCCATATTGTTTGTGGTCAGTCTATACTGCACAGCTAAGTATCTTGCTAACTCAGCACTAATCTCGCGTCTGGCATATCAGGAGCTTGCGAATCAGCCAGAAAGTATAGGTGAGGCTAGCCCCAAAGTGCTTCCCCGCCTATGGGCTTATTTGCGGGTAGGGTTGGAAATAGGGCTGAGACTGTTCCTTCTATATATTTTATTGGTTATTGCTGGGGCGATTGTTGTGCCCTTTTTAATTTTGTTGCTTGGTGGGGGGAGATCTACTCCAAGTCAATCTCCCCTAGTTTTTTTACTCATATTTTTACTCATAGTTGCCCTCGTGTATGCAATGGTTTGGTTCTATTCTCGCTGGATCATTTCAGAGGTGCCACTGGCAGTTGAGTCTGGGTTAGGCTCCATGCAAAGTGTAAAAAGGAGTTGGGATCTAACTGCCGCCGCCGTAGGTAGGGTGCAAGCGATCGTGTTTGTGGCTTTCCTCGTTACAATCCCAGTTCAGGCGATTACTGGCTATCTGCCTAGCCTTTTGCTTAACCTTGCCAAAGGAAATACTACGGCTTTCTGGCTGATTTACCTAATTAACCTCGGTATTAGTTTGATTGGTGGTGTATTAGTGTTACCTTTCTGGCAATCGATTAAGGCAGTTATGTACTACGATCTGCGCAGTCGTCGTGAGGGTATCGACCTGCAACTGCGCGATCGCTAAGATTTTTCGCCCACTCTGATTGTTCTGTATGCGCCTTTTTAATCGAGTTACGCTGCGAACCCCCGAAAGTGTCGAGTTGGAATTCACGCTGGCGGGAATCGGCAACCGTGCGCTTGCCCTCACAATTGACTACTTGATTTGGGGAATAACCCTGATAGTTGTCCTAATTTGCTTGGCTATTCTTTCTTCCCAAATTGCCATATTTCAAGACAAATCCCTACAGCAATGGGTAGGAGCGATCGCATTTTTAATTGGGTTCACAATCTATGTAGGCTATTTTGTCTATTTTGAGACCCTGTGGCAAGGCCAAACCCCAGGCAAGCGCCGTACAAAAATTCGCGTGATTTGTGACGATGGTAGACCAGTAGGCTTGCAACAGGCAGCTTTGAGAGCATTACTGCGCCCCATCGATGATATTTTTTCCATTGGGGCATGGTTTATTATTTTGGGTGCCAGAGAAAAGCGACTGGGCGATTGGTTAGCAGGTACGCTAGTGATCCAAGAAGAGTCCGCCGTTGCTTCAGCTAGTTTTCCCATAGATAAAGATGCCCAGGCAATCAGCGATCGCCTCTTAGCAAATACAAATATTGCCGCCCTCATAGCCGATGACTTTGCCGTAATTCGCGAATATTTACAGAGGCGCAAAGCCATGAATAGTGAGGCCAAACTCAGACTAGGCAAGCAACTAGCTAGTCAAATCCGAACTATTATTCAGCTAGAAAACCCCATAGCGGGCACTACCGACGATCTATTTTTAGAGGCAATTTATTTGGCTTATCAGCAGCAGAGAGGGGGGAGTAGAGGGTAACAAACACATCCCCATACCCAAACAAGCACAGGGAGCGATCGCAGCTAACACAAATAGCAAGGCTTTCTTGACATTTTTTCTGTAAACTAGATGCAAGCAAATATATATTTAAATTAATTCCTCATTTCTAAATTTTTTATGAGTATAGTCAGTCAAGTTTTACTTAGGGCCGACGATGAGTTGCGCTATCCTTCGATCGCGGAGCTGCAAAGCATCAGTGGTTTTTTGCAAACCGGCGAACAGCGCGTGCGGATTGCGACATTACTAACAGAAAACGAAGATAAGATCGTCAAAAAAGCTAGCGCCGAGCTTTGGAAAATGCACCCAGACTACATTTCTCCAGGTGGTAATGCCTACGGCCAAAAGCAAAGAGCACAATGCCTGCGTGACTATGGCTGGTACCTCCGTTTAGTTACCTATGGCATCATTGCTGGCGATAAAGGGCCAATTGAATCAATTGGTTTGATCGGAGCCCGCGAAATGTACAATTCCTTAGGAGTACCACTTGCGGGTATGGCAGATTCAGTGCGCTGTCTCAAGGATGCAGCAATATCCCTCTTGAGTAAGAATGATGCTGAGGCGGCTGAGCCATTTTTTGACTACATAATCCAGGGATTGTCCTAAACGTTAATTGTAATCGTATGGGCAGTGCCGCCGTGCTGCCCTCTTCCCTGCCTGACATAAACCAATCGGGTACCTACAGGGGCAATTCTCCCTGTATTTTTTCGAGAAATCTCCTTACCTAAGCCCTGCCAAGAATTTTTAGGCAATCTGACGCTCTGTTTCAAAATTGCCTGCTCTAAATGTAACCATTCAATGATAATTTGGGGGTTGGTTAGATTGGCTCTAAATCCCGAAGAGATTATCGCGTCAACATTTTCCACTATTTAATCGAATTCACAAGCTGGAGCAAGCAGCAAGAATGGTCACTACCGCAGAAAAAATTAATACAGGTTACATCACTAAAATCATTGGGCCCGTTGTAGACGTAGAATTTCCCAATGGCAAAATGCCTTCGATCTACAATGCCATCGTTATCAAAGGGCAAAACGAAGCAGGTCAGACCATGAACGTTACCTGCGAAGTGCAACAACTGCTAGGTGATAACCAGGTGCGAGCTGTCGCAATGAGTACAACTGATGGTGTTGTGCGTGGCATGGAAGCAATTGACACGGGGGCAGCGATCAGCGTACCCGTTGGCAACGCTACTTTGGGACGCATTTTCAACGTCTTAGGTGAACCCATTGATGAGCTAGGTCCAGTAGATACCCAAGAAACACTTCCGATTCACCGCCCTGCTCCCGCATTCACGAGTTTGGAAACTAAGCCTTCCACATTTGAAACGGGCATCAAAGTGATTGACCTGTTGGCTCCCTACCGTCGGGGTGGCAAGATTGGTCTATTTGGTGGTGCTGGCGTCGGCAAGACTGTATTAATTCAAGAGTTAATCAACAATATTGCGACCAAGCACGCTGGCGTATCAGTATTTGGTGGTGTGGGCGAGCGCACGCGCGAAGGCAATGACCTCTACCAAGAAATGAAGGAATCAGGTGTAATTAAGTACCTGGCTCTCGTTTACGGTCAAATGAATGAGCCACCTGGAGCTAGAATGCGTGTCGGTCTGTCTGCTCTCACCATGGCGGAATACTTCCGTGATGTGGCTAAGCAAGACGTGCTGTTATTTATTGACAATATCTTCCGCTTCGTACAGGCAGGATCTGAGGTATCAGCACTGCTCGGTCGGATGCCATCGGCTGTAGGTTATCAGCCAACTTTGGCCACCGAAATGGGCGACCTGCAAGAACGCATTACCAGTACTAAAGATGGTTCTATTACCTCTGTACAAGCTGTATACGTGCCTGCGGATGACTTGACTGACCCTGCGCCAGCCACAACCTTTGCTCACCTTGATGCCACCACGGTGTTGTCTCGTTCTCTAGCCTCTAAGGGGATTTATCCCGCTGTCGATCCGCTAGATTCTGCTTCTACCATGCTCCAGCCAGGGGTAGTTAGTGAAGATCATTACCGCGTAGCGCGTGCTGTGCAGCAGACCTTGCAACGCTATAAGGAATTGCAGGACATTATTGCCATTCTTGGTCTAGACGAGCTATCTGAAGATGACCGTGTGATCGTGGCACGGGCTAGGAAGATCGAGCGTTTCTTGTCGCAGCCCTTCTTTGTGGCAGAAGTATTTACTGGTTCGCCTGGTAAATATGTCACCCTCGAAGAAAGCATCAAAGGCTTTGACATGATTCTTTCTGGTCAGTTAGACGAACTACCAGAGCAAGCATTCTATCTGGTTGGCAATATCGAAGAAGCGATCGCCAAGGCTGAAAAGCTGAAGGCATAGGCAAATACGTAGAACTATAACGATGACACTAACAGTAAGAGTTATCTCTCCAGATAAGACCATTCTAGATTCCCCAGCTGAAGAAGTAATTCTGCCTAGCATTACGGGTCAGATTGGCATCTTAACTAGCCACGCTCCGCTGATTACCGCATTAGATATCGGTGTAATGCGGTTTAGGCAAGAAAAGGCCTGGTCAGCGATCGCCCTGATGGGTGGCTTTGCTGAAATCGAAAACAACGAAGTCACAATTCTAGTCAATGCGGCTGAAGCCGGTAGTGCGATCGATGCAGAAGAAGCTCGTAGCGAGCTTGCAGAAGCAGAAGAGCACCTTAAAAACATCAAAGAAGATGATAAACAAGGCAAGATTCAAGCCGATCAGGCAATGCGTCGCGCCCGCGCTCGGCTACAGGCAACTACGATTGTTCCTTAAGGCTTTTTAGTTGCAGGACTGACTTAATTTATGCGGGGGCTGGAGTTAAATCTTCCAGCCCTTAGTTTTTAGATGTAGCAATTTGGTATAAATAAAGGCATCCATTTCGTGTTCTTAGCATGGATAAACCAGAAACAAATACAACAAGAGTTAAATCAAAGCTAGAGAAGCAGACCCTTTGGGGAGAAATCGTCAAGGGCTGGTACTGGGTCGTATTTAGTTGGAAAATGTTACAACGTATGGGTGGTTTGGGAGCGATCGCGCGATCGCTCGCATCTACAGCTATGCTTTTACTCAAGCGTGCTTTCAAATAACTAGAAATAACCAGAAATTACAAAACCTAGTTCTAAAGATGTACTACAACTCCACAGATTTTGAGTTCACTTCTGCTTTAGAAGCCAATTGGCAATTAATTAGGCAAGAAATTGAGCAAGTTAACAGCCGTGACTTTGTGGAGTGGCCCGAAAGGCATCTCTACGGTAAGGGATGGGATGTTTTTGGGTTATATGCGTTTGGGTTAAAGCTAAGCAAGAACTGCGAACTTTGTCCAGAATCTACGAAGCTAGTCGAATCTATTCCTGGTTTAGTAACGGCGGGATTTTCTTCTCTCCAACCAGGTACGCACATTGCCCCCCATACTGGCTATCCCGATGGGGTATTACGCTGTCATCTCGGTTTAATTGGTTGCGACGGTTGCTCTCTGCGTGTCGGCGATGAAACACGTAACTGGCAGGAAGGAAAATGCCTAGTGTTTGATGACACCACCGAACACGAAGCCTGGAATCGCGGGAACCAGACTAGAATCGTGCTTTTACTTGACTTTAAAAATCCAGCATTATTAAGTGAAACAGTCAATCAAGCTGCAACCGAGTCAAAAGGTCTATGGCAACAACTAAAACAAAAGCTGTTTGCGAGTAAGTGAGCGTACGCCTGCAATCATAAACCTCTTACAGCATAAAGCTTCCAAAAAAGCTAACCGCTGATAGCTAATAGCTAAAACTAATCTAAAGGCGTCACCATAATTTCCTTTAGCACAGTTATCCCCTTCTTAACCTGTCTGGATACAGTCACAGCACTGATACCCAGAATTTCTGCCACTTCTCTGTGGGTAAATTCTTTGATAAAAACATATTCCACCACTTGGCGGGTACGGTCTTCTAAATGGGATAGGGCTTGATATAGCCTCATACTATCTTCTTCCGCCATTTGAAAACTGCGGTACTTAGCATCTGGCATCAAGTCACCCAGAGATGAACCTAACTCACCCTCTTCTCCAACTGGTGCATCCAGGCTAATTGGCGCGCGATTCTGACAAGCTAGTTTGATATCTTGCCATTCGCTTAAAGGAATATCTAACTGCTCGGCAATTTCGCGATCAGAGGGTTCACGTCCCTTAGTTTCCCTCAGTTGCCGCACGATCTTACAGGCACTGTTATATACCACCAACCAACGGCGGGGGGTGCGTACAGTCGGACTTTTATCGCGTAGGTAATGTTGAATCTCACCGCGAATGTAAGGTACAGCAAATGAACTAAAGGCATGTCCTCGACTGGTATCAAAGCGCTCAATTGCCCTGATTAAGCCCATTAACCCTACTTGTAGTAAGTCATCAAATGTCTCAGTGCATTGGTTTGTCCAGTGATAGGCTTCTTTTCTAGCCAGCCCTGTATTGAGCTGGACTAGTTGATTGCGCAACCGTACGGATGGCTTCTTGCGATACTCCTGTAAAAGATCGAAGGTCTCAGACTTCAGACTTAACGTCTCTCCCTCTTCTGGGAGTAAATTTTTCTGGCTAAGCCGTTCTAAGCCAACCACTATATTTTGCAAGCGCTCCGTATCTTCTACAGCTAGACGGAAACTCTGATATTTTGGTTTGGATTCCGTACTTTTAGTTAAGGTCAAGTCATCATCAGACTGATTTGCTGTTCGCTCCAAACGAGCTTGAATCTGATGCTGAATATATGGGATAGCAAAGTCGATAAAACCTTGATGGGAGTTAAGATTAAACTCCTGAATCGCCATCTCTAATCCCTGGATCCCTGCCCTCAGAAGCTCTGATTCATTCCTCCCCCCTGCACCGACTACATCCTGCACAAGTTTTTGCAAAAGATCGGAATGCAGTTGCACCAAACTATCTTTCACTCTAGCCGACGGATTGTCCTGAAAGGCCTGGAGTAACTTTAATGTTCGATCCGTTGCTTGTTTAGAAGTATCTGATGACATTTAGACTTTCTCAGATAGTCAGGCAACCGTAATAAAAAATAGCTTCTTTAGCAGTCTGTGATCGTCAATCTCGTAAAAAGAGTATTTCACTGGAACACCTCACTTCCTAGACCACAACTAAAATCATGACATCACCTACGACATAGCAGAGCGAATCTATTTAGCTGATTAGCTTGTTTGCAAACGATCTGCTAAGCGCATCTAGACAACTTCCCTTTCAAGCAGCACTAAATCTTATGCACACAATTTGTGATAAGTAGAACTAGGGGAGCAACAACTAAGCTAGTACCCGATTAAAGTATTTTTTAATAATACCACTACTTATTTTTGGGCAACAAATATCGCCAGGAAGATCGGTTTTAGCAATTGGATGTTCCCAAACCAACAAAGTATGGCAGTAATCTACTGTTACTCATCAATTTGCCAGCGATCGCCACCAACTTCCTCATCAAGCACACGTCTCTGGCGCATCACTAACATCACACCACCAAGCAGTGACAGACTTGGAGGTTCATCAAACCATTGAAACTTCAGCTTGCCATCTTGTTCGACTAAAAAATAGCGATAATCCTGCCATTCCCTCTGCGCACGATCTACTAAGACAATAATCTCCTCTGGTTTATTGGGGAAACTACTAGGTAGGTGCTGACCCGATGCTTCTTTGAGCGTATCGGTATCGCAAAGGATCGCAATGCCATCCTCCACACTACGCACTACATGCCAGCCTGGTAGTGCTAGCCAGGCGCAATCACCAGAGTATTGCACCATGCCAAATGGGGCGATTTCATCAACTAGGGGAACAGCCTTAATATCTGCCGCACTTAGGGGCATTTTCCCCACAACCGGAATAATTCTGGGTACTTCATCATCTTCCTCTAGCCGAAACACTGGTAGTCTTGGTTCTTTTTTGCGAATAGGAGAGACAAGATCGGTAAGCAGCCGTTCTACGGCTGTCCTGGCCGAATCGCTATGGGCAAACTTAAGTCCGCGCGAAATCTGCTTGGTCTTTTCCTGGGGATCTTTTTGATTCATAGCTGCTTTCCAGGCTTGATAAGCAACAGCATCACCTGGGTGCTGCGTAAATCCTTCTGGCAGCTTTGGCATCACCGCAAACTCCTTCAAGGCTTTGGCAATGTCCTTTGCAGTAAACACGTCTAATTTATTATTTGCAACTAACTCTGCGGCATTCACCCTTTCCGCTTGTGGCAAAATGCGAAATTCGTAGAGGATATCGCTACCCCTAGACTCGAAATACTCTAAAACGTAACCAGGGACATTACCGTTGACTAACCCCTCATAAACCTGTGCCGCTACGATCAGTTGATTTTGGTGAATGGGCTCAAATCCCGTTTGTTCAAAAATAGCCTGGGGATTGAGTCCAGTTTTTTGTAATTTTTGGCAAGCATTACCCCACTGCACCCATGTTCCTTCCTTGTGGAGTAGGGAGACGATCAAAGCTTCGGTGTCATCGGTGGCCATAGATGTGGGATCTGATTCGGGCATATATTCAGTGATCGCAAAATAAATAGGTTGCAGCGACTTTAATGCTAACTTACCCCGCGATCGAATTGACTAAATTGGGGCAGTAGTCTGTCAAGAATTTTTTGAGGGTTGAAAACCCTTAAAAAACAACCCACCAAAACATTTTCTGTTCGTCAATTATAAAGTTGATAGAACAGTAGCTTTATCTAAGCTGGGGCAAATTGCTAACGAATTATTAATTTGTTTTAAGTTATTACCAATTATAAATTGTGAAGTTCAGCTACTGCGGTAGACTTAGTTTTGATGATTTTGTACCTAAAAGCAGCTCTTCCATGAACTGTGCGGCTGAGTTTTACTCAGTCCGTTGGGTACGCACCAGATTGGAGCACTATTACAATGTCCCATTCAGTCAAAATATACGATACGTGTATTGGTTGCACTCAATGTGTACGTGCCTGCCCCACTGATGTATTGGAAATGGTCCCCTGGGATGGATGCAAGGCGGCTCAAATCGCCTCTTCTCCACGCACAGAGGACTGTATCGGTTGTAAGCGTTGCGAAACTGCTTGCCCCACCGATTTTCTAAGCGTCCGTGTGTATTTAGGCCCTGAAACATCACGCAGTATGGCTCTCACCTACTAACATCATGTTGTTTCAACCTGACTAATGCAATTATTTATATTCTGCATTATTTGCTAAGGAGTGCCTCACCGCACTCCTTAGCTTTTTTGGGTAAGTGATCGCCATGCATAGGCATGTGTAGTAATAACTCATTGGTTATGTACGGCAATATTGAGGAAATCAGCAACCTACATACAGGGGTTTGAGTCCGGCAAATTACCTAGATTGCAGTGGACGCACCAAGCACATTTAACAGTTGGGGCATGGTATTTAAGCCAATACTCCCGAACTGAGGCCAGGGAAATGATTCGCCATGGCATTCAGCATTACAACCAGTCGCAAGGCATAGTAAACACAAAAGATAGTGGCTACCACGAAACTATGACCCTTTTCTGGATTGAGGCGATTCCCTGCGGGATGCGTACCGCCGCTCAATTTCTAGCAGACTTTGACCATGCGCCAATACTAGATAAGATCAACAGCCTGCTCGATCGCTATCAGGATAAGCAGTTGCCATTTAAGTATTACAGCCGCGAACTATTGATGTCCCAGGAAGCCAGATCCCACTGGGTAGAACCAGATCTCAAATCACTAGTAACCTACTCCCAAAAACTAAGTCTGAGGTAACTCCCAAATCAGGCGTAGGGTATTAGGAACCCATTAATGATCGCATAATATTTGGGTATGCTTTGTTTATTCATGTTCAAGCAGTCCCATAATTGCACCAGCATCATGACGGCACAAATACCTGACTGGCAGCAACAAGCACAAGCTCATTTCTCGCAAGGTAACTATAGCGAGGCGACAAATTTGTACGAGGAGGCGATCGCCACTACCCCATCTGTTCGAGACTACTACTGGCAGTTGGGTTTGTTGTACTTGTTACAAGGGCAAGAAGAAGCACAAATGACCTTGCTATCAGCGATCGCTGATAGCAAAGGGGAACAGGTTGAGGAATGGACAAAGGAACTTTACAATAACAAAGCTCGTGTTAGAGTCCTAGAGCAATTTTATCGATACAAAGCGGGTATGGTATAGAAACGATCCACCTGGAGAGTAATTTAAATATGGATTACCAAAGATTTTTAGAGCAGTTGCCTAGCTTGTACGAGGACTGGGGAAAGGAATCGATCCACCCCAAGTCAAGTCGCTTTCAATCAGCACTCTCACAAGTGCAGGGGATGACGACAGCTAACATCATGCAACTGCTCAATTTTGCAGTGGCATGTATGGAGGAGGGGGAAATTTATTGTGAGGTCGGAACCTATCATGGAGCTACGCTAATTGGAGCAATGCTGGATTGCGAAGATCGCATGGCTTATGCCGTTGACAACTTCTCATTATTCGATCCAGATGGTACAAACTTTGATACTCTAAGCCGGAACTTAGTTAACTTTGGTTTAGAAGATCGAGTCTTTTTCTGTAATCAGGACTTTGAAAGCTTTCTGTTGGAGTTAGATGAAATTGGTACAGAAGATAAAATCGGGGTCTATTTGTACGATGGGGCTCATGATTATAGATCGCAACTGATGGGGTTGCTGTTGATTAAACCTTTTCTGGCAGATCGAGCCCTAATTATAGTTGATGATGCCAACTGGCCGACCGTACAACAGGCAAATAATGACTTTGTAGCTACCCATTCTGAATGTCAGTTTCTGTTAGAATTACTTACTCCTGGAGATGGATATCCCACCTTCTGGGATGGTATTCATGTTCTTAGTTGGGATAGAAACAAGACTATTAAAAAATCAGCCGATAAGATTCTGCAAAGGCGACAATCTTCCGTTATTCAAGGGATTACCGATCTACAGCAAATCGAGAAATCTGAGATCCTCTCACGAAGTGCGATCACTAGAGATCGGAATATTACCAACTTAGGCGAAGCAGATACAGCGAGCAACTGCGATCGCAACTTAGGTCTAAATTCGCACTCTAACGCAGAAATTTACAACAACCTAGGAATTAATCTCGCACAGCAACATAAATTAGATGAGGCGATCGCAAATTTTCGGCACGCAATCTCAATTGAGCCTAACTTTGCCGAAGCGCATTACAATCTTGGTTTTGCACTAACTGAGCAAGGTAACGTAGAACAGGCAATTGTCTCATATCACCAAGCTATTGCGATCAAGCCAGATTATCTCGATGCCTATTTGAACTTAGGGGCTATTCTAATAACTGCTCAGCAGCCTGACCAAGCAATTACCTATCTCAATTCAGCTATAGAAGCTGATCCTAACTGTGCCGAAGCTTACCTAAATCTTGGGAATGCTTTTAGCCAACTAGGCAAAGTTGAGGAGTCAATCGCTAATTATCAAAAAGCGATCGCGTTATCTCCAGGATATGCTCAAGCCTATAATAATCTTGGCAGTACACACGCCCAAAATAATGATTTAGAGGAAGCGATCGCTTATTTTGAAAAAGCCATAGAAATTGAACCTGAGTATACTGATGCCTATTGCAACTTAGGCGATATATTTTTTCGGTTAAACAGATTAGAAGAGGCTAGCTTCTATCTCCAACAAGCACTGGATATCAATCCTAATTTTGCTCATGCCTATGCTAATCTGGGCGCAGTTTTGATGCAGCAAGACAAATTAGAAGATGCAATTTCCCATCTGCAGCGATCGCTACAGATTGCACCACATCTAGTAGAGTCTTACTATAATCTCGCCATAATTTTTGTGAAGCAGGATAGGCTTCTAGAAGCATCCAGTTGCTATCAAAAAGTTATCCAAATCAGCTCCCGGTATACTGAAGCTTACTTCGGACTTGGTAATGTTTTGTCAAAGCTCAACAAAATCGATGAGGCGATTGATTGCTATCAAACACTAGTAGAAATAGATCCCGATCTTGCCGAAGCTCATACTAATTTGGGAGATGCTTTCCAGCAAGCAGGTCAGATTGCCGAAGCTATGCTTTGCTATCAAAAAGCACTAATCATTCAGCCAAATAATCCCCATGCCCTGCGCATGGAACATTTAGCCCTGCCAATTGTTTACGACTGTGAAGCGGAAATTAACCATTGGCGAGAACATTTTACAGTCGGTCTGAGAACATTCTGCCAAAAAATATCTGAGCAAATTTGCTCTAATTCCGCTTGGGCATTACAAAGCATTAGTTCCGGCGGTAACTTTCACCTGGGCTACCAAGGCAAAAATGATCGGGATCTGCAAAGTCAGTATGGGCAACTAGTACATCATGTTATGGCGGCTAATTACCCCGATTGGGTACAGATGCGCTCCAATTCCATGTCGTCTGTGACTCGCAATGGCAAAATACGAGTTGGCTATATCTCAACTTTTTTCCGCAGCCACACAGTCTCCAAACTCACAATGGGTTGGCTAAGACACGCCAATCGGCAGGAATTTGAAATTTATTGCTACCACGTTGGCAGGATTGCTGATGCTACAACAGCACAAATTAGTCAGTATAGCGATCGCTTCTATCATATTCCCGATAATTTAGAAGCAGCTTGCCAACAAGTTTTGGCTGACAATCTAGACATTATTGTCTTTACAGATGTGGGCATGAACCCAATGATGACTCAGATGGCAGCTCTGCGATTAGCTCCAGTGCAATGCAAAGGCTGGGGGCATCCCATCACAACTGGATTACCCACAGTTGACTATTTTCTTTCTAGTGATGCTATGGAGCTTCCCAATGCCCAAGCACACTACTCGGAAAAGCTTATACGCATACCTAAACTAGGATACTCCTATGCTAAGCCCACTATCCCCAAGTTAACAAAAACAAGAGACGACTTTCAACTGGAGGAAAATGCCGTTGTTTATCTTTGTTGCCAGTCTTTACAAAAATATTTGCCTCAATACGATTATGTATTTGCAGAAATAGCACTGCGCGTAACCGCTGCACAGTTTGTATTTATCGCTAGTGAAAGTAAGTACATTAATACCAAATTTGCCAAACGCCTCGACCAAGCTTTCGCCAATCTTGGTTTGCAAAGCGAGCAATATTGCGTGTTTGTGCCGCATCAAAATTGGCACAATTATTTAAACCTTAATCTTGTTTCCGACATTTTTCTAGATTCTATTGGTTGGTCAGGTGGCAACACGGCGCTAGAAGCGATCGCCTGTGGATTGCCAATTGTCACCTACCCTGGCGAACTGATGCGGAGCCGCCATGCCTATGCGTTCCTACAGGTCATGGGTATCTCAGACACTATTGCCCAAAATGGCACTGAGTATGTAGAAATCTCTGCCAAATTAGGATTAGACTCAACATGGCGACAAGAGATCTTAAGCAAAATGCAAGAGCGTCTCGATCTTTTGTACGATGACTATACCTGCGTACAAGGACTTGAGGGATTTTATAAATCAGTAATTTTTATAGGTCTCGATATACTTCGCGACGATGACGTACATAATGAATCAAAATGCTTTTAGCTGGCACATTTACTTCATAAATGATGCGATAATCTCCCACACGAATCCGATAAAGTCCTTCAGTGCCTTTAAGTTTAAGCGATTGAACAGGGAGAGGCTCAGTAGCTAATTCGTCAATACGAACTATAATGCGATCACAATTTTCTGAAGATAATTTACGAAGATCTTTTTCTACAGATGGCTGAAAGCTGATTTTATAGAGTTCCATTGAAATTTAGCTTTCTTTTCATCTCAGCTAAACTGATTGACTGTTCAGAGCGCCGTTCCGCAATGATCGCTAAGTCGTGAATGTCTTCCAACATTTGCTCATACTGCTCAATACTCAAAATCACAGCTCTTTTAGTGCCGTTAGCATCCACAATATACTGTTCTTGTGTGGCTGTAGTAGTCATATCTCGACGGGTTAGATAATCATTGTAAATATTGTAGCAATTCAATCCACGCATCTAGGTAAAGTTGTCTCTAGCTGCGTTTGGGGTAAAGGTAGCTGAGTCATAAGATCCTTCCAGTGCTGCTTTTGCTTTACTCAAAAACTTAGATGCGCGATCGCAGCCCAAAGTAAAAATTCTGGCTTTAGCACGACAACTATTAATAAACCAGTAAAAATCGCGCTCAATAGCATCATATTGGTGTTGTAACCTGCGATCACTCTGGGCATTAATTTGCTTTACATTACGCCAAAGATATTGATATGTAGGGATCTTAGGGGATCTTGCAAAAACATCGCGCCGCCTGACAAAAAATTTTTTTCAGGTGATGATATGAACTGAATATTTCGGGGGTAAGTTGTAAACACGACTGAAGCGTAACTACATAACTGACACATCACACGAAATTACAGGACGAAACCATGAAATCTGAATTCAAAGCTAAACTTCTTCAACACGTACTCGGTAAGAAAAACTCCGAAAAGGGCTTTACCCTCATTGAACTGCTAGTTGTCATCATCATCATCGGTATTCTAGCTGCTATTGCTTTGCCCTCCTTCCTCAACCAGTCCAACAAAGCTAAGCAATCTGAAGCTAAAACCTACGTTGGTACCCTCAATAAGGGTCAGCAAGCCTACTTTACTGAAAAGAACCGCTTTGGTTCTAACATCGATATTCTTGGTATCGGTGTAAAGAGCGATACTGCAAACTACACCTACGATACAGTGAATGCTTCGTATAGCCCTTCGACTGCGAGTGCTAACAATGCTACATCCCATGCTGTTCCGAAAGGCGTTGCCCTGAGAGCTTATAATGGCATGGTACAGTTGAACCAGGTTTTAAACACCAGTGACATAACCAGTCTTGCAATTCTCTGCGAAGCAAATGCACCTGGCCCAACTGGTACTGTAGTACCTACTGCTGTTTCCGTCGGCGGTCCAACTTGTTCTGCTAATTCTGCTCCTGTTGGTAATTAGAGTTTTTACAAGCCAGTCCAAAGCAAAAGAGCTATTAAGCTATACATAGAACTTTTGGTCTTAGGCTAAAGAGATAGAACTACTGGTTGTAGTTAATTTCTAAGATACTTATAATTTTAAAGAGTGGAGTGATATTCATCCCTCCACTCTTTTTAAGTTTTGATTTTTATCGATTATCTAGGCTGATATGAACCATATCCAACAGCAAATTCAGAACTGCCTTGCTCTCAAAGATTACGAACAGGGTGCTTCCATCTGCGAGCAAGCCATCTCCACTGAGCCAGATGTAATATCTCATTATTGGTATTTAGGTTTGCTGCAGCTTTTGCAAAAGCAAGAAGTGGAAGCTCAGAGCACCTGGCTGTTGGGTATGTCTGCATGCGAGTCTGGTGATGACCTGGCACAGGTTGACGAATGGACATCCGAACTATTGTCGATTTTGCAGACTGAGGCGGTGCGTCAGGAGGTCATAGAAGACCTCACGATGGCATGGTTGATTCGGCGGCACAGTCACGAAATCAATTCTGCAGATATTAATAACCTTCTGCACATGGTGCGATTGTACGTGCAGTTGCAAACCATGACTGAAAGCGACCTGACTGACTTGCAGGTCATCGAGTCATTACAAGAAACTGCGGTAGGAACGGTATACCCAGATCTTTTATCTGAGCTAGTTACACGGGTTTTAGACTATCCACCACTCTACCCATCATTGATTGAGTTTATTGAAGCTTGCATACCTCACATTTATTATCCCTACCATTTTGTAGTTAAATTAATCCATGCTGCCGTTAACTTTTTCTACTACGCCAAACAGATCGATCTAGCAATACGACTCCTTGAGATCTGCCTTCGGCTCAAACATGAAGAAATTGAGGTGTTAAACCACTTATCACCCATGTATCAGAATATTGGGCAGTATCAAAAGAGTATTGATACCGCCAGACAATGCTGTAACTTATCCGAAAAAATTACCGATCGAGTTTTTGCCAGTCAACTGCTATTAAGAGCCTTGATTGGTTCCGGGGGCTATTGGCAAGAAGTAGTCACCGTCTTCGAGCAGCACCAAACCCTGACCCAGACATTGATTGAGGAACATCCCATCGATCTTGCCCCAGCTATGGTCATGCGATTTTATCTCACAGGATTTTTTGCTCCTTACCTGAGAGATCGCCCCCGACTTGATCGAGCCATGCAAAATCAACTAGCGCAGATTTGTCAAGAAAATGCTGAGATTTATGCTTCTGAAGCTATCGATCGCTACCAAAAATCTCACAATGCTCGGCGACATGGGGAACAGTCTACCCGTCCCCTCAGAATTGGCTATCTGTCGCAGTGTCTAAATACACACTCGGTTGGTTGGCTAGCACGATGGTTATTAAAGCATCATGATCGAGATCGGTTTGAAATCTTTGGCTACTTTTCACCTTATAAACAAAACCAAGATCCTCTTCAAGACTGGTATGTAGAACAGTTCGCCCGGGTCTATCGCGCTGGGGTTGACGGATCTGGCAACAGTGAGGATATTGCCGAAAGAATTTTTCAAGACGAAATTGATATTTTAATTGAGCTTGACAGTATAACCTTAGATGGCACTTGCAGCATTGTTGCCCTCAAGCCCGCACCTGTGCAAGTTACATGGCTAGGTTGGGATGCTTCGGGCATTCCTGCGATTGATTACTTTATTGCCGATCCTTATGTGCTTCCAGATGCAGCCCAAGAATACTACAGCGAAAAAATCTGGCGCTTACCTGAGACTTATATCGCCGTAGATGGATTTGAAGTTGCAGTACCAAGTTTGCGCCGCGACCAACTAGATATTCCTGACGATGCTGTTATTTATCTTAGCGCCCAAAAAGGGTACAAACGCCATCCTGACACGATCCGGCTGCAAATGCAGATTATCAAGGCTGTACCGAATAGCTTTTTCTTGATTAAAGGAACAGCCGATCAAGATAAAATGCGAGACTTTTTTATCCAGATCGCCCAAGAAGAAGGTGTGGATATAAATTGCTTAAGATTTCTACCCACGGTCGAGAGTGAAGCTGTTCATAGAGCAAATTTGGCTGTGGCAGATGTAGTTCTGGATACATATCCTTACAACGGTGCCACCACAACGCTTGAAACCCTATGGATGGGCATTCCATTAGTTACTCGTGTGGGGGAGCAGTTTGCCGCTCGCAACAGTTATACGATGATGGTGAATGCTGGCATAGATGAAGGAATTGCTTGGACGGATCGAGAATATGTGGAGTGGGGAATTCGTTTTGGGACAGAACCTGAACTCAGAAAGGAAGTAAGCTGGAAACTAAGGGAATCTAGAAAGACATCACCGCTTTGGAATGCAGAAAGATTTACGCGCCAGATGGAAGATGCCTACGAGCAGATGTGGGAAAAGTTTCAGGGATCGGAGATCGCGGAATTACCAAATCAACCTTTAGTTGAGCCGATACCGCAAACAGAAATCTTGATCGCACCTGAAGCCGAAAGCCAAAATGGATTAGGTATTGGTTTTGCTCAGCAAGGTCAGATAGATCGAGCGATCGCTTGTTTTGAATCAGCAATTTCAATTCAACCTCATTATGCTGATGCTCACTACAATCTTGGTATTGCCAGATCTGAACAAGATGATGTTGAGGCAGCGATCGCGAGTTTTACAGAAGCCATTAACCATAACCCCCATTACACCAGTGCATATTTAAACTTGGGATTAACACTTGCGAAACTAGAAAGATATCCCGAGGCAGGTGCGATGTATGACAAAGCATTATCGCTTGCTCCCATGGATGTTGATATCCTTCTAGCTATAGGAAATTTGCTATTCGAGCAAAGACAACTAGAAAAGGCGATAAGCTACTACCAACTAGCCCTCAATGCTAACCCTAACTCTCCCGAAGCAAACTATGAGCTAGCAGTTGGACTTACCCATGCAGGTAAATTTCACAGAGCAATTACTTACTACGAATCTGCAATTAAACTCGATCCTGATAATGCTACTACTCACTATAACTTAGGCTTAGCCTATGAAAAACTGAAAAAGGACTTTAAAGCAATTACAGAATATCAGAATGCTATAACTTTAAAACCTGACTTTGCAGATGCTTACTGGAGTCTCATTAATATACTTGTTAATGTAAAGAATACATCTCTAACAAATCATGAGCTATTGATGAATACTGCACATCAAGGCTTAAAAAATTGTCAGACCAAGTCGCCAGTCAGTGCATGGATTTCCTTTCTCTCAGCCTCATTGTATTGTAGTTTAGATAATAATCAAGAAACAATACTTAATCTAAGTAAGTTAGAACAACATATCTATCAATATAGCGATCAATTTAGCAAAAGCGAAGCTGAATCATTGTATGCTAGGTTAAACTTTATATTGCCTAACTTCCGAGATAATGTTGCGGAAAATAATAAAATCAATAAACTAGTTGCCCAGGTTTACAAAAATAAAGTTATCAGAGCTAATCTGCATTCCTTGACTGCTAGTCCAACAAATCACAGAGTTGCTCAGACTTTACGAATTGGTTTTATCTCTGGACATTTTCTTAGGCACTCAATGGGATGGTGTAGCATAGATATCATACAGGAATTATCAAAAATCACCCCTCATATCTATCTCTATGCCACAAGCAATAGAAAGTCTGACGATTTAACCAAGCGGTTTGAAAGTATTGCTGAGAAATTTTATAGGCAGCCATATTTACAGAAAAGTGGTAACGTTGATATTGACGATCTAGTGAACCAAATCCAAACAGATAGCATTGATATATTGATCGATCTAGATTCCACAACTATTTCAACGCACTCGCATATCTTAGCTAGAAAACCTGCTCCACATTGTTTGATTTGGCTAGGGTGGGATGCCCCACAAATGTATGACGATCAATACTTTTTAGTCGATCATCACACTCATCCCAATGGAGTGGACGAGCATTATGTTGAGAAATTGCTCAGAATGCCTGATTCTCTTGTGGCAATTGCAGGGATGAAAAGAGAACCTATAGATCGAGAGGATTACCGCCAATCTCTAGGTATTGCGCCTGAGCAGGTTGTTTACCTTTGCATTGCCGGCACGCGCAAAATTACTGCAAAAATGGTAGAGGCTCAAATAGAAATTCTAAAGAACGTCCCAAATAGTATTCTTATCCATCGCGGTCATGGCGACAGAGAAGTCATTACACCGAAATATATAAGAGAATGCGAAGCTCAAGGTGTAGATGTCAACCGCTTTAAATCTTTACCCTCCTTAGCTCCTGAGGAAAAACATCGAACTGTATATGCGATCGCTGATGTGCTGTTAGATTCTTATCCCTTTAATGGCGGCACTTTGAGCCTTGAGACACTTTGGTTTGACGTGCCAATGGTAACTAGAATGGGAGAGCAGTTTTTCTCACGCATGGGCTATTCTTTTTTAAGTACTTTGGGAATAGATGCGGGCATAGCTACTAGTTGGGAGGAGTATGTGGCATGGGGAATTAAGTTTGGCATAGATCAAAAGCTTAGAAATACGGTAAAAGAGAAACTCATCCAATCAAAGAAGGCTGAAACTCTAGCACCCTTATGGAATCCACAAAAGTTTGCTCAAGACTTATATTTTTTACTAGAACAAATTGCTCTAAAAGAGGAAGCTAAGTAAATGAAAAGTTACCAAGAACAGGATTTCAAAGAAGATCTACAGACTGCAAAAGAATGCTGGGAATCTGGTGATGCAGATGGTGCAATTGCCATCTATTTACAGATTGTCAAAATCAATCCCAATGTAGCTAAAGCACATAACTATCTAGGGGTAATACATGACGCTCAAGGCCGTGTAGATGAAGCCATTTCCTGTTATCAAAGAGCAATCGCGATCAATCCAGATTATGCTCATGCCCACAACAACCTAGGAGTAGTATTCTCAAAAAAGGACAAGATTGACCAGGCGATCGCAAGTTACGAAAAAGCAGTTAGCCTACAGCCAGATTTCGATCTTGCCTACAGAAATTTGGTCAACTTAATTATAGATAAGCGGCCACCTAGTATATCTCATGAACAGTTGTTAGAAATCTCCTGTCAATATATTAAATATTGTCGAGATCAATTTCCCGTGAGAACTTTATTAAATTTTCTACGTGTTTCTTCATACTGTGGCATTGTCAGTGAAAAGGTTCAATCATTTTTGATTGAACTAGAGAAGTATATTGGTGAGGGTAGTGATCACTATACTAAAGAAGATATAGAAGCTCTTTATTTTACGTTCCCATTTGCTCTACCTAATATTAGAGATAGTATCGCTTTAAATAATAAAACATCACAACTAGTCGCATCAATTTATAAAGGACAATATTTGGTTGCTAGCAATATTGATTGCATAGAAAACAGCAAGTACGAGACCAAAGCCAAGCAGCCTCTAAGAATTGGATTTATCTCACCTAATTTCCGTAGGCATTCTATGGGTTGGTGTACTGCAGATGTAATTAGAGAGCTATCGAAGATCACTCCGCACATCTATCTATATCTGACAGGCAAATCGGCAGATGACAAAACCTACCTATTCAATGACATTGCCGCCAAATTATACTGCCAACACAAACCTTTAGAAAAGAACACTCCTGATATCGAAGAAATGGCTCTAATTGAAGAGATTCGCAAGGATAATATTGATATATTAATCGATCTCGACTCCGTTACTGAGCCTCGACATACCCATATTTTGGCTGCCAAACCTTCTCCCTATTCTTTGATTTGGCTAGGTTGGGATGCTCCACAAATGGATAGCTCCCACTATTTTCTAGTCGATCGCCATACTCATCCTCAAGGAGTGAATGACTATTACGTAGAAAAACTTTTAAGAATGCCTGACTCTCTAGTAGCAATTTCGGGAATGGAAAGAGAATCTGTAGATCGAGAAGCATATCGTCACTCCCTAGGAATTAGACCCGACCAAGTCGTTTTTCTTTGCATTGCGCCTGCACGTAAAATTACATTAGAGATGGTAAAAGCACAGGTAGAAATCCTTAGAAATGTTCCAGGTAGTATCCTTTTACAGCGTGGCTTCGGATCGGTAAAGATGATGCAGGAAACATACCAAAACGAGTGTCAAGTTCAAGGAGTAGATATAAATCGGTATCGCTTCATGCCTCCCGAATCTCCTGAAGAAAAACATAGAACTATTTATGTGATCGCTGATGTATTGCTCGATTCATATCCCTTTAATGGCGGCACTTTGAGTCTGGAAACCCTTTGGTTTGACGTGCCGATGGTAACCAGAATGGGGGAACAATTTTTCTCGCGCATGGGTTATTCTTTTTTGGCTACCCTAGGAATTGAGGAAGGCATAGCTAGCAACTACGAAGAATATGTAGAATGGGGAACTAAGTTTGGGATAGATCGCGAATTAAGAAAATCGGTAAAAGGAAAACTCATTCAATCTAAACGGCCTGAAACCCTATCACCTCTTTGGAACCCACAAAAGTTTGCGAAAGACCTATACTCAATACTAATGGGTATAGTTTTTCAGCAGGAGGTTGGAGAAGTGCAATTTGACTATTTGCAAACGGCAAAAGATTATTGGGCATCTGGTAATACTGAATTAGCAATTGCGAACTTTATTAAGGCACTAGAAGTAAATCCGAACTTAGCTGAAGCACATAATCAGTTGGGGGTTATACAAGCTCAGCAAGGTAGTTTAGACAATGCTATTCTTTATTTTCAGAGAGCGATCGCGATTGACCCTGAATATGCAGATGCTCATTACAATTTAGGTAATGCTTTAGCTGAAAGTGGGCAAATCGAAGCGGCGATCACCAGTTACGAGATGTCAACTAACTTGCAACCAGACAATATCAATGCTTATCTCAATTTAGGAGTAGTTCATCTTCAATATCAAGACTCTGAGGCTGCCGCATTTTGCTACCAAATGGCATTAGAAATCGATCCTAACTGTATTGAAGCTTATCAAGCTCTAGCAAATATTTTTACTAATCAAGGCATGCTAGAAGAAAGTATCGAGTGTTATCAACAAGCTCTAAGAGCAATTTCTGCGACCACTTCCGAAGAAAGCGAAAAAATATCAAATTTAGCAACCTTAGAAGCCAATTTATACCTTAATTTAGGTAATAGTTTCTATTTGCAAGAACAGTTAGAGCAATCCTTACAAGCCTATCAACAAGCCCTAGCTTTGAATCCTAACTTTGAAGGTCTTAGCTTTAGGATCAGGGAGATTGCTTGGACTCTAGAAATTAGATCTAAAGTGTCAGAAGAGCAGCATACAGTTTTGCATGTTGGCTGTGGTCGATATTCCCCTACATCTCTGCATCCAGCTTTTCGAACTTCTGAATGGCAAGAGATTCGCTTTGATATTGACCCTGATGTTGAACCCGATATTATAGGCACATTGACTGATATGGAGGCTGTGGATAGTAGCTCAGTAAATGCGATCTGGTCATCTCACAACATCGAGCATCTTTATCCCCATGAAGTTCCTATTGCGCTTGGAGAATGTTATCGCGCTCTTAAGCCAGGAGGCATTGTCTTAATTACCTTGCCTGACATTCAGAAAGTAGCTGAATATGTTGCCGCAGGGAAACTAGAAACACCTCTTTACATCAGCCCAGCAGGAGAAATTGCTGCCCTTGATATCCTTTATGGACTTGGCACTTCGATTGCTAATGGGAATTATTACATGGCACATCGCACTGGTTTTACTGCCGAAACCCTCAAAAATAAGTTAATGGATGCAGGATTTGTTAATGTCGAGGTTTGTCGAGAAGACCTTAATCTGTGGGCTAAAGCATACAAACCCAAAGATTAAAATCTATAGAGTATGTCTATCAACAAACATGACAATAATATTGTGAGTAGGTTTTAATAGTTAGTGCATAGTTAAGTTTGGTTTACACCTCTTGACCTCAAAAAGTAATTAATATGCTGCATTTTTTCCTAACAGACTATTTCCTGCGTGAGAAAAGCTACAGTCGGTATGAATTTTTCAATTTTGAGGTAGCAAAATGGGCGGAATACTACCTTGGACAGAAAACTTCATTCCATCAGTCCAATTGGTGTGCAGGCAGAGTTACAGAAAATCCGCAGGATATCTTGCTAGGGCATCCTACCTATGCAGCACCAGATCGAGAATTCGGTGAATTGCAACGCAATTGGGTACAAGATAATGCGTTGTACCCTGGAGATAGTTGCCACCCTAATACTTACATTCTTATGCCGTGGGTTCCTGAATTTCCCCAGGAATGGGTGCCGAACTTAGTACATGTTGAAAGTCAGTTGCTTGCGGTCCAGAAAATTTTTGCATTTTGCGGTCAAATTTGGATAGATCGCACCCTAGCTAAGATAGACGAGTCAATTCAGGCACGAGTTAAACATAAATTAATTCGGTGCAATATTGGTGTTGCTACGCAAAATTTACCGTATCTCAAACAAAAGTTTAATCCTATTGGCAATCGGCAACTGCTCCATATCAGCACTTTAGGCTCTTATAAAGGTTTTGATATTACCTGTGAAAGTATTCAGGGATTAAATACAACTCTAAATGTTGGGAGCAAATCTCTTCAAGCACCCTTAGGTCCAATCTACGCCACAATAAACGGTAAAAAATATGGATTTAACTTTCTTGGAGAAGTCAATAATGCCGATCCTAATTTCAATCAATGGGTAGTTGATACCTGTGACTTTTACATCCATACAGGCTCAATGGATGCGCAGGCAACTGTAATCTTAGAGAACTGTGCCAGAGGCCTAATTCCTCTTGTTACTCCAGAAAGTGGTTATGCTAGCCCCCATGCTATTTACTTAACTCACGACCCTGAGGAAAATCGTCAGATTATTGATCGGGCTTTGAATCTATCTACTGAGGATCTATTAAATCGTAGTTACTTAATTAGACAACATATTCAGGAAGAACATAACTGGGAGAAAATATTCAACCAAATTTGGGAAGAAATTGTTGATGATATAAACAGTAGAAATGAAACGTCAATAATACCCACTTCTAAAACGCACAAATTGCCCACAACAATAGAAACACTGAGTTATTTAGGCTTGAGAGAAATTAACAGGATTATTTTCCCAAATTGGTCGGAGACTGAGGCAGTTGCCGAAGAGTTACGGCAAATTGTTAGAGCAATTCTAGCATCTCCAGATTGCGAGCGTATTACTCTATTGATCGATACTAGTGGCATTAACCCTGAGACTGCTGATGGCCTTGTGGCCGAAGTAGTGATGGATCTCTTAATGCAAGAAGATATAGAAATCAACAATGAACCGCAGATCTCTCTGATCGCAGAACTAAGCGATCGGCAGTGGAAAACCTTACTTCAGAATGTTCAAGCAAGAATTCCTCTAGCGAACGAGAATAAAATTGCGATCGCCCAGTATCAAGCTGAATATTTACCTATAACAGGAGTCAGTTATGCGTGAAAGTCACCCAATTATTGCCATAGATGGTCTGATTTTTCAGGCTTCCCTAGTTGGAGGTATAAGTCGAGTATGGCTCTCTCTATTTCAAGAGTGGGCAAAAACCGATTTTGGCCGGCATTTGCTAATTTTAAGTCGAGGAAATACTGCTCCCATCATCCCTTCGCTCAATTATTGTGTTATTCCTCCTAGTCCAAATGATTATGATCGTGAAGAAATGGAAAGGGATCGGCAGTTGCTTCAACAAATATGCGACGCAGAAGGCGTAAGTTTGTTTGTCTCTACCTACTACTCCACACCTTTGTCCACCCCTTCCGTATGTCTACTTCATGACATGATTCCAGAAGTACTTCAAGCGGATCTTACGCAATTAGTCTGGCAAGAGAAACACCAAGCTATTCGGCAAGCATTAAGCTATATTACAGTCTCGCAAAATACAGCCAATGACCTTATTAAGTTTTTCCCGCAAATCCCTGTAGAGAAAATCACGGTTGCTCACTGTGGTATTGATAAGATCTTCAAACCTGCAACTTACAGCCAAATAGATCGGTTCCGCGATAAGTATCAGATTGCTAAACCTTACTATTTACTTGTTGGTGATAATAGAGGCTATAAGCGTTATCTTTATTTCTTTGAAGCATTTGCACAACTTGATAATCATCAGGAGTTTGATATTGTCTGGATAGGCAACACTCTGCCAATATCACCAGAGATTCAGGAGTTTATGAGTGCTAGCACTTTATACTCGTTGCATGTTGATGATGATGAATTGGTCAGTGCTTATTCAGGTGCGATCGCACTAGTTTATCCTTCAATTTATGAGGGATTTGGACTACCGTTATTAGAAGCGATCGCCTGCGGATGCCCTGCAATTACCTGTTACAACTCTTCTATTCCTGAAGTTGTAGGTGATGCAGCATTGTTTATTGAAGCAACCCAAATCTCAAATTTTGTTGAGGCTTTAATTAACGTGCAAGCTCCTAATATTCGGAATGCTCTTATAGGAAAGGGCATAGAGCATTCACAGCATTTCTCTTGGGAAAAGATGGCAAACACATTGAAAGCTAAGTTTTTACAAGCTGTTGAAGATTTTGAGCAAACGGGCTTATCCAACCAAAAGATTAAGAAGATAGAGTTTTGCAAGATTTGTGGAGCAGTGTCTCATGCTTTTGCACGACCAATTATTTTGAATAAATATGAAGTCCAATATTATCAATGTAGTAACTGTGGCTTTATTCAAACTGAAGATCCCTACTGGCTTCCAGAGGCTTATTCTTCTACGATTTCATCAACTGACACAGCATTAGTATTTCGCAATATTAAACTATCCCATATTGCCAACAATCTAATTTTCGAATATTTTAACCCCCAAGGAATTTTCCTCGATTATGGTGGTGGTTATGGCTTATTTGTCAGATTGATGCGTGATTCAGGTTATCACTTTTATTGGCATGACAAATATTGTACTAATCTTTTTGCTCATGGATTTGAGATTGACGTAATAGATCCTGAGAATAGTGACCTTTTGGAATTGATAACATGTTTTGAAGTATTTGAGCATCTTGTTGAGCCGATCAAAGAAATTGAAAAAATGTTAAAACTATCAAAAAACATTTTATTTGGTACACAACTATTACCTGAGAATAGTCCTAAGCCAGCTGATTGGGGCTACTATGCACTTAACGAAGGTCAACATATATCTATATTCACAAGGAATTCACTAGAAATTATTGCGAGAAAATTTGGATTAAACTTCTATTCCAATGGCTCTTCTTTGCATTTATTAACAATCAAAAACTTCCCTGATTCTCTATTTGATATACCTAGTCTGTATACTATTCATTCACCACGTTTTCCTTCTCTTATTCTTAGCGATTCTAGTTATCTTTCAAGTTTAGACGAACAAAGTGCAACTCAGGAATTTTCTCCTTTAGATACTAGAATTTCCGAGAATAGTTTTATTATCTTTCCTGACTGGACACAGCCCCTAGAAAAGCTTTATGCAGAGTTAAGATCGGTAGTGCGAATTATCATGGTGGCTGAAAACTGCGATTGCTTCACTCTTCTAATTGAAGTTGGTAATACAGACTCTATCTTAGCTGATGAAATACTAGCAGAGGTAGTGATGAGTTTGCTAATAGAGCCAGACTTGGCTTTTGAAGCTGAGCCACATGTCTCCCTAATTGAGATTGGTAAACTGAACCATTTACAATGGCAAGTCCTAGCCCAAAAAATCCGAGCTCGCATAGTATTAGAGTGCGAAAGTCAAAAAGCTTTTACCTCGCCTGGCATAACTACCATACCTACTTGTAAGGTCGACGAATTGCACTCACTCATTACTTCACTACAGATCGGACAATTGAATAAAGATTTAGCCCCTATTTCTAACAATCTTTCAAAGGAATATAGAGTAGGGAAATATAATATATTACTACCCCTGGATCATAAGCTAGATGCCTATCAAGCCAAGTGGAAAAGGTACGACCTTGCACTAGGTTATATTGCTCAGTCAGTCTTTCTGAAATATCCAAATTCTTCGGCAATTGACATTGGTGCGAATGTCGGTGATACAGCTGCACTTATTCGCAAGCATGTAAACGTGCCTGTTCTTTGCGTGGAAGGGAATCCACAATTTATCGAGTATTTAAGGCACAATACCTCAAAAATAGATAATATTACAATTGATGTATGTTTTATTGGAGAAGATGGTAAAAGTGTCAGGGCTGAAAACATTGTGAGTCATAGTGGTACAGCCTCAATTGCAAACTCATCTGACATTGATAACAATAGCATTGACGATGAAATTCAGATGAAGAGTTTAAAAACACTTATTTCTGACAATCTAGGGTTCTCAGACTCAAAATTACTGAAAATTGATACTGATGGCTATGACTTTCTAATCATTAATGAATCAATTCAGACTATTTCAGAATTTCTACCCGTAATTTACTTTGAATATGATATTACATTCCAAAATGATGGTGCGGATCAAGGGTTTAATACAGTGAGAAGACTATTTGATATCGGATACGAGAGCCTAATCATATACGATAATTTCGGGAATTATCTGACTAGTATATCTTCTCAACAAGCCGATCAAAGAATTAATCAGTTTTTAGATGTCCATACATATTTAATTTCTAATCGTCAGATAAGCGTGTCACCAGCAATATTTTACTTTGATATTTGCGCATTTCCTGCACGTGATAAAGATATATTTGAGAGAATTAGAAAAATGGAGATTAATCAAGATGAAATATTAACTGCTAACTGAACCAATAAATGCATAACTAAAATCCAAACCGCGTCTTGCAAGGCAATACGGTAATCAAACATACGTTCAATGAGTATTAATGAAAGCTTATTCCCAAAAATTTCATCAGTGCCACTAGGAACAGTACGTCCTCTATGGAGCGTTATCATTCCGACCTATAATCGCCCAGATCTATTAGCTGATTGCCTGGAAAGCATTCTTGCCCAAAGCATTCCAACAGAACAAATGCAGATTCTGGTAGTTGATGATTGCAGTCCGACAGATATAGAATCGCTAGTTCGGAAAGTCGGTAATGGGCGCATTCAGTATCATCGCCACGATCACAACTTAGGAAACTCTGCCACATTTAATACAGGCATAAATCTCGCAACGGGTGAATGGATTCATATTTTGCATGATGATGACTGGGTGCTGCCAAATTTTTACAACAAATTTCAACAAGCGATCACAAAATTTCCTGATTCAAATACAGCTAACTCTGTCGGGGCAATTTGCTGCCGCTATGCGATAGCTGATAGCAATAAAAACTGGTCTGGACTATCGCAACTTCACCAATCTGAGGGTGGCATTCTCCAAAAC
Source organism: Rhizobium sp. Q54 (assembly GCA_943367755.1). GTDB lineage: Bacteria > Cyanobacteriota > Cyanobacteriia > Pseudanabaenales > Pseudanabaenaceae > PCC-6802. Next base: position 16,388 of record CALRKB020000027.1, on the reverse strand, counting down.
TGGTTGAGCATTGTTGCGACAAATAATCCTGTTTCTCCTCCAGCAGTAGTGATTCGACGTAGTGTTTATGAACGACTAGGGGGGTTTTACGGTGGATTTATAAGCTCTAATAGTGAAGATTGGGAGATGTATAAGCGAGTCGCTGTGTTTTACAACTGGTGGTTTGAACCTGAAGTCCTAGCCTGCTATCGCCAACATGAGCAAAGTATTACTTCTCATGGGGCAGCAATCGGTTTACGCACTGCTGACATTCGCACCAATATTGAGCTGTCTTACGAATATTTACCAGTGGAAATCCGCGATCAAATCACCGCGATCGCAAGACGAAATTACGCGCTCTTTTCTTTAAAAAGAGCAATAGGAATGCTCGATACAGATATTTTTGGCAGTGCATTGCGTGAAATTCAGGAAGGTCTGAAAATTTCGAGTGAACCAGTTGTTATCAATGCCTTATTTAAGGAAGTTCTTAGTCTATCTAGTGCTGAGCCACTCCGCAATGCGATCGCCGAATTATTGATTGACATAGCACTTTTCAATAATTCAGAATTGTGAAGGTATCTCCCACTTAGAGATTGCTTTCTTACAAACAATCATTGTCACGGTATGAATTATTCTAGGATGCTATCATGATCGATTTAAAAGAATTACAGCAATTCATTGAGACCAATTCCCTTGACAATCTCTCTAATGAAGCTAATGAGCATCTCAACAAGTCTCTGTCACAACTATTTGACCTCGATCCATTTCATTCTGTGTTGAAAGCATGGGTAGAACAGTGCGAGTTATATTCTCTTGCAGACCTTGATACTCTGCAAGAGCTATGCATTAAGCTCTATTGCGGCTATAACCAACTAGGGAAAGTGCTTTATGATGTGGGAGATCACAAGACTGCTCTTGAGAGTTATCAATGGGCTCTCGTACTATGCCCTTCCAGAGATCCAGCCGCACGATCCCGCCTATACTTTAATCAAGGAATTCTGTTTGTGCAAACAAACGACCTCATCAATGCACTAAATGCATTTGATGCAGCGATCAAGTTGGATAAAGATTTTGTATCTGCATATCACCAAAAAGAACGAGTCATATATGAACTAGAGAGCCAAGCAAAACCATATCGTTTTACACATGATTGGTTCAGCCGAAATATTCCAATATTATCAGAACATGTTTCTACTCTCATTGGTTTACCTAACCTACATTTTTTGGAAGTTGGCAGTTGGGAAGGTCGCTCTACCTGTTGGTTCCTCGAGAAAATCCTTACCCATACATCGGCAAAAATCACTTGTATTGACACTTTCCAGGGAGAAGACTATCTCAATCTAGAACAAAATGTTCTGCAAAATGTTGAAGATCGCTTTGATTGGAATATCTCACAAACAGGGCACCGTCACAAAGTGCAAAAACACATCGGGAGATCGCAAGATGTATTGAGGACTCTACCCTTATATACCTATGACCTCATTTATATTGATGGCTCACATCTTGCCTTGGATACGCTTTCAGATGCAGTAATAGGTTGGGATCTAATCAAAAAAGAAGGGCTAGTAATTTTTGATGACTACGATAAGTTCTTTCCTGATAACCCATCACAAAATACACATCTTGCAGTCGATGCCTTCATGACCTGCTTCGCACCAAGTATTGAAATTATTCATCAATCGCATCAAGTTATTCTTAAAAAGAAATGAGACAATACTTTTATTGACTTTACTGCTTTTTAGATCCTCAAGTTATGAATGATTTTGCGATCATTGTTAAAGAAACTAACGAAGAACAGTGGTATGGTTCTGCCCGTGGTGCAGTTTTTTTAGAAAATTTAGCTCAGGACTGCATTATCTACTACGGCAATGACATGCTGAAGGCTCACCGTCAAGAAGACGTACTAAATGTTGGTGTTATTCTTGAATCAAGAACATATTTCCCGCAGTTCATGGCACTCTTTGAGAATCCTGCATTTGTCTCACTGTTTGACTATGTCTATACTTTTGATGCCGAACTATTGGCTAGAGACCCTCAAAAATACCTGTTTTTCATTGTAGGGGGATGTTGGGTTGCCTCCAAAGATCGTGCCGTTCATCCAAAAAAAAAGTTGTGTTCGCTGATTGCTTCGCCTAAAAACATACTTCCTGGACATAAGTTGCGTCATGCGATTGTTGATCGCTTTGGTTCCAAACTTGATGGCATCTTTGGCTCTGGCTATACAACCATCCCACAGAAAATAATAGGATTGCAAGAGTATATGTTCTCGTTTGTGATTGAGAATTGTCGCGAACCTTACTATATCACTGAGAAACTGATCGACTGTTTTATTACCGGAACTGTCCCGATTTATTGGGGCGGAATTTACGTTTCAGAGTTTTTCAATTTGGATGGCATGATTTTATTTTCGGATATTGCAGAATTAGATCGGATTTTTGATAATTTGAGTCCCGATCTATATTCCAAAATGCTTCCAGCAATTCATGAAAATTTCCAGCTTGCGCTTAACTTTACATCTTACGATCCATGTGTTCGTGAATATCCATATATTGCGGACACTACAGTGATTGAGGACTATAATCTACATTACAGTACTATCTTGGGCTCGCATTGTCACAAGGAATAGTTCAAACCAAAAGGCTGCACAGAAGATGATATTGCGGAGTTTCTGGCGAACTGTGTCATACTCCACCTCAGTGCCCCACTCCTGTAGACGTAGCAGGCGCTGAGCAAACTCCCGTTTCGTCTGAACTGATAGACATGCCAGAGTTTGCGCGTAGTTAAGCCCTTGGCATAGGGCGTTTTCACTCATATCGGAAAGCAGGTGAAACTCGGCTTCATGAAAATGGTTTACCATACAACTATAAGGCTCGCGGTCGGGTTCTTTAACTGGCTTCACCTATTAACCCAGATGAGCGATGTTGTTATCACGGTTTTCATACTAAAGCGGACAGAGTGGGATTTGACTGGAGTGGTTGCAGTGAGAAAGTTGCAGAACTTCTATCTCATGTCAACCTGTGTCCGCACCTAACCGAAAACCGCGATATTTCTTATGAAACCCTCCTCCTGCATTCTTGACAACTATTTGTCCCGTACTGAGACCAAAAACTCGAAAAAGTTGAGAGTCGCCCAAGATATGAGTTGGCTAACTTAGCCAAGCCGTTGATTGTGCAGTAGATGTAAAATAGATTCTAATTTTTCGACAGTTGATGACTGGTTAAAGTTGGATACAGCACTTTTCTGACCATTGCAAGCGATCGCCTCCCATTCGGCCGGATTCATATGCAGCCAATGCAAAATTTCGGCTAGATCCAAAGAATTTTCGGATTCAAAAATAAAACCAGTTTCTCCATGTATAACTGCTTCTGAGGCCCCACCAGTTCCGCTTGTAATTGTGACTAAGCCTGCCATCATTGACTCAATTTGACTAATTCCAAATGGCTCTTGATATCTTGAGGGAAATACTAGCACGTTGTGCGTTTTATATAACTGTATTAGTTCTGTTCTTGAGAGAACTCCCATAAAACTTATTTTATCATCTATGCCCTCCGATTTCGCAAACTCTTTTAATCTCTCAACAAACAATGGTTCTAGAGAACCTCCAGCAAAAGTCGCAGTAAATTCTATTCCCATCATATTCAAAATACTGAGGGACTCTAAAAGAACGTCAGCTCCTTTATATGGCATAACTAGGCTTGCATAGGCTATACATAAACAATCTCGTGGCGGGAGAATTTCTTGATAAAATTCATCAATGTTCACCCCTGGATAAATTGTTTGGGCTGTCTCACACAAATAGCCATTATCTCGAAGATTTTGCTGCACCCAATTGCTAATCGTAATATATCTGAATAAAGGATGTTTTGGAGCTAGTTCGTTAGGATAGCCTGGATGAGCATTCATGACATAATGAACGACTGGTATACCAGCATCTAAGACTTGTTCGATTAAGTCAATATTTAGAAACTCTACATTACCTAACAGACAGACATTTGGTTGAAATTGAGACAATTCATGTGAAAGACTATTGCAATTCTCTAACATAATAGCTTCAGCCCGATCTGGAGGAAGCCATTGAATACCTCCATTTACGATGGTTGCACATAGAGATAAGCAACGCTTAATTGTAGGAATGTACTGTTTAGTGCTCGGGTAGGAAGTGCTAAGCCCTTCAGTATTACTTGTTATCACAAGCACGGAGTGGCCTCTAGAACTTAACTGCTCTGTATAGTCTGCGATCGCACGTTCATACCCCCCAACTACTTGCGGGGGATACAAATTAGAAATTACCAAGAGTTTTAGACTTTTTTCCATACTACAGGTTGCTCTTTTACTTAGTGCCATTGACACTAAGGCTAATTAGATTACGTAGTACGCGTAAACTGCTGCTGTCATTGAAGATATTGAATTGCATCATGCGCTGACATTTACGAAAACCCACTTGTGTTAGATGCCAATTTAGGGAGTCAAAATCAAAGCCCACCTTATGAGCATCATATTGATTCATTTGACCTACAAACCTAAAATTCTTGTTATATTAACCTAGCAATAATTAGCCGAATGTGGGATCTACTATAGTGAGTTATAGCTTAAGATGAGCAACACAAAGCGCTGTCAATCTTAAGTCTAGAATTGTATCACTTTTAATACTGTCGAGCAATCTATCAATGGATGAGCAATTTAACCACATATATTCGAAGTTATGGGAAGAGCAGGCATATTTGTGTTTGCGCTCCCAAAAGTATGAAGAGGCGATCTCCATGTATGAGGAGGCAATTGCCCAAACAACTGCAGACGAACCTCATATCTATCGTTACTACTGTTATTTAGGGGTAGCTTTACTACTGCAAGGTCACGAGGAAGAGGCACAGATGGTCTGGCTCAATGCCATTGCCGATATACCCGATAAGGATGCAGATAGTTACTGTGCGGAACTCGTTGAAATAATGACGGTTGAAGCACAACACCAAGAAAATATTTCTGACTGGTTCAATGCGTGGCTATTAAGTCGTTATATTTGTGAAAATGCCCCGACTACTGAACACTGGTTGAGATCGCTGCGAACATCAATTCAGGCATCGCTTCAGTCAAGTAATCAACCCGATCTCCCTCAGTTAGAGCCTGACTGGGAAGCTCTAAATCAAATAATTGAATTACTGACATTACAACCTTCTTCTTTGTCAAAAGATTCACTTCTATGCTTATTTTCGGTTTTAGAGCAGATTAAATCTCAGTACCCAGATGCTCTCGAAGATTTTAGTGCAGATACTTATTACGTTTTAGGTAGCCTCTATCGCCAAGAAGTGAAGATTATTCAAGCGATCGCACAATACCAAAAAGCATTGCAACGATCTCCTGAACGGATCGAAATTTATGAAAGTATTGTTGAGTCTCTAATCATTCTGACTAATTCAGGTTTGCAGGTCTATGGTGATTGGCGAAACTTAACAGAGGTATACACCCAAGTTTGTCAAGATTTATTTGCACGACTGTATCTGCCAGCTTCTACTAGTTTGATTCGCAGTTATTCGATGTCAGGAGCTTATGACGCAGCTCTAACATATTTTCTGGAGGTAGAACGCCGAATTTATCAGGAAGCAGATCGGCTAAGGGAAAGAGACTGGCAAACATTATATGGAGAATTACTATTTTTCGTTCCATTTCTGCGTGACGATCCTATAAGAAATAGCCGCTTATTTCAGCTTGCAGGAGAGAAGTATCACGATTCCTATTTAACAAGTTTTTTCAAGGAATATCCGCAATTTCAAATCTTGCCAAAACACTTGCCAAAAAGGGAATACGATCTCGCTCCTACAAAAAAAACTAGCCAATCGCTTCGGATTGGCATCATGTCAGGTCACTTTCGTCGCCATGCATCTGCTTGGTGTACTAAGGATTGGCTGCGCGAACTAGCCCAAATTGCCCCAGACGTTCGTTTCTATCTCACAGCAAAGTTTCCTGCCGACGACATTACTCAAAAATACGAGAAATTCTCTGATAGTTTCTATCGTGTTCATAGTTCAACACAAGAGGAAATAACCGCAGAAATTATTCAAAAACTTCTCGATGATGACCTCGATGTACTAATCGAACCAGATGCCATTATGAACTCATTACACGCAACCGTGATGGCAGCACAACCTGCAAAGATTTGTATATCATGGCCGGGATTTGCATCCCCTTATCTGTCCAAGCACAATTATTTTCTAGGAGATCGCCATCTCTTACCACCAGAAAGTGACAGCTATTATCTGGAAAAATTGTTGCGAATGCCTGATTCCTATTTGGCAGTATCAGAAATTGTTAGTCAGCCAATTGATCGCGAAGCAGTACGTCTTTCAATGGGCATTGAGCCTCATCAAATTGTTTATCTCTCGATTTCCGCAGGACACAAATTTAACCCAGAAACTGCAGATGCGATCGCGCAAATTTTGCAACGCGTTCCTAATAGTCTATTTTTACATAAAGGAAAAGGCGATCTAGATATAATTAAAGCGACTTATCACCAAGCGTGCGATCACTATAACGTTAATCGGGATCGGATTAAATTCCTACCACCTCGAACTCCCACTGAAGAAGAACATCGCGCTACCTATAAACTCGCTGATGTACTTCTCGATTCCTATCCCTATAATAGTTGTACCCACAGTCTTGAAGCATTTTGGCAAGATATCCCTGTTGTTACAATTGTGGGAAAACAGATGTTTTCTCGCTTTGGATATTCTTTCTTTCAAACCTTAGGCATCAAAGATGGCATCGCGTGGAATTGGGAAGAATATGTCGAATGGGGAGAACGATTTGGGAAAGATCAAGCTTTGCGCGAAGCGGTGCGATCGCATTTGCAACGATCTAAACAACCTGACAGCCTTTCACCTTTATGGAATCCCCGTAAATTCGCCGAAGACCTGTATGCATTACTTCTAAGGCAACTTGAAAAGTTTCGCATTTAGCTAACAGTTTAGTAAACCAATTGCACGCAACCGCTCTTGTAAATAGCTTCGTGCAGTTATACCATCTGCAAAAACAACTTCGGGGCGCGGATGCAAAAATAGCGGCATTGAGTAGCGCGATCGCCCCACCGAATCACTAGGTGGATTAACCACGCGATGGGTAGTCGAGCGATAGTAACCCTGGCTGGCTAATTGCAGCATATCGCCGACATTAATTACCAGATCGCCCATAGCGCAAGGTACCTCATGCCAGTTACCCTGATGATCGAGAATTTCTAAGCCCGTAGTCGTTGCGGTTGGTAATAGAGTGATCAGATTTATATCTTCATGGGCAGCAGCTCGGATGGCACCATCCGCAATACAGTCTGGTAGGGGTGGATAGTGCAGGATGCGCAGTAATGTACTGGGACTATCGGCGATCGCACTACTAAGCTGTAATGCTTTCAGACAATCAGGTGATCGCGCTGAAGTTTCGAGCCAACCCAGTATTTCGGACGCTAACTGGGTTAATTGGCTAAATAACTGCCTGGTGCGATCGCTGATGTTACTTGGCAGATCGCTCCAGGGATAAACATGAAAAAACTCTTTGAGATCTGGCTCGATACTGTCCTTGGCATGCTCTGATTTAAACGGAAAATAACCAGACTGTAGCGCTGGATCGAACGTATAGTCATGCTTAGCTGGTGAATTAAAAAACTGCTGCCACTCCTGATAAGTTTCGGCAATTAAATTAAAAGCGATCGGATGCCCGGTTATGACGGCAAAACCAGTTTGATGCAAAGACTCGATTAGCATCAAAGGCGCGTCTGAATTGCCATAGGTGACTTTGGCTAATTCGGTATTAAAAAAACATAAAATGTTGTCTTTTTTCGGTATCATAGGCTTCATAGTAAACTTCAAAATCATACAGGGCAAGAAGCAGTGATTAGGGTAGCGATTAACGGATTTGGTCGGATTGGACGTAATTTCCTCAGATGCTGGGCAGGAAGAAAGGATAGTCAGTTGCAGGTCGTTGCCATTAATGACACATCTGATCCTAATACCAATGCCCACTTGCTGAAATATGACTCCATGTTAGGCATTTTTAATGCCGATGTTAGTGCTGATGAGGACTCCATCACTGTAAATGGGCACAAAATTAAAACAACATCAGACCGCAATCCTGAAAATCTGCCTTGGGCACACCTAGGTATCGATCTAATCATTGAGTCTACAGGCGTATTTATTGATCGTCCTGGTGCCACCAAGCATATGAATGCTGGTGCCAAGAAAGTCCTAATTACTGCACCTGGCAAAAATGAAGATGGCACCTTTGTAATGGGCGTAAATGACTCACAGTACGAGCATAGCAAACACCACATCATCAGTAATGCTAGCTGTACGACCAACTGCCTCGCCCCGATCGCAAAAGTATTACAAGACAGTTTTGGTATTGTTAAGGGTGTAATGACAACCACCCACAGCTACACTGGCGACCAGCGCTTACTTGATGCCAGCCACCGCGATCTCCGTCGTGCTAGAGCGGCGGCATTGAGCATTGTACCTACCTCAACTGGAGCGGCCAAGGCGGTAGCGCTAGTTTTACCAGAGCTCAAAGGCAAGCTCAATGGGATTGCACTACGCGTACCTACACCTAACGTTTCTGTAGTTGACTTTGTCTGTGAAACTGAGAAGTCAACCATCGCGGAAGAAGTGAACGAAGCAATGAGGACTGCAGCTGAAGGGCACTTGAAAGGCATTTTGAAATATGGTGACCTACCTCTAGTCTCGATTGACTATCGCGGTACAGATGAATCTGCAATTCTTGACTCTTCACTCACCATGGTAATGGGTGGCAATATGGTTAAGGTTGTAGCCTGGTACGACAACGAATGGGGCTATAGCCAACGTGTTGTCGACCTGGCTGAACTTGTAGCAAGAAAATGGGTTAACTAGAAATTTAATTTCTAAAGCTTTTATTGTGCAGCTAGCTTGAAACTAAAGTACTTGTAAAGAGTATAATCACTGGGCAAGGGGTATAAACCTTTGCCTTTTTGGTTTAGCAATATATATATAGTTTATAGATAGTTTAACGACCAAAAGTGGGAACAATAGCACCTGTACAGCAATAAGCTTTGTCCTGCCCGTAACCTTGAGCTGAAACGCGTAATTCGCTAACGAAATAACTCAAATGCTCTTACAGTTTTTGTTAGATAAGGTCTTTGCCAATAAGACCTCTACTGAAGAAGCTCCTACCGATCAGCCTCCTATCGATCAGGCTGTTGCCGATCGCTCTGCAATCGATCAAGTTTCTGCCAACAAAGTCAAGGTTGCTAAATCTTCGGTCAAAATGCCACTTGGTGTTATCCTCGTAGTGCCATTTGTGATCCAGATCTTTGCAGCAGTAGGACTTGTGGGCTATCTTTCATGGCAAAGTGGCCGCAAAGCAGTTAACGACCTGGCAACTCAGTTGCGGGCTGAAATTAGCAATCGGATTGAGACGCACACACTTACCTATCTCGATAAAGTGCAGGCGATCGCGCAAGTAGCAGTCGCCACCATGGATAGTGGTAATATCAATCCCGATAATTTTGCTGCCCTAGAGCGCTATTTTTGGCAGATTGTTAGCCATCGCGAATTGGAGAATTACATCTACTATGCCAATAACCGAGGACATTTCCTTGGGGTAGAACTGAGAGAAGATAATAATTTTTATCTGGCAATTAAGAACGAATCTACAGGATTTAATCGCAGAATTTATCAGCTTGATGCGCAAAGACATCGCGTTAAAGTAGTACGCACCCACAAACTCGACCCGCGCGTGCGCCCTTGGTACAAAAATGCTGTAGAAGCAGGCAAACCAACCTGGAGTCCGATTTACGGCTTTGCCTCTCGCAATCCACCGGTGCTTGGCATTAGTCCAGTCATTCCTGTTTATGGCAAAAACAACACGCTTCGTGGCGTTTTGAGCATGGACATCAGGCTGTCAGAGATCAGTGAGTTCCTCCAGAATCTCGTTACTAGCCCATCTGGACAAAGTTTTATCATCGAGCGATCGGGCGACCTGGTAGCAAGTTCCAAGATTGCTCAACCCTTTAACATCAAAGAAAAGGGGAAAGAGAAGGTAGTAGAACGCATCAAAGCGGTAGATAGCAGTGAAGCTACAGTTGCAAACACAACCAAGTATTTGATCCAGAACTTTGGCGATCTTAACAATATATCGGACAGCCAAAAGCTAGAGTTCATCGATGGCGATCGCCGTCAATTTGTGCATGTTAACCCATTGCGGGATGGGCGGGGAATTGATTGGCTGATTGTGGTCGTCATTCCTGAAAACGACTTCATGGAACAAATCAATACTAATAGTCGCAATACAGTATTTCTATGTTTAGCGGCCTTAATCATCGCGATCGCTTTAGGGGTGCTTACAGCTCGCTGGATTGTAAAACCAATTTTGCGCCTGCGAGATGCCAGTCAGGCGATCGCCTCCGGCGATCTCGATCGCACCGTAGAAATCAAAACTATTGAAGAACTAGACGATCTGGCGCAATCATTTAACCAAATGGCGGGTCAACTGCGAGAGTCTTTCGATACTTTAGAAAAGACCAACGAAGAATTAGAGCACCGAGTTGCAGAACGTACTTCCGATCTCAGTAAAGCAAACCAGGAAATTACAGTTCTGAACGAGCGTCTCAAAACCGAGAACACGCGCATGAGTGCAGAGCTAGATGTAACCCGCCAACTGCAACAGATGATTTTGCCTAAAGATGCCGAGTTAAAACTGATTGAAGGGCTGGACATTGCCGGCTTTATGGAGCCCGCAGCCGAAGTTGGCGGCGACTACTACGATGTGCTACAACACAACGGCAAAGTCATGATTGGCATCGGTGATGTGACAGGCCACGGCCTCGCAAGTGGCGTGGTGATGATCATGGCTCAAACAGCCGTGCGCACCTTACTTGCTGTGGGCGAAACCGACCCTGTGAAGTTCTTAAGTGCGCTCAACCAGGCTATTTACGGTAACACGCGCAGAATGGAATCCTATAAGAATATGACACTTGCATTGCTAGACTACGAAGCAGGTGTCTTAAGTCTTAGCGGCCAGCACGAAGAGTTGATCATTGTGCGTAATAACGGCAAAATAGAGCGATTTGACACCATGGATTTAGGTTTCCCACTAGGGATTGAATCTGACATCTCATCGTTTGTTGCAGAGACACAAGTAGAGTTGCAATCAGGTGAAGTGGCAATTTTATACACTGATGGAATTACTGAGGCTGTAAATGGAAATAATGAACAATATGGGTTGGAAGGTATGTATGAAATTCTCCGACAGAATCACCACAAATCGGCAAATGATATCCGTGAGGCGGTAATTGAGGGCGTAATGAAACATATCGGCACTCAAAAAGTTTTCGATGACATTACGCTACTCGTATTGAAGCAAAAGTAGATACTCTGAGCAATGAAAGATAAGCAGTACCAACCAGCGATTAGGTAAAAACTAAAAGCTGATAACTAATAACTAATAACTAATAACTAATAACTGATAACTAAATAACTAATAGTTATGATGCAAATATTTGGCGATTTTATTGACCAACTTCCAGCTAGTGAAGAGTACTTAACAATTCACTTTTCACCTGCTTCCACTCCGCGTAAAAAGCGTTGGAGTAACTATGGGCTATCAGCAGATTTCTTAGGCGACTACTTCGCAACTTTTTTCCCTGGTGATGAGATTTCTGAAGGTAGCATCGATAGAAAAGCAAATGTGAAAGCGGCGGTTAGTTATATAGCTAATGAACTGCTAGAAAATACGATGAAATACAGCGACGAAAATGCTAATCTCGCCGTTAGCATATCCCTGTATTTGTATGACGAAAGGCTGGTTTTCCGAGTAACTAATCCAGCAGAAGTGAATGTGGCGCTGACATATCAGACATTTGTACAGAAGCTAGTTACATCAGATATTGACGAACTGTATGCTGCACAGCTAGAACAAACAGCAATGGGGATGGGAGGCTCTCACATGGGCATCTTAACCATGATTAATGACTATGAGGCAAGACTTGGCTGGAAATTTGCTCCCTTACCACAACAGCCAGAGACCGTGCAAATAACAGTGATGGCACATTTAGATGCATAGTGAAGTCGTAAAGATCAAATCTTGCTCTATCCATTTTGTGCTTCTTTAGTATATTTGCCGATCGCCATTACTAGAGGCGATTTAAGCAAATAGCAATGGCGATCAAAGCAACCCGGTTGGAAATTACTTATTAGCAAGGTTATGAATTAGTGCGATTTTGGGTATTGTGTTAATGAGGATAAGCTACTAATCGCTTGCTAGATAAGGGTTTTATTATTTTCGAATTAAAGGAGTCATGGTTAGCGTGGAAATTACGGGTAAAGACTATAAGGTATGGTATGACGCAGAAAATACCACTGTTTTCTTGAAGGGATTCTTAAGATTGGATGGTATCGAAGAGTATAAGCCAATCATGAACTTACTCATCGATGCTATATCAGAGACGCCATCACTGGCAATTGACCTCAAAGAATTGGAATTTCTTAACAGCTCTGGCATTAGCATGCTGTCAATGTTTGTAGTCGAGGTGCGCAATCGAGGCAATAACGAGATCACTCTGTTAGGTTCTTCTAAAGTTTTGTGGCAAACTAAATCGCTCAAAAATCTGCAGCGTTTAATGCCCGCTATGCAACTAAAATTTGTTTAGTATTAAGTCCTATGGAATCTGGGTGCGACAGTCAAGAGAGCAACCAACTAGCTGACACTGGTTGGTTAAGCGAGCAAGTAGAAAGACTACAGCGATCTAATCGCGATTTACAAATTGCCTTAGAGACCACGGCTTTACACGGCGATGTGATTGAATCCCAGCTACAAGAGGTAAACCAGCAACTACAAGCTGAAATTGTGCGCCGCCATCAAAAAGAGACAATCCTGCAGTCGATCTTAGAAATTGTTTCCAGACAAAAAGCCGATCTAGAGATGATCTTGCAAACAACCGTTGAGCATAGCGACACAATTGAAGCTGAACTTTACGTTCTCACCCAGCAACTCCAAAGCGAAGTTGGGGAGCGTCAGCAAACAGAAACTACTTTGCAGTCTCTCCTAAGAGTTCTTTCCAAAGAGAAGGATGACTTGGAAGGAATTATGCGGACGATTATTGAACATGGGGATGCCGTAGAAACTCACTGGTTTAATAAAGCATTAGAAGCTAACTTACTTGCTACTGTGGATGGCTTAACCCAAATTGCGAATCGGCGTAAATTCGATGATTATTTCAATCGCCAGTGGCACCAGATGTTGGACGATCGCACGCCACTAGCCCTAGTTTTGTGTGATGTGGATTATTTTAAGGACTATAACGATGCCTTTGGTCATCTAGCGGGCGATGATTGCCTAAGGCAAATTGCTTTGACCATCGATCGTGTACTCAAACGCCCCACGGATCTGGTAGCTCGGTTTGGGGGCGAAGAATTTGTAGTGGTTCTGCCACAAACCAGTGCCGCAGGTGCTATGAAGGTCGCCGAATTAATCCAGTCAGAAATTGCTAATATCAAGATTCCGCATTCGCGATCGCTAGTTAGCGACTATGTTACCTTGAGTATAGGTATTGTTAGCGTCATTCCCACAGAGAATCGTAACCCCAAAGAATTGATTGATGAAGCAGACCAGGCGCTTTACATCGCCAAGCAGCAAGGCCGCAATCGCATCATTTACTTATCTATGACATGATGATCCTCGACTTCCTAGATCAAGCCCAAGCTGTGCAGTTATAAAACCGCCAAAGCAAATTGGATTGACTAATTAATTATTTTTAAAATATTTTTAGCTCGCATGGATATTACCCAAACTCAAGATCGGCTCCAGGATTTGGTCAACAAATATCGATCGCAGGTAGACTTTTTCACAATCCGTTTAGAGGAATCAGAAGGTACGGATATATTTTTGCGCAGCGGCAAGGTAGAGACTCTTAGTACAGGTCTTGCGAAAGGGGGCCAGGTACGTGCGTGTCATAGGGGTGGGTGGGGCTTTGCCAGCTTTGATAGCTGGGAAAAACTAGAGCAAAAGTTACAAGAGGCGATCGCTGCTGCCAAATGGGTGGGTAATGAAGAAACCATACTGGCGGAGGTCGATCCCGTTCAAGTAGAGCGATCGATGATCCAGTCCGATCCGCGTCAAATCCCATTAGCGCAAAAGAAAGCGCTTTGCAGCCGCTATACGGATATTTTGCAAGCGATGTCCGACAAAATCGTTAGTACCTCCGTACGGTATGGCGATAGTACGCAACAAATTGCGATCGCCACATCAGAAGGCACCCTGGTTAGTCAGGCATGGGCAGATTGGGAAATGCGTTTTGCGGCAACAGCTAGAGATGGGGAGACTGTACAAACTGGTCGCGAAACCGTTGGTTCTAGACGTTCTTATCAGGATCTAGAGAATTTGGATGCACAGGTCAGGTCGGCGGCGGAGCGATCGGTCACGGCGCTGCGTCTACCCATCGTGCAGGGTAATACTTACACTGTTGTGATCGATCCGATCTTGGCAGGATTATTTGTGCATGAGGCATTCGGCCATCTTTCTGAAGCAGATGCGATCTATGAAAGTCCTGACTTGCTAGAGGTAATGAGCCTGGGGCGGCGGTTTGGTTCCGATCAGTTGCAGATTTTTGATGGTGCCGCACCATTTGATGACTTTGGCTTCCATCGCGGCAGTTATTTCTACGATGATGAAGGTGTCAGTGCCACAACAACTCAGCTAATTCAAGATGGAGTATTGGTGGGACGCTTACATTCTCGCGAAACCGCTGGCAAACTTGGTGAAGCTGCCACAGGTAATGCTCGTTGTTTAAACTATCACTATCCTGCCATTGTCAGGATGACTAATACCTGGATTGGTCGGGGTAAAACACCTGTATCAGATCTATTTAACGATATTCCTGTGGGAGTCTATGCCAAAAACTGGCAGGGCGGCATGACTAACGGAGAGATGTTTACCTTTACGGCTGGCGAAGCCTGGATGATTCGCGATGGCAAAATTGCCGAACCAGTTAGAGATGTAACTCTTTCCGGCAATGTATTTCAAACTCTGGCGGATATTGAGGCGATCGGCGATGACTTCTTTTGGGATGAGTCGGGTGGCTGCGGTAAAGGTGGTCAGAATGGCCTGGCAGTCGGCTGCGGATCGCCCAGCCTGAGAATTCGTAATGTCGTAGTCGGTGGAGAGAGTTAAATTATGGGGCGTTAAATTATGGGACTATGTGGTATGCGCTTTTGCAGTTGATACTTGCCGCCTGCACTCAGAATATGCACCCGCAAATTGTGAATAGTTAGCGGGGCAGTGTTGCTTACCCAGAGTTGATTGCTATAGGAAACTTCGCCAGGATCGACGATCGTCACCGTACCTTTGCCCATAACTCGCATCAAACCATCTTGCTCAAAGATCGCGGCAGTATCCTCATCAATGCCAATACCAAGTTTATCTGGATGTGCGGCGATCGCTGTCATCAGTCTTGCCATGCGGTTGCGGTTGTGAAAATGTTGATCGACGACAATCTCAGGTAAAATCCCGAGCCCAATCCCCATATTCACAATTTCTTTGTGCGGAGATTCGCCACTACCACCACCCGCAATCATATGATGTCCCATGGCCGCAGCACCCGCACTGGTACCCGCCAGTACTAATCTGCCCTGATGTACCCGATCGCGAATTGCGATCGCTAGGGGCGTTTCACCAATCAGGCCACAAAGCCGCACTTGATCGCCACCCGTCATAAACACGCCAGTAAAGCTATCTAGCTGTGCTTCAGCTTCTTCCACGCTCTGCTGTTGGCGTTCGCGAATATCGAACACTTCCACCACTTCCGCTTTGAGTTCGGAAAAAATCTCATGGTAAATGCGTCCAATAATGTCTGGCTCGCGTGAGGCGGAAGGAATAATGGCAATTCGGGCAGAAGAAGCACCCGAGCATTCAACAAACGCACGCAGGATCTTACGGTCTTGAACCTTGTCTTCACCACCACCAATTACAATAACTGCAGCTTTAGTTGGTCGAGACATGCCTGCTCCCACTGCCATTTCTTTATCTAAGTTCAGCATAGTAGCAGATCGAGTGACAAACTGCTTAAGTCGCTCAATTTGCTCTTGGCCATGGCTCGTTTTTTGCTCTTGACTACCCCCCAACTTTGGTGGTGACCTCCTCAAAATTTTTGCAATAATTTCAATTACTTTAATGATAACGTTGCGATGAACAATACCAGCCTCTTATTAAAGCATTGTACGCAACCTATGACAACACAAGGTACGCAACCTATCAGGGCTTACGCACACGTTTCTTTACAATTTCGAGGTACAGCCTGCTGCCTGAGATAGCACCTTAAGAAGATAACCATCATCCCAACCGGCCCGAAGACGCTTTGCTTTAAGCCCAACTTTAACTGATTTCTCCTGGCTCAAGAGATT
>CALRKB020000026.1:0-65850 GCA_943367755.1 Rhizobium sp. Q54 | reverse complement strand
AAGGACAATTATGTAGATATCGTGCTGGAAACTGCTTGTGGATTGCATAACTTCAGAGTCACTCAACGTCAGATGGTAGCTGGTTAAGTTGAGGGTGAAGATAGGAAATCACTGATTCTAGATCCACCCTCTTATTGCCGATAAAGTCTGTTATATCCCATTTAGGTAGTGTTTCAGAACGTTGCCAAAAGGGTCGGTACTGTTCTAACTCGTCTGACAAAACCTTGATACCTTTTTCATAGGTTGCTTCAATCTGATGCACAATGGGTGCAATCGAATCTAAAATCGCGCCATTCCAATAGTTTTCTAGTGCTGCCCAACACCGCTCTATCGGATTGTACTTGCTATGGTATGGGGGATAGTAAATCAGTCGGATTCTTAAATTAGTCGCTATAGACAGTTCAACCATGCGTTTGATAAATTGTGTGCGGTCACTGCGAGTCGCTGCACCACCATCGAGGTCAATTACCCATTCATCGAGATCCCGGTAATTGGATTGATTATCATTCCACCAGGCCGTTAAACAATCGACGATGAAATCACTGGTCTCAGCCGACTGACCCAAGTAAATTGATAGTTGATCGCTCTGTGTGTTGAGAATGCCAAAGGAAACCAGGACAGCCTGCCACTCAGTATCGTGGTCATCTGCCTCTTTTGCCTCTAGGGTACGGGCTTTACCACCTCTAGAAAGGTTGCCAATCTTGACCTTTGCTTTGGTATCGATAGATACTCGCAACGATTTGGGATTTTCATCCGATGCCTGATTCTCCCGAAACACATTCTCAAAAATGGCATCGGTTTGAGGAATTTTTTTCAAGGGTTTCGTTTTTTGTGTTTTTTTAGGCGATATCCCAAGCGATTGAGAATCTCTCCTATAGTCTGGCGAGACGGCAATTCGATCTCTTCATAGCCAACCTTACTCCCTAATGCCTCTCGTACCGCTCTAGCACTGATGCGGGTATAGAGAAAGGTCGATTAAAATTTTGGGTCAGCTTGAGCTTGAGCATCCACCAATGCATGAATATCCGCTTCTAAGTTGGGCAGTACCACTTCACTTTTGTGTCGTCCCCTAGCCCGATAGTTATCCACACAGACTATCCCCGTCCGCCTTTCATGCAAGCCAAGTTGAATGCTATGGCGATTCCAGCCCAAAACAGTTTCGGCTTTGCGGGCTGAGCTATCGAAGTACTCTTCCGTGACTTTGGCCATGAAATCTCGTTTTCGGTTGCCGGTCAGTTTCTTGGCAGCATCTTTGAAGGTAGATTTGATGGTCTCGGTCAGCATTATTCCTATGATTCCCATGCTAGAGTTTAAAGCAGGAGCGGTCAACTCCGCATTTCCTACCTTTCTACAATGATTGGGATCTTATTTTTCCGCAAGTCCCTTATATGGTTGAGCCAGAATTCTGGCACTTAAACTTAACGAGCGTGCGATCCGCGATAAATACGGTCTGCTTGTTCGGGAGATAGCCAGCCCTCACTATACTTGCGATCTAGTTCGATTTGCTGAATTTGATGTTGTACAGTTTGCTCTAGTCCGCTGCTAAGAGGAGTATTTGGCAGATCGCAGGCGGGTAGATCGGGATGAATGGGTTCAAATTCATCTAAATCAGGATTGTAGGCAAGCACCTCAGCATTTTCAATTTGATAAATCCAGCCGTAAAGATTAAGCTTGCCCTGATGCATTCGAGAGTGAATGACGGGATAGGTACGGAGATTTTCTAGCTGAGTTAAGACATTCTCTGCCACAGCCATTTCGACGAGATCTTCACCTTCTAGATGACTGTAGTTATCTTTGAGCAGGCGGCGGGTAGCCTCCGTATGCTTGAGCCATTCGTAGACTAGTGGCATATCCTCTTCTAGTTTTTGCAACTTCAGTAGCCCCTTCATTGCGCCACAGTGGGAATGACCGCAGACAATTACCTCCTCAATGCCCAGGGCATGGATTGCGTATTCTACGGCTGCACCTTCACCGCCATTAGTCGCACCATAGGGAGGGATAATATTGCCAGCGTTACGAATAACAAACAGTTCGCCCAGATCGGTTTGGGTGAGCAAGTTGGGATCGATGCGAGAGTCCGAACAGGTAACGAACAAAACCCGAGGTTTCTGCCCGTGGGATAGTTGCTCGAATAGATCCTGATGGTTGCAATAGTGGCTTTGTTTAAAATTGCGCAGACCTTTGACTAGTCTTTTGATGGAGTTGCTATGCATGGAGTTGGTTGGTTGCTAGTAGACTAGATTTTCGCACTAAAGCGCGATCGCTTAGTATAAAGACATTAAAAGCCCACTATTAAAAATTGGCACTGGTTCCGCCAAGTGGGATTAAACAATCCTGTCATAGCAAGAGGTATGGCGTTTAGGCCGATCGTCTTAGCTTCAGAGTAAATCCTTGCATCCTTTGCAGAACAAGTTTTTTTGCCTCCCATGCAACGGAACCAGTTCCACCGACTAGTTTCTAGAAATTATTACCCAATAGATCTAGAACTTAATCATACGTCGATGTGCTGCTACCGACTCGACTAAACCGAGGGCAATGAAGTTAGTCAGTAGTGCCGATCGCCCATAGCTGAGCCACGGTAGCGGAATACCTGTGATCGGGGCAACGCCAATTGTCATGCCTACATTGATCGTGGTTTGGAACAAAATCATCGCAAAGACGCCGATCGCTAGTAAAGAGCCGAAGTTATCCCTAGATCTAACCGCGATCATTAACAAGCGCCAGCAAATCCCCAAAAACGCCAGCAGTACAAACATAGAGCCGACAAATCCCATCTCTTCACCTATGGCAGAGAAGATAAAATCTGTGTGCTGTTCGGGGATAAAGTTGAGCTGGGTTTGCGTGCCATGCATAATCCCACGCCCCCAAATTTTGCCAGCACCGATCGCAATCCGTGATTGGATCAGATGGTAGCCGCCATCCAAAGGGTCTTGAGTAGGATCGAGAAATAGTAAGAGGCGTTTTTTCTGGTATTCATGCAATAGTGTCCAGGCAAAGCTACCCACCTGTGCCGAGATCAGATTCACAACGACAGCGATCGACATACCAATGGCACGCATCCATGGTAGCGTCCACCAAGCGACTGCACCCATTAGTACTACCCATCCCAGCCAGATAGGGATGGAAACGCTATATAGGATCAGAGAAATTAGGGGAGAGATGAGCAGTACGATCCAACCCAGACTTGTACCTCCCCAATACAACATACCGAGGGCGATCGCGCAAAACACGAGAAATGTACCCAGATCGGGCTGCTTTAAAATTAAGGCACAAGGTAACAGTAGTGGCCAGATTGCCTTGGGTATATCCAAAGGCTGTTGAATCGGGCGGTCATGCAAAAGTGCTGCTAGGGTAATAATTACCCCTACTTTGGCAAACTCAGAAGGCTGAATATTAAGGTCCCCAATGGTGAGCCAGCTTTGCGCCCCATTAGCACTAGTGCCGCTCACTAACACGATCGCCAAAATGATGTTGGTGATTGCGTAGGTAATCCAGTGCAGGTGTAACAATTGTTGATACTGCCAACGCGCTAACGACATGACGATAAACAGACCGATACTACCGATTACGAGGTGTTGTAACCAGTAGGAATTCAGTCCTGAATAGTTGATCGCCGAGCTATGAATGGCTACAGCTCCCATCAAAGTTAAGATCACTGTCAAAACTAACAGAATGATGTCAATATCGCGCCATTCCCTGCGCAAAGATTCCCAACTGAAAGACTTGAGGTTAATTGAAAACATAGCTGAGCTTTTTCACTTGTTATCTAATTCGTAAAAAGCGATCGCAGTTTGACCGTATTTACGGCGATCGACTGCTACGAGGCCACCGATGACATCGGCTAAAAGTCTGGCGCGATCGTGTTCTACTGCTACGGTAGCATCGGCAGCTAACAGCATCGGCAGGGCCTCAATAACTAGTTCATACCAATCGCTTTGATAGGGTGGGTCAAAATAAACCAGATCGAATTGTTGCGACTGTAATTTAGGTATAACTTTGAGCACATCACCTCGATGAATGCTAAATACCTGAGTGGGTTTAATAATGTTTTGCAAGTTCTGTTTAATGAGTTTGCAGGCCGTGCCCGACTGTTCTATCCCCACTACAGAAGCAGCTCCACGCAACAAAGCCTCCGCTGCCATTGCTCCAGACCCCGTACATAGATCGAGCCAGCGACAATTCTCAATTCTGCCCTGCCAAATATTAAATAATGCCTCCCTGACGCGACTGGGCGTGGGGCGTGTCGCCAGTCCAGGTAGTGTTTTGAGCGGGCGATCGCCATATACTCGTAAAGCCATCTCGATCTAAATCTGGTAGTAGCTAAGGCAATCAACTTCTAGCTTATGCCAAACTGGGTGAAAGAGGGTTAATCAAGGGTAAGTAATTAGCATGAGCGATCGCAATGTACTACTGCTACTAAACCGACATTCCCGTCAAGGACATCGCTATGCCGTTCAGATTGCCGCTCAGCTAGATTTGTTGGGCATGAATCCCATTGAAGAATCGATCACCCACCCTGAGTCTTTATCTGAACTGATCCGCAACTATCGCGATCGAGTCGATCTAGTTGTGATCGGTGGTGGAGATGGTACACTCAACGCCGCTGCTGAGGGTTTGGTAGATACACAAATACCGCTGGCGATCGTACCGCTAGGAACCGCTAACGACTTAGCCAGAACCCTTGGCATTGCAGCATCACCCATAGAAGCATGTAAGTCGATCTCCACGGGGCAGATCCGTCGCATCGATTTAGGCTGGGTAAATGGCAAGTATTTCTTTAATGTTGCGAGCATGGGGCTAAGCGTCAAGATTACGAACAATCTCACGAAGGAAGCCAAGCGCCGCTGGGGAGTATTTGCCTATGCCAAAACTGCCCTGCAAGCGATCTGGCAAACCCGACCCTTTTCCGCCGAAATTAGGCACGGTGATGAATCATTCTTAGTCAAAACCTTACAGATTGCGGTTGGCAACGGCAGGTTCTACGGTGGTGGCATGGCAGTGGCTGTAGATGCGGCGATCGACGATCGCCGTCTCGATCTCTATAGCTTGGAAGTTCGGCACTGGTGGCAAATCTTTGCCCTGCTGCCGTCTCTATGGCGAGGGGATCACGATAGCGTCAGCGATGTGCGATCGCTGCATTGTCAGGAAGTGACTATTCTCACGCGCAAGCCTCGCCCAATTAATACCGATGGTGAGCTAACTACCTATACTCCAGCCCAGTTTCGAGTGATTCCTCAAGCAATATCAGTGATAGTTCCAGGTTAGAGTAGGAGCGATCGCTTTCTTGCCCACACATCAGTAACCATGACCAATAACACTGACAGTAGCAAAGTGACGCAAAATCAAACCTCGCTACCATTATCGCCAGGAAATTTTGGCTTGCCTTTTAAAGGAAGTCCTACGGCTTCTGCCGCCTGTGGGCGGTGGATTTCGCGAGACGATCCAGACCTGTGAGTTTAATGGTTATCAGATTCCCAAGGGCTGGACTGTCCTGTATCAAATTACCCAAACTCACAAAGCAGAAGAACTATATCCTGACCATCAGAAATTCGATCCAGAGCGCTTTGCCTCCGAACATGCTGCCGACAAGCAAAAACTCTTCGGTTACGTCCCCTCTGGAGGTGGATTGCGGGAATGTTTGGGTAAAGAATTTGCCAGACTGGAGATGAAGGTATTTGGAGCTATGCTGCTGCGCGATTATGACTGGGAACTATTGCCAAATCAGGATTTAAGTATGGTAACAATCCCGACTCCCCATCCCCGCGATCTATTAAAGGTGAAGTTTCGCCAATTGAGCAGCTAGTTATGAATTTAGTACCTGGGAAACTTTGTCGGTACCAGATAGTCCGATAATTTAGTCAATTAATATTTTAGTCAATTTGTAATTCTAGGTGCTGATATCCCGTGAGTGATGCGATCAAAAAGCTTCCCTGGCTAACTTCAATAGCCGTTTTACTTTGGTATACCCTCTACGGTTGGGAATTGTCAGCGGTGACATCTCCGTTACTGAGTTGGGGAATTGCGATCGCGATCGCCGCCTTTTTAGCAGCAGCGGTCAACATTGCTTTGCTATTAGCCGTACCAGCTACTTTAGTGATTACATGGTTGGTGGGTCTGCCGCTTGCCCTAGATACCGCTCTGGTTAAAGGTAACGAACAAGTGGAAACTTTTGCGAGAACGTTAGGCAGTAATGGCCTTGCATTTGCCGCACTGACATTTATCCTGGCAGCATTTTGGTTTTCGCCTCTATTTTGGGCAAAGTGGCAAATGACTAAAAATGGGTTTCGCCGGAACCAGATTTTCTGGACAATCGCCCTGAGTAGTTGGTTAGGCTTGGGGCTGGGGTGGATTATTGGTAGGTGGCAATAGAGAAGATAGTTAGCTTGAGACGCTAGTCCTTATTTGCAATTGTGCTTGTAGAGAGCGAAACGTATGATCTCGATCCAGTTCACCTTCAGTACTAGGCTCAATGGCAATACCAGGAACTTTTGCCCCACTAGCATTGCCCCATAAAATCCACCGACTTCCTAATGGCAACTCTGCCAAACTAGCAGGACGATGCGTAATCCAGACGAGTGGGATGTCAGGTAAGTCAGATATTTCCATAACCTGGTCTGTGGTGATGCTGGCCGCCGCTAGGGTTTCCAGCACTACGCGATTGCCATGCCCTAGTCCTGTTGCCGCAGTCCACAACCGCACATTAAGATTGAGTCGCAGGGCATAAAAATATAGCGAAGCCGCTGTCACCACGGCTTGCTCAAAGTCCCAAGCCTGCCAACCGGGTAATGTATCCAGGGCAATCACCAACTCTTGCCCACCAACGGTCAGTTCCAATTCTCGCACCCGTAATTCGCCAAATCGCGCGCTAGTCCGCCAATGTACTAGCCGAATTGGATCGCCCCAGCGATAGGGCCTGAGCGTGCGCGTGATGCCCTCATTCGCGCTATTACGGGCATTCTCCGTACTGTAGAGTCGGGGGCTATCATCCCTGCCGATCAGATCGACTATGGGACATTGACTGAGTGGGAGGACGGTGGGATAGACGATCGCCCTCCGTTTGACCGATTGCGATCGCCGACTACGAAATAAGCCAAATGGACTAGCAGTGGCTAGCTCCAAACGATCGAACTGAAATACACCGCGTCGTAGTGTCGTGACCGCATAGAGCCAGCGATCACGATCTCCCGGCGCAATTGATTCAATCACGTGGTCTTGCACGCTTGTGCGACAAATCCCTTCTGGCAGAAGATCTCGTGCTTCCAACAAGGCTTTACTATGCTTGCCGGAATTATGTAATAGCAGTTCGATCGTGAGAATATCCCCGGCACTGACCGGATCGATGGGCAGGCGCTCGATCTCGATCCCCTTCAGGATGCGTACTGGTAATACACCACCAATAAACACGATCGCAAAACTGACTCCACTAATGGCATAGAGCCAGCCAGCTAGCGTATTGGTTGCTGCTAAAAAGAAGAATCCGGCGATCGCCATCAGCATCCACCCCGCAAATTCGGGTACGCTGGCTCGTCTTTCTAGCCAATCTAGAAACTTGTTAGGCCGTGGCTGGGGCATATTTCTGGTCATGCATTACTTGCTGCGTATGCCTGAATTTCTGCGATCGTGAAAATGGTATCGAATGCTAACCCTTCCTGAGCATATAGTTCCGCCCCACCCTGATTACGATCCACAAGTGAAATGATGCGATCGACCTGATAGCCTGCCTGACGCAACCGCTCCACTGCTTGCATGGCCGACTTCCCTGTCGTCACCACATCTTCCAGGACTACCACTTTTGAACCTTCGGGTAGTACAGGCCCTTCAATCCAATCAGCTGTACCATGCCCTTTAGCCTGTTTGCGCACGATTAAAGCTACGATTGGGCGATTTTCATAGGCCGATACCACGCTCACCGCCGAAACAATGGGATCGGCTCCCAGGGTCAGCCCTCCCACTGCCGTTACATCCTGGGGCAGCATGGAGAGCAAAATTTGCCCCGTCCACAGTGCGCCGTAGGGGTGTAAAGTTACCAGCTTACTATTGACATAATAGGAACTAGATTGCCCCGAAGAAAGTGTGAAATTTCCACTCTTGTAAGCTAAACGACAAAATAGCTCTAGCAGTTTTTCTTTGATTGCAATTTCAGTAGTCATGGACGCACAAATTAATAGTTTATATAGCGGAAAGATAGTCGATCTGTTAGATTAGTGTGGAATAATTAGCCAAATTATTTGGTTTAGACACAATGTGAGGATGAACTTTATGAGAACTCGCTCTTACTTGCTAGCTTCAGCATTAGCAATTACCGCGATCGCAGGCATGGCTGCTCCATCCTATGCCGATCCACTATTAACGGATCAAGACTATTATCCGCGTGATTTTTCACCCACGTATAATGAAGCGATGACCAAAATACTGGATTTAACTTCATCGACTAATGTAACTTTGCCGTGGATCCAGCTTGAGTTTATGGATCAGAAGCTTGAAAGGGAGTTTACCTCTTTCCGCACTATGAATAAAGAGATGTGGGAATTGCAGAATTCCGATGACGATAATATTCGTACCCGCGATCTAGCTAACCCTTATACTACCTCACTAGCATCCTTTTGCACCTACTACCGCTCGTCTGGGATCGAGTTGCCAGCAGGTACGGATAATTCCTGCCTAGAGGCACAAGCTCCACCAGCACCAGAGCCTCCTCGGTACGAACCTGCCCCACCTCCTGTCCGTAGACCTGCTCCAGTACCAGCACTTTGGTAACTCGATATTTAGGGTTTCAGGTTCTAAGTTTTCTATAAGTCTTCTAAATATTCTAAAGCTCTAAAAGCTCTGAATATTGCATATTAGAACCCTCATGTTTGACAGCTAATTCTATTAGCAATTGTCAAAAGATTGCTGGAATCTGAAACCTTTCTTGCTTAAAATTTACTTGTTTTAACGATCGATTAATGCAGCAGCGCATTATTGGCATTACGGGGGGAATTGCCACAGGTAAATCCACAGTGTCTCAGTACTTAAACACTGCGTATGGATTACCCATACTCGATGCTGATATCTACGCTCGCGAAGCACTAACTGAAGATTTGATTGCCGCGATCGCCTCTCGTTATGGCGATCACATTTTGAGGCGCGATCGCACTTTAGATCGAGCCGAACTGGGCAGAATTATTTTTCAAGATGCTGCCGAACGCCAATGGCTAGAGGCGCAAATTCATCCCTATGTGCGTCAGCGCTTGCAGGCAGAAGCAGAACAGCATCAACCGTCAACAGTTATTATGGTCGTACCTCTGCTATTTGAGTCAGGCATGCAAGATCTAGTCACGGAAACCTGGGTAGTCACTTGCACGGCTGAGCAGCAGCTAGAGCGGCTGATGCAGCGAAATCACCTATCAGAAAGCGAGGCAAAGCTTCGCATCGCTAGCCAGATGCCATTAGAGCAGAAAATCGCGATCGCTAATGTTGCGATCGATAACTCTGGCAAAGAGATAGACTTACGCAACCAAATAGATGTAGCGATTAAGTAATTGATTTGCAATCGCAGATTCGGGATAGTTTATGCGTTAAAGGGAAGCAGCAATGACCCAGACACCCACCCAAACATTACTTTACGATCTAGACTTTAGCTTATGGTTAGAGGCTACAGCATCGCATCTAAAAGCTAGGGATTTCGATCGCATCGATCTGGAAAACTTGATTGAGGAAATAGAAGCATTGGGGCGATCTGAAAAACGCGAGTTAAGAAATCGCTTAGAAGTACTGTTGGCGCATATCTTAAAACGAGTCTACATCGATAGTGCCTACGATAACCGAGGTTGGCAGCTCACTATCCTCACACAGCGCCAGGATCTGCGGAAAATACTAGAAGATTCACCTAGCCTCAAATCTTACTTCACTAGTGTGTTTGACCGTTCCTTTACCAATGCTTTAGAACTGGTCAGGGAAGAATATCGGGGTGTCTCTTTTTCCGATCGCTGGCAGTTCGGTCGTGAGATTGAAGCCATCCTGAATGAAGCATTTTGGGATAATGACAAAGTAAAGTAGTCATTTGATGCGTAAAACATCGCAAAAGTTAATAAGCCATGACACAGCCCCCAGACAACGCATTAACGCTCGAAGGCGTAGCTGACGATCTCGAAACAGTAAAAAGTGTAATGTTTACCCTTGCCCGCCAGTATGAGCGCATTGACCGCACTCTAGATCGTACTGCCACGCAGCAAGAGGTTAACACCCGTGGGATTGACCAGATGACCCAGGCGATCGCTCAACTAGCAGAGACATCAACACAGCAGTCGCAATTTATTCAGCAAATGCTGGTAGAGATTAGGGAAATGCAGGCTGAGGTCAGAGGGTTGCAGGTGGAAAATCGTCGCATTTTAGAGCGAGTATTTGGTCCTGAGGAAGAGTAATCATTAATTTTTAGTCCTCCCTTGTGCCTGCCAATATTGACGGTAGATTAGCTCTAGATCGTTACCAGCCTTGCGAAAGATTTTGACCTGGTTGGCGTGCAGGGCTAAGAATAATCGATGAAATGCCAAGGTTGAGATTGCTACGATCAAGCCGGTAGCCGTCGTAATTAGGGCGATCGCGATCCCTTGAGTCAGGTTGCCAGAGCGCATGTTGTTTGCCACATCGCCAATCTTGATCGCACTAAACGAGCTAATCAATCCCGTAACCGTACCCAACAAGCCGAGTAATGGTGCTAGAGCAATCGTGCCTTCCAGGATCTTTTCGCCACGCAGCATATTCACTAATTCTTCATCAGCCGTACTTTCTAACGCGAGTCTGAATAATTCTGGGTCAGGACGATCTAAGGCTAGAGGTGCAGACAAGAACCGACCTATAGGTGTGTTATGAGAGGCTTGGGCGATTTTGGTAGCCAGAGGTAAATCCTCACGCGCGGCATTTAAAATGCGTTTGACAGCTTCGCCCTCCTGCATCAGTAATGCTACCCAGAAATAACACCTCTCAGCGATCGCGGCTACAGAGAGTATCGACAGCCCCATCAAAGGCCACATCACCGGGCCACCTGCTCTAAATAATTCTTCCATAGAAATTTACTCGCCCTAGTGCTGCTTTTAAAGATCCTAGGCTTTTGTGGTCTCTATAGTGTGCGACTAGTTCATTATAGATGGCCTATCTTACTTGACCGTAGCTTGCTGCCCTGGGACTGAAATAGCCTTAACTGTGCCGCTTTGCTGTATTTGCTCTTTCATCCAGGTTTCAAATAGCTCGTCAATGAGCTGAGGACGAATAGAATCATCAAGCTGGGCAGGATAGAACTTTTCCAGTCTAATAATGACAAACCATTCTTCTAAGCGCGTGGGTGGCCATAATTGCCCTGGTTGACTGATGGAGAGAGTACGGGCGATCGCCGGATGTGGTGTCAGTAGAGGCGTTGGTCCCACCAACCCCCCGGTTGCTGACTCACCGCCTTGGGAGTATTGCCTTGCTAACTCGGCAAACGACTGCTCTCCCTCTTGAATGCGGAAATACAATTCTTGCGCCGTGCCCAGATCCTTGGTGCGAATTAGTGAATACAACACCCGATCTAACGCTGGCTTGCGCGTCATAAAATATGACTCAACTTTGTTGCCCCATTTTTCTTGCTTGAAACGTGTAAGCCTTACTGGGCGGGTCACAACATCAGTTAGTTGGCTGTCAGTAATTCCCTGTGCTTCTAGCCAGGCTGCTTGTACTTCAGGAGTATCTAGCTTGTTTTGTTCGTAAAACTTAGCCAATAGCTCCTGTTCCTCTGCTGCGGTACATTCATAAGCTGCGATCGCCTCATCTATAATCGCACCGCGAATCAATTGAGGGAGCAGCTGATACCTTTGCAGAAGCCCAATAAATTCTGCTGCTGCAACCGTTTTATTGCCAATCTTAAAAAGTTCTGCCATAGATTATTTATTAAACCACAATACCCATTCGGCTAAACTATTGGGGGCGTAATATAGTAATTCTCATCATGAGAATTGTAGGGTAGCGGCTGTAGTTTTCGATCCTAAAATAATCCGGCAACTTAGAGCGCAAGACGAGGATTAAAATTAGGTGATGACTAAAAACAACGATTAAAAATTAAGTGTGTGGTAATGCAGTCAATAGAGAAGTTTGCGGTTTTAGACTTACCTGTGCATTTACATAGTGATTATCCTAGTTGGTTGAAGCAACGGCTATCCCACCATGATGGTACCCATGTAGTTACACTAAATGCAGAGATGGCTATTTTGGCTCAGAAAAATGCCGAACTAGCGGCTGTAGTTCGCAGTGCTGATGTCGTTGTACCGGACGGTGCAGGTGTGGTTTTGTACGCGCGATCGCAGGGAAAAAAGGTCGATCGCTGCCCCGGCATCGAACTGGCTGAGTCTTTGATTAAATTGGCCTCACAGCAGGGCTGGCGAGTATTTCTGATTGGCGGAGGGGTCGGGGTTGTCGAAAATGTCGCAGCAATGTGGCAGGAGCGGCTGCCGAGCTTGAAGATTGTTGGTCTGCACCACGGCTATTTTGACAGTATGCAAGAGCAAACGATCTGCGGACAACTCCAAACTACTCAGCCAGATCTAGTTTTAGTTGGCTTAGGTGTACCGCGACAAGAATTTTGGATTCAAACGCAGCGATCGCTTTGTCCGCATGCCACCTGGATCGGTGTTGGTGGTAGCTTTGATATTTGGTCGGGAACTAAAGAGCGTGCCCCCAAATGGTTGCGAGAGAATAACCTGGAGTGGGTTTACCGCCTTTATCAAGAGCCATGGCGGTGGCGGCGGATGCTAGCGCTTCCCTATTTTGTGTGGTGCGTGACACTACAATCTATACGCCGCTTGTTGGGCTTCAGTCAACCACAGCGATAAAGGTATGCAACAGGAATAGTGATACTTCTAGCAATCTTCTACTTCCAGCCTACCAGCAACCACAGCAGAGAAAGCAAAGGCACATATCAGAGGCATTGGACTCTTGGTGAGATAGCTGAGCCCACAAGCAATCAACGTGGCGACAATTGCTGAGGCTGACCAGATCTGCTCTTCATTGCTTAGCCCCTTCTCGGCTTTGATCCGACGCAGCACCTTGGACGGAATTGGTTCGGGCATGACGGCATTAGGTGGAAATGCCCAGTAGTTAGTTTGGCGTTCAATAAATAGGTCTGTCCATCCATTTTCCTGGCACCATTCGGTAATCCATTCTTCGGCAAAGTGTTTCATAGGTACCTAGACTGCAAAACTGAATTTAAAATATGGTCAAAAACAGACCCTTAGAGGGCTTGAACTGTTCAAAAAATTTTGCTGCGGCAATGCAAAGCAGCACTAATAATAAAAGACTAGCAGGGGATTTCAATTAGTCTCAGCCGACGCAATTAAACTTTACGGTCAGGAATCATTGAGCTGTCAAACCGCCATCAGCAGTAATAATTGAACCTGTAAGAAATGAAGCTTCATCAGAGGCAAGAAAAAGAGCTAAGTGAGCAATCTCCCGAGGTTCCCCAGGGCGTCCAATTGGCTGGAAGGCATCAATGTTTGCATAGACCTTTTCTAAGCCACCGAGCATTGCTGCGTGAGCATAATTAATAGGAGTATCTACCCACCCTGGGCAAATAGCATTACAACGGATGCCTTGCTTTGCGTAGTCCAAGGCAACCCCTTTAGTCAACATCACGATCGCACCTTTAGAGGCCGAGTACACTGTCAGAAAAGGCTCCGAAACCAACCCATTCACACTGGAAATATTGATAATTGAACCACTACCTTGCCGGAGCATGTGCGGGATCGCAGCTCTACAGCCATACATGGCTCCTTTAACATTCACATTCAGTGTCTTGTCGATCGCATCATCAGTTACTTCGTGAAATACCCCAGGAATGTTAACCCCAGCATTGTTCACTAGTACATCGACCTTTCCATACAGATCGACACAATGCGCAATTAGCATATCCACCTGCGTGCGATCGCTAACATCGGTAGCCATCGCGACTGCAATGCCTCCAGCATGATGAATTTCCGCTGCCGTTGAGATCGCCGTTGCATCATTAATATCTGCACAGAGAACACTTCCCCCCTCCTCTGCCAATCGTTGGGCGATCGCCTTACCAATTCCAGAACCTGCCCCTGTGACAATACAGGCTTTACCCTCTACTCGACCCATGCTGTTTCTTCCTCATCAAGTTTTTGAAATCGGTAGATCGCTGCCGTTGGTTGTAATATTACAACACCATAATGCCATTTCCAGAAAATTGGCTGGAGCTACTGAGCTAGCTGGCAACAACCCATTTTTCCTACCTTTTCCCACCGCTAATTTCAACCATAATTCTCTTGCGTGGCTAAACAACCCACTTTTTCCCACCGCTAATTTCAACCATAATTCTCTTGCATGGCTAAACAACCCACTTTTCTCCCACTTTTTCCCACCGCTAATTTCAACCATAATTCATAAACTGTAGGTGTTTATCGTACTGTCAGGAGCGTGAAGGGGGAATGTATCGACTTAAAATGGCCGAGCTTTGTGCTGAGCATATGGGGCAAAGTATTATTGGCAGCTAATATTCGCAACAGCAAGTATGGTTCCATCAGTTTAGCCAGTGTTCTGGGCTGATAGCGATCGCGCTTCTTTAGAAGTGAGATTGTTAAATGGGGATTTACTTTAGTTGTACTTACGAATTAGTTGATTGTTCCCATTCGTAGATTATCTAAGTAAACTAACCAACATTCTGATTACTGAGTGAATAGAATAGATAGACTGCGCTTATGCCTTATGGGCGCAGGTTATTGGCATTTGTAGCTTAAGTCAAACTAAATGATGATCGGTTTGCGATTCGTTAGTGTTTTTATCTATTCGCAATCAGGATTATGGTTCTCTAAAATCTTGATAAGAAGGGATTCCAAATTAATCTCTTGCTCGGCACAAAATTTGTGAAACTAATTTTGATTCGATGGGTATATTAAGCATGTAGGAATACTTGAAGTAGCAGATCGCAGGTCTGGATCTAGCTCGATAGAAGGATATTTCTACATTGATATGGTTTATTGAGATCCGATCAGGAATCGGGTTACCGGGACAGATTAGCCTATTCAGACACGATTTTCTGCATATCCCGCAGAACCGATCCCCTGGTTCTGCTTAGGGAGCAGTCATTATGGGATTTTTTAAAGATTGTCATGTTTTGTTGATTATAGAGAGAATCACATGTTAGAGAACGAACGCAGATTGACTGTGCATCAATTAATTGAATATCAGGTTGCACAAACTCCGGACGAGATATCCGTAATTTTTGACAAAAAACAATTAACCTACCGAGAGTTAAACGAAAAGTCTAATCAGTTAGCCCATTTTCTCAGAAATAGTGGAGTTAGACCTGAAGTTTTAGTCGGTGTATTTGTTGAGCGCTCTATAGATTTAGTTGTTTCACTATTAGGAATTCTAAAAGCTGGTGGAGCCTACGTTCCTCTAGATCCTGAATACCCAGCCGAAAGATTAGGCTTCATCATCGAAGATACCCAGCTTCCCGTTCTAATTACTCAACAAAGTTTACTTACACTGTTGCCTACGCATCAAGCACAGATAGTAAATATTAATTATGCTTGGGCAAAACTCGATCAAGAAGCCAGGGATAATCCAGTTGGTGAAGTTCAACCTGAAAATCTGTCCTACGTGATTTACACGTCTGGATCTACTGGTAGACCTAAAGGAGTTGCTATCGAGCACCGCAACTGCGTTGAATTTATTGAGTGGTCGAGAAAGTTTTTCACCCCGGAGCAAATCAAGGGAGTGTTGGCATCCACTTCAATTTGCTTTGACCTTTCAATATTTGAAATATTTGCAACCTTATCTTGCGGTGGCACAGTAATTTTGGCGCAAGATGCGATGGAGCTACCTAAATTACCAGCAGCTAACAAGGTATCTCTAATTAATACAGTTCCATCGGCAATTTCAACACTACTCCGTATAAATGCTATCCCGCAATCAGTTAACACTATAAATCTTGCTGGAGAACCACTGCAAAATACTCTAGTTCAAAAGTTATACCAGATTAATCATGTTAAACACATCTACAATCTTTATGGCCCTACTGAAGACACTACCTATTCAACCGTTGCCCTGATGGAAAAAGGGACAAAAGATATCCCATGTATAGGCAAGCCAATTAACAATACTCAGATTTACATTTTAGATACCCAGCTTAAACCTGTTCTGGACGGCGAAGAAGGAGAGATTTATATTAGCGGTTCTGGCCTAGCTCGCGGCTATCTCAATCGACCAGAATTAACAGCCGAGAAATTTATTCCTAATCCCTTCAGTGATGAACCAGGAAGCAGGCTTTATAGTACAGGGGATTTAGGAGTCTGGCTTCCAGATGGCAACATTAAATGCTTAGGAAGAATAGACCACCAAGTTAAAATTCGTGGCTTTCGGATTGAATTAGGGGAGGTTGAATCGATCCTAAGCGATCATCCAAATGTAAAAGAGGTAATTACTGTTGCAAGAGATGATGATAGTGAGAAGAGATTAATCGCATACGTAGTTTCTAATATAAATCCAGATCGTCTGCCCTATCGTGCAGATTGTTTAGTCGAACTTGAAAATAAAACAGTTAAACTGCAAGTAGATGATATATCAAGTGGGGGGATTGGGCTAATAGGAGTATCGAGTGACCTATTGCCTGGCAAAGAAGTACGACTGCATATTTGTTTACCAAATGAGGACAGGTTGCGATTTATTAATGGCAAGGTCTTGTGGAGACAGCATAAGCGTGTGGGGATTCAGTTCTGTCTAACTCCACGTGAACAAGATGATCTAGAGGAAGTCCTCAATTCTTGGCTGGAATCTGAAGGCTTTTTGAAAATGTGGCAACGCACCCTGAGTAGGCTCTTGCGTCAATATCTTGCTAAAAGTTTGCCTGATTACATGATTCCAAGTGCATTTGTCTACATGGACAGATTACCTCTAACCCCTAATGGCAAAGTCGATCGAAAAGCTTTACCTGCCCCTCAATGGAAGATGCAAGAAGATGGGGTTTACATTGCGCCACAAAATCCAATTGAAGAAAAAATAGCAGAGATATGGAGCCAAATATTAAGAATTGAACAAATTGGAATACATGACACTTTTACTGAACTAGGAGGACACTCACTCCAAGCCATTCAATTGGTTGCACATCTCCAAGAATTATTTAAGCTTGAACTTCCTTTGGAAAGATTTCTTGAAGGTTCTACAGTATTCGAATTGGCAAATACGGTAAAAGCCCTATTGGAAGAGGGTATTACTCAACGTATACCGGAAAAATTGGATGATGACGTTGAATTAGATTCAACTGTTTTCCCATCAGGCATTCAAGCGGAAAATATTCCCCAAATTTTCATGACAGGTGTATCCGGAACTTTGGGTGTTTCACTACTTTACAAGTTATTAAACAATACACGAGGAGATATTTACTGCCTTATCCGAGCTAAAAACAACGAAGAAGGCATGGCTAGAATTAAAAATGCTCTCAGAGATTATTGTGATTGGAATAATAGTTACGATTTAAGGGTTATTCCGATCGTTGGTGATTTAGGGAAACCCTATCTTGGTATGACAAACGATCAATTTGCACGATTGTCAGAAAAGATTGATACTATCTACCATAGTGGTGCCAATGTAAATATGGTATATCCATATAACGCACTTAAAGGAGTAAATGTTTTTGGAACGCAGGAGGTTCTACGTCTAGCCAGCCTCCACAAACTAAAGCCCGTTCACTTTGTCTCTACTGTAGATGTTTATCCCATATTAAGTTGTCGCAGTGTAAGGACAATCAATGAAGACGATCCCACTGGTACACGTTCGCAATTAATTAGTGGTTATGCCCAAACCAAGTGTATGGCAGAGAAACTAGTTAATACTGCATATTCTAGAGGTATTCCCACCTCAATTTATCGTCCCAGTAATATCATGGGTCATAGCGAATCAGGAAATTGTTCCTCTAATATATTCGTAGCAAAAATGCTCAAAGGATGCATTCAGATGAAGATGGCACCAGATTTAGAGGTTTTCTTGAATTTTGTTCCAGTAGACTACATAAGTAAGGCAATTGTCTGTCTGTCAAGCTTAGAGAGTAGTATCGGTCAAGCATTTAACTTGGTAAACACAGAGCCAATGGAGTGGGATCGAATGATTCATTTGATGAATGAGTGGGGCTACCCTATTAAATTAGTTTCTTATGATGTCTGGTACATGGAACTATTAAAAGTGGCAGCAAATAAAGAAGACAATATCTTGATACCACTCATTAGTCTGTTCAAAAACCGAGAGTATATCCGGGTATTACTAGGTGCATTTAAGTATACTTGCACGGAAGGTCATAGTATTCTTTTAGAAAATTCTATAAGCTGCCCTCCGACCGATCAAAATCTACTCAGGATGTATTTCTCCTACTTTATTAAAACTGGTTATCTGCCAGATGTGTCAACAAACAGAAGCCACAAAGCAATTTATGCGCAGACAATCAAAAAAAGTCTCATGATTGCAAGAGATGGAACTTGACTATAAAAAATAATTTATCTAGCAACTAAAAAGATACTTCTCATGTCTTCGATATTAAACAAACTTTCTATAGACCTGAAAAATAACGAAATGCTGAATCCTAAAACAAAAAATTCCTTGACAAAAAGAATCCTGTTGCAAATGGCTTATAGCATTGGAGGGGTGATTGTTCTCTCAACAGGAATAGCATACTTTCAACTAAGCTCTAACATCACCGAGTCATCGATAAAGAAAGTCGAGAAGTTTACCGAATTAAGAACAAACCGTGAACAGGGAATCTTTCAATTAGCAGAGGACAACCAGGCTATTCTGAAGGAGGCTCTAGTTGGCAGATTAGCAACTAATGTTAATAGAGATCCTAGGGACGAATTTAATGAATTATTTGTGAAAATGTCAGATGGTACGGTGCGTAATAGTACGCAAATTTTTCAGAAGGAAAAAACCCCAGGAGTATTCTTAGGTAAAAATGTCAGCATTAACTCTGACATGAGGAGACGTGTAATTGCCTATTATGAATTGCTAAGTTCCTATGGTCCTGCCTGGCGCAACCGTTTTGTAAACACTTATATGCAAATTCCTGAAAATGGTATCGCCATTTATATGCCTAGCTATGAATGGTCGCAGAAGGCACCCTCCGATCCATCTTTTCGTGTAACTGCTGACGAATCATTTTATATAACCGATAAGAAACGCAATCCTTCACGAGAAACAGTGTGGACTGGGATATATTACGATCAGGTAGCTCGCGGTTGGATGGTTTCTTGCGTAACCCCTGTGGATATAAATGGTAGACATATTGCCACCATTGGACACGACATGTTTATTCATGAATTGTTAGAACGGACTAATCGAGATACCTTAGACGGTACATATAATATCATTTTCAGAAGCGATGGACGTCTTGTATCCCACCCTTACTTAGAATCAAAAATCAAGTCTGCGCAAGGGAAATATGACATTAAAACATCTAATGATGAACATCTGCGTGAAATTTATGATTTAGTGATCGGCAAAATAAAAGATAAAGGTGTAATTGATAATCAAAAATACGATGAGTATTTATCAGTTAGTACAATTAATGGCCCTGATTGGTTTTATGTCACAGTCTTTCCAAAATCTCTAATTGCTAAGGAAGCATTTCAAACATCTCGACTGGTCTTGAGCCTAGGTTTAGTTTCATTATTAATCGAAATCACTGTAGTCTTTCTTATTCTGCGTTTTCAAATATCTATCCCATTAGCCAAGTTTACGAATGCAACTAAGGCTATTTCAAAAGGTAATCTTGATGTTCAGTTGGATATTACTCGCAAAGATGAACTTGGAAGCTTAGCACACTCATTTAATCAAATGTCTCAACAGTTGCTTGAATCCTTTAGTTTGCTTGCAAAAGCAAACGAGGGACTAGAAATAAGAGTTGAGGAACGAACTGCTGAACTGCAGCAAGCCAAGGAATCTGCTGATACAGCTAACCAATCCAAGAGCGAATTCCTGGCCAATATGAGCCATGAGCTGCGAACACCTCTGAATGGTATCTTGGGCTATGCTCAAATCCTAAGAAGATCCAGCACGTTCTCTAATGATGAGAAACAGAAAATTGACATCATTAACCAGTGTGGTAAGCATTTGCTTACACTGATCAACGACATTCTCGATTTATCGAAGATTGAAGCCCAAAAAATGGAGCTGCATCCTGTGGAGTTTCATCTCCCTGCATTTCTGCAGGGTGTAGCAGAAATGTGTCGCATTAAGGCCGAAAGCAAAGGTATTCAGTTTGATTACAAATGTGAAGGACTGATCCCATTAGGAGTTCTAGGAGATGAAAAACGATTGCGACAAATTCTGATAAACTTGCTCAGCAATGCTATTAAGTTTACTGATAAAGGCAAAGTAGAGTTTCTTGTCTTGTCAGAGAAGTTGGATAACCATGTGGATTTTGAGGGTAGATCGATATGCCGACTGCTTTTTCAAGTTGAGGACACCGGAATTGGAATTAGTCCCGATAACATAGAGAAAATCTTTTTACCTTTTGAGCAGGTTGGCAATCAAAAAAAACAATCCGAAGGAACGGGCTTAGGATTAGCGATCAGCCAGAAGATCGCCGAATTGATGAACAGCACAATTAAGGTTCAAAGTCAACTGGGCAAAGGGAGCATTTTTCGGCTTGAAATTGAGTTTCCTGAAGCTAAATCGTGGGTAGAATCATCTAAGAGGTCAGAACATGGAGTTATTGAGGGGTACAAAGGTGCGAAAAGAAAAGTGCTTGTGGTCGATGACCGTTGGGAAAATCGCTCGGTGTTGGTCAACTTACTTGAGCCCCTCGGGTTTGAAGTAATGGAAGCAGAAGATGGACTGGTGGCAATAAAAAGGGCGACTGAGAATAAACCTGACTTAGTGATTACGGATATTGCCATGCCAGTAATGGACGGCTATACATTTATTAATCATTTTCGTCAGATGGACATTTTCGAACATATACCGGTGATTGTCTCTTCAGCTAGTGTTTTCGAATCAGATCGACAAAAAAGCTTAGATGTTGGGGCTATGGAATTTTTACCTAAACCCGTAGAATCAGAAGTATTGTTCGCAATCCTTCAAAGATTCCTGGAACTAGAGTGGATTTATGCAGCTGAGAAGGAAAATGAAAGTCTGCACGGACAAACAGAAGAAACGAACTTTGTTGAGGTGGTTTTACCGCCTACTCAAAAAATGGAGCTACTGTTAGAAATGTGTCGCAAAGGACTTATCAGAGAATTAAGGAAAGAATTAGAATGCATCCAGCAGACAGATCGCCAACTTGTTCCATTCACTCAAAAACTCATTCAGTTGGCTAAGGAATATAAATTGAAATCGATCCGCGCTTTGCTTGAGGAACATCTTAATAGCCTCCCGATTTGATAAAACTAAATGCAGTGTAGGAATAATTCAATGTCTAACGAACATTACCAACAGGGAATTTTGATTGTTGATGATAACCCAACCAACCTTGAGGTTCTGACTGAGGCACTATCCATGTATGGCTACCAAGTCTCAGTGGCATTGGATGGGAATTCAGCTCTAGAGCAGACTCAATATCACCGTCCTGCATTAATCTTACTGGATGTGATGATGAGCGGCCTAGATGGTTTTGAAACGTGTAAAAGGCTGAAATCAGATCCGAAAACTGCTGACATCCCAGTAATTTTTATGACGGCAGTGACAGATGCTGAAAGCAAAATGAAAGGTTTCTCTCTAGGAGCAGTAGACTATATCACCAAGCCATTTAATCAGGATGAAGTATTAGCCAGAGTCAAAATCCAAATACAGCTGCAACAAATGACCAATCGCCTGGAAAATCAAAATTGCCAGCTCAGGCAGGAGATCGAACGGCGAGAAAAGTTGGAAGCCCAATTGCAGGAAGCTATTGCAGATGCCATTGCAGCAAATAAGGCGAAAAGCGAGTTCTTGGCAAATATGAGCCATGAAATCCGTACACCCTTAAATGGGATTTTAGGATATACCCAGATCTTGCAGCGGACAAGAACTTTTTCTGAAAAGGAACAAAAGGGACTCAGCATCATTAGTCAATGTGGAAACCATTTATTGACATTAATTAACGATATTCTCGATCTTTCAAAAATTGAAGCTCGTAAAATGGAACTGTCTAATACGAGCTTTCACATGGCATCCTTTCTGCAAGGTGTAGCAGAGATCTTTAGTTTTCGAGCCGAACAAAAAAAAATCTCCTTCATCAATCGTTTTGACGTACACCTGCCCAGTGGCATTAGGACAGATGAGAAGCGGCTGAGACAAGTTCTAATTAATCTATTAGGAAATGCCATTAAATTTACACATCATGGGGCAGTAACATTTAAAGTCGAGTGTGTGACTCCTGTTGAAGATAAAGTAGATACAAGCGATCGTCTAAAAAAGGATGAATCATCTTGTGGTTCAATAAAACTTAGGTTTCTTATTGAGGATACGGGGATAGGAATCTCCGAAAATGAAATCGAAAAAATCTTTTTGCCGTTCGAACAGGTTGGTAAAAGTAAGCAACAAGCGCAAGGGACGGGACTGGGGTTAACGATTAGTCAGAAGATTCTATCGTTGATGAACAGCTCGATGCAGATCGTCAGTTCTCCTGGTAAAGGCAGTACGTTCTGGTTCGATCTGGATTGTGAAATTGCTAGCGAATGGACAGAGTCAGCAAGAATATCCGCCCAGGGAGTTATTGTCGGTTATAAAGGACCGCAACGAAAAATTCTAATGGTCGACGATCGCTGGGAAAATCGCTCTGTTATTCATAACTTACTACAACCCATTGGTTTTGATGTTATTGAAGCACTCAACGGTCAAGAAGGAATCGAAAAGGCTTTAGCCTTTACGCCGGACTTAATTATTGCTGATTTAGTTATGCCTGTAATGGATGGTTTTGAACTAATACGACAAATACGTAAAACACCCCATTTACAGTCAATACCAATTATTGCTTCATCTGCAAGTGTTTTTGAATCCGAGCAATGCGAAAGTATTGCTGCAGGAGCAAATGAATTTATAGCAAAACCTCTTTCTACAGATGTGCTATTTGATGAGATAAAGTCACTCTTGAATATTGAATGGATTTATGAGGAGACGATTGATCGAGGAGCATTAGATGATGACAGTGGTTTATCATCTATGGATGACTTGCAGGATCGGGAATATAGCTGTTCGATGATACCAGAGTCCCATCTGTTGCTTTCTTTATTAAATCTAGCCAAAAAAGGAGATCTCGATAAAATCGTTGAATTTGTGGGTAAACTAAAGCAGAGTTCGCCTGAATTTAAACGATTTGCCGAAAAAATATGCAGATACGCCGAAGATTTTAAGATTAAGGAGCTAAAGGATTTTCTAGGAATAGCTCTCGAACAAAAGAAATGATTCCATTCACCTCTGTTGAGTATACAAGTATGATTGCGATAGACTATTCTCAAATCATGGATTCTAATCCTTCACTTTATAAGTCTAATGGCTTTATTTTAATTGTTGATGATAATCCGACAAATCTATCAGTCTTATCTCAGGTTCTAAAGAGCGAAGGTTATAAAACTCGCTTTGCCATCGATGGTGAAAGTGCCATTGAGCAATTAAATGAAGAACTTCCCAATATGATTTTACTGGACGTTCAGATGCCCGGCATGGATGGGTTTGAAACATGCGTTTCCCTAAAGTCGCATCCCGACACTAAGGATATTCCAGTAATTTTCATTACAGCTTCAGTGGATATTGATAGTAAGGTTAAAGGATTATCATTAGGTGCGGTTGACTATATTACAAAACCCTTTCAACAAGAGGAAGTAATAGCACGAGTTAACCTTCATCTACAAAATCGTTACCTTGCACGAAAGGTACAGGAGCAAGCAATTGCATTATTGCATGCCAATCAACAGCTGCAGCGTCTTGTAAATCTCGACGGCTTAACTGAAGTTGCTAATCGACGAAGATTCGATGAGTATCTTAAGCATGAGTGGTTGCGACTCGCACGAGAAAAGCAATGTCTTTCAATTCTTCTATCAGATATCGATCATTTCAAGGACTATAACGACTATTACGGACATCAGGCGGGAGATATATGCCTAAAGAAAGTTGCCGAAGTATTACAAGATTCGGTTCATAGACCAGCCGATCTTGTTGCGCGTTATGGCGGTGAAGAATTCACAGTAATTCTCCCGAATACTCCTTTAGATGGCGCAATTACTGTTGCTAATGAAATATCTAAAAATTTGAAAAGCCAGCGAATAAGTCACGAATGTTCTCCAGTGAGTTCAATCCTAACTATTAGTTTGGGCATTGCTACTCTTGTCCCTACATCCGATCTAACTTGTGAAGATCTGATTTCTTTGGCCGACAAAGCTCTTTATCAAGCAAAACGTCTTGGTCGCGATCGGTATTGCATATATATGGAGGAAAATTCTCCTTGAGTTGGTTTATTGTGTTTAAAATTTGCAGCCTCTCATTCCTAGTGTTCATTCCCGGTATTTTCTATTCGTCAATCTTATGAAGAACGCAAAAGTCCCTGACCAATTTGAAAGCGAGTGTGGCATTACACCAATCGATCGCACTCCCCTGAACTCCAATAGTTTCAGTCCATCAATCCCGGAGGAAGTCATGGAAATCCTTTTGGATTGGCAATATATAGAAATTAACCCCCTAAACAACAGCTCTAATCAAAGCCTAGAAATAGAGCAGCTAGCGAGTTTTTTCAGCTCTCAATCCTATCAATTCCCTGTAAGCTTATTAAATTCTTTCAGTGATTCTATAATAATTGCAGACCGACATGGTAGCGTTCAATTTATTAATCGATCCGCTCAACTGTTAACTGGATGGGAACAAGATTGCATAAATTCGCTTTCTATTCAGCAGATCTTCTATGGAGAATTGTTTTCTAAAGACTCATGTCAGCAATATATACTGCCTCAAAATGATTCGAAGTTGGGATATAAGCGTTCAGTTGCTAATTTACAAGTTAGCGACCAAACAGTCTTACCAATCGAGTATAACGCGTTCATCTTGCATCAAGAATGCGACACCTTGATTGGTTTTATTATAGTCTTTCGTTCAGCTTTAAAAAACGACAATTTTCTAGATCGATCGGCTGACACTTCTATTCACGATCCTTTAACCGGACTAATCAATAGATCGCATTTTGATTTCTTATTAAACAAAGCCTTAATTGATTGTAAAACTGCAAATCAACAACATGTTCTTTGTTATATCGATATCGATTGGTTTAAGATTGTCAATGAAACTTGCGGCAGTAAAGCTGGTGATATGATCATTCGCCAGGTAAGCAAACTTCTTGCTAAGAGAGTAAGAAGTTCTGATGTACTTTCTCGTCTTAGTGCAGATCAATTTGTACTAATCCTTTATGGCTGCAAATTGGAAAAGGCTTTGGAAGTTGTTGACTCTATTCGCCAAGAGGTTAAAGGCTTTAAATTCGCATGGAACGATAAGTATGTTTCTTGTACTATTAGTGTGGGAGTAGTCGAGCTTGATGAGAAATCCAATAACTCATCTCATATTTTAGGAACAGCCTCAATGGCATGCAATATTGCGAAAAGCAACGGACGGGACAGAGTCTATGTTTCTTCTGCTTCTGACGGGCGTCTGGATATCCAACGGAATGAATACAGTTTTACATTTAATATTTACAATGCTCTAGAAAATAATGACTTCGTTCTCTTTCATCAACCTATTGCATTTCTTTCATCAATTGAAGTTGATAATCTAAATCCTGAAATTCATAGTTACGAAATACTTCTACGTCTTTCTCATCAAGATAGCCTAATCTCCCCAATACATTTCATCCCCCTTGCTGAGAAGTATGGACTCATGCATTTACTCGACCGACAAGTCATTCGACTGTGCTTTTCATCTATATCTGAGTCGTATAATAGTCCTAATGCCTTTTGTTCCAAATTATATAAACCGGAACTTATTTCAATTAATATTTCTGGTTCGAGTCTAAACGACGACTTGTTTTATGACTTTCTTTTAGAGCAGTTCTCTCTCTTCAATGTGTCACCTGAATCTATTTGTTTTGAGATTACTGAAAGTGCTGCAATTAAGAATCTTTATAATACAAAGCTATTAATCACGCGTCTGCGGGATTTAGGTTGTTCATTTGCTCTAGATGACTTTGGAATTGGCATGTCATCTTTTGAATATCTTCGTAACCTTCCTGTAAATTACCTTAAAATTGATGGTTCATTTGTCAAAGAAGTACACCTTAACCCAGTTCAATGTGAAATTGTAGAAGCGATTAACCGTGTTGCGCATGTCATGGGTATCAAAACCATAGCAGAATATGTTGAAAGCCATGAAATCGTGTCTAAATTGAGTTCGATTGGTGTTGATTATGTTCAAGGTTACTACATTGGCAAACCAGTACCGTTTGATAAGTATAGTCTTAGCGTTGAGATGGCTAAAAACGCTCAAATAAACGCAATTACCAATCAGATGGGATAGAGAGAAGGCTTCGTTGACATAGCTAAATCTATCGCTAGGAGACTAATTTGTTCAGGAGAGAATGGAATAGAGGCGATGTCAATTCGCATGCGGCGGGACGCATCCGTTAAGGAATCGCCATAGAGAGAAATTTGTTGAGCGATCGCTTCCATAATCCCCCCTGAGGATAGAAAGTAGGGCATGACAATGATGTGTTCTTTCCCCTGTGCAATTAGCTGCTCGATTTGCGTATCCAGGTCAGGCGGTACTGACCAATAGGCTGCGATCGCTCCTAGCTGCGCTGCTAATGCTTCGATGGCTTGGAATGCTGCAGTTAGACGACTACCGTGGGAGAGTAAGATCAGTCCAATATTTTGATTATTTTTATGCTTGCGATGCTGGATGAGAGCAATTTGAGCTTCAAGTTGAGCTTGCAATAATGCTGGAATTTGTGGATGTGTGCCTAAATGCGGAGTTAATTCTAATGCGATCGTGGGTTTTATGGAATGGACAATTTTCTGTTGGGCGATCGCCATCTCAGCAGGGATATCTTCTCTAACATGGACACCAGGTAGGAGGAATAACGGAATAACTGCCACGTTGATATGCTTTAGCGCGCTTTGTTTGGATAAGGTTTCACAAAACTGTTGTAGCTGTTGCGCTAACGTTAAGGGCTGTCCTTCCAGACAACCACCCCCAACTATCACCTCTGTGAGGGTATTCGTAGATCTAATCAGCGTTTGTAAAGCTGCCCACGAAAGTGGATTTTTGCTGCCGTGCGTGACGAGAAAGTAGGCATCATAGGCAGATCCATCTCGCCCTAGAACTATATTCATATGCTTGTAAATGCTGACATCCCTAATCAGTATGGTATCAGGTGCGATCTCGATCCTATGGCGCAACGAACTGCGGCGGTACTACCTCAGTAGTAAAATTAGTTGAGATATCGGCAAGGGGAAGCAGAGGCCCTGCTTGCAGTTGGCCGTTGGTGCTGAGTTCGCTATAGCATAGATAAACTCTCTCGGTCGTGCGATCTAGTAAATCTTGTAGTAATCGGCTTAAACGCCGTCGCTCGGCATCGCTTTCAGATTGAATTGTCCAGGCTTCACCCTGCCAACTATGCAGAAATAGAGGTGCGCCAAAAAGATCTGCTGCTCCACCCTGCTTCCATAAAGGCGAACTGGCGTCAAGCCAGAATTGCCAGCGATGCTGCGTCCTTACCATGCGGTATTGATAGATTGTCGCTAGGGTAATGCTATCAATTTGAGCGTGGGGGGCATAGGGATTGGCCGTAATCGTACCCTGCTGGATCAGTAGCATGAATCGCTCCATAATTTCGCGGTCTTGCCAGCCTAAACGGTAACCTACTTCCCAGTAGTGCTGTGCTGTCTCAATTAATTCTTGAAGATTCGCGATCCGATCGTAGCTGAGATTTCTGGGCATTAGAAATTTCTGAATCGCCCGATCTAGTAATAGCAATGGTGCCAGACTAGCAGACTGTTGCTCGATCCATTGACGCAGTTGTTCGTAAGCCTGGCTCACCTCATAACCAAGGCGATAC
Source organism: Rhizobium sp. Q54 (assembly GCA_943367755.1). Classification (GTDB taxonomy): domain Bacteria; phylum Cyanobacteriota; class Cyanobacteriia; order Pseudanabaenales; family Pseudanabaenaceae; genus PCC-6802. Next base: position 37,826 of record CALRKB020000026.1, on the reverse strand, counting down.
CATTCCCCATAGGTATCGCTCGGTAGCAGTTTTGGCTGGTCAGCATGAGGCTGAAAACAGCGATCGGCAAGTATTCCGGCTCTGACGGGATCGATCCTGACATCAAGGGATACCAGCATCTCCGCCACGCGATCGCGATCAATTAACTTGCCTAAGCCTGAATATACCAAAGCCATCAGGGTCAGGAGCGATCGCACCTGGGCTGAACCCGATAGAGGTCGCTGATCGTTAAGTGGTAAAACATTAATGCCCTTTTTGGCCAGAATTTCCACGATCGCATAATTGGCAATGTTATCTAGCCCTGGAGCGATAATGGCGATTTCACTGGCTTTAATTTGCTGAGCGGCGATCGCATCGGCGATTGTATCCGCGACAGTGCGAAATAGTTTGGCGCGCGAAATAGTTTCGATGCCGATCAATCCTGCCAAGGGTTCCTGGGTCAGGTACAAGCTGCTACCCGGATCGACAACCGATCCCAACACCATTGCGCCAATTTGAGCACCCAAAGCATCTTGGACGGGTGGAAGATCGACAATTTCACAGTCAGCGGCTAACTTTTGCCAATAATCAGGATCTGCGCCTAAGCCTTGCCTAATGCCTCCCTGGGGATTATATGTAAAAACTGCCTTAGCTTCTGACGCGATCGATATTTCACAGAGATGGCGTGCGATCGCTGGATATTCATCCACATCATCGGCAATCAGGTAGCGAAACCGTTGGCATAATTTTGCCTGATAGTGAGGATTGGGCAGAAGGTAGCGACCAAATAGCTCGGTAATGATGCCATAGGTAAGCAGTCCATTCTGCCAGCAGAACTGCTGCCAATCAGACAGTGCCTTACCCATGTACTCGTAGGGATCGTTGCAATCTTTGGTATCACCATTGTCATTCTCCGCAAAGCCCTGCCGTAAAATTGTGGGAATCTCGGCGATCGCCTTGCCACTATTGGCAGCCAGTAAGAACAGGTCGAGCATTCTGCGCACCAGGCGATCGCGGCTGACTCCCTCCATCCTCAATAACCCCAGATCGAGGTCATCTGACCACAATTGCATCGCAAGTTCTTGCTCGTTCTCCACCCGCAACAAAATCGGGAACTGAGCTTTAAGCTTTAGAGATCGCATTAGCAGCGGAAAGAAGAGCAGCACCTGATCGCGAAAGAAACTGATTGGCGTGACGGCGGTAACGGGATATTGACCATGGGTTGCCCGCATGAGGCGATCGCTCAATAGTTGACGCTGCTCGGCATCAACGGACAAGACCAATACTGTTTGCGAGGCAGCTTGAGGATTGGGCTGTTGGGATATTTCTGTGGCTACCCACGTCTCAAACTGCTCGCAGGCTTTTTGGCTTTTGCCACTACGACTACTTCCTTGAATCCACAAATTCGACATGAGATTTCCCTTCCCTAGGCGGTTTTATCTTAACCCATATGGTTGGCGGAGGAAGGCAGACCTGCGCGTCTGCCCCTACGTGGCGATCAGGAATTCTGGCGATGTTGTTGAAACCAGGATTGCAATAATTGCTGACATTCCAACTCCCGGATGCCCGCAATTACCTGCAAACGACGATGAAATGATGCCACACTATTTGGAATATCGATCGCTGTGCGAATAGCACCAGTTTTGGGATCGTCAGCACCATAGACCAGTGTACCTATTCTCGCCTGCACGATCGCTCCTGCACACATCGGGCACGGTTCGAGCGTCACGTAGAGAGTACAGGTAGTTAAATGCCAATCTTTACGAGTCCTAGCTGCTGCGCGAATTGCCAGCATTTCGGCATGGGCAGTCGGGTCGCGATCGCGTTCCTTGCGATTTTCACCTGTGCCTAAAATCTGCCCGTCGGGATCGATCACAATTGCACCTACAGGAATTTCTCCCTGCGCACCGGCCTGTTTTGCCAGCGAGATCGCTTTGTCCATCCATTGCTGGTGTACATCAAACGCAATTTCTAAAGACATGAATATTGCATACAATTGAAGTATAGGGATCTATAGTAAGCAGGTGAGTTGTGAGTTGCTCAAAGCTATGGCAAGGTATTAGCATCGTCGTAATAGCGATGGTGCTTGGGCTACCAACTTTTGCGGAGCCGATCGCAATTCAAAATTTACCAGATGGCAACTACATTTTCTCCTCAAAGTTACCCGATCGCACTAGACATCGTGATATCCAGTTAGCTGGGGCCGAGATCTACGCTCTACAGAAAACGGGTAACAAGGTGGTTGGTGAACACTTCATTGCCAACTCCAGCGATGCCAATTGCTTTAGAGGTACTGTCAAGGATAGCGTTATTAGTGGAGAAGGCCTAGTCGCTTCCTTCCCGATGGAAACATCCAGGGAGGAGTTATTCGCCATCTCCCAGAATCTGCAAGACTTTAAGATGCTAACTCCTAACATTATCGAATATGCTAAAAGTAGCGTGCAGCGCTGCCGCGATCGCTTCAATCGGTATACGATCAATAGATTCTAAAGTTTCCTTCAAATTTTCCGCGCAAAAGTTGATCCTTCTATCTAGGAGCTTCGTATTAAGTACAGATAGCTCTAATCGAATAAGTAAGGAGAAACACAATGTCAAGTTCCAGTGATGACAACGGTAACCACTCTTCAGTTGATGACAGCGGTAACCACTCTTCAGTTGATGACAGCGGTAACCACTCTCAAGTTGACGACAGCGGTAATCACTCTTCAGTTGATGACAATGGCAACCACTTTGAAATTGATGACAGAGGTAACCACCATTTCTTTGGGACAGAGGGCGGTGAAATCTTTCATGGTGGATCTGGTCAAGATGATATACAGGGCAACGGTGGCGATGACAGCCTCTTTGGTGGACAGGGCAGCGATCACATCGGTGGTGAAATTGGTGATGATAGCCTGTTTGGTGGCAGAGGTGCCGATGATTTAATTGGTGGTGCAGGCGATGACAGCCTGTTTGGTGGCAGAGGCAGCGATACCCTGAATGGATTTGGTGGAGGTAATGAAATCGACACCTTACAAGGATCTCTGGGTGCTGATGTTTTTATCCTTGGCGATCTCAATGGTGCTTTCTACAGTCTGGATAGCTCTAATGCCTTGATTTTAGACTTTTCGAGTGCAGAGGGCGACAAAATTCAATTATCTGGCAGCTCTTCTAGCTACAAACTAGAGTTTGAGAATGTGGTTGGTACATCGTCACCAGATGCCTTGCTGCGACGCAGTGACAATAACGATCTTGTTGCTATTTTCCAAGATACATCGAACATCGATCTTTCTTTAGATGTTCTATTTGTTTAGAAGCTAGTTGATTTACTCCCAAATTTCACTCTGCTCCTCAAAAGTTCCCCAAAACTTTATGGGAGCAGAAAATCTAAGTGATTACCAGGTTTATCGCGCAGATCGCGGAGAGTTCCTTCTAATACTAACTCCCCGCGATCTAGAAATACGATCCAATCAGCTCGATTAATTACCCTGGGACGGTGACTGATCAGAATGGTTGTCTTACCCTGGCGATGTAATAATAATCGATCGAGCACTTGGGCTTCGCTGACAGGGTCGAGGCCAGCCGTCGATTCATCCAAAATCAGGATGGGCGGATCGCTAACAATGGCCCTCGCGATCGCCAGTCGCTGCCGTTGCCCACCGGAAATATTCGCACCAAACTCACCCAGCACTGTTTGGTATTTGTCTGGCAGATTGCTAATAAACTCATCAGCTTCAGCAATTTGACAAGCGTGCACAATTTGTTCAAATGATACGTGCGGAGAGCCCAAACGAAAATTTTCTAGAATAGAACGGCTCCAAAAATGAGGTTCTTGTGGAATCAGAACTACTTGCTGGCGGAGACAATCGAGGGCGAGATCTGGCAGATTATAGATGCCGATACGGATATTGCCAGATTGCAGAGCATACAGGCTGGCAATTAGTTTCGCCAAACTGCTTTTACCACAGCCAGATCTACCAATCAGGGCAACGATCTTACCACCCGGAATGGTTAAAGAAAAATCTGTCAGCAGGCTAACTCTGCCAGCATAGTGATAATTAAGCTTTGTACAAGTAATATCCGCATCGCTAGGAATGACAACCCAGGGTTTGGGAGCAAGAGCTTGGGTCTCAGGAGTAGAATCAATCACTTCGGCAAGTCGCTGGACTGCGGTATTCGCACGAATAAAATCACTGACAAAGCGGATAACGACATTGAGGAATACTAGGAAGTTAGCATTCATGGTGTTGAATGCCAGTAGTTGCCCGATGCTAAGTTCTCGATTAATTACCAAGTGACTGCCAAACCAGAGCAGAATTACATTGCCCATTCCCGCTACAAAAATGGAGAACGTGCGATTGATAATGCCAATTTGAATTGTTTTAAATGTGACATTGGCTAAGCGACCAAATCGACTTTGAAATTCCTCCCAAAACTGCGGAGCAGCATTTGTGGTTTTGACGGTGAGTGCTCCCTTAAACGTCTCCACCAAAACACCTTGATTTTCTGCCTCTATAACCAATAACTTGCGAATTCTTTGGCGCAGTACGGGTAGCAACACAATTGTCGATATCGTCATAAACGCCGCGATCACGATCGCCAAAGCCACCAATTTCCCGCTGTAGTACAGCATTAAGCCCAGAGATATGACCGCCACAAACAGTTGGCTGGGTAAACTCACCACAACCTGGGAAACTAGCTGATTAATCTCTTCAATATCTCGCAAACGACTGACAATTTCACCACTGCGGTGGGATTCATAGTATGAGAGTGGCAAGCGTAAAATTTTGCGTCCAAATTCCAGGATCAGTCCCAACTCCAGCCGTTGGGCAAAGTGAGCAATTAGATTATATTGCACGAGCTGCAAGCTACTACTCATGAGCTGCATTACCGCCACAGCCGTGACAATTCCCACCAGCAATTGGCGATCGCCCCGCACCAATACATCATCAGTGAGAATTTGAATCAAAAATGGTAAGGCAAGCGAGAGTAATCCTAGTATGAGATTAATCAGTAACGCCTCGGCCAGGATAGAGCGATAATTCCAGACGGGATGGAGAAACCGCCAGAAGCCTGCGATCGGATCGTCCTCTTGCGCTGTGAAGCGGAGTGGATCTGGCTCTAATAAGAGCGTTACGCCTTGCGTCCAACTCGCTAATAGTTCTTTCCTAGAAAGATAGAGAATCCCAACTGCTGGATCGGCAATGACATAGTTTTGCCCTCGCTGTCCGTAGAAAACTACGTAGTGATTCCCTTGCCAGTGAATAATGGCTGGTAGAGGCAGTTCCCCAATCTCATCCAGGATTTGTGGGTCTGCTTTAACACCTCTGGAGTTGAATCCCAGTGTCTCCGACCCTTGAATTAGACCGAGCATTGTCGTGCCTAGTTGCCCAGTACCGACTGCCTCGCGGATATGGCTGATGCTAAAGTTCCGCCCATAATATTTGGAGATCGAGGCCAAACAAGCAGCACCACAATCTTCTTCACTATGCTGTAGGATGTTCTGGTACTTCATTCTCCAACAATTTTTTATCCTTCCGCACTACAGAAAGTAATTTGCGACCAGTCCATGACGACTGACCGCAAGATGATGGAAGCCAAACATAACTATATCGATCGGCTCCCATCCTCTGAATAGCAAGAAGCCTTCAAGCCTCTTCTACCGATAGGCTAAGCAGGCTAACGATGACCTTTGCCATGACCAGCATCATGACCGACTGGATCGTCAGCACCGTTCTTTCCGCCATTGATAGCAGATGCTTCTGCAGGGGTAAGTTCGACAAGAAGTTTGCTCTTTTGATTATCTTTCATGGGGTTCTCCCTAAAAAATTATGTTGTCTCGAATAGAAGGTTACATATTCAGAGTCAGATCTCATCAAGCTAGCTATTGATGAAGGGAAAACGGGTGAAATGCTATAAGAAATTGATCGAATAGCGATCACACAGAATCCCTTGCTGACTTGGAACCAGTGATTTTGCCGAGAATCCAACTTCATCATTCCCAAGGTAAATACGATCAAGCATTAGATTCACCAATTGATTCACAAGTACTATGTAACCTTCTGTCGATATTACGGAGCTATCCTAATTCCGGATCACAATAGTTGAAATTTTTTTTGCGATTAAACACACAACTCTGAAACAGCAAGGTTTTGGTGGCCTTCCTGTTATGATTCGCTTGTCATGACGAGGGCTTTTTTCTTGGGGTTAGGAGTGGTAGCGATCGATTCCCGCGATATCCGCATAAACTTCACAGTGCTACTGTATTCTTTAACGGGTACTGGCAATACACTGACAATTTGACCGCTTGGAGTAGTATTGAACTTGCCACAAAGAATTTTTTTATCCTGGGTAAATGCCCATAAGTGATATGCCTCCCCTTCTGGTAAGGTCGGCAGATTTTGGAGGGCGAGTAAAGCTTTGCCAGTGTGTAAGTCCAATACAACATTCCCTGAGGCGTTTACCGCAACAGGCGTGCCCTTGAGGTCAAACACATAAGTTTCTACCTCTTGATGGCTGTCAGTCGTCATCTCGACCGAAGCAAGTTTTTGGCGCAAGTAATAATTGTCAAGCCCAAGTGCTAGAGTTGCTACAGCAATGGCGGCGATCGCAATTTTCTCCCAACTAATTTTAGGTAATCGTATAGATCGGGGCGATTCAGCTATAGAAGATCGTACTGCCCCCATAATCTTTGTCTTCAGATGGGGAGGTGCAGTTACCCTAGGCGGAACGTGTGCCATCAGTCCCATAACTTCCTGCAACTGTCCTATGCGGGTAATCAATTCTGGATTTTCCTGGAGGTAACGTTCGAATTCTGCTGTTTCCTCAGGGGAGAGCGCATTAAGGACATAGCCTGCCGTTAATTCTTCCAGGTATTCGGGTAATGGTTGTTGGGAGGAGGATTCAGGCATAGAATGTCTAGCTCATCAGGTCTTGTAGTGATTGTCTTAGCTTGGTAAACCCCAATCGAAACCAACTTTTAACAGTGCCAACAGAAACATCCAGGTGCTGGGATATTTCCTGTTGAGTTAGTCCTCCAAAGTAGGCCATTTCTAGCGCTTTACGCTGCTTGTCGGGTAAATCTTCTAGCGCTGCGCGGACGCGTTGAGCGATTTCATCGGAAGCTGCCACCTCTAGGGGAACTCTGCTAGGCTGTCTAGCGTCAATCTCCTTACCTGATCGCTCTAGCATATTTAGGGTTTTCTTTTGGGAGCGCAAGCGATCGATCGCCCGCGATCGCACCATTACCATCAGGAAATTTTTGAGCGATCCCCGTTCCGGGTTGTAAGTACAGTTTCGCCACAGGTTCAGAAACACCTCTTGAATCAGGTCTTCTGCCTCTTGGTGATTTCTGAGTATTTGCCATGCCAGACTATACATGAGATCTCCGTAGCAGTCATATAACTGCTCCAAAATAGGGGAGTGTTTTGCTTTTAGCGCCCGAAACAGCTCTAGATCGGAGGGTGGTTTTTCCACAGGAGATTCAAAGTAAGCTGGTAGTGAATTGGATCTCATTTAACCAAAAAATCAGAGCTTTCCCTAACCCGTTTTCTACTTTCTCCTGGAAGAAAATGCTACTTATCTCCTCATTTCAGCACGTTAGCGGCTATCTAAGAATAACTACAACTTAAATTAGTAGTTGTTACTTACTAGTGTATACGGCGGCCAAAACCACTTGGATCACTGTCTGGCAGTAATTTTTACAATTTATTGTGATCCGAAACTAGACCTTCGGCGTAACTATAGTGTTGTGGGTCGGTATGGGATGCAAAGGCATTGACTGCAATCTATGGTGGTTAATGGTGCTTAATGATGGCTAAGGAATCCAGTTTTGATTTTTTAAAACCCATTCAAAGTGAAGAATTTCTGCCTCCGCTTGGTCGATGGACGGTGATGGGTGGACTGTGTATTTCTACTGTATTTGTGGCAACAGTTACCCTGGCAGCAGTTATTCGGTATACCCCTAGTGTCAGAGTCTCTGGCACAATTCGTCCGACCGGGGAAATACGGCTCGTCCAATCAGCAACTGAAGGGATTGTGAGCAATATCCGCGTACGAGAAAACCAGGTAGTAAAACAGGGAGAGGCGATCGCCACAATTGATAATTACCAACTCCAGACCAAGCAAAGGCAGCTAGAGGTAGCCATTCAAAGCAGTCAGGCACAACTGACTCAAATAGCCACCCAAATTGTCGATCTAAATCGACAGATAACATCTGCAGCTAACTTGATGGATCGTACAGTTGTCTCTGCTCAAGTGGCGCTCAGTCAGAGTCGGCGGGACTACCGAGATCGACAAATTACTACGAAGGCAGACCTCCAAGAAGCTGCATCTGCACTGGAGATGGCGAAAATAGAGATGCAGCGATATCAAAAGTTGGTAAATACTGGTGCCATTGCCGATCTGCAAATTCGAGAAAAGGAACAGGCATTCAAAATTGCCCAAGCTCATCTCGCAAAAGTAAAAGCGGCGCTTGACCCCAGTGATGCCCCAGTTGCGATCGCGCTAGAGCAAATTGAGCAGGAAGAATCTAGGGGCAATATTTCACTGGCAGCATTGCATCAAGAGCGAGATCGCTTGCTCGGCCGACAAATCGATCTAAAGAATCAACTCAGTCGCGATCGCCAGGAACTGCAAAAGATTCAGCTCGATCTGCAAAAGAGCACGATTGTCGCGCCAATCGATGGTACGGTGCTCAAACTCGATCTGCGCAATCCCGGTCAGATGGTACAGACTGGTGCGGCGATCGCCCAAATTGCGCCTGGGCATACTCCACTCATTGTGAAGGCGCTAGTATCATCGCGAGATATCGGCAAAATTCAAATCTGTCAAACAGAACATGTCGCAGACTGTCAGGAGGGCAGGGTACAACTACGAGTTGCGGCCTATCCTTACCCGGAGTATGGCACGCTCAACGGCGCTATTAGGGCGCGATCGCCCGATGCGATCTCTACACCTGGTAATGCACAGAGTAGTGTGCCGAGTAATGAAATCGGTGTAGCGACTCCGTACTACGAAGTAACCATCCAACCAGAAAAGCCCTATTTGGAGAAAGGCGATCGTCAATATCCAATTCAAGCTGGGATGGAGATTAACGCCGATATTCTCTCTCACCAAGAGACAGTTTTGACCTTTCTCCTGAGAAAGACAAGACTATTAGCGGATTTATAGGCTCATGGATAATCAAAAATAGGGACGCAATATCGCATCCCTATTGGAGTTGTTTACAGGAGTGAAACTAATTAGTAGTCGTAGTCACCGCCGCCCATACCGCCTGCGGCAGGTGCAGCATCCTTCTCTGGCTTATCAACTACAATGCACTCAGTTGTCAGGATCATGCCAGCGATCGACGCCGCATTTTGCAGCGCAGAGCGAGTTACCTTGGCAGGATCGACAATACCAGCGGCAAACATATCTTCAAACTGACCAGTCATAGCATTAAAGCCAGTGTTGAAGTCCTTCTCTTTGACGCGCTCGGCAATCACGGCACCGTTATGACCAGCATTTTCGGCAATCCGCTTTACGGGTGAAGTGAGAGCGCGGCCAACAATCAGAGCACCAGTTAGCTCTTCACCAGTCAGGTTCTTGGTTGCCCAAGCTTCCAGTTCTGGTGCGAGATGCGCGTAAGTAGTACCGCCACCAGGCACAATGCCTTCTTCTACGGCTGCCTTAGTTGCGTTGATTGCGTCTTCAAGGCGGAGCTTGCGATCCTTCATTTCAGTTTCGGTGGCAGCACCAACTTTGATCACGGCAACGCCACCAGCTAGCTTAGCTAGACGTTCTTGCAGCTTTTCCTTGTCAAAGGAAGAATCGCTTTCTTCGATCTGACGGCGGATTTGCTCGCAACGATTCTTGACGGCAACTTCGTTGCCATCAGCCACAATTGTGGTGCTGTCCTTAGTCACGGTGATGCGACGAGCGCGACCCAAGGACTCAAGCTTCACAGCATCGAGACGCAGGCCAGCATCTTCGGTGATTACTTGAGCACCGGTCAGAATGGCTAGATCTTCGAGCATTGCTTTACGGCGATCGCCAAAGCCAGGAGCTTTGATTGCGCATACGTTCAGCACGCCACGCAAGCGGTTGACCACTAGGGTAGCCAGAGCTTCTTTTTCGATATCCTCGGCAATAATCATCAGAGGACGGCCAGCACGAGCTACTTGCTCTAGTACGGGAACCAGTTCTTGAACGAGACCGATCTTCTTGTCGGTGATCAAAATTGCTGGATCGTCCATGGCAGCTTCCATGCGCTCAGCATCGGTGACAAAGTAGGGAGAAATATAACCCTTATCAAAACGCATACCTTCGGTGATTTCTAGTTCGGTAGTCATAGACTTACCTTCTTCTAGCGAAATCACGCCTTCTTTGCCCACCTTGTCCATAGCTTCGGCAATCATTTTACCGACTTGCTCGTCGTTACCAGCGGAGATCGTACCGACCTGGGCGATCGCGGTAGAGGATTCGACTGGACGGGAATGAGCGGCAATCTTTTCTACCAGGAAGGCAGCAGCTTTATCAATACCGCGCTTGACCGAAATCGCATTCGCACCAGCGGCAACGTTGCGCATACCTTCTTTAACGATCGCGTGGGCTAGCACTGTAGCGGTAGTCGTACCATCACCAGCAGCGTCATTAGTTTTCGAGGCAGCTTGACGAATTAGGGCAACACCTGTGTTTTCGACGTGATCTTCTAGCTCAATTTCTTTAGCAATCGTGACGCCATCATTGATGATTTGAGGAGACCCAAACTTTTTCTCAAGCACGACGTTTCTGCCCTTGGGACCAAGGGTAACGGCTACAGCTTCCGTCAGGATATCCATGCCACGCTCAAGTGCACGACGAGCGTCTTCGTTATAAATAATTCGCTTTGCCATATTTTTTGACTGTTTTTACGGTGAATGGTGAAAAGTGATGAATAAAGTGCCTAATGTGTAGTCCTAAAATTAGGAATTAGGAAACGATCGCGAGAATGTCTTTCTCAGCTAGCAGCACAAAATCATCGGTACCAATTTTCAAATCGGTGCCAGCGTACTTGGAGTAAAGTACCTTGTCGCCAACTTTAACTTCTAGGGGCTGGCGCACACCTTTATCATCAAGCTTGCCAGGGCCAACAGCCGCAATTTCACCGATCTGGGGCTTTTCTTTGGCTGTATCGGGTAGAAAGATTCCGCCAGCGGTTTTTTCTTCTTTTTCGCTAATTTTGATAAACACGCGATCGCCTAGGGGCTTCACGGTAGATACATTTAGAGACATTGTTGCCATAATCGTTGATCCACTCAGCAAATTTTGTTAACTGTAAAATCGCTAATCACAAGCCAATATTTTGTCAGCCAGCCTTTTATGCCTTAAGTTACTGGTGCAACAACATTTAACTTGAGCGATTAGCACTCTACGTAGCTGAGTGCTAATGTAGCGGAAGATGATGCCTTGACACGAGTGTGGTTTACCGAACTATGGCGATCGCAGAGCGAGCAGCAACACTTACAGGCTTTTTGTGTATGGAAGGTAGACCTGAGTGTCTGCTCGTACAGGAAGAGTTATTTTGGCGGACTCGGCTTTTTCGATAAATTTCTGGATCGCTTTTAGGTATGAGTTGCTACCTGGTTGATAAATTCTGTAATGTCCTGCTCCAGGTACTAGCAGTAGTTGTTTGGGTTCTGGGGCGGCATCGTATAGCTGTTGACTCATTCGGGCGGGCACAACATCATCAGCTGTGCCATGGATAAACAGGATGGGAATTTGGTGCGATTTAGCTTTAGAAGCGTTATTAGAGGCGTTAAGTGATCGCACTTTAGATAGCGAATCAAATCTTTCGGTCAGGATTAGGTCAATTGGTAGCAGCCACAACCATTCCTTGAGTTTAATAACTTCAGCCATTTTCGTAAATGAACTTTGGATGATAGCGCCGCCCACGTCTGGGTGTTTCGCGACTAGATCCAGTGCTACTGCTCCCCCTAGGGACTCTCCATAGACATAAATCTGAGCGGGAGCGATGCCGCGCACCTGGGTTAGATAATTCCAGGCGGCCTGACTATCTTCATATACTTGTGCTTCGCTGGGCCACATCCCGCCGCTCAGGCCATAGCCTCGGTAGTCGACGATCAGCACATCAAAACCAAGCTGATGTAGGGCTTTAGCCCGTGTGATGTAGTTATAGCGGGTTTTGTTGCCTGCCCTGCCACAGAGGTAAAGGATCGTCTTTGGTGATTTTAAGATCCTGACTGGCTCATTAGGGAGGGCGGAGAATTTTTCATGGGGTGTTAGAGCTGGAATCCACCAACCGTGAAGGCGATCGACATTATTACCTACAGGGATCTGGACATCTTGATATGGTAATTGGAAATCTGGAGAGCTAGGAAAGGAATCGATGCGATCGCTGGGTTCAAAGACGAAATGACGTTGTTGCCAGAACAGGTATAGACAAGTAGAAATGTAGGCGATCGCGCCTGTGGCTATAAGAGTAAGCAACAATTGCTTAGCAGAAAAACGCCACACCCCTTTATTTATCATGCAGATTTATTTCTCGAATGATTGCAAGCTCAGGGAACTTGACGCGGCGCTAACTTTATAGTGCCATTTTGCTCGATCTTGACATCGACATCCAGTTTATTCAGCTCGTTGGTGGCAATCTCCAGCGTTTTTTTGTCAACGGCATTCTGCAAAACGTCGCTCCAGGAGGCTATTCTGGCTCGTTTAATATTTTTCGCAACTTTTTCCTTATCTTTGCTATCAAGGCTATTACGCAAAAACTCGGCTGTACCACGCAAACGCGCCGCTATAGTGTCAACCTCTGACAAACCTGTGGGGCCAAAGTTGAGATCGGGGCTAAATTTTTTGTTGGCTCTCTTTGCTCTCTCTACCCACTCTGCCGCTTTTAAATGAGATGCTAAGGATGCCTTCACATCACCAAGGAATAGCAACTCATCAACCCCCTTACGCCGCCAGACAGTATAGGCATAGGCCATTTGTTCTGGGGATAGAGACTTTACGGCTTTGCCCATTAGTTCAGTGGCTCGACCTGGCTGGCCGGCATAAATCGAGCTGCTAGTAGAAAGAAATATGTAGCTATAGAGAAAGCGCGGATCGCGATCTACGATTACCTCAAAATAATTAGGACTGATGCCGTAGCCAGTTTTACTGTCTACCCTGGCTTTGTCATCACCGAAATATTGTAAAAAGCTCAAGAATGTGAGGTCTGAAATGATATTGTTCAAGCCAAACCCACTAGCTGGTATCTGTTTAAGCAGACGAAGACGTGTCTTCTCCTGCTCAACTTGCTGTCGGTCAGCTTCGGGAGTTTGGCCTGCGATCTTGTTGTTGAGTCGTGGCAACTGAAGCGCTAAAGCGGTGCCCATACAGATTGCGATCGCACCAAGATTAATAGCTAACTTCAGTAGTTTCATACGCACCTAGTTGTCTTTTGCAATGAATGGATCTCGATTAAGACTATCAACTAATGCGGTCGATAACTCCCCATCCGCTGGTGTCAAGCCATAGAAGCTCTGAGCCCGCACGATCGCATTTTTAGTCTCGTTGTCCAACATACCAGTAGAGCTACCTGTAAAAAAGCCACGCGTAGCTAACAGACTTTGTAGTTCTGATACCTGAACGTTTTTAGATGCCCCTGATTTAGCATTAGTAGCCTGAATAGGTGCACTTGCGGTTGTAGCTGTCTCTGGTGTTGGCTTAGTCGCTTCAGCAGGAGTTACTGGTGCTGGTTTAGCGGCTACAGTCTGAGCAGGAGTAGGCTGCGCTGCGGGCTTAGTGGCTGCGGGTGTAGGTTTAGCGGCTGCCACAGTCTCGGTTACTTCGGCCAGAGGAGTCGATGGCTTAGCGGCTGCGGGCTTAGCAGTACTTGGTTTTACCGCAGTCTTATCTGCCGTAGTTGCAGGTTTAGTTGCAGGTTTAGTTGCAGCAGTCTTGGCTGACTCAGGATGAGCGGTTGAAGACTTTGCCGCGACCTTGTTTACGGTCTCATGAGCGTTTGAGGGCTTAGTTGCCGTAGTTTTTGTAGAACTAGGTTTTACCGTAACTGCACTTTCTGCAGGCTTTTCAGCTTTGGGGGCAGGCTTAGCAGCAACAGTCTTGCTTACCTCAGTCTTAGCAGATGAGGGCTTTGCGGAGATGGTTCTGCTGGCAGGACTAGGTTTCGCTGTGTTTTTGGCAACAGGTTTTTCGGGAGTTTTGTCGGGTACAGCAGCAGTCTTGGTTGTAGTCTTAGCGGTGGCACCATCCGTCGAGGTCGATCGCGTCGATACTCGCCTAGACTTACTACCATTCAAAGCAGATACGGTTTCAGCACCAGCGACGCCATCCACGGTCAGACCGTAGGACTTTTGGGCAGCGCGAATGGCTTCTTTCGTTTCTTCACCTAAGACGCCATCGATCGCGCCCTTGTAAAATCCACGCTCTGATAGCAAAGTCTGGACATTGCGGACATCTTCGGTTTTCGCCGATTTTTTGTACTCACTGTCGGCTTCTAGGGCAGCTAAGGTAGATTTGCCAGGAATACCGTCCTCGGTCAACCCATAGAATTTTTGAGCCTTAAGAATTGCTTCCTTCGTTAAGTCACCGATGAAACCACTGATCGGCCCACTATAAAACCCCCTAGAGGTCAAAAGTTTTTGCAGATTGATAACATCATCTTCAGTGAAACTAGATGCTAATACCTGAGGTGTATTCTTATCTGCCTCTAAAGCTTCGACCGTTTTGCTGCCAACAATACCATCGGGGGTGAGTCCGTAAAATCTTTGGGCTTCAACAATGGCAGCTTGCGTGCTGGATCCAAGCACACCATCAACCGCACCTTTGTAAAATCCACGCTTTGTCAATAATGCCTGTAGGTCAGAAACAGATATATTGGTGGCGATCGTCAAGGCTTCTGATGACTCAGCTTTATCAGCTTGTAAAGCAATCAGAGTTCTCTCCCCAGCAACGCCATCGGTATTTAAACCGTAGAATTGCTGAGCCTTGATGATGGCTTGTTTGGTTGATTCACCTTCAATGCCATCAATTTCACCGCTATAAAACCCTTTATTGGCAAGCAGGTTTTGGATGCTAGACGTACTTTCCACCGCAAAAGCTGGGATTGCAGTCAAAGAGGCAATCGCCGCCGCCACAGCGATCGCTGTATAAAAAGCGATCTTTGCGGTACGGACGGGACGAAATGGGCTAGATCCTATGTTGGCAGAGTTAAAATTCGGAGTTCGGCTAGCATTATCGCCTGCGGCAGGCTGTGTACTGGCAAGAACCCCGTGGATAAATGCTTCAAATTCCATATTGAGTCTATCTAAACCACTAATTGTGAAATATATTACTCGATCATTTAAGAGATCGAGCAGTTATAAAGTCACTAAATGCTATAATTTGTTCCACGTTTTACAGGAATAAGCCGATGTAGCACAGTGGTAGTGCAGCTGATTCGTAATCAGCAGGTCGTGAGTTCAAATCTCATCATCGGCTTTCAAAGCTCAAACCTAAAAATCAGACTTTGTTTCAGTCATTTTCAGTTTCGACAGTCTATACCCCTAGCTACCGCAAATCGGCATAAAACTGGCATAAACTAAATTCATAAGATTAATAGGTGAGAACAATATGTCTAGAGGATTACCCCAATCTGCAACAAGACATTGAACTAAAGCTGCGCAAATTAACAACCTATGATCCGTGCCTATACGCAATTGCCACACGCTCAGAGATGGTTAAAACAATATCGTGCCCAGCGCCCTGTGTTTGCCTGTGTGTTAGGGTTTACAGCTACAGGCCTGATTCCAGGTATATCGGCGGCAGGAGCCACACCTGAATCGCGCCAATATACCGCGATCGCTGATGCCGAGTTTCTGGCTACAGGTCAAAACATTAACTTCCCATTACCACCCCTGGTGGCTGGAGCCTCTCCTGTACTGATCTCCCGTGCTGTAGTTGCAGGGCAAGATATTCCCACCCATATTTTCAACGCCGGATTACCTACACCGCCGACCGTAACGTATATAGATTTAGGCGGCAAATCCGCTAACTGCTTGAGTACGGGTCGGGCTTTACCGTTAGAGACCGTAAAGCATCTCTGGCAGCAAGGATTAACTTGGGGAGAGAAGCTCGCACAACAGGGAGCCTATTTGATTCTGAGTGAGTGCGTGGTGGGAGGGACAACTACGGCTCTGGCAGTACTGACAGCTTTAGGGATTGAGGCGCAAAATCGCGTGAATAGTTCCCATCCCGTTTGCAATCACACCCAAAAGTGGGAACTGGTGCAATCCGGTATTCAGAAATTCAAAGCAAGAGAATTAAGGCATGATTCTGACTCTATTCTCGATCCGCTCGATCCATTTGAGATCGTTGCAGCGGTGGGCGATCCCATGCAGATTGTGGTGGCAGCAATGGCGATCGCTGCTAGTCGTACTGCCGGAGTACTGCTGGCAGGCGGAACACAAATGCTAGCGGTTTATGCTCTAGCTAGGGCGATTTCGTTCCGAATGCCTGCAGCCACACACTCATACAACCGGTCATGGAATCCCGATCAGATTGTGGTGGGCACAACTCGCTGGGTATCAGAAGATCCTACGGGCGATACAGTCGGACTCGCCAAGACAATTGGCGATGTGCCGCTATTGGGGACTCAACTGAGCTTTGCCAAATCCCACTTCCCGCAATTGCGAGCTTATGAGCAGGGATTTGTCAAAGAAGGAGTAGGAGCAGGTGGAGCCGCGATCGCTGCCTCTCTCTATCAAAATTGGACGCAGACAGATTTACTCAGCCGCATCGAAGCACTTATGCAGAAACAACTATAGCGGTTTTTAAGTTACTGATTTTAGCTGTACGGGCAGACACATAGGTCTGCCCTGTCGAAATCAATCCACATCAATCCGCATCAATATGAAACGCTTTATAGGTATGGACAATTAGGCATGAACCATTAAGAACTGACCATTCCCGTTATATTCGCCATCGCAACTGGCAAAGTTCCGCACAAACCAGATTAGATAAAATCGCCAAATTCGGCGGAACCTGGCATATTCCATGTTGTAATTCAAGTCTTTAAATAATGCTTGATTTTCGTCGAAATTATGCAGCCAGGCAGCAAAAGTCTGGGAATAGTTCGTACCATTGAGGTACCATCGCTGAATCGTCTTCAGGTCTTTGTTATGACTGGGAACAGCATCAAAGTTCCAGTAGCGACCGTGGGGAAAGATATATTTGTGCGTAAATGGACTAGAGATATTATTGGGCGTGCGCACGGTAATAATATGAATAAATACTTTCCCACCAGGCTTGAGGAAAGAAGCTAGCTTTTGGAACGATTGCGTCAGATTCCCAACATGGCAGAACACCCCAACAGAGAGGATTTTGTCAAATTTTGTCTCAAATTGCGCGTCATTCAAATCCATTTCTAGTAATGTAAATCTACCCGCACTAAGATGACTCTTAGGATCTTGCATCTTTTGCCGCATATAGTCGCATTGATGATGGCTCAAGTTCAGTCCCGTAAATTGCACATTAGGGAACTTAGACATGATGTAATTAGGCACGCATCCCCATCCGCAACCAAAATCTAGAATGCGATCGCCATCTTGAATATCTAATTTTTCAATTAGATCGTCGATCATCTGAATTTGAGATTGCTCCAAATTCTCTGCTCCCTTCTCCCATAAGCCCATACTATATTTGGGATAGATGATGTTGCTATCTCCTAACATCACATTTAACATTGACTGGGGCAGGTCGTACTGGACATCCATTAACTCCCTTGAGCCTTCTGCCAAATGGTCGGTTTCCTTTAGTACCCATTCGTAGGGAGCTAATAGGGCGGGGAAGTGCTTAAAAAAGACTGGCATGCAGGTGTTAAACAAAGAGATCAGGGCTGCATCTGGTACTTCTAAACCATTAATATAGGCTTCTGCTACTGCCATTTGGACGGTATTTACCGCAGACACTGCCAGGCGCGTTGTCTTGTAGGCTAAAGGATTTTTGCTATTTATGTCACCCCAAAACGGGACATAGCTTTCAATTGATGACGTCTGTGGTGTAGCGATCATAGCGATCCTCCTAAAATATTTATTTAGTTCTGAGGAAATTTTCTAACTCCCTCAGATTTAACCATCAATCATTAGTTACAGTAGTAATATGACAACTTTAGGTCTATATCACTAGGAAAGCATACTTACTATTTTAATTGGCGGCTAAAACAGAAAAATATACAATCAAAGACTGATCTTACAAAACTGAACACACAGATCAGCATTGGTTAAAGTCACATTTCTATACTTATTACGGACGATTCATAAAAATAAATGATGGATGTAACGATCGCAGAGAAACTAATTCCACAAGCAGAATATGCGAGGAAGTTGCGTCCTTTTTTGCCTGCCGAAGCTTTCCAGGCAGATCCAAGTAAGTTATTTATCCTATTCATTAATTTGGCGATCCTGATTGTTGGTTGGGCGATCGCTTCCTATCTCGATCGCATACCTTTATACCTCTGCTGGTTATATTTGCCATTTGCAGTTGTGATGGGCAATAGCGTCATCGTGCTGCTCTTCAGCTCCCACGATCTCATGCACGGTAGTGTAATTAGAAATTCCTTCTGGCAAAAAACGATTGGTCTGCTGGGACTCAGCATGTTGTGGATGCCGCCTACACTATGGCATTCAGTCCATAATCGCGTGCATCACAATAAAACAAATTCCCTTGCCGATCCCGATCGCAATTACCTATACGACCAACCGAATACCTGGGGCAAATGGATTCAAGACTTATTTGTGCCCTCGCTGACTGTGAATCGATTCTGGCTGATCGTGGGCATGGCAACGGCATGGGGCGTACATACCTTTCGCAACTTAACATCTGTACTCTTATTCAATCATGAGTCAGTGGACTACGTGCCAGCAGCTTTTAAGGTCAGTAAAAAGGATCGTGTTGCGATCGCGCTTGAGCTTTTGATCGTTGGTGCTATTCACCTGGGTATCTGTTTCTATCTGCAATTTGAGCCATTAAAGCTCCTACTCAGCTACTTTTTACCCATTGGTTTGGGCTATAGCGGCATTATTTTCTACATCTACACAAATCACATGGCTTGTAGGATGACGGAGGTTAACGATCCTTTAGCTAACAGCCTTTCCATTGGCGTACCTAAAATATTCGATCTGTTGCACCTCAACTTTTCCCACCATACAGAACACCATATTTTCCCTGCACTTAATTCTGACTATTATCCCATGGTGCAGGAGCTCTTGAAAACATATTATCCCGAGCGGTTCCATTATCTGAGTGCCCTAGAAGCTTGGCAACTATTGCGGAAAACTCCCAGGCACTATAAAGATATGTATACTTTTACTACCTGGTCTGATGAGACTTCCATGACTTGCCCGTGGTGTGTAAGTGATACTGTGTAAAGATCTTCAGCCCAAAACCATATAGCTTATTGGGATATTCTTATGATCTCAAATGCATCAAGTTTACGCGATCGCTACTTGCTGTTAACAAGAAGAGAATTTCCAGTATCCACATCAAACCAGTGCATATTTTGTGGCGACAATGTTAGAGAAATTTCCCCATGGCTCCAGCTTCGATCTGCTGGTAATAGTGCGCGGATAGAAGTTATAGATATCTCTGGACTCGGATTCTGAATTTGCACGCTAACTAAATTGTGCATTCCCAGGTTTTCCACTAAAAACACTTGTCCCTGAATCGCCTGTGGATCGTCTGGATTGGCAACGCGAACGTGCTCTGGTCGAATTCCCACGATCGCATGAGATGGTAATGTCACTAAACTATCTGGCAAAGGGATGGAGAAATTACCCAGGATGACGTGACGCTCTCTACGAGGCAATGTGAGTAAATTCATCTGGGGACTGCCCACAAATCCGGCGACAAAAAGATTGGCGGGATGGTTGTAGATGTTTTCTGGGGTATCCAGTTGTTGAATGGAGCCATCATTCAATACTGCCACTTTGGTAGAAAGCGTCATTGCCTCTGTTTGGTCGTGGGTGACATAGACAACAGGCGCACTCAGACTAGCGAATAGTTGCTTGAGGTCAGCGCGAACTCGTTCTCGTAGCAGCGCATCTAAATTACTGAGTGGCTCATCTAGCAAGAAAACGCTTGGGTGGCGTACCAAGGCTCTACCAACAGCGACCCGCTGCCGTTGACCGCCCGATATCTGACCAGGCTTGCGATGCATCAAGTCTTGCAATCCCAGGACTTCTGTGACTGCTGCTACACGCTGTTTAATTTCTGTTAATGGAATTCTTTTCAGTTTTAATCCTGAGCAGAGATTCTCATAGACAGTCATGTGAGGATAGAGAGCATAGCTTTGAAATACCATGGCAATATTGCGATCGCCCGGTCGCTTATGCGTAACATCTTCCTCCCCAATCTTAATTTGGCCGCGCGTAGGTTCTTCCAGGCCAGCAATCAGCCGCAATGCCGTAGATTTACCGCAACCAGAAGGGCCTAGTAGAGTAAGAAACTCGCTGTCATCGACTGTTAAGCTAATATCTCTAACTGGAATGACTTTGGGTGTATAAGTTTTATTTAAGTTTTTGAGTTCTAGTTTAGACATGTTTGGTTGGGGTGTAGGGAAGCTAAATTAAGTAGATGGGGAAATCTTAACTCCTTGGTTATCCTTTAACAGCTCCAGCAGTGAGTCCCTGGACAATCTTGCGTTGAAAGAATAGGACTAACATTACTAGAGGGAATGTTCCTACGACTGTTGCCGCTGCGATCGCACCATAGGGAATTTCGAATACGGAGGCACCGCCTAGCTGGGCGGCAGCAACGGGTATTGTCTTTAATTCGTCACGGGTCATGAATGTGAGCGCAAAGATAAACTCATTCCAAGCAAAAATGAATGTGAGAATCCCAGTCGTCACGAGAGCAGGTAATGTCATCGGCAGTAAGATATATAAAAGCATTTGCCATGTGTTGTAGCCATCAACTCTGGCAGCATCTTCTAAGTCTTTGGGTAATTGTTGAAAAAAGCTTCTTAATACCAGAATTGTGAGCGGTAGGTTAATTGCAGTATAGGGAATAATCAATGCTAGATAGTTATTACCCAGCCGCAGTAATTGAATGATTTCCAATAATCCCAGGAATAAGAGAATTGCTGGGAATAAGGTGATAATTAGAATACTGGCAAGAATAACTTTGCCACCCCAGGGCCGTAACCGCGCCAGTGCGTAGGCTGCGGGAGCTCCGATCGCTAAAGATATTACAGTAGAAGTAATCGAGACAAAAGCACTATTAAAGATATAGCGCCAAAATGGATACTGGGTAAATAACTGAGTGTAGTGACTGAGTGTAAATCGCGTGGGAAAATAGATAGAAGGAACTGCAGCAATATCTTGATTTACTTTAACGGAGGTTAGTACTTGCCATAGAACTGGTGCTAAACAGAAAATCACCAGGAGTATAACTGCTAACGATAGAAAGATTTTGCGAGAGATATCTCGCGTTAAATTGTCGGTTCTTGTGGATGCTTCTGGAGTTAATGTCATAGGTTAAATCACTCCTGAGATTTTGGTGCGAGATTTATTGAACAGGAAAGTAGCAATCGCCACCGCTATCACCAACAAGAGAAATGTCACCACAACTAGAGCTGCGCCATAGCCAAAATCCAGGTAGCGCATCACAGTGGAATAGATATAGAGCGATACCACTTCTGTTGCTCCGCCAGGTCCACCACCAGTCATGACTGCAATCAAGTCAAAAATCCCAAAAGCCTGAGCAAATCGAAATAAGAGAGAGATTAGAATTTGCGGTAGTAGGAGCGGTAGAGTAATGTGGCGAAAGCTCTGCCAGGGAGTTGCACCATCCACCGCATAAGCTTCATAGAGGTCGGACGGAATCGACTGCAAACCTGCCAACAACAAAATGCTAATAAAAGGCGTAGTTTTCCACACATCGGCCACAATCACCGCGATCGCGGCCAATATGGGATCTCCTAACCAATTGATTCCGGTTTTAATCAACCCCAAACGCAATAAGATATCATTCGCGACACCAAATTGGTCGTTAAATATCCATGTCCAGGCGAGAGCAATTAATGCAGTCGGTAAAGCCCAGGGTAAGATCGCGATCGTACGTACGATGCCGCGTCCGCGAAACTGCTGATTTAGAATCAGGGCAATTCCCAATCCCAAAAGCAGCTCTAGAATCACAGATATTGATGTAAATATTACTGTCGTGTCAAAAGACTGCCAGAAGCGACTATCCCCTGCCATTCGTACATAATTATCCAGACCAGAGAAAACAGGCTGTAATCTGGTTCCCAAGTTCTTAGTAAAGAAGCTCAACCAGAATGCTCGTCCAATTGGATAGACAAAGACCAATAATAATAAGAGTAGCGCAGGTGATAGCAGGATCCAGCCTGTCCGTTGTTCCTGACTTCGGATTGTGTGCAGATTCAACATAGGAATTAAGAAATTAATAGATGAATGTCACGGAAATAGGATGAAAATCACGACTTGGTAGGTTAACACTCGATCATAGGGTTGAAACCAAGCATTTCCGTTGAAGAAGCGAAAATGTCCATCCTCTAAACTCCATATTTGGCAAGGCTTTCAAAATAACCTTCCAAGTCGTGTGAAAATACCATGTGATATTGTTTTAGGGGATTTGCCCTTACATCAATTATCCTGCCTTCAGGATGCGTCGTGTTTCGTTAGCCGCAGCTTGCATTAATTTCTCTGGATTATTCCGAGTGGTTAGGGCTCTACTGAGGTAGCGTTGCAAAATATCTGATACCTGCGCATATTGAGCAATGGGAGAACGCAAAACCGCACTTTGAGATACCTCCAGTAGCTTAGGATAGTGGGAATATTTAGCCACAACCTCCGAGTCTGTAAACAGTTCTTTGCGGCTAGGTACGTAACCAGTCTGCAAAATTAATTGGCGTTGTACCTCCGCACTCGTAAAGTACTGAATTGCTTTCCAAGCTTCCTTTGGGTGTTTAGAAGATTTGGCAATGCCTAAACCCCAGCCCCCCAAACATGCCCCTCCATTCTGCCCTGGAGCATGAACCATCGGTTTAATGCCAATTTTACCTTTGATCGGGGAATCTTCGGCATTAGCGAGAGGCCATACGTAAGGCCAGCTTCCCAAAAAGGCTGCTTGGCCGCTTTTAAAAAAGCGGAGGGTTTCATCTTCTTGGTATGTTGTCACTCCAGGTGGAGAGACTTTGGTATCAATCGTTTGTTGCAGAAAGGCGATCGCTTTTAATGCCTCTGGTCGATCCAGACCAACCTCAAGGGTAGTAGGGCTAACCCAAAAACCACCAAATCCTTGCAGGATATCCATAAACATGGCCACAAGTCCTTCATATTGACGGCCTTGCCAGAGATAGCCCCAATTCACTTTTTTATCCTTTTGCAAAGCTTGAGAAATCTCGATCAAATCATCAAATGTTTCTGGCGGACTCAATCCCGCTGCTTCTAGTAAATCGCTACGATAGTAGAGCATTCTGAGATCGGAACGGATTGGAATGCGATATAGTCCGCCTTCATAACGACCTGCCTCTAAATCCTTGGGGGAGAATACTGCTAGCTCAGTTGGGGAAATGCGATCGCTCAGATCCAGGAGCCAGTCAGCCGCCGCAAACTTAGATGTCCAGATTACATCCATATTCACTAAGTCATAGGGAGAATCACCCAGGAGAAATGCTGAAGTATAGAGGTCTTCGATCAAATTGACAGCATTCGGTCCCTCAATCAGGTTGATGCGAATACCAGGATTCTTTCTCTCGAAGTCAGCGATTAGTCCCTGTTTCCAAGGTTGGGCATCGGGGGCAGTCATTAAGAGATTGAGCGTAACTGTCTGCTGGCTAAACGCCATCCAGCCGAACAGAAAGAGGGTTAAGAAGACAGTAAGAAAGATTCCCTTACGCCAAAGGTTTAGATTTCCCAGGAAATTTTGCAGCTTGTTTTGAAGTTTGTAGCGAAACATTTTCTGAAATCAAGATCGCGACCTTCTCAAGATATAGAAATCTCCCAAGAAATATCTCCCTCAAGCGATAGAGGAATGTTTGACTAGTTGTTACGTTTCTTGTCATTAGTTAAAGAAATATTAATTGAAGTTCCCAAAGGTAAGGGCTGGTATCGATACCTCACCTCTATCCTCGAACCGGAAGTGCTTCCTCCTGATGTCCTCGTAGACCTGTACGCCCGCAGGTGGAGAATTGAGGATGAGTTTCACCTGGTGAAGCGATTGTTGGGTCCGAGAAAGCTTGACTTCACTCCCTATTTCCATCCCCTTCCTGCTCCCTCTTGACAAAATGCCCCGGAGTCTAACTTGCATCAAATCGTCTAACTATAGATGTAGAAATACCTCGTATCCTTTAAGGGAGTATAGATAGATTAAGGTATGTCTACACCTCAATATTAGCAATTTGAATTTTGCCGTGAGAACGTATAGATTAATTAAATTTGGGGTAATATTTTGGACCAACCCCAGTGTATTTTGGTCTAGCTCTTCTCGCGTTTGCGATCGCGCCGACTCATAAAGGTAAGATAGCCAACTGACCCTGTGACAGTAATGAGTAGCAGAAAGGCTATCCACACGAAAGCTGTGACAATAATGTCGGATCCTGACATTTTTCTTTAATCTAAACTAATACAAAACTAATACAAGTACTACAGGCCGTTACGTCCCCACACCACAAAGGCGATCGATAGCGTAAACATACCCAATAATGCGACCCAACCGAATGACAAAATATCCATATATGCTGCGCTTTACAAAATTTGATTAATTCCATAAATAATCATACGACACAATATGCCCACTAACGATCCTGTCCTTTCACACTACAATTGCCATAGTTAAAATCAGCATAATTACCACATGCCGCTTAAAATCATTGACCATTATGACTCTAGTTTCACCCTAGAACCAGAGACTAAAGCTAATCTATTTACTATGCTTCATAGTGAGGCTTTCTTGAGCCAGATCGCCCAGCAGTCGCAATGTAGCAAGGTTGAGTTTACCGAACTAGTTTTTCAACCTATTCCCTACACCGTATCTACTCCTAAGGGTATGCCGCAGGAGTTCGAGCCATATTATAATTCCGCCGATCACGCCATTATCAACGTGCCGCCTAACTTTATGTTCAAGGCAAAAGTGTTTAAACCCAGCCGCCTTTGTGCCGTGTATCGCAAGATCGCCTGAGAATTAAATGTTGAAA
This sequence comes from Rhizobium sp. Q54, assembly GCA_943367755.1. Lineage (GTDB taxonomy): Bacteria > Cyanobacteriota > Cyanobacteriia > Pseudanabaenales > Pseudanabaenaceae > PCC-6802. The sequence continues at coordinate 12,694 of CALRKB020000026.1, read as the reverse complement.
TATATCCAGCCATATCGCTGGGCTTTGCTGCCAATTGCTTTTGCGTTGGCGATTTTGCCTGCCTGCCTATTAGGACTACTAATCATAAAATATAGCGTCAATGTCCCTTTTCAGGATCAATGGGCGATCGCGCGGTTGCTGCCTAAATGGGTGGAGGGCACGCTCTCGTTTGGCGATCTAATTGCCCAACACAACGAAAGTCGCAAGTTTTTTCCCCGCCTAATTTTCTTAGCTCTAGCACAATTCACCCATTGGGACGTGCGCTACGAGATGCTGATCTCGTTTTTACTCGCTGGAATTGTAGCGGTGAATCTATACCGTCTCAGTCGCCTAACTGTGGGGGGCAGTCCGGTACAGGGATTATTGCTAGCGGCGATCGCCAACCTGATTATCTTCTCACCCGTGCAGTGGGATAACTGGTTGTGGGGCATCCAGGTCGTAGTTTTTATCCCGATCGCCTGCATTACCACGGCGATTTCGGTTTGCTATTCACAACTCAGCCTCAATACCAAATTTGGGATCTGTCTTGGTTTAGCCATTGTCAGTACCTTCTCCTATGCCAACGGCATCCTCTACTGGGCGATCGTATTTCCCGTGCTGCTACCATCGTGGCACAACTGGCTCGCCCATAAGCGATTAGTTTTAGCCTGGTGGTTGAGCTTTGCGATCGCCTGTTTGGTGTATTTCTACAACTACCAAAAGCCCTCTCAGACTCCCAGTTTTGCCTATGCTCTGTTGCATCCATTGGAGGCAGGAAATTACTTTCTGGCTTTTCTAGGAACTCCATTAGGATTTGGGACTGCCTTGCCTACTGTCCTGTTAGCATCTGTTGTGGGATTTGCAATTTTGCTCCTGGTTGGAATAGTTAGCCTGTATTTTTACAAACATCGTACCGTTCTGATTTATCCCAATCGCGGTTGGCTGATGTTGGGTGCATACTCATTACTGAGTGCATCGATTACCACGCTAGGGCGGGTTGGATTTGGGATCGAGCAGGCGACATCATCGCGGTATACGACCTTTTCGCTGTATTTATTAATCGCGTTAATTCATCTCATCCCGATCGCGGTTAACCACGCGCAGCAACAGGGATATCTCAATAATTGGTGGCGGGGAAAGATGGCGATCGCAGTCCTAATTACAATTCTCTTCCTACTGCACAGTCAAACCGCCGCTTTCAGTATCCAAATGATGGGCTACACCAGAACCAGTCGCTTGCAGGGTAAAGCCTGCTTGCTCATGATCGATAACTTTGTGCAGTCAGATTGTCTACGGGATAAAATCAGTCCGCGCGTGTCTGTGGTGCGCGATCGCATTCATCCCATTAATAAATATGGATTCCTGCAACCGCCGCTAGTCACCAGTAAAATCGCTGAGGATATTAGTGGTAATGGGCAAGATACTTACGGCTATTTTGATAGTCTGCGTAAATCTGATGCCAAGAATTATGTTGCTAGCGGATGGGCAATCTTACCGCACAAACAGGAACCTGCTGATGCCATCATTCTTGCTTACAAGGATACTGACACTAAATCAATTATGTTTGCCGTAGTGGATAACCAATTCCCTAGAGGTGATATCGCTAAAGCCTATGGTAAGTCTGACTATTTTAATTCTGGCTGGCAAACACAGATCAGCTTAGATAAATTGCCTTTATTACCAAAGCGAAAATTAGAAATCAGTGCCTGGGCATTTGATACTGATACGGGTAGAGCATTTAAGCTAAACGGTCAGTTTGCACTAGGAGAGTAATGCAGAACTTTGAGGATATGATAGGTTACAAGCTAGAAGCAGCCAATCGGGCAAATCTCAGGAGGGTTGAGCTATGACTGTGGCAACGGAGCAGAAAATCTGGACTGATGAGGAATTCATGGCACTGCCCAGAGATGGTAACCGTTATGAGCTAGTAAATGGGGAGTTGGTGGATATGGGCAATTCAGACATGGAGCATGCTTATACCGCCTGTCTTTTGGTAGCATTTTTGACCACATTGGTGCAGCGCCAAAAGTTAGGAGCAGTGTGTGATTCCAGTACAGCCTTTACCCTTAAATCAGGAAATAGACGCTCACCTGATGTTTCCTTTGTTGCTAGAGAACGACTCAAAGGTTTAAAGCGCCCTCCTCGCGGTTATTTTCAGGGTTCGCCCGATCTAGCTGTTGAAATTCTTTCCCCTGGCAACACGGTCGAAGAGATTCATCAAAAAATTGTTGAGTATTTCGAGAATGGGACTCGTTTAGTTTGGGTAATCCATCCCGATGAGAGATACGTGCTGGTTTATCATTCTCCAGAACCCGATCGCTTATTAAGACCCCAAGATAATCTAGATGGAGAAGATGTGGTGCCAGGGTTTGCGATCGCCGTTGCCGAATTATTTGAGGAATGGGATTTTTAGGAGATTAGGTTAATGAGTCGATTAATAGAAAGCCTTGAACTCAAAAATTTTGGGCCAATACACGAGCTTAAATGTGCGAACTTAGGTAGTATCAATCTAATAATTGGTCATAATGGTACAGGAAAGACAATATTGCTCAAAGCTCTTTATAGCGCTATGCGAACCCTAGAAGAATATAAACGAGGTAATGAGCCGCGTAGTGCTTCTGAAATTCTAGCAGACAAACTGTATTGGACTTTCGAGACGGAGAAAATTGGTGATATCGTTAGCAAAGGGTCGGATACTCCTCTCTCCTTTCAGATTAAATTAGACGGGCGAGATTTTTCCTATGGATTTGGGAAAGATACAACCAAAAGTATTCAGACACTGGAAAATCATGTCTTACCTCGGCAAAGCAACTCAATTTTCCTGCCCACCAAAGAAGTTATGTCATTGCATCATATTATTCTAGAATCGCGAGAACAGAGCAAGACATTTGGTTTTGATGATACCTACCTCGATCTTGCACGAGCAATACGCCAATCTCCCAAAGGTGGCAAGAATTTCAAGCATTTTGCCAATGCCAGAAGCAGCCTAGAGAAAATCCTGGACGGCAAGGTTGAATATGATGAAAAATCGGGGCATTGGCAGTTCAAAAAGGGGAATCAAAAGTTCCCAATTGGCTTAACAGCGGAGGGCATCAAAAAAATCGCCATTCTCGACACCTTACTAGGGAACCGTTACCTTGACACAAATTCGGTTGTCTTCATCGATGAACCAGAATCAGCACTCCATCCAGATGCAATTTCAAAGTTGCTAAATATTGTGGCTTTGCTAGCTGATTGTGGAATCCAATTCTTTATGGCAAGTCACTCTTACTTTGTGCTCAAGAAGCTATTTCTGATCGCGCAGGAAAAATCCGACCTGCAAATTTCAATAATTTATGAAGAAGGAGATCAATGGCATACTGCAAATCTCAGGGATGGGTTACCAGATAATCCAATTATTGATGAGTCAATTCGGCTCTATAAAGAAGAAGTTGAACTGGCATTGAAATGACAACCGCACCAATTGAGGAATCTGGAATGATATTTGGCCCCTATCCAGAGGGGTATTACTTCTACATTGAGAAAAGTAAAACTTACCAGAATATCCAGGATGACGATAATAAGCATGGCGTGAAGATAGCAGAGTTTCTCCTGCTTCGCCAAAATTCACTGACAGTGTGGATTGTCGAGGCGAAATCTAGCTCGCCCCGTCCCAAAACACAGCCGAATTTTGATAACTTTATCAAAGGAGTCCAAGAGAAGCTTACTAATGCGCTTACCTTATTTGTGGCAACTCACTTGAAACGTCATTCTACATGGGAAGAATTGCCTAACCTCTTTCAAACACTTGATCTGTCGAAAGCCAGTTTTAGCTTGATATTAGTGATCAAAGGACATAAAGAGATGTGGCTACCACCGCTACAGGATGCACTCAAGAAGTTGCTCAAGCCAACGGTAAAGACTTGGAACTTGTCTCCAACTTCTGTTGTAGTTCTGAATGATGTTCAGGCTAAAAAGTGGGGATTGATTATCTAAGGACTGAAACATGGTAAGTTTGCACGAGAAAAGTGATGTGGATGATACGCTGCTCGCAGTTATTATTGTAATCCCCGTATTTAATGATTGGGAATCATTGCTAAAGTTGTTGCATTCCCTAGACTGGGTTTTAGCCACAGCGGGTCTAAATATAGAAATATTAGTAGTAGATGATGCCTCCAATACACCTCTGCCAAGCGAACTACTAACTGATGGATTTAATACGATCGCAAAAATCGATGTTCTGGAGCTGAGAAGAAATATAGGACACCAAAGAGCGATCGCGATCGCCCTAGCATATGTTGAAGCGAATTTAAAATGCGAAGCAGTCTTGGTAATGGATAGCGATGGCGAAGATAAGCCAGAGGATGCCCTGAGATTAATCGAAACCTATAGACGCGAAGGCAGACAGAAAGTGATTTTTGCTAGACGCATGAAGCGTTCGGAAGGCATAGTGTTTAGGATGCTGTATGGACTATACAAAAACTTCTATCGAATGCTCACAGGACATGAAATTCGCATCGGCAACTTCAGTATTATCCCCTATAGAATTTTGGGTAGATTGGTGGCTGTAGCAGAAATTTGGAATCATTATGCGGCTGGTCTGCAAAGGGCAAAGGTACCCTATACGGAAATCCCTACTAATCGAGGCACTAGGCTAGCGGGCAAGTCAAAAATGAGCATGATCAACCTAGTTGCCCACGGACTCAGTTCCATTTCTGTATATGCTGATGTGGTTGGCACCAGGTTGCTGATTTTAGTCGGCATTATCTCTGTAGTAGTTACGCTTTTAATTGTCGTGTTGATTGCAATTAGACTCTTCACAATCGGAATCCCCGAATCGCCTGGATGGATTTCTTATATCATCGGGTTGCTATTCACAGCTCTATTGCAAGCGATTATGTTCTCGATATTTTTCATATTTATTATTCTCAGTGGCAGAAATAATGCTAGCTTTTTACCCTGTCGCGACTATCACTATTTTATTTGGAGAGTTCGCCCAGTTTCGCAGCGATCTCACGATTAATCTCTTGACAACTTGTAAATGAAACGCAAACTAATCAATCTATTTGGCAAATATCCCACCTACTTCATTGTGGGGGGATTTGTTACTGCTGTGGTGATTATCCTGCGCCATATTATCGGGGGATTTCTCCAGCGATCGCCAGAGGAATTTGTAATTTCAATTGTGGCTGTATACACAGTTGGTATTATTTTGAGCTACATTTTGCAGAGTCGCTTCACCTTTCAAACTCAGAAAACGCAAACCCGCTCTTTTAAATATAAATTTGTATCCTACGTCGCCGTCCAACTAGCTGGTATGGGAGTGACAATTGCCTTTTCGTTACTGATTCGCTACTTGCTCTTTCCTGTACCAATACCCATAGAACTTCGAGATACGATCGCATTTATAATTGCGTCATTTATCGCCTCTGTGGCTACCTATACAGTGAGCAAAATGCATATTTTCAAAGAGGTGCGAGAACCTAAGGTTAAAAAAACAAGATTCAACCAGAAATAAACTCCCACTGACTGAATGTGGCAGCTTGACCGCATTTTTGCTGCTCCTCGTCGAAAACATTCCAAACGATCGCCGCCTTGATGTAAAAGCGCTGCCCCGTACTCGAAATGCGAATACCGTTATAGTTATCGATGTAGCCGTGAGTTTCAGCTTGACGCAAAAGACGTTCGCGCTCTTCCCGTGCCACTGGTTCGGCGGTAAGACGCGATGGCGTACTAGTAAACTGCGCCCAATCCATTTGCCATAGATTCAATGCCACCTGATTGCCGTAGTTTAAGATCGGGTCGCGCTCCATACCATGAGAAACCAGGATAAATGGCGCTTCAAACAGCGATCGCCCTATTTCGGCATCGGTGCCTATAGTCTCTATTAACGGCTTGCCTGTCCAATGTTCAAAGCTACGGTATAAGCGCTTGCTATGCAAAATAAGCTCAGGTTGTTGCCAGACAGTCTGCATTAGTATGTTTTGACTAGATGATTTAGTTTTTTTGTGAAGCTTGGGTTAAGGCGATTCCTTTCAGGATACATATTGCCGCCACAATGAAACGCGATCGAATCAGGAATAAAGTGATCGGCTGACATTCGTTAACATTTCGTTGCAATTTAACTAATATGAACTGCAAGGTTCTCGATATGATGGTTAAGCAACACGATACAAAATGTAATATAGATCGCGATCGCGTCGCAAATGCCTAGCCTTCGAAGATCGTTACACTTAAGCGAAAGGATATAAAGTACGAGTATGAGTCAAGCTTCCGTATCTGGTGACGTGCCCAGCATGGGTCGTCGTCAATTTATGAACCTTCTGACCGGCGGCGCAGTTGGTGTTACAGCATTAGGTGCACTTTACCCCGTAGTGCAATACTTTGTCCCACCTTCTAGTGGGGCCAGTGGTGGTGGTATCACAGCTAAAGATGCCCTGGGTAACGACCTGGTTGCTTCCCAGTATCTTGTAACTCACCAAGCAGGTGATCGCACTCTAGCAGAGGGCTTAAAGGGCGATCCCACCTATGTGGTAGTTACTGATAATCGAGAGATTGCCGCTTTCGGCATTAATGCGGTCTGCACTCACCTAGGATGCGTTGTACCTTGGAATGTGGCTGAGAACAAATTTATGTGTCCCTGCCATGGTTCTCAGTACAACAACGAAGGTAAAGTCGTGCGCGGCCCCGCACCTTTATCATTGGCGCTGGCACATACCACAGTCATCGATGATAAGGTAATATTTTCGCCCTGGACTGAAACCGATTTCCGCACTGGTGAAGAGCCCTGGTGGTCTTAAAATCGCAAAAATTCAAAAATTTATTCGTCGGCACTTCTCAAATCTCGCAATCATCGATACAAGTAAATGAAGAAAACTATATTAGTTGTGCTAGCTGCCCTAGTCTTTCTGATCGACGGACTAATGGCATCACCCGCACAGGCTTATCCATATTTTGCTCAAGAAGCATATAAAAGTCCCAGAGAAGCCACAGGTAGAATTGTTTGTGCGAACTGTCACCTAGCGCAAAAGCCCATTGAGCTGGAAATACCACAAGCCGTAGAACCTAATACCGTGTTTGAGGCGGTAGTTAAGATTCCCTACGACCATAATAAGCAGCAGGTAGCAGCAGATGGGACAAAGGCTGGGCTGAATATCGGTGCGGTTTTAATGCTGCCCGAAGGTTTCAAAATTGCGCCTGAAGATCGCATTCCTGAAGAGCTAAAAGAAAAGACGCAAGATATTTACTATCAACCCTATAGCGAAGATAAAGAAAATATCGTAATTGTCGGCCCTATTTCCGGGGACGAATATTCAGAGATTGTTTTCCCAGTTCTATCGCCCGATCCTGCGACTGATAAGAGCGTTCACTTCCTCAAATATTCCGTACACGCTGGTGGTAATAGAGGTCGCGGCCAAATTTATCCAACCGGACAGAAGAGCAACAACAATTTCTACGCAGCGCCAATTGCTGGCAGAATCAGCGAGATCGCACCCATTGCTCCAAATGAAGATGAAGGCATCTTTGGTGGCTATCAGGTCACAATTAAGTCTGATGATGGTGCTACTGCGACAGAAACAATTCCTTCAGGGCCTGAACTTTTGGTTACCGAAGGCCAAGAAGTTAAGGCTGGCGAACCTTTATCAAGCAATCCTAATGTTGGTGGGTTTGGGCAACAGGATCGTGAAATCGTACTACAAGATCCCAGACGGATTCAGTGGCTACTGGCCTTCTTTGCCTCTGTGATCGCTTCGCAGATTATGCTGGTTCTGAAGAAGAAGCAGGTAGAAAAAGTGCAAGCAGTAGAGCTAAAGTTCTAATTGGCTAGCTAATATTGCATACTTTGTAATTACGAAAGCAGGCATATAGCCTGCTTTTTATTAGTTGCAGGTTGTGGCGATCGCCACTGTCATAGTCCGATATCTGTCCAATCTCTACCCAAGCTAGTGCAAAATCTAGCTAAACTAGGTACTAATAGGCTTTGACTAAGCACGGAAGGAACCTGCGATGACAGACAATATCCATCTCAATGCTGCCCAAGAAACAGCTTTAAGCCGAGACTTTACAACACTCTCACGCCATGTCCTTGGACAGCTTGGCGCTTACACACCGGATGCCTACGATCTCAGCTCACTGATGAGCCGCATTGGTTTAGCTGGCAAGATGATCTCCCGACATCTCAGTCATGCGGGTCTGGTGGAGGATGCCTTGGGTGTGACTGGGGAAATCAATGTGCAGGGTGAAGCGGTTAAGAAGATGGATCAATATGCTAACCGCGTATTTATTCGTGCCTTTGAGCAAAGCGGCTTGGTTTGTCGGTTAGCCTCTGAGGAGATGGAAGAACCATACTATATCCCCGAGAACTGTCCGATTGGTCGCTATACGCTGCTATTCGATCCGATTGATGGCTCCAGCAATATTGACGCAAACCTAGCGGTTGGCTCGATTTTCTCCGTCCGTCAACAAGAAGGTATAGATGAAACTGGAGAAGCTAAGGATTTACTCCAACCAGGTCATAAACAGATTGCGGCTGGCTATATACTTTATGGTTCCAGCACTATGCTCGTCTACTCTATTGGCAAAGGCGTTCATGCTTTCACTTTAGATCCCAGTTTAGGTGAGTTTATTCTGTCGCAGGAAAACATTCGTATTCCCAAACATGGGCCGACCTACAGCATTAATGAAGGTAACTATTGTCAGTGGGAGGAGCCCATGCGCGATTACATTCGCTACATTCATCGTCAGCCTGGTTATTCCGCTCGCTATTCAGGTGCATTGGTCGCTGATATTCACCGTATTCTGTTTCAGGGTGGTGTATTTTTGTATCCTGGTACAGTCGATCGCCCTGATGGCAAACTAAGACTGTTATATGAGTCGGCACCATTGGCATATCTGGTAACTCAAGCAGGTGGGCGGGCGATCGCGGGTAAGGATGAAATTTTGGACATTGTACCGCAAAAGCTACATGCACGAACACCCTTGATTATTGGTAGTCCTGATGATGTCACAGTCGTGGAATCATTCTTAACCAATCAAAATAATCCTGTTGCAGTAGCGAGTTAGTCTATGTCAATTGGTGTCGGCAACTTACTAACACTTGTGGGATTGGGCATCTTAGCTACCTATCTCAGTTTGAGGCGCGGCGTCAAATCGCCCTTATCACTATGGCTGGTTTTACTATTTGCCCCCATGTCGATTGTGGGCTGGGAAATCCTGATCCATCGCCCCTTACCGCAATTTCTGGCAATTTCTACCTATCTGATTTGTGCCTGGCTATATTTCAACCTCACCCGTCCACCCATCTCGGCGTTAGATGTGGCCTATGCTGAGGTTTTAGAGGCTGCGATCGCCACAGATATCAGTAGTAGACCAAGCCTACCATCACCCTTAACTAAGGATGAGGAGGCAATCCTGAAAAATTGCTTTCCTCTCTCTGTTTTCTATCTACAGGCAATAAAGTACTACGATCGGGCGATCATCTGTGAGGGGCAATTACGCTCTCAGACCCAGACCAAGTCCAGTGAGATGCCCACAGAAATTGCCTATAGGCTAGTTAGTCAGAACGTACAGCAAAAATTTGGAGATCGCTTTTTGTTGTTATTACAAACACGCGATGTGCAGGCTCCAGATCGCGATGCTGAAACAGATGGAGATACTAAAGATATTAGCTACTACTTTGCTCTCATCCCTCGTACCTGTTTAGCCAATGTGTCAAATGCATCCAACCAAGGTAGTAAGTTGGGTAGCAAGTCTAAGATTGCAACTTTACCAATAATTTTAATTTTGGCAACTGCTCTAACTACTGTTTTGGCAGGCACTCCCACAATCCCCTCAACCATAGTTGGGCAATTTGATTTAGAGATCGCGATCACCAATGCCATTACTTCATTGCAGGCTGGCATACCTTATTTAGCGGGTGCGATCGCCATTTTTTTGTGCCGTGAATTAGTGCGTGATCGCGTGGCACGACACTATCAACTACATTTGTCCTTACCCTATTTCATCCCGTTTGTTGGTAGCTTTGGCTGTCTTGGCACGCTCAATTTGCCGCAGGGTACCATACCGCACCGGCGCGCCTTATTCGATCTGGCGATCGCACCTATTATTGCGGGGTTAGGCTTATCGTTAGCCCTATTTATTTGGGGCATTCTCCAATCACCCGCAGTGGCTCTGGTGGCGACTACACCATCCAGTTTTTTAACCGCCAATCTATTGCCATTCGATCTGCGCAGTTCGATGTTGATGGCAATTGTGGCACAGGCAGTCACATGGGGACGTTTTAGTAGTGGTGCTGTTGATATGCATCCACTAGGGCTGGCGGGGTGTTTAGGTATTGCAATTTCAGCGATCGGCTTGATGCCTCTAGGTGGACTCGAAGGAGGTCATCTCATCCATGCGATGTTTGGCGTGCGTAGGGTAGCCACGATTGGGAAGGTGGCGCGATTGTTATTACTCGCACTATCTCTAATTGCTCGCTCCTGGTTATGCTCATTTGCCCTGGTATTATTCCTGGTGAATAGCTACAAGCAGCCAGTCTTAGATGAAGCAACAGAATTGCCTAATTGGCGGGATGCTTTAGGATTTTCGCTTCTGGGTATGATGTTACTGGTAATCGCGCCTGTACCAAAATTCTTAATGCCTCTTCTAGGTATTGGTTAGGTAGTATTGGTTAGATAGTAGTCAATCCACTCAGCGATCGCCATGATAGGAAAACCACTGCCCAAGCATATACAGCAATAATGTTTATTTTGAATCGACAGGATGTAGAAATTACCAGTATTTCCCATCCCAACAATAAAGATAAGAAAATACCTATCCTCTTATATCAAGATCAGACATTTCGTTTACTGAATATGTTCGGGAGCGATCGCGAAAAAGCCTTACTATTTTGGCGGGATTTAGTAGACAACAAAGACATGACTTGTATTCTATTAGAAGAACCTGAAAGCAGTCGTTTCAGCGTATGGGGGAAATTTATATTTGACAAAAATCTAGTTAAGCCCAACACTCAGCAAAATCTAGCAGTTAAACCAGCAGTTCAGCCAGTCTCTTCCCAGCCAGTCCCTATTCAGCCAGTCTCTTCCCAGCCAGTTCCTACTCAACCAGCCTCTTCCCAGCCAGATGCTAATCAAACCTACTTTAGTCAAATCGATGTTTCTTTAGTGAAAGCTTGTCTACTGGTACTACAAACTATTTATCTGGAGATCGAAGATCTGTTTGGAGCCAGACAGGCACGTCTATTTAAGCAAGATATCCTGATAATATTGCTAAAGGGCCAGTTCCCTCAGGTTGATGGGATGGACAAATTGGAACAATTGCTTGGCGCTAAAGATCTCGCAAATATTCCCCTCCCTTACTGGGGCGATCGTCAGATGCAGATCCTGCTTAAAGAGTTATATCAAATCTCGAAGTCCCACTTTGGCAATACTTTATTCTTGAATGCTGCTAGAGGTGCGATCGAAGAAATGCCACCAGATGAACTGACAAAATTTCAAACTTGGTTAAGTAAAACCCCTCACGGGCAGTTTTGGCAATAGATTGAATTTCATTTACCTACAAATGCCCAAGCGATTATGAGTAAAGCGAAGTCTCCAGCTCCGACGACTGTCTTTCCACCCATCCAGTATGTGATTTTTGGCAGCATAATCTGGGCAATTTTGGCACTTTTATACTATCTATTCCTAGGTTTACCCACAGATAACTCAAACGGGACATTTGTCCGACCATATTGGTATCGCATTGGCATTTACATATTCCAAACATTGCCGATTGCTACGACCGGATTTTTGTGCTTGCGTAACTGTTTCAACCCTAAGATGATTAGCAATCGCTTAGTCTGGTTGGGTATTGGTATTGGCGTAATTTCTTGGGGAATTGGCAACTTAATTTTTGCCTATACAGAACTGATCCTGAAACAACCTCCATTTCCCTCATTTGCTGATGTTTTCTTCGTAATTACCTATGTGTTTTTGTCGTTAGGGATGGCAATGTCAGTCATCAATAGGCGGCTGAGCTTATCAGTAGGGCAATGGTTGATTGTGGCGGTAATCAGCATACTGGCTGTAGCTTTAGCTGGCTTTGTCACTTTTGTGGCTGGAAAGAATGGCCAACCCATAGAATTGAACTTGGCGACAGGGCTATTTATTACCTATGCATTGGGGGATATTTTGCTGGTAGTTGTTGCGGCAATTTTATTGCAAGCATTTAGAGGTGGGAAATATGCTAGTGCATGGCAACTGCTTGGTACAGGGGGAGTATCTATGTATATTGCCGATCTAGGATTTAATTACCTGAATAATATTGCAACTGAGGCTAAACCATATCAAAGTGGCGAATTAGTTGAAGTGTTTTGGATTCTGGCATTTTTACTATTCGGTATGGCGGCAGCAGCGGATTTGGATATATCCTTACGCGCCGCTTCCCGTCGGAAATAGCGGCAAAATGGTAATTATTTTTCCCTAGATGCCATATAAGTTCATAGACTCTGCCACAACGTCATCATTACCTATTTAAGGCACTACCTCCCCACGCGATCGCGCTTTTTTGCCAGAGGAAAATATATGTCAAAACTTTCACAACAAGTTCAGGACACGACTTGGAAGGTTATGAAGGGTGGGAAATAAAACAGATGTTATTTCTAGGTAGGCATCAACACCTCCATGATTTGCTCCACAGACTTCCCTTGATGCAGCAAGGACTGGGTGAACTGAACCACCTGCTGCACAGCTTCGCGTGA